>CAKRLX010000004.1 GCA_934359835.1 uncultured Blautia sp.
TTGTTCTTAAAAATTTAATTTAAAGAAATTTTCGAGAATCGTATGTGTTTCACTGTTCAGTTATCAATGTTCTTTGTTTGCCGCTCTCTCAAGCAGCTTATTTACTTTATCACATTCATTTCTGAATGTCAAGTACTTTTTTCAAGTTTTTTTCAAACTTGAAAGCGGAGAAGGAGGGATTTGAACCCTCGCGCCGCTATTAACGACCTACTCCCTTTCCAGGGGAGCCCCTTCGGCCAGCTTGGGTACTTCTCCAAATCGCCCTACGCAATCACTTCTTTTTTTTCAGAAGCGTTTAATATTATATCGCGTTGTATTTTGTTTGTCAAGAACTTTTTTATTTTTCTCAACTAGCGGAGAGAGTGGGATTCGAACCCACGCGCCCTTGCGGACAAACGGTTTTCAAGACCGCCTCGTTATGACCACTTCGATATCTCTCCATATGAAATTTATTGTTTTTGTTTGCGCCACTTGTTCAGCGCAAGATGTATTCTATCATCATTTATTTCATATGTCAACAATAAATTTCATATTTTTTCATGAATTTCTCAAAAACATGTTACTGTTTACAGCAACTTGGTCAAAAACATTTCTGCAATCTCCAAATCTTCAGGAGTTGTGATCTTTATATTCTGGTAACTGCCTTCTGCAAGGCATACTTTTACCCCGGTTTCCTGCTCAACTACCATTGCATCATCTGTAACATTGCTCATATCTCTGGTACGAATGCTTTCATGGGCATTTCTGATCAGTTTATACTGAAAGATTTGCGGAGTCTGAATCAGCCAGACTCTGCTCCTGTCCGGTGTCTCTGCAATAAAGCCGGATTCATCTGCAATTTTGACAGTATCTTTAGATGGCATGCCCACAGCACAGGCACCTGTTTCTTTTGCTCCTTCCAGGCCTCTCTCCAGTATTTCTTCTGTTATAAAAGGACGTGCGCCATCATGTATCAGTACATAGTCGCTGTTTTCGCAGGCAAAAAGTCCCTGATAGACAGAATCATACCGTTCTTTTCCACCTGGTATCACCTTCGCAACCTTGGTAAACCCATATTTTTCCACAATTTCCTTCTGACAATAAAAGACCGAGTCCTCTCCTGTTACGAGAATGATATCCTCTATAAGAGGACTCTCCTGAAAACATCTCAGTGAATAATAAAGGACAGGATACCCCCTGATTTCCAGGAACTGTTTCTGTATTTTGGTATGCATTCGCTTTCCCTGTCCTGCCGCCAGAACGATTGCTGTATTTTTCATTTGCATTCTTCCTCTCTGACAAAATCCGAATATGGTCGTGCTGTTCAGCGTTCTCCTAAACGAAGATTCGGCACTGCATTCAGATCCCAGCCATGACGGGTGCCTTTTTTGTATTCATAATAAGCAGCAACTCCGATCATTGCCGCATTATCTGTACAGAAAATAGGGGATGGACGGAAGAAGCGACAGCCATGCTCCTGGCAGGCTTTTTCCATTGCTGCACGCAATGTACCATTGGACGCCACTCCGCCTGCAATCGCTACTTTATCCATCTTATAATCTCTGGCAGCCATCATGGTATGTTCCACCAGTACATCTACAACTGCTTTCTGGAAAGAAGCTGCCAGATCTGCCCTGTTCACTTCTTCACCTTTCATCTGGGCCTGATTAATGTAATTCAGTACGGCCGATTTTACTCCACTGAAACTGAAATCATACGGACAGTCTCCGATTTTGGCACGTGGAAACGTTATTGCCTCCGGATTTCCCTCTTTTGAAAGCTTATCAATCTTTGGCCCCCCAGGGTATCCCAGCCCGATAGCACGTGCAACTTTGTCAAACGCTTCTCCTGCTGCATCATCTCTGGTTCGTCCGAGGATTTCAAACTCACCATAATCTTTTACTATAACGAGATGGGTATGACCTCCCGATACGATCAGACACAAGAACGGCGGTTCCAGATCAGGATGTTCTATATAATTAGCTGAAACATGCCCCTCAATATGATGTACTCCGACTAACGGCAGTTTTTTTGCATAGGCAATTGCTTTTGCTTCTGCTACACCTACAAGAAGAGCACCTACAAGTCCCGGACCATACGTCACACCGATCGCATCCAGATCATCAAGTGTTACACCTGCTTCTTCCAGTGCAGCCTCCACTACCTGATTAATTTTCTCAATATGTTTACGGGAGGCAATCTCCGGAACTACACCTCCGTAAAGTTTATGAAGTTCAATCTGGGAAGAGATCACATTTGAAAGTATGGTTCTTCCGTTTTTGACAACAGAAGCCGCTGTTTCGTCACATGAACTCTCAATTGCCAGAATTAATGTATCTTCCATATTCGACACCTCTAGTCTTCTTCAAAATTCAATTCTATGCTTTTACCATCTTTGCCAGGATAAGCCGCCGGAAAAATTCCTCTTACCATATCCATATATTCTTCCGGACGTATCAGCGACGGGCTGTAATGTGTCAGCCAGAGTTCATTGACCTGAGCATCATGTGCCAGTATTGCAGCCTCCCTGAATGTCATATGTTTATATCCCTTGGCTTTTTCAATTTTATCTTCTTCACCGTACATCCCCTCACAGATAAAAAGATCCGAATTCTTTGCATTACGCAGAATAGATTCTGTTGGTCTTGTATCTGTAGTATATGTCAGTTTGATTCCTTTTCTGTCTGGTCCGAGAACCATATCCGGTGTATAAATTTTCCCGTCTGCCTCTATGGTCTGCCCTTTCTGAAGAGGATTCCAGTATTTAAGGGGAATTTCCTTTTCTTTAGCCCGTTCAGGAGAAAATTTGCCCTGCCTTAGTATTTCCAGTGTATATCCGTAGCAGATTACATTATGGTTCACTCTGAACGCAGTAATCCTGTATCCATTAAGTTCCAGCACCTCTTCAGGTTTTGTTATCTCTATAAATCTAATTTCAAAAGGCAGTTCCGGTGCAATCACTCTCAGCGCATTAACTACCCGTTCAAGTCCTTTTGGTCCTACAAGAGTCAGCGGTTCTGTTCTGTCCGCATTTCCCATTGTAAGAAGCAGGCCAGGAAGTCCACTGATATGATCTCCATGATAATGTGTAAAACAGATCACATCTATTGGTTTAAAACTCCAGCCTTTTTCTTTTACGGCAACCTGAGTTCCTTCTCCACAGTCAATCAGAAGACTGCTTCCATTGTATCTTGTCATCAATGCAGTCAACCATCTCTTTGGAAGCGGCATCATCCCTCCGGTTCCCAACAAACAAACATCTAACATTTTTTACCTCATTTTATTATTAATTTCAGCTTTCAGAAAAGTGGTTATTTCCTGCGGGTCATCAGGACAGCATTTTCCAGCGGATCTGTATAATAGTTTTTGCGCAAACCATCTTCTGCAAAACCAAGCCTCTGATAAAGCCTTCTCGCTGTATCATTTCCCTCACGTACTTCCAGATGGACAGTTCTTATGCCTCTGGCTTCTGCCATCATCAGCATACTGTCTACCAGAAAATATCCGATTCCTTCTTTTTGCCGCTCCCTGCGTACTGCAACATTCAGAATATCGCCTTCATCCAGAACTGTCTGCATACTGCAATAACCCAGGATTTTGCCTTTTTCTTCTACGACAAAGAACATATTTTCTTCTTTTATAAGGAATGTAAAAAAGCCTTCTTTTGTCCATGGTACCGAAAAAAGACTGTTTTCTATTTCAACGACCTGATCCAGATCCTCAACCAGCATTTCTCTGAATGTCATAAATTTTCACCGTTCACTTTTTTTAATTTTTCGGCACGTTCCCTTTCTGCCTGGGATACTCGCAGATAATCCGGAACATGTTCCATGGCCGTCTGTGTCTTACCTTCACGATAATATTCCAGTCCAAGTGCTGCAACTGCCGCTGCACGCTGTTTATTTACATGAGCAGGTGCAAAAGCAAACGGAACAGCAAGTTCCTGCCTGATCATTTCACTGAATACCGGCACACCGTCTCCAAGAAATGTAACCGGCTGACCAAGTTTATTCAGTTTGCTGATCAGTTCTTCCATCGGAACTGCCATCTGATCTTCCAGTACTCTGAGTCTGTGATCTTCAAAGCAGTAAATTCCTGTATAAACCTGTTTTCTCCTTGCATCCATGATCGGGCATATAATTCCCTGAGTATCATAGAGATTATACGCAAGCCCTTCCACCGTCGGTATTGCAACAAGCGGTTTTTTTAATGCCAGGCCAAGGCCTTTTGCAGTAGCTGATCCTATACGAAGGCCGGTAAAAGATCCCGGTCCTGCTGCAACTGCTATAGCATCTACGGAATTCAGATCCAGCTCTGTCATTTTTACAATCTCATCCAGCATCGGAAGTAATGTCTGGGAATGAGTTTTTTTGTAGTTCACTGTGTATTCCGCAATCAGAACATCATCTTCCACAACCGCAACTGATGCAACAATTCCGGAACTGTCCAGTCCTAATATCTTCATTTATTCTTCTCCTCTATTGTAATCTGTCGGTAGTCAAAACCTTTTTCCAGATTTTTTTGTATTGTAATAGAAATCCTGTCTTCAGGCAGAATTTCTTCAATCAGCTCTGCCCACTCAATCAGACAGATGCCATTTCCAAAGAAATAATCATCATACCCGATTTCTTCCATTTCCTCTATATCTCCAATGCGATACACATCAAAATGATAAAATGGCAGTCTTCCTTCTTCGTAAACCTGCACGATCGTAAATGTAGGACTGTTTACAGGCTCTGTTATCCCAAGACCCGCAGCAACGCCCTGGGTAAATACTGTTTTTCCTGTTCCAAGGTCTCCTGTCAGTGTGTAAACCTGACCAGGTTTTGCCAGGCTGCCTATTTTTTTCCCCAGCTCAAATGTCTCTTCAGGGCTTCCTGTTTCAATTACCATCTCTGCCCTCACCTTCCTTTTTCCTTGCAAAAATGTTCTCTGCATATTATAATAGAGCCCACAAAGAAAAACAATACCTTTTATAAAAGGAGGAAATTATGGCAAATCCAATCATAACCATTACTATGGAAAATGGTGATGTAATGAAAGCAGAACTGTATCCGGAAATTGCACCGAATACTGTAAACAATTTTATCAGTCTTGTAAAAAAAGGATTCTATGACGGACTTATTTTCCATCGTGTTATCAACGGTTTCATGATCCAGGGCGGCTGCCCGGACGGAACAGGCATGGGCGGACCAGGATACAGTATCAGGGGTGAATTTGCCCAGAACGGCTTCGCAAACGATCTTGCACATACAGAAGGAGTTCTTTCCATGGCAAGAGCCATGCATCCTGATTCAGCAGGAAGCCAGTTCTTCATTATGCATAAAAATGCACCGCATCTGGATGGCGCTTATGCAGCATTTGGAAAAATCATTGAAGGAATGGATATCGTAAATAAAATCGCTGAAACTGAAACTGATTTCAGAGACAGACCACTGGATGAACAGCAGATCAAATCCATGACTGTTGATACACAGGGTGTTGATTATCCAGAACCGGAAAAATGCTGATTATTTTCCCAAATAAAAAGAGAAGGCTGTGATAACCCATAGCACTTCTCTTTTTTTCATTCTGTTCAGTTTTTAAATGTATATACCTGTCCTTCCAAAACAGCAAAATATAATTCGGACTCCTTTTCCATCGCTGCTCTGCCGTTTGTTCCTTCCGTTATGGCTTTCTGTAATTCTTCCGCTGCCCCCGATTCAACCAGCAGTTTCAAAACCACCTTGTCTGTATATTCACTGTCAACAACTGGTACATTACGTTCTCCCGCTATGTACTGAATTTTTCCTATTCCTGTATAATCTGTAGTCACTTTTAAAGTAATACCGCGTTTTTTCTCTATGATCCGGCTTCCGGCCAGTCCTTCCTGAACTGCCTTTGAATAGGCCCTTACAAGCCCTCCTGTTCCCAGAAGAACCCCTCCGAAATATCTGGTAACCACAACTGCAACATTATAAATTTCTTCTCCCAGAAGCACATCCAGCATTGGTCTCCCAGCTGTTCCTGAAGGTTCCCCATCATCACTGCATCTGGTAAATTCACGATTAAGTCCTATGGAATAAGCGTAACAGTTATGTCTTGCATCCCAGTATTTCTTCTTCATTTCTTCCAGAAATGCCAGTGCTTCCTCCTCTGTGGAAACAGGCCTTACAGTTGCTATAAACCGGGATTTCTTTTCCGTTATTTCTCCTGTTCCGCCCTCCATTATTGTTTTGTATTGTTCTAACATACGCTCTCCTGTCTCTGTCATCAGCCAGTTATTTTTGCTTTTATAAACACAGGCCATAACTGCTTCACGCAGCTACAGCCTGTATCTTAAATCTGATGTTTACGCTACAGCGTCTCCGCCGCCATCGCCTCCGGTGTTATCTCCTCCACCATTGTCACCTCCGGTGTTGTCTCCTCCGGTATTGTCTCCTCCGGTGTTGTCTCCTCCACCATTGTCGCCTCCGGTGTTGTCTCCTCCGCCATTGTCGCCTCCGGTGTTGTCTCCTCCGGTGTTGTCTCCTCCACCATTGTCGCCTCCGGTGTTGTCTCCTCCACCATTGTCACCTCCGGTGTTATCTCCTTCGGTATTTGTTCCATCAGTGTTGCCAGGCTCCGGTGTTGGACTTACCTCAAATGTTTCTTCAGTAACATTATATTCAGGAATTGATTCTTCCTCATAGAAATGCTGATCACAATAGTCTGTAGGCACATCTCCAATATCAAAGTACTCTGTAATGACCGGACAGCCTGCTCTTGGAAGCAGTCCTGTCTCTGAGCAGATGCTGATTTCTTCGACGCTTGCCGGCATATCGAAATCTTTATCCGGCAGTCCCTCATGAATCCTGGTCATGACTTTTTTCCATAGATTCTTATGGAAGTTCCTTGCATCTTCCGGAAGTTTCTCATTATTATCATATCCGGACCATACCGCACAGGTATAATACGGTGTATATCCCACAAACCAGAGGTCATTATACGCATCTGTTGTACCGGTTTTTCCTGCTACTGTCATGTTTTCCAGCTGGCACGCTGTACCTGTACCCTGTTTGACAACATCTTCCATTGCACTTGTCAGAAGCCATGCTGTACTTTCTTTGATAACAGAACGTTCTGCTGAAGTTTTTTCAACAAGGACATTTCCGTTATGATCAAGAATCTTTGTATAATAAATAGGTTCAATATAATTTCCACTGTTGGCAATTGCCGCATATGCAGCACAGAGCTCTACATTTGTAACACCGTTTGTAAGACCACCCAGTGCCAGAGGCAGATTGGCATCTGTCCATATGGTGCCATTGGCATCTTTGTCTGCTTCTGTTCCGTGTGCCAGTGTCGTAAATCCGAAATTATCAAGATACTGCAGGCCAAGTGAAGGTGTTACTTCTTCAAGGCACTTGACAGCTACTACGTTGATAGAATTCTGAATAGCAGTACGGATTGTTGTTGTTCCTCCATAACTCTTACTTGCATTATTGACAGGAGATCCATCCGGATAGTTATATGGTTCATCTTCAAATGTAGTTGCAAGAGTCATGCCTTTTTCATTTAATGCAGGTGCATAAGTAGACAGAATCTTAAACGTAGAACCTGGCTGTCTTGTAGTATCTGTTGCTCTGTTCAGTGTAAGACTGGCTGTTTTTTCACCACGTCCGCCTACGATTGCCTTAACATAACCTGTATGCTGATCGATCACACTCATGGAAGACTGCGGCTGCGGAGCAAAACTTACTCTTTCTGCAACTACCGTACTTCCGTCAGCAAGTATATGCTCTTTATAACGGTCAACATAACTCTGTCCTTCTTCCTGTGAGTCAAAAAGGAGATCAAACTCAGGGTCTTCGTTCTGGAAATACAGTTTGAGCATTTCTTTGCTGTAGTTTACTTCCTCACCCTGCGGGTTCTTAACTGTCAGTGCATAATCAAGCGCATACTGGACGTAATCCGGATAATTGGACGGATCAGAATATTCTTCATCCAGAATGTTCTGGATCTTCGGATCCTGAGTTGTATAAATGCTCAGGCCACCACTGTAAACAAGGTTCTGTGCCTGTGTTCTGGTATATCCCTTGATTTTCATAAGGTCATTGATCACCTGATCAATAAGCTCATCTTCGAAATATGAATATACTGTATTTTCACTGTCTGACTGTTCAAGCTGGGCTGCCTGTATACGTGAATATACATCATCATTACTAACTTCATCATACTGCGCCTGGGTAATATATCCCTGAGTCAGCATATGATCCAGAACTTCTTTACGTCTCTTGGCGTTTGCTTCCGGATGCTCAATAGGGTTGAACTGAGTCGGGTTCTGAGTAATCCCTGCAAGTGTGGCACATTCAGAAAGATTCAGGTCCCATACGTCCTTATTAAAATACTGTCTGGCTGCAGCCTGCACTCCATAAGCACCTGCGCCAAGGTTGATGGTATTCAGATAATTCTCCAGGATCACATTCTTGTCATTGATTTTTTTCTCAACTTCTACAGCAAGATACTGTTCCTGAATTTTTCGTGTAAATCGTTCAAGCCAGCTGGACTCCTGCGTCCAGTTGGTAAATACATTATTTTTCAGCAGCTGCTGGGTAATAGTACTGGCACCTTCTGAAAGATTTCCCGTAGTGATATTTCTTACAAAAGCACGGAGAATACCTCTTACGTCAATTCCGTTATGTTCATAAAAACGTTCGTCCTCGATGGCAACAACTGCGTGCTGCAGATCCACCGGAATCTGTTCAATTGATACCGGAAGTCGGTTTGAACTTGGAGCTGTAAGTTTTCTCAGCTGATTTCCATCACCATCATACAGGAAAGTTGCATAACCCAGAGGTGATATATCAACATCATTTACATCTGGGGCATTATCTATGATTCCCCGAAATGCTCCGATTCCCACACAGCCGATTACCACGCAGACTGTGATCAGAGCAACAAACAGGACTCTGATAAGCGAAACATGTGCTCTTTTTCCCATCATGGAGGTACGGGAAATCAACGAATTTCGCTTTTTTGAGACTGATTTTTTTCCGTAATTCATGGTTTTCCTCCTTTATAGTCCGTTCTATTATAACAAATAAGAATTCGTAAATAAAGCCCTAAAAAAAAACTTCACATTTATTATTTTCCTATTATCTCCCGATCATCAATGATTATGTCCCCGGATATTTACCTGTGAGCAATATCATGATTATATCAGACTCCACAAAATCACCTGTAATCGCAGAATCTTCTCATAAAAAAAGAGCCTCCGCAAAAAGAAGCTCTTTTATAAAATCTGTAAATAACCGGTATCTGTCTCAGAGTACCATTTTAGCTGCACCATAAATACCTGCATCATTACCAAGTGTGGCGATCAGCATTCTGGTATTTTTGCAGGAAGGGAACGCATACTCTCTGTAATATTTCTGAATGCAGTCGATCAGCGGCTGTCCGGCTTTTGATACGCCGCCGCCAATAACGATTGCCTCCGGATCCACAACTGCTGCAAATCCTGAAAGAGCACCGCCAAGGAGATCTCCCACATATTCCATTATGTCTATTGCAACTTTGTCACCTGCTTTGAACGCATCCAGAACATCCTTTGCGGTAATATGGCTGAGACTTCTGAGCACACTGTCTTCATCTGTTTCGGCAAGTTTTCTTCCTGCCACACGTACGATTCCTGTTGCAGAAGCATACTGTTCCAGACATCCGTGGTTACCGCAGTTACATTTTTCCTTTTCACCGCGAAGGACCATTGCATGTCCGATCTCACCACCGGCACCATGCTCACCTGCCACGATCTTTCCATCAACAATAATACCGCCGCCAACACCAGTTCCAAGTGTTACAAGAATTACATTCTGTGCTCCCGCAGCCGCACCTTTCCATGCTTCTCCAAGTGCTGCAACATTGGCATCATTACCAGCTTTTGCCGGAAGTCCTGTGTATTCTTCTATTTCTTTTGATACGGCTTTAAAGCCCCAGTAAAGGTTGACTGCACGTTCCACTTCGCCTTTGCCGTTAACAGGCCCAGGGATTCCGATTCCCACACCTGCAATATCTTTTTTGTCCAGATTACGTTCTTTGATCTTGCTGTTGATAGTATCTCCGACATCCGGAAGAATTTTATCACCGTTATTTTCTCTTCGTGTAGGGATTTCCCATTTTTCTACCAGCGTACCATCTGTTTTAAAAAGACCACACTTAACAGAAGTACCTCCTACATCAATACCAAAACAATATGAACTCATTTTATTTCCGCCTTTCCCTCTGGATCTTCTGCTCCAGTATTATTTTATTTTAACGCTGCATTCTTCTCTGTAATCAATTACCCTTCACGTTTACGTGCAATATTTGCCTGAACACGTTTGTACAGCTCTTCTGCAGCATTATAACCCATCTTTTTCTGTCTGTGATTGACAGCGGCCGCTTCTACGATAACTGCCAGATTTCTGCCTGGCCGGATCGGCAGTGAATGACACACGATCTTGTTTCCAAGATATTCTGTATATTCCTCATGAAGTCCAAGACGGTCATATTCTTTGTCTCTGTCCCACTCTTCAAGTTTAATGACCAGGTCTACAGACTGTGTATCTTTTACACTTTCAACACCAAACAGTGTTTTGACATCAATAATTCCGATACCACGGAGTTCAATAAAATGTCTTGTAATATCCGGTGCCGAACCTACCAGTGTAACATCACTTACTTTGCGAAGTTCTACTACATCATCACTTACAAGACGATGTCCTCTTTTAATCAGTTCCAGTGCAGCTTCACTTTTTCCAATGCCGCTCTCTCCTGTAATAAGGATTCCCTCGCCATAAACATCAACAAGAACACCATGAATGGAAATACAGGGTGCCAGCTGAACACCAAGCCAGCGGATAATCTCTGCCATAAGGCTGGAAGTTGTTCTCTCTGTAACAAACGTCGGCACCTTATATTTTCTTGCAAGATCAAGCATATCCTGTGATGGTTTTGTCATGGTACTGAAAATAACACACGGAATCCTGCTGGAAATAAAACGCTCGTATTTCATCATGCGTTTTTCGTCACTGAGCTGCATCAGATAAGTATACTCTACATATCCGATAATCTGGACACGTTCATTGGCAAAGTGCTCCAGATATCCCGTAAGCTGAAGTGCCGGTCGGTTAATTTCAGCCGTAATAATTCTCATATCAGTCAGATCAATCTCAGGGGTCAGGTTTGTCAGATTCAGTTCCTGAACCATCTTTGTCATCAATACACCTTTCATAGCAAGTTTCTCCTTTAATGTTTATTTATTCGGGTGAAAAAAAGCATACACCTGTTTTGCGCTTCCTGCATTCATCGATTCTGTTTCTGCAAGCTCTTCCACCGACGCATCTCTGATTCCCTCAACTGAACGAAACCTGCGCATCAGTGCCTTTCTTCTTGTATCACCTATTCCCGGAATATCATCAAGAATAGAATGTACCTGTTCCCTGCTTCGCAGAGAGCGATGATATTCAATAGCAAACCTGTGAGCTTCATCCTGTATTCTGGTGATCAGGCGAAATCCCTCACTGTTTACATCTATTGGTATTTCAACATTATTATAATAAAGTCCTCTTGTTCTGTGATGATCATCTTTTACCATGCCGCAGACAGGAATTGAAAGTCCCAGTTTGTCAAGCACCCCCAGTGCTATATTCACCTGTCCTCTTCCACCATCCATCAGAAGAAGGTCCGGCATAATTGAAAAACTGTCGTATTCTCCGTTACTCTCATGAGTAAAACGTCTGGTCAGCACTTCTTCCATACTGGCATAATCATTAGGACCCTGTACTGTTTTTATACGGAATTTACGGTAATCACTGCGCTTTGGTTTTCCCTTTTCGTATACAACCATCGATCCCACAGACTCAAATCCACTGATATTGGAAATATCAAAAGCTTCCATACGATTAATTCCGGGCAAACCGATCCATTCTTCTACTTCATGTACGGCACCAATTGTCCGTCCCTCTTCTCTTCGGATTCTTTCACGGTCTTTTTCCAGAACCATTTTTGCATTTTCCCAGGCAAGTTCTATCAGTTTTTCCTTTGTTCCTTTCTTTGGAATCTGAATATGAACTTTCTGTTTTCGTCTGGAAGACAGCCATTCTTCAATGATCTCCCTGTCCTCAATATCTGTCTGAAGCATAATCTCTCTTGGAATAAACGGCGTTCCTGCATAAAACTGTTTCATAAAACTGGACAGAACCTGTGACCTGGTATCGCCTCTCGCAACCCGGAGATAAAAATGATCCCTGCCTATCATTTTTCCACTTCGCATAAAAAATACCTGAACAACAGCCTCCTGCTCACGAAGATCCAGACTTTCATCCATTGCTACTGCAATAATATCCCTGTCTTCCTCTCCATACGCAGTTATTTTCTGACGTTCGCCAATCTTGCGGATACTCTGTATCAGATTCCTGTATTCCACAGCATCTTCAAAACGCATTTCTTCTGAAGCAGCAAACATCTTCTCTGTCAGCTGATCTATTGTCTCCTGAAAATCTCCATTCAGGAAACGTATAACTTTTTTGATGTTTTCTCTGTAAAGAGCCTGATCTGTATTCCCTCTGCAGGGTCCCATACACTGTTTCATATGATAATAAAGACATGGTCTGTCTTTCCCGCAGTCTCTCGGCAGATTTCTGTTGCATGAACGGACCTGATACAGTTTCCGCACAAGTTCGATCACGTCTTTTACTGCACCGGCACTGGTATATGGTCCAAAATAGCGGTTTTTGTCTTTTTTCATACGACGTGCAAACAACACCCGGGGATAGGCCTCCTGCACAGTAACCTTGATGAAAGGATAACTCTTATCATCCTTAAGCATGGTATTATACTTTGGCCTGTGTTCCTTGATCAGATTGCTTTCCAGAACCAGAGCCTCCAGTTCTGAATCTGTGACAATATATTCAAATCGAGCAATATGGGTAACCATCTGCTCGATTTTTACGCCTTTATTGCGGCTGCTCTGAAAGTACTGACGAACACGATTACGAAGACTTATAGCTTTTCCAACATAAATAATCTCATCGTGTTCATCATGCATAAGATATACGCCCGGTTTTGCAGGCAGTTTTTTTAATTCTTCCTCAATCAGAAACATCCTGACTTTCCTCTGTTACTTCAGTCTCTGCTGCTGTCAGTTCAGGAACATTCTGTACTTTCTCAGAAGCTTCTGACTTCTCTTCCTGAACATTCTCTTCTTCTGCCGGAATGGATTCCTGAGTTTCTTCAGCCTTCTTTTCTTCCGGAATCTCCAGATCATCCAGATTTTCCGGAATCTCCAGACCTCTTTCCACTGCCCGGAAAATCTTCATAAATTCTTTACCTGTGATCGTCTCTCTCCGAATCAGATATTCTGCAATCTTATCCAGTGCTTCTCTGTGTTCATTCAGAAGTCTCTTGGCCTCTTCATAAGAATAATGAAGCAGCTGCATCACCTCATGGTCAATCTCTGTAGCTGTATCATCACCGCAGTTCAGTACAGCACGGCCGGAAAGATACTGGTTTTCCTGTGTTGCAAGTCCCATAAGCCCAAACTTCTGAGACATACCATACTGCGTGATCATGGCTCTTGCGACCTTTGTTGCCTGCTCGATATCATTTGCCGCACCTGTGGTCACTGTATCAAAAACAATTTCTTCTGCTGCACGGCCACCGAGATAACCGACCAGCATTGCTTCCAGTTCTTTCTTGGTATTGAGATATTTTTCCTCTTCAGGCACCTGCATAACATATCCCAGTGCCCCCATGGTTCTCGGAACAATAGTAATTTTCTGTACCGGTTCTGCATCTTTCTGCAGTGCATTTACAAGTGCATGTCCAACTTCATGATAGGAAACAATACGTCTTTCCTGTGCACTTAAGATACGGTCTTTCTTTTCTTTACCTACAAGTACTACTTCCACAGATTCCTGTAAATCCTTCTGTGAAACAGCTTTACGTCCGTTCTTAACTGCCAGAATCGCAGCCTCATTGATCATATTCGCAAGATCAGAACCGACAGCTCCTGAAGTTGCAAGTGCAATTGCCTCCAGATCCACTGTTTCATCCAGCATTACATCTTTTGCATGTACTTTGAGAATTTCTACTCTTCCTTTGAGATCCGGGCGGTCAACAATGATTCTTCTGTCAAATCGTCCCGGACGGAGGAGTGCCGGATCAAGCACTTCCGGACGGTTGGTTGCTGCAAGAATCAGCAGTCCCTTGGATGTATCAAATCCATCCATTTCTGCCAGAAGCTGATTCAGAGTCTGCTCTCTTTCATCATTTCCACTTCCGTATTTAGAGTCACGGCTTTTACCAATTGCATCAATTTCATCAATAAATACGATACACGGTGCGTTTTTTTTCGCTTCCTCAAAAAGATCTCTTACTCTGGAAGCGCCAACTCCTACAAACATTTCCACAAATTCGGAGCCCGACAGAGAAAAGAACGGAACATTCGCCTCTCCTGCAACTGCTTTTGCAAGAAGAGTCTTACCGGTTCCAGGAGGTCCTACAAGAAGAGCTCCCTTCGGAAGTTTTGCTCCGATTGCAGTATACTTACCAGGATTGTGAAGGAAATCAACAACTTCCTGAAGAGATTCCTTTGCTTCTTCCTGACCTGCAACATCTTTGAATGTAATTCCTGTTTCTTTCTGGATATAGGCCTTGGCACGGCTCTTGCCGACACCCATGATTCCACTTCCGCCTTTATTCATACGACGCATAAAGAACATCAGCATGAAAAACAGAAGAATCGTAGGCAGAAGCACACTCAGCATCGTAGATACAAATTCACCCATTGCATCCGGCTGTTCATAATGAAAAACAATACCTGTTCCCTCAAGTCTCTTTGTAAGGGAATCTGTATCCTCCATCTGATTCGTCCGGTATGTCATATTCTGATAATAAGATTTCTGAAGTTTGGGCACAATAGTCAGGACGCCTGACTGAAGCGTTACCTCCTTTATCTGGTCTTTATCGACCATTTCAATAAATTTATCGTAGGTGATCTCGCTGGATTTGTCACTCATCATATCTGTCACAAAACTGAGACAAACCAGAGTGATCAGAAGGCAAATCAAAAAAGCCAGAATGGACTGGCGGTTTTTGTTTGGACCCTGATTTCTGGGATTATTCCGGTTCGGCCGGTTTCTGTCCGGTCGGTTATCCTTATGATCGTTCATTATTTTCCTCCTCTTTTTGTCTTCTTTATTATAAAGAGATTTAACTGATAAATCAACTGGAAAACTATGAATGTTTGTAGTATACTAGGAACGTGAACGCCGGGAGAATTTTAACTGCCGGTGAATGTGTGATGGGAAAGGAAAACAACAAATGAAAATTGGATTTGACAACGAAAAGTATCTGACGATGCAGTCTCAGCATATCAGAGAACGTATCAGCAAATTTGACAACAAACTTTATCTGGAATTTGGCGGGAAACTTTTTGATGATTACCATGCTTCCCGTGTTCTTCCCGGCTTTGAACCTGACAGCAAACTGCGTATGCTCATGCAGCTCAGTGACCAGGCTGAAATAGTAATTGTTATCAGCGCAGCTGACATTGACAAAAACAAAATGCGTGGCGATCTTGGAATCACTTATGATGAAGATGTACTCCGTCTGATCGACGCATTTACGGAACGCGGACTTTACGTAGGCAGCGTATGCATTACACGCTATGCAGGCCAGGAAAGTGCCGATCACTTCAAAAAACGTCTTGAAAAACTTGGTATCAGAGTATACTTCCACTACAGTATTCCCGGTTATCCAAGCAATATCCCTCTTATCGTCAGTGATGAAGGATATGGCAAAAATGAATATATTGAAACCACCCGCCCGCTTGTAGTCATCACTGCACCAGGACCTGGAAGCGGAAAAATGGCTACCTGTCTTTCTCAGCTTTATCATGAATATAAGCGCGGTGTTGCCGCAGGATATGCGAAATTCGAAACATTCCCTATCTGGAATATTCCGTTAAAGCACCCGGTAAACCTTGCTTATGAAGCTGCTACAGCTGATCTTAATGATGTTAATATGATCGACCCGTTCCATCTGGAAGCTTACGGTGAGACAACCGTCAATTATAACCGTGATGTGGAGATCTTCCCTGTTCTGCAGGCAATGTTTGAAAAGATCATGGGGGACTGCCCGTATAAATCTCCTACAGATATGGGGGTAAATATGGCCGGGAACTGTATTGTGAACGATGATGTATGCTGCGAAGCTTCACGTCAGGAAATCATCCGCCGTTATTACAAGAGCTGCGCCGCACTGCTTACAGGTACAGGAACAGAAGAAGAAGTACGCAAGATCGAGCTTCTTCTGAAACAGGCTCATGCTTCTCTTGAGGACCGTAAAGTAGTTCCGGCAAGCCTTCAGAAAGAACAGGAAACAGGAGCTCCTGCCGCTGCACTTGAACTTCCGGACGGACGTATCATTTACGGAAAAACTTCCGAACTTCTTGGTGCTTCATCAGCGCTTCTTCTGAATGCGTTAAAAGATCTTGCCGGTATTGACCACGAGCACCACGTAATCTCACCGGAAGCAATCCGCCCGATCCAGGAACTTAAAACACAGTATCTTGGAAGCAAAAACCCACGTCTTCATACAGACGAAACACTGATTGCCCTTTCTGTCAGTGCCGCAAGCAATCCGGAAGCACGCAAAGCACTGGAACAGCTCCGCACCCTGAAAGGATGCCAGGCCCATACTTCTGTTATGCTGTCTTCAGTAGATATCTGGGAATTCCGCAAACTGGGTATTGAACTTACCTGTGAACCGAAATTTGAAAAAGAAAAGAAATATCATTAACGAAAATCAATTTTACGCAAAAACAGATCCGGTCATGACGTCCGGATCTGTTTTTATTTCTCATTTTTATAATCAACATCAAAAATCAGTCTTCATATCCATTCGGATTCTTCTGCTGGAAATTCCAGGAATCAGCACACATATCTTTTATTCCATATTCAGCTTCCCAGCCAAGTTCCTTTTTGGCCTTGGTTGCATCAGAATAACAGGTTGCCACATCACCTGCACGGCGTGGCTTAATTGAATACGGAATCTTAATTCCTGTAGCAGCCTCAAAGTTTTTCACAATATCGAGAACGCTGTAGCCTTTGCCGGTACCAAGATTGTAAATGCTCAGTCCTGAATTATCTTCCAGTTTCTTAACGGCTTTTACATGTCCCTTTGCAAGATCAACTACATGGATATAATCTCTTACTCCGGTTCCATCCGGTGTATCATAATCATTGCCAAATACACCCAGTTCTTTCAGTTTGCCTACTGCAACCTGTGTAATATAAGGCATCAGATTGTTCGGGATACCATTCGGATTCTCACCGATAAGTCCGCTCTTATGAGCTCCAATAGGATTGAAATAACGAAGAAGAACTACATTCCATTCCGGATCTGCCTTCTGAATATCTGTAAGAATCTGCTCCAGCATGGATTTTGTCCAGCCATACGGGTTGGTGCACTGTCCTTTCGGGCATTCTTCTGTAATCGGGATGATTGCCGGATCACCATATACAGTTGCAGAAGAGGAGAAAATAATGTTTTTCACGCCATGTTTTCTCATTACATCAACCAGTGTAAGAGTTCCTGCGATATTGTTTTCATAATATTCCCACGGTTTGACAACAGATTCTCCAACTGCTTTCAGACCTGCAAAATGAATACAGGAATCAATGTTTTCTTTTTCAAAAACTTCATTCAGACCTTCTCTGTCAAGAATATCTGTTTTATAAAATTTCACCGGTTTCCCTGTAATCTTCTGAACACGTTCAAGACTTTTCTCACTGGAGTTGCTGAGGTTATCCAGAACTACCACATCATATCCTGCGCTCTGCAGTTCTACAACTGTATGACTTCCGATAAACCCTGCTCCACCTGTTACTAAAATTGCCATGACTTTCTCCTCCTGACGTTTGCTTTGTTTCTGTTACGGTGCCATTGTAACACCATTTTCTTTTTTTCACAATAGTACTCGAAACCTGAAAAACCTTTTTTCTTTCCGGCTCACACTATCTGTCATTGATTTTATTATGCAAAATATCCATAATATTTGCACTATCCGCTCATTCTTTATACATTTCGTTGACACTTTTACATTTTCACTGTATAATTCAACCCATCATATTCGTGACAATCACGAATAAGAACTGATATTTTTGTCAGTTTAACCACAAAGGGAGGAATTAAATATGAAACGAAAACTCGCACTCGCTATGGCATTAGCAATGACCGCAACAATGGCTCAGCCTGTTCTGGCCGACAGTTCCACTCCTGTTTCCCTCAACGTGATCATCAGTCAGTATGGTACACAGACCCAGACCTGGTGGACACAGTTTGAAAAGGATTTTGAGGCCGAAAATCCTGACGTTGACCTTAATATCGAAATCGTATCATGGAATGACATCTATACAAAAGTAAACACACTTGTTTCAAATGGCAATGCACCTGACATCCTCAACATTGATGTTCTCGCAGATTACGTTGCTGATGATCTTCTTATGCCGGCAACCGAATATGCCTCTGAAGATCTCCAGGCAAAATTCTTCCCGTCATTCTGGGAAGCAAGTTCTATTGATGACACAGTATATGCATTGCCGATCCTCGCTTCCTGCCGTGCTCTCTTCGTAAATAAAGATATCCTTGATGAAGCAGGTGCAGAAATTCCTACTACATGGGCAGAAGTTCAGGATGCAGCTCAGAAGATTAAAGATAAATTCGGTGACGATGTATATCCATGGGGCATTGATATGACTACTGACGAAGGTCAGGCAGCATTTTCCTATTATACATGGAACAATGGCGGCGGATTTGTTGACGAAAATAATGACTGGGCTCTGAACAGTGATGCAAACGTTGAAGCCCTGAATTATGCGATTGGTCTTGTAAATGACGGCTACACTAACTCTGATCCGGCAAATGAAACACGTTATGACCTTCAGGATATGTTCGGTGCAGGCAAAGTTGCCATGATGATCGGACCAAACAACATTCCTACCTATCTTTCCGATGGTGGTTATGATGTAAATTACGAAGTTGCTTCCATTCCTTCTAATGAAGGCATTGAGTCCGTTGCAATGGGTGTTTGTGACCGCCTTGAAGTATTCAAAAATGACAAGGCAGAAGATCAGGAAGCACGTACAGCTGCCATCAGCAAATTCTTTGACTTCTTCTATGATGATGCACGTTATTCAGACTACATGGTATTCGAAGGATTCCTTCCTACTACCCAGACAGCAGCAGATCTTCTTGCAAAAGATGATGAAACATTTGCATCCTGGATTGATATTCTCCAGAGCTGTAAATTCTATCCAGCAACCAAGACTGAATGGGCAGATGTAAAACAGGGCGTTATCGAAGTAGAACAGAATGCACTTCTCGGTGATGATGTTCAGACTCTTCTTGATGACCTTCAGGCTGATATCGCAGGCTGATACCGGATTAAAAAACAAAAGCGTTTTCATTAAGCCGGGGGCCGGTTACAATAGTAGCCGGCTCCCGGTTCTATTTAAGATAGTTTGGTGGTGTTTAAATGAAAAAAAAGAAATCTCTGGCAAGTATCGAACCATATGTATGGCTCCTGCCAAGTATTCTTCTTATGACAATTTTTATTCTGTTTCCTATCCTGGAAGTTTTCCGTACCTCGCTGAGCGAAGTAAGTAAAGCAGGTATCATCAAAGGATTCTGCGGACTGGATAATTTTACAAAAGTTCTGAGGGGTTCAATCTTCAAGCTTGTTCTCAAAAACACTCTCGTATGGACAATTGTTGTCGTTATTCTCTCAACAGTGTTTGGTTTTATCCTGGCACTGGTTCTGAATAATGAATTCCGTTTCCGTAAAGCTGTCCGTGCAGTTGTTGTTTTTCCATGGGCAACTTCCCTGATCATTCAGGCAGGTGTATGGAAATTTATCATCGACAAGGATTATGGTGCTCTGAACACGCTTCTTATAAAGTTACATATCATAGCCAGTCCTGTAAACTGGACTCCTACACCAGGTGCTTATTTTGCCTGGGAATGTTTCGTCGGCATTTTTGTAACAGTACCTTTTGTTACTTTCTGCGTGCTTTCCGGACTTCAAAGTATTGATTCTGCCTATTATGAAGCGGCAACTGTAGATGGTGCCAATTACTGGCAGAAGCTTTTCAAGATAACGCTTCCTCTGGTAAGACCATCGCTTACAGTAAGTACTGTGCTGAATATTATTTATGTTTTTAACTCTTTCCCGATCATCTGGACAATAACCAAGGGCGATCCTGCCAGCCGTACAGACACGCTTGTTACGTATCTTTATAAACTGGCATTTTATAAGGGTAAATCAGGAGAAGCAGCTGCCGTATCTGTTATCGGCTTTCTTATTCTGTGCGCCTGCGCATCTGTTTACATGATCTTTTCACTTAAGAAGGAGGGACAGGAAGAATGAAAGCTGTAAATAACAAACATTCCTACGACACGAAGCACAAATTCCTCCGTGTACTCCTGTATTTATTTGTAATTCTTGTTGTAGTGGTAACTCTGTATCCATATTTTGTCATGTTTACAACCGCAGCAAAAAGCCGTGCTGAAATTTATGCTACTGAGGGAACACTTCTTCCTGTAACATGGCTGTGGCAGAATTTTAAGGATATCTGGACACTTGCACCGCTTTCCAGATATTTTCTGAATTCCATTATCGTGGCAGGAGGGTCTACCCTGATTGCTATTGTATGTGGTATTCCGGCAGCCTATGCGCTTGCAAGAATGAAATTCAAAGGCAAAAATTTCTTCCTGGGACTTGTTATCATTTCCCAGATGTTCGCACCTGTTGTCCTTCTCGTAGGTATCTACAAAGTCATGAATACCTTTGGAATGACAGACAGCCTGATTGGTCTTGTATTTATCAATGCAGCATTTAACCAGGCATTTGCCATCTGGCTCCTTCGAGGAACATTTATGTCTATCTCGCCTGAAATGGAACAGGCTGCTACTGTAGATGGTTGTAACCGTGTTACCGCATTGATCCGGATTCTTCTTCCGGTAGCTGCACCTGGTATTGTAACAGCTTTGATCTTCGTATTTATCAATGCATGGAACGAATACACGGTGGCTCTTACCCTGATGTCTACAGACGTGCTTAAACCACTTACTGTAGGTATTACGATCTTTAACGGATACAACATGATAGAATGGCAGTATCTGTTTGCTTCGTCGCTGTTTGCTACGATACCTGTCGTGATCCTGTTTATCCTTATCGAAAAACATCTTGTCGGAGGTCTGACTTCCGGAGGTGTCAAAGGCTGATAACAAAAGAGCTTCGGACCGCAAATATGGTTCGAAGCTCTTTTATTCTGTAATTATTTATATTTATTAACAATCTGCTGCATCTGCTGCATTTTTTCTTCCATATCACTGACCAGTTTCAACTGTGTCCTGCAACGGTCAAGGTTCTGCCCGTCTCTGTGGATTTTGAAATAGTGATCCCCTTCCAGATAATCAGTAAGGAAACGTATTCCGTTTTCGAACGTCATCAGAACTGCTCCCCATGGAAGCATGTCAAGTTCTGTTTCTGTCAGTGCTCCACCGCATCCTTCTATAAAGCCTTTTGTATATACTTCATAAAGATGAAGATCGCAGGATATCTTTGACAGGTCTCTTTCATCTTCTGCACCTGTGCTTGCCCCAAACCGGATAGAATCTCCGAAGTCATGGGCAGAAAGTCCCGGCATGACTGTATCCAGATCAATCACACAGACGGCTTTTCCTGTAGCATCATCAATCATGATATTGTTAAGTTTCGTATCATTGTGCGTTACACGAAGTGGCAATTTCCCCTCTTCCAGCATGTCATAAAGCACATGGGAAAGTTTTTCGTGTTCTTCTATAAAACGGATTTCTTCCTGAACCCCTGCTGCCCTGCCGTATTCATCTCTCTGCACTGCTTCACGGAATATACGCATACGATCCGGTGTGTTATGAAAATTCGGGATTGTTTCGTGAAGTGTTTCCGCCGGATAATCTGCCAGAAGTCTCTGAAAATGTCCAAAAGCAACTGCACTCTGATAAAAATCATCGTCGTTTTTTACTGCATCATAACAGGTAGCACCTTCGATAAATTTATAAACACGCCAGTATCTGCCCTCTTTGTCCACATGATATGGAAGGCCTTCTTCGGTCATCACAAGATTCAGTGTTTCTCTTTCTGTGTCTCCGCCATTTTCCCGGATTTTTTTCTTCAGCCATGCAGTTACATTGCTGATATTCTCCATAAGTTCTACAGGTTTCTTAAAAACAACAGAACTCATTTTCTGCAAGATGTATCTTCTGGTGCCCTGTTCTGTCTTAAAAGTCAGCCTGAATGTATCATTGATATGTCCGTTTCCAAAAACAATACACTCCTGTAATTCCCCTTCCAGATTAAAAGCACTGATTACTTTTGTTAATTCCATACTGCTCTTCAATTATTTATCCTCCCACAGTTTTTGTGGATACAGTCCCTGATCTTTCATCTTCTGCACAGCCTCCATTACCATCGGCTTATCTTCCTTGTATGTTACCCCATACCATTTATCTTCGGATTTCAGTACTTTTACTGTGGCTTTCTTTTCCTGAAGAAGCTCATCTACAACAAATGGAAGGAAGTATTCACATTTCAGAGGATTTCCGGAAAGATTTCTGTCAAGGAATTCCGAAAAACGATTTTTCAGTTCTGTAAGGATACTTGCAGAGAAGCCCCACATATTCATGGATACAGTACTGTCTGCCGAAAGCGCTGTCCAGGTAGCCCCGTCATCTTCTGTATATGCAGCACTCTCACCGCGCTTTTCGATGTGAGTTCTCTCATTGATCTTGATAAGATGACCTTCTTCATCTGTTACACAGACACCTCTCGCCACGTGGCCGTTCTCTGTAAGAGTATTTTCAAGTCTGTATCCCACCATCATATAACGATATCCATCTTTTTCATTCTGATTTTCTGTCAGGAAATCATATGCCATCCTGAATGCATGAATACCATAATAGTCATCCGCATTTATTACTGCAAAAGGTCCATCAATCTCATCTATGCAGCTCAGTACTGCATGTCCTGTTCCCCATGGTTTCACTCTTCCTTCCGGTACTGAGTATCCTTCCGGAAGATTGTCAAGTTCCTGGAACACATAAGCTACTTTGACATATTTACCAAGTCTGTCACCAATTGCCTCGCGGAAAGCCAGCTCATTTTCTCTCTTAATAATAAATACAACTTTTTCAAATCCGGCTCTTACTGCATCAAAAATGGAAAAATCCATAATGATATGTCCATCTCCATCTATCGGATCAATCTGTTTCAGACCACCATAACGACTTCCCATTCCTGCCGCCATTACTACAAGTACCGGTTTCTTCATCATTGATTTCCTCCTGAATAATCCATATTTTTTTCTTATTATTTTTACTGTTTCTTCTTATTATAATCCTATCGTTTTTTTTAGAATAGTATTTGCACAATCGTTTATTATTTTTGCATTTTCAGATAATCTGTTTGACTATTTTACTATGGATAACTACAATTGAATTACAGGATATTTCCTGCAGATCTTACCCTGGAAATATCTTATTTTCACAGAGGAGCGGATTGCGAATGGCATATGAAAGCGTAAAATTAGAGAGAGAACTCATTATCGACAGCATTTATACCGTACATTATTATGATTACAGAAATGATTTTTATTTTCCGGGTGAAAAACATGACTTCTGGGAATTCCAGTGTGTGGATAAAGGCGAGGCTGTTGTTACCACAGATGAAGGCAGGCACCACCTCACACGCAGACAGGTAATTTTTCACAAACCCAACGAATTTCATGATCTCATGGCGAACGAAAAAAATGCTCCAAACGTTATTGTTGTATCTTTTTCCTGCCATTCGGAATGTATGCATTTTTTCGAAAACCGTGTTCTTGAATTTTCGGATTCTGAGCGGAACATTCTCGGACTTCTGATTGCAGAAGCACGACTTTGTTTTTCTTCACCTCTTGATAATCCTTACCTCGAAAAAATGGAAAAGAGACCTGATATCCCATTTGGTTCCCAGCAACTCCTTTCACTTTATCTTGAACAGCTGCTGATTCATATTATCCGACGTTATACTTTTAACAGCTATTCTGCATCAGATGGAATTTATGATACCAGTCATACAGAATCTGCACTCTGCCGCAGAATCATCCAATACATGCAGGATCATATTCATCAGACTCTTACCATAGAAAAAATTTCCCACGATAATCTGATCGGACGTTCACAGCTGCAAAAGCTTTTCCGTGAACAGTACCAGTGTGGTACTATTGAATTTTTTTCCAGAATGAAAATTGATTTTGCCCGTCAGCTGATCCGTGATAATGATATGAATTTCACACAGATTTCCGAATTTCTGGGGTATTCTTCCATTCATTATTTTTCAAGACAGTTCAAAAAGCTAACAGGAATGACTCCGACTGAATATGCTACTTCCATAAAGGCATTATCAGAGCGGACACGAATGGAACATCGGTAATATTTACACAGGCTTTAATGCAAAACTATATAATATAAAAGGATGTCCGTTATGCGGACAAGGAGGAGGAAACATGCATATCTGCAAAGTAAAAAACTATCAGGAACTCAGCCGGAAAGCAGCAAATATCATTGCTGCACAGGTAATCCTGAAACCTGACAGTGTACTGGGACTGGCAACCGGTTCATCACCAGTAGGCGCTTATGAACAGCTTGTTCAAATGTATGAAAACGGAGATCTCGATTTTTCACAGGTCACAACTGTCAATCTGGATGAATACAAAGGACTTGCCGGAACTGATCCGCAAAGTTATCGTTATTTTATGAACAGTAATCTTTTTCATAAGATCAATATCCCACATGACCGTACTTTTGTTCCTGACGGAACTGAAGCAGACAGTTCTGCTGCCTGTGCTGAATATGACCGGAAGCTTCAGGAGACAGGTCCTGCTGATATTCAGATCCTCGGACTCGGCCACGACGGACATATCGGATTTAATGAACCTGCTGATCATTTCGAAGTTTCCACTCACTGCGTAGATCTTACTGAGCAGACTATCCAGGCAAATAAGCGCTTCTTCGAAAAAGAAGAAGATGTTCCCCGCCAGGCTTATACCATGGGCATCGGCACTATCATGAACAGTCGTAAGATCATTGTTGTTGTCAGCGGCAAAGACAAAGCTTCCATTCTGAAATCTGTTATTGAGGGACCTGTAACTCCACATGTTCCAGGATCTATTCTTCAGTTCCATCAGGACTGCACGATCATTGCCGACGAAGACGCACTTTCTGAAATCAATCTGTAAACTATGTTTTGGCTTTATTGGAACATGACGGAGTAATTTCCAATAAAGTCAAAAAATCCCCATGCCTCTGTAATTTTCACAGATACATGGGGATCTTTCTGGTCAGAACACCAGTTCCATTTTTGTTCCTTTTCCTGGTTCACTGTCCAGAACGATTTTTGCATCATGAAGAATTGCTCCATGTTTTACAATGGAAAGCCCCAGCCCGGTTCCTCCGGTTTCTCTGGAATGGCTCTTATCCACTCTGTAAAATCTTTCAAAAATACGTTTTTGTTCATTTTCAGGAATACCGATTCCGTTATCTTCCACACGATAATATGCATGAGGACCAACTCTTCCGATAACGATTTTCACTTCTCCGTCTTCGCCCGTATAACGGATAGCATTATCCGCTATATTATAAAGCATCTCATAAAGTACCTGACGGACGCCTTTCACTGTAACAGATTTTTCACCGCTAAGGCTGATATGAATATTTTTACGCTCTGCCGCTCTTTCCAGATGGACCACAATATCTTCTGCCATCTCATAAATATCCACTTCTTCAAATGGCATATCATTGCTTTTTTCATCCAGTCTGGAAAGCTGGATAATATCTGATACAAGCGTACTCAGACGGCTTGCCTCATGATAGATCCTTCCGGAGAATTCCTGCTGTTTGTCAGGCGGCACCATTCCGTTCATCATCAATTCTGCATAACCAGAAATAGACATCAGCGGCGTCTTAAGTTCATGTGAAACATTTGCAGTAAATTCTCTTCGTACGGCTTCCGCTTCCTTCAGTTCGGACATCTGCTGCAAAATCTGTTTATTCTGCTGATCCACTCTTCCCAGAAGCGGTCTGAGTTCTTCATATGCAACATTTTCCAGTGGGTGTTCCAGATTGAGTGTATTAATCGGTTCGATCAGATCTTTTGTCTGCTTCTGCACAAGAATAAAAGCCAGCGCAAGAATTATCAGAAGAATAATTCCCATAATTGCCAGGCTTGAGATCATAGTTGAAAAAACACTGTCTGTTGTTCGTCCCACACGAAGGATATTTCCATTTTCCAGTTTCTGTGCACAATAAAAATTCTGTTTTGAAAGTGTCTCTGAGTAGCGGACTGTTTCTGCATATCCGTTTTTCTGCGCTTGTATAAATTCTGGGCGGTCACTGTGATTCTGCATTTTTGATTCATCTTCCATGGAATCATAGAGAACCTTTCCTGATGGATCCAGCAATGTAATACGAACAGCCGTTTCTTCACCTGGATTATCCTTCAGATACTGTTCTCCCATTTTCTGGATTCCATCTTTAATATATACAGCATCATCTCTGACACTCTGCTTCAGATCATCATTATATTTCTGGTACATCACGAGACTTGCTGCCAGAAACGTAAGGATTACGGACACTACAATAAGCAGACAGGTATGTCTCAGTATTTTCTGTTTCATTTTATGCTCCGATCCGATAGCCCACACCGCGGACTGTCTCTATAAGATCACCTGCCATTCCCAGTTTCTGCCGCAGGGTACGGACATGCACATCTACTGTCCTGGTCTCTCCGTCAAAATCATATCCCCAGACATGACAAAGTATCTGATTTCGTGTCATAACAAGTCCTTTATTTTCCATCAGATACTGCAGAAGTTCAAATTCTTTCCTGGTCAGTTCCACAGGCTGTCCCTGGAAGCTTACTCTGTGGCGCCCCACTGACACTTTCAATTCTCCACAGGTCAGCTCTTTATCTTCTTCCTGTCTGGAACATCTTCTGAGAACAGCCTTCACTCTGGCAACAAATTCCATCATTCCAAAGGGTTTTGTAATATAATCATCTGCCCCTGCTTCCAGTCCTCTGACTTTGTCATATTCTGCCTCTTTTGCTGTGACCATGATCACCGGAATACTTTTTGTATCAGGAGATGACTTCAGTTTCCCAAGAATTGTGTAGCCGTCATCTCCCGGAAGCATGATGTCCAGAAGAATCAGGTTTGGAATTTCTTCTTTCAGTGCTGCTTTCAGTTCTTTGCCATCAGCAAAGCCTTTTGCTGTAAATCCTGTTGTCTCAAGCGTATATACCAGCAGTTCCCTGATATTTTTCTCATCCTCCACACAATAAATCATATGGATCATCTCCTTTTTTAAGCTTCATATATTTCCGAATTCTTTACGGAAGCGCATATTCCATGCGGAAATCATCAAGACGTCCGATATAATTCTCATCAGATTCATTTTTGATACTTTCCAGATGACTGTGAGTATCATAAAGATTTTCTCTTACCTGTGTTACACAGACACTGATATTGGAACAATGGTCTGCGATACGTTCCAGACTTGTGAGCAGATCTGTAAGTATAAATCCCATCTCGATCGTACACTCTCCGGAACGGAGTCTGTTTATATGACGTCTTTTCAGTTCTTTACTCAGTTCATCCACTACCTCTTCCAGAGGTTCCACATCATTTACAAGATTCAGATCTTTTTTGTCAAAGATCGTATATGCCGTATCCACAATACGGTCAACGACACTTATCAGAACCTGAAGTTCGTTTCGGGCCTGCATGGAAAAGCTGAGTTTTTTCTCATAAAGTTCCTGTGCTGATTCCATAATGTTTACCGCATGATCGGAAATTCTCTCAAAATCTCCGATACAGTGGAGCATCATGGATACACTGTGACTGTCTCTTTCTGACAGATCTTTATTGTTCAGTTTTACAAGATATGTGCCAAGTTCATCTTCATAGCGGTCTACCTTTGATTCCATTTCCTGAACACGTCTGGCTCCGTCTTCCGTATAATTATGCACCAGATCCAGAGCAATGCGGAGAGCTTTTCTGGAATCCTGCTCCATGTGTCTGGCTGCATTTCTTCCCTGCTCAACTGCAAATGCCGGTTTTTCGAGGAAACGTGACTCCAGAATAAGGAACTCCTGATCGTCTGTGCTGACCGGTTTTTCTTCTGTATCTCTGATCGTAAGACAGGCAAGTTTCACCAGAAGATCAGAGAACGGATACCATACAACCGTTGCTGTTATATTAAAGATACTGTGTGTAATGGCAATTGTTGCCGGTGTAGCCATCTGCGCCATAAACGAAAAATGTACTGCTGTATTAATAAGATAGAATACTGACATAAATACAACGGTTCCGATCAGGTTAAAGTACAGATGGATCATTGCTGCACGTTTGGCATTTTTGTTCGCACCGATTGCTGACAGAAGTGCTGTCACACAGGTACCGATATTCTGTCCCATGATGATCGGGAATGCTGCACTGTACGGAACTGCACCTGTAAGACAGAGGGCCTGCAGAATACCGACAGACGCTGATGATGACTGAATGATTGCTGTAAGTACGGCACCTGCCACAATACCTGCCACAGGATTGGAAAATTTCAGAAGAAGTCCTGTAAATTCAGGAACATCTGCAAGCGGTTTTACTGCGCCACTCATTGTTTCCATACCAAACATCAGTACTGCAAATCCAAGCAGGATTGATCCGACATCTTTCTTACGTGAACTTTTTGTAAAAGTAAGAAGAATAATACCGATCATTGCAAGGATTGGGGAAAAAGATGCCGGTTTCAGAAGACTGATAAAAAAGTTGCTGCTCTGCAGCCCGGCAAGACTTAAAATCCAGGAAGTAATTGTTGTACCGATATTGGCTCCCATGATGATCCCGACTACCTGTGTCAGTTTCATGATCCCGGAGTTTACAAAACCGACTACCATTACAGTTGTTGCCGATGATGACTGGATCACGGCAGTCACACACATTCCAAGAAGGACTGCTTTCCATTTACTGGAAGTAAGATTTTCAAGAATCTGTTCAAGCTTACCTCCTGATACTTTTGCAAGGCCGTCTCCCATTACCTGCATTCCATATAAAAACAGGGCCAGGCCGCCGATTAAGGTCAGTACACTAAAAAAATCCATGATTTTTCTCCTTTACGTGTTTTTTACTTAACCCTATCATATGGACCGCCTGTAAAGTTATCACCAGCTTTATGTTAAATCTATGTTAAGTTTCCTTTAGAAACTCCGGATATCTTCGCCTTCATCCCCTGTTTTGTCAATGGAACGGATTTTCAGATAATAGCTTACATTCTCATTAACCTGCACTTTTACCCTGTCGCCAACTTTGTGGCCTTTCAGTGCCATTCCGATAGGAGACTCTATGCTGACCCTGTTTTCCATGGAATTACCCCGGATAGAAGTAACCAGTTTATATTTCTCAATTTCCCCGTCTTCTTCAAATTCCACTTCTACAATATCATCCATTCCAACTTCGTCAGACCTGGAAGTATCTTCCACAATATCTGCTGTTTTCAGCATTCTTTCCAGATAACGAATACGGCTCTCATTCTGGTTTTTGTGTTTTTTGGCAGCATAATATTCAAAATTTTCACTCAGATCTCCCTGTGCCCTTGCTTCTTTTACTGCCTCGATGGCCTCTTTCCTGATCACGAGTTTTCTGTGTTCAATCTCTTCTTCAATTTTCTGTACGTCTCTTTCTGTAAGTTTTTCACGCATTATGATCACTCCTATATGATACTTTTGCAGCAAATATACTGCAATCTCTGTTCCCTACAGTATACACGAATACGAAAAATCCTACAACAGATAAAAACAAAGCGGACAAATCTGCTTTAGCAGATGTATACCATATCCTATAAAGTAAAAAAAACAGGCTCCTGCATTTCTGTCAGTGTCTGTTTTTATATGTATTTATCTCAAAAAACTATTCAGCACCATTCCTGCCACTATAATCAAAATGCCCACTAACCCACTACCTGCAGGCATTGCATCTCCAAGAAAAAGAATACCTCCAATCAGTGTAAAAATCACTTCCCCTGACTGTGTAGCTTCTATAATGGCCAGATGTTTCGGATTATTTTTTACCATATTGGTTGCTTCAAAAAATAAAATTGTTGCGATCACTCCCGAAAAAACAGCTACAATTACTGATTGAAATATCTGTCCTCCTGATGGCAATCCATGTGTTCCCAGTGCATAAACAGAACAGATCAGCCAGAAAGGCATGCTGCAGAGATTCATTCCAAAAACTCTCTGTGTTGTGGACAATTCTGCCGGGCAGTACTGAAGCATTTTTCGGTTTCCAAGTGGATAAGAAAAACCTGCCACTATGATCAGCAAAAGTGCTGTCACCAGTCCTTCTGTATGAACATTCTTAAAATGAGAGACCTGGAGAAGGAAAATCCCTCCAAGGATTATTGCTGAACAAATAAGATTTTTTACGGGAATTCTTTTACCAAATAAAGGAGTTAGTAATGCTCCCGCTACAATCGTAATCTGCCAGGTTGCCGCTACAAACCAGGATTCTCCATAAACAGAGGCCATAGACAGGGGCATGTAAAAAAGACCAAATCCCACTGTACTCCATAGAATCCATGGCACAGGGGCACTTTGAACAGCCTCAAAAACCGCCCTGATCCCTTTCTGTTTCCACACGATCACTCCCATGATCGGCAGCATAAAAATAAATCGAAGAGCAGCACTCCACAGCCAGTATCCGCCATCCAGGTTCATGCTTCTGTTAAAAATAAATGTAAAAGCAAAAAACAATGATGCCAGCAAACCATAAGCCAATGCACGTCTCATCTCTCGTCCCCCATCAAATATTATATTTTTTCCCCATGTTCTCCGGGTGTCACTTCATAACAGAATCTGCTTCCAAGACAGTAATCCTTTCCTATATATACCGGGGTATCTCCTGAATAGATCAGAGTTTCCATTATAAATACCGGTTCTGAGGGTGCCACGCCAAAAATCTTTGCCATACGACTTCCAGCCTTTTCTACAGAAAGAACATTTCTGTTTTTTTTGTTTTCAGAAGTCAGATCCACTTTCATTCTTTCTTTTATAATAGAATAAACTGACTTTTCAAGATCTTCCCACAAAAGAAATCCGTATTTTTTATAAGAAAAGAACATATGCTCCAGTGATACCGGTTCATTATCGGCAAATCTTAATCTTTCAATGTGAACTACTTTGTCGTCCGCTTCCAGCTGCAGGCTTTTGCGATAGCTGCTTTTTCCTTCAACCACTTCTTTTTTGAGGACCTGCGTTCCAGGCACCAGGCCTGCACCTGCACAGCTCTGGGTAAAACTTGCACGATGGAAAATGATTTTTTTGATTCTTGGTTTGGAAACAAAAGTACCTATTCCCTGCTTTTTCTCCAGATATCCTTCATCTACCAGAAGCGCCAGGGCATTACGTACAGTAACACGACTTACTTCATAGATTTTCATTAATTCAGTTTCCGATGGAACTCTGGTATTTTCCTTCCATTCTTTCTGTTCTATCTTCAGTTTTATTGCTTCTTTTACCTGTTCGTATAACGGTATTGTTGAATTCTGGTTCAGCATATTGTTCCCTTTCTTTCAGTATTTTCCTTCGGAAACACAAAAAGGGGGAACACGTCCCCCCTTTGAGTATCCAATTCCTTTTATTAATATGGGAATTTCCACATATATCTTCTGGTGGTCAGTGGATGTTTTCTTGCATCTGCAATGAGATTATTAAAGACACCGATCACATTATTATAAAACATTGGTTCAAGATATTCAGCCAGCTCACCCAGTTCATTGATTCCATACTGAGATGCATCAAGTACAAAAATACGGTTGTTAAATTTTTTGATGAAATCAAGTGCTCTGTCATCCAGCGGACGTGTGTGACCACAGGATTTCATCATAAGAAATGCTGTATTTTTGTCTGTAATTTCAAATGGACCATGGAAAAATTCACCGGAATGGATAACACTTGCATTAATCCACTGCATCTCCATAAAGATACAGATTGCTTCCTGATGTGCCGGTCCCCAGCAGGCACCGCTTCCCATCGTATAGATTACAGAATCATCTTTAAATTCCCATGCCCATTTAATAGCATCAGGAACTACATCTTTCTTTGCCTGTACTACAATATCGTTTAATTTTGCAAGTGCCTGCACCATTTCATCGTATTTTTCATATCCTTCTTCTTCGTTAAGGATTTCCAGTGCAAGCTTAAATCCGTAAGAAACCTTCTGATTTTCCACAACAGATTCCGGACCGAATTCATACTGGATCACATACTGTGCAGTATCAGAAAGAGGAGACGGTACCTGGAAAGTAAGACCTACCGTTGCAGCTCCCAACTCATTAGCCACAGCTGTTGCTTTTACAGTTTCGGCAGTATTTCCTCTCTGAGATGCTGTAATAACCACTGTGTCCTTGCCTATCTCTTTAGGTGTTGCATGAACAAATTCATTTGCATTCATGTATCCTACTTTGATTTTCTTTGTCTCTTCACTGAGGAAATATTTAGCAGGGAAAAATCCGCTTAAAGATCCTCCACAACCTACAAAATACACTGTATTAATTTCTTGTTTTTCGACAATTTCAGATATAATCTTTCTTACTTTCTCCACGCTTCATACCCTCCTGATATACTCTTGTTATTCTTTACAATTATCATCCGGATGTCTTGATGAGTTAATATTAACATGTATTATAACGTATGTCAACAATATTTTATACATCATATTACATATTATCATCTTTACTTTGCACACATCATGCTATAAGATAATAGTAAATGGCAGGGTAATAATTCCCGACTATAATTTTTCAATTATACACTGGAGGTAGGCAAACATGTCAAAAAAAATTCTAATTATAAATACGGGGGGAACCCTTTCTTCAGTAAAAGGCACAAACGGACTCATACCAGGAATGAGCAGTAACGATATGCTTGAAGAGCTCCGTATGGTTTCCAAAAACCTGGAACTGGAAACAGAGGATTTCTGTTCTCTGGACAGCGCCAATATAGGCCCCGCTGACTGGGCAGGACTGGCAAAACTGATCAGTCAGAAAAGCTATGATTACCATGGTATCGTAGTAATCCACGGAACAGATACTATGGCATATACTTCATCCATGTTATCATTTATGCTTCAGAACATTTCCATACCTGTGGTTATCACCGGCAGCCAGCTTTCTATCGCCAATCCTGTTGCCGATGCACTGGAAAACTGTCGCTGCGGAATTCATATGGCCGCAAGCGGTTATCCTGGTATTTTTGTTGCTTTTAACCGCAAAGTAATGCTTGGCTGCCGGGCCTCCAAGGTCCGGACTATGAGTTTTGATGCTTTTGAAAGTATCAACTATCCATACGTTGGCGAAATAAGCTCTTTAGGTTTAAGAGTATTTAAAAACAATCTTGTTGAAAAAAAAGGAATTTTTCAGCCCCAGACAGCCTATTCTGATAACGTGGCACTTCTGAAGCTTTACCCCGGAATCAAACCGGACATTCTGGATATTCTTTGTGACAGAGGCTGCCGTGGTGTCTTTATAGAAGGTTTTGGTCTTGGAGGAATGCCTTTCGTAAATAATGATTTTATAGGCAAAGTAGGCGAAGTCATAGAAAAAGGAATGCTGGTTCTTGCAGGAAGCCAGTGTCGATACGAAGGAAGTAACCTGTCTGTATATGAGACTGGGCGCCTGGCACTTGAAAAAGGAGTAATCCAGGCATACGATATGACCACAGAAGCAGCAATGACAAAACTAATGTGGGTTCTTGGCCAGACTGATAATCTTCGTGAAATTAAAGAATATTTTTCAGTAGACATTGCCGGAGAAATTTGTATTGACATATCTTCGAATTCATCATATAATGTATGCATACAACATATGAATTAATCATATCAAGGAGGTACGTATACCATGACACCAAAACAGATTATTGAAGCTATCAAAGCAGAACGCCCGGAGATCAACACTTTATTTTTTGTTGGATGTGGTGCATCATCTGCTGAACAGTATCCTGCACAGTATTTTATGGACTGTAATGCAAGAAAAATCCGTACAAGCTTCTACACAGCAAACGAATTCAACTATGCAACTCCTGTTTCCCTTGATGAAACAGCAATTGTAATTGCATGCTCCCTTGGTGGAACAACACCGGAAACTGTAGCAGCTGCCAAACTTTCCCAGGAAAAAGGCGCAAAAGTAATCGCTGTTACACATGATGGAAATTCACCTCTTGCAAAAAATGCAGATTATGTTATCGTTCATGGATTCGAAAAAGACTATGCAGCTAAACTTGAAAAAATGAATAACATCCTGATGCTTGCTGTTGAAGTTCTGAATCAGTATGAAGGATATGATCACTATGAAGACATGGTAAAAGGTTCTGAGAACATCTATGCAGCAATCGAAGATGCTGTATCCTATTCTCTCACACCTGCAAAAGCATTTGCAGAAGCATACAAAGATTCACCTGTTATCTATGTTATGAGTTCCGGTGCAACCCAGAAAGTTGCTTATTCTTTCTCCATCTGCCTGCTTATGGAAATGCAGTGGATCAACTCCGGTTCCTTCCATGATGGTGAATTCTTCCATGGACCATTCGAAATTGTAGAAAAAGATGTTCCATTCCTTCTTCTTATGAATGACGGCAGAACCCGTAAAATGGATTCCAGAGCACTGGATTTCCTTAACAGATTCGATGCAAAAACAACAGTTATCGATGCAAAAGATTTTGGTCTCAGCAATTTTGTTCCATCTTCTGTTGCTGAATACTTCAGCCCGATGGTTATCACAGGCGTTCTCAGAGTATACGCAGAACAGCTGTCAATCGTTCGTGATCATCCGCTGAGCCAGAGAAGATACATGTGGAAACTGGAATACTAATCTTCCCTTATTCAAAAAACCAGTACTTCAGATAAGCAAAAAAAGTACAGCAGCCATTAAATTGGCTGCTGTATATTTTTTCTGTTTTTATATACGGAAATACTGTCAAATCCCGCTTCTTTAAGCATCTGGTATACTCTGTCAAATCCATAACCTATTCTTTCAGGTCTGTGTGAATCAGATCCTGCAGTGATGATCCTGCCACCAAGTTCTTTGTACATTCTCAATATTTCCATCCCAGGCATTGTATCTTCCAGAATACCGCCCATGCAGGCTGTATTTATCTCAATTCCTTTTCCCCTTCTGATCACATTTTCCAGGACTTTTTTAATTGTTGGCTGATACTCTTCATAAAGATCTGGAAGGTTCTGCTTTGCACAGTGTTTCTTGAAATAATCCATATGTGCCAGACAGTCAAAATCCCCTTCTTCAGAAAGCTTCAGAAGATGGTAATAATAAGCATCTCCTATACTTCTGGCGTTCTTTTCTGTTACGATCAGATGCGTCAGATCAATATTTTCCAACTTGTGAACAGATCCCAGTACAAAATCAAAAGGATATCTCCGGACCGTTTTATTACACTCCGGACTGATATCAAGCTGTCCAAATTCCATGCCGCTTTTTATGGATAAACGACCTTCATATTTTTTTCTGCACTCTTCCAGTGTCTCAAAATACTTTTCCACATATCTCTCGTTAAACCAGGGCCTTACCACCCCGTTTACATAGAATTCATAATGATCTGTAAAAGCAATCTCCCTCATTCCATTCTCCAGGGCAGATTCACACATCGCCTCCATCGAAAAATGTGCATCCGGAGAAATTTCACTATGCATATGATAATCATATAAAATCTTCATTTTACAACCAGCCTCCTTCTTAACTGAAAAACCGTCGGCGCATCACCGACGGTTTCCTTTTTTTAATATAGAATGATCAACCTTTAACAGCTCCTGCTGTAAGACCACGAACAAACTGTTTGGACATACACAGGAATAAAATGATCATTGGCAGCGATGCAATAATAATACCTGCAAGCATTGTAACATAATCTGCACGAAGGTCTCCCTTAAATGTCATAAGGCCAATCGGGATTGTCATCAGCTTTTTACTTTCAAGAAATACATTTGCAAACAGGAATTCATTCCATACATGGTTCAGACAAACAATTGCGCAGGAAGCAAAAATAGGCTTGCTGATCGGCACAATAATTTTTGTAAAAATCTGAAGACTGTTATATCCATCTACTACTGCTGCTTCTTCCAGTTCTTTTGGAATAGAAATGAAATAAGATCTCATCAGAAATACTGTAAATGGAATACGGAAGGCAATATAAGGAAGAATAACTGCCCAGTATGTATTGTACAGATGAACGGCTTTAAGCATTTTGTACAGTGGAACCAGTGCCACCTGTTCTGATAAAGCCATACCACCAAGAACTACCAGGAATATAATCCCACTTCCTTTTGCTTTAAAACGTGTAAGACCATAAGCAAGGAAAGATGAGAATATAAGAATTCCAATAAGTGAAGATCCACTGACGATCAGAGAGTTACCAAAATACTTATAAAGTCCCTGATTCCATGCATTTACCCAGTTCTTGAACTGAGGTACAGCCGGCAGAGCAAGTGAATCTCTGAAAAGTTCCTGATTTGTCTTGAGTGAGTTTAATATCATCCATGCCATAGGAAGTAAAATGATCAGTGCAAGGATAACAAAAAATGCATTCAGTAAAATTTTTAGAATTGTATTTTTTTTCATTTTTATGCCTCCTTTATTATACTTCACCTGATCTGGTAACCTTCAGCTGAATAATAGAAAGTACCATAGTAATCACGAAGATAAATACACCGGTCACAGCTGCCATACCCAGATCATCATGCAGGAACGCATTCTGATACAGGAACAAGCCAAGCACCTGCGTACTGTTTCCAGGTCCACCAGCGGTTGTAGAATAAACCTCTGTAAACAGTTTAAATGCACCAATAACAGTAATAATAGAACATACAAGTAACTGTTCTTTTGCCAGAGGAAGCACTACGCTGATCGCTCTGCGCACAGGTCCTGCTCCATCAATAGAAGCTGCCTCAATATAATCCGGTGACACGTTCTGGAATGCCACAACCATTAACAATGTAATATAACCGGTATACTGCCACTGGCTCATTGCAATGATACAATAGATTGCGATCTTGGAATCTCCCAGCCAGGACTGTGTCATGCTCGTAAGCCCCAGTGCCTTGAAAGCGGAATTAAGAAGACCAAGATTAGGTTCATAAATAAATGTGAACATCAGACCGACAGCTGTAAGAGAAATCAGTGCCGGAACATAATAGATGTTACGAAAAGCATTACGAAATCTGCTGCTGGCCAGTTTACTTTCGAGCAACAAAGCAATTACAGTACCAAACCCAACCTGCACGATCAGTGAAATCACACAGTATAACAGGTTGTTTCGAAGCATAATACCTAATGATTCATTGTGAAAAAATCTTATATAATTGTCCAGTCCGACAAACTTCATTCCAGCTGAATAGGATGATAATCTAAAAAAGCTGTAAACACAATTGGCTATAACCGGAATGTACACAAACACCAGAACCATCGCACAGCCAGGTAACATATATAAATAAGGAGTCGTTTTCTTTGTTCTCATAATGTACGCACCAGCTTTCTAAATACTAATTTCAGATTTTTTCAAAGAAAAAGCGGGCTTCCTACGGACAGGAGCCCGCTTTTCTTATTTTATGTTATCAAATTTCTTTTATCTAAGTTATTCTTCAGATTCACCGGAGGCTGCCAGTTTCTGTGCTTCTTTCGCTTTCGCCTGGATCTTGGTCATAGCCTCTTCCGGAGTAGTATCACCGTTTGTAAGATCTGAAACATCTGTCAGATACTCATCACATAATGTGGAATACAGAGCGTTGTCGAACCATGGTCCCATTTTTTCTGCAGATGTAATTACATCATATGCATCAAGGAGAGACTGATTTTCAACTCCTTCAGTTGTGCCTTTGGAAGCATTAAACCATCCGATTGTCTGTGCCTGTTCTGTACCAACATCTTTTCCAAGGAACCATTTCAGGAATTCAACACATTCATCCGGGTACTCTGTCTTGGAAGAAACAACGAAGCCTTCCGGAACACCTGTAAGAATGTTCGGGTTACCGGCACCTTCAATTTCAGGGAATTTAAACATACCGAAATTCAGATCTGGATTAATACCTGTATCTGGGTTGTTAATATAAGGAATCTCAATTACTTCAGCATAATACATTGCTCCATTACCCATGCAGAAGTTTGTACGAGCCATATCTGCTGCAATACCGTTGCTGTTTTCGTTGAAGTATGGGATCAGCTGCTCATAGTATTCCAGAGCTTCCTGATATCCAGGATCTGTAAATTCACCAGTTGTAGGTGTATAATCTTTTGCTCTTACTTCATCACTAACAGTCATCTGGTTGATTGTTCCAATGTAATGGGAAGCCGGCCATTTTTCCTGGTTACCGTAAGCAATTGGAGTAAGTCCTGCATCCTGCAGTTTCTTGCAAGCCTCAATCAGTTCATCAAATGTAGTTGGTACTTCTACACCTGCTTCTTCAAACTGATCAATGTTGTAGAAGAACAGTTTTGCATCAAGACGGAACGGAATTCCATAAACCATGCCATCATCCAGAGTGTAGTTAACCATCTGCGATTCCATAAGTGAATCTTTCCACTCCTGATCAGCATCAAGATATGGAGTAAGATCCAGAATTAAATCTTCACGAATAAAACGCTCTGTAAATTCTCCACACCAGCTAAAGAAAATATCCGGGCAGTCATCTCCGCCAACCACTACTTTCAGTTTTTCTTTGTACGGGTCATTCTGAGCACTTTCTACAACAATATCAATGTCCGGATGCTCTTCTTCGTACTGAGCAATTTTGTCTTCGATAAAGCTGTTAAATGGCTCATCTGGGAATCTGTGGAAGAATTTGATTGTTTTCTTCTCTGCTGCTGATACAGTTGTGCAGGTTGCACCGGTTGCCATTGATGCAACCATGGCTGTTGCGAGTAATACGCTAAAAAGTCTCTTTTTCATTGTGTAACCTCCTTGGTTAAATTATACGTTTATATCAAAAGCCATGCTTTTAATATTCTCTGATATTGACCCGACAATTATTTTCTGTGTCAGGTTTCTTTATTTAATCAAATTTTTTACCGTATCCGAAAGAACCGTCTCTCTGACAGTTTCCTGCTGCAAATACAGCAGCTCTGTACAGACAGGTTTTTATCAGTGCGTCCTGATATTCTTCTTTCGTGGTAATTCCTCTGTGTCCTGCCTTTTCAGGAAAATCCACACAGTCTTTCATTCCACTTATATAGTTGATCAGGAAACTTGTAATGAAGGAATCTCCTGCTGCCATAGTATCGACTGCCTCTACCAGATAAGGTGACTGCTCATAAAGTTTACCGTCAATCCTGAGGAATGCTCCTTTGGAACCTCTGGTTGCCATAACAACATGTTTACAGCCGTATTCTTCGATACATTTCATTTCCTCAATTATTTCGTCTTTTGGCATATCACCACAGGAAATTGCAGCCATATCAATGTACGGGCAGACCTTTTTCAGATATTCCTCATCATATCTGTTTGAAAAATCAAATGATACAAATCCGGAAGCTTTGCGGATCTGAGGAAGTGATTCTTCCACATAGCTGAAAATACTTGTATGACACACATCATACTCTGCAATATAATCCAGCTCTATATCGGTAAGAAAATCTATAGGATGTTCTTTGCTTACTCCGCCCTGATTGGAACCGATAAATACGCGGTCACCATCATCAAGTCTTACCTCTGCATAGCCATTCTCACCATGATAGAATCTGCAGTGCGAAACATCAATTCCCATATCCGCAATTGTTTTATAGACATGTTTCGCTGCCTCATCATCTCCAAATACACCCAAATATCCAACTTCAATTCCGGATAACCTGGCCAGTACTGCAATATTAAGAGCATTTCCACCTGGATACATGGTTTTAATATGCATATACTTGTCTACTACGTTATCTCCAAGTCCAAGAACCTTTATCATTCCAGCTCCTCCTGTTCAACGTTCATAACATATCTTGTATATACATTATATAACGTTATATATCTGGTTTCAACTACTTTTTTCCCTAGTATGTGTTTTTTGTCTATTTACAAAAATATTTATGTATATTTTTATGCATTATGCACAATTATTCTTGTAAAACATATATTATCGAAGGTTATTCATCTCCAATAATCCTTGTCTTTTCGGCATTATTCTTTTAATTTTCACTAAAAAAAGTATGTTGCATCATATAGAACCACATAATACAACATACTTTAATTGTTTATTTTATTTCATTTCAAAACTTTATACAGGGCATTCACGCTTTGCTGCACGGATTGTGTCGGATCCATATAATATCTGCCATCCGTAATTTCCAGCGACAGATATCCTTTATAATGATATCTGGAAAACTCCTCCAGGTATCCCTCCATATCCAGTATTCCGTCCCCCCATGCAAGATGTCCTCTGGGTGCCCCGTCAATAAAATGGACATGCACAAGCTGTTCACCAAGTGCCTGCAGATAATCAGCCGGTCGCTCTCCTGCCAGTGCCATTGGAATTGTATCGATCATTCCTCCAACACTGTCGTGTTTCAGTTCAGCCAGCATCTGAGTCAGGGTAGGCAGATTATATACCAGATTACTCTCATCTCTGCGCAGCACTTCCAGAGCAAGGGTAATACCATGTATCTTCGCCAGTTCTGCCAGATCATAAATTCCATCTCTGGCCCACTTCCACGCTTCTTCATGATTGCTCTCATCGAAAAATCCATATCCTGTTGTTACCAGCATTTTATCTGTGCCAAGCTCAGACGCAGCCCTTATATTATCTTCAAAGAATTTCAGACTTCTTCTTCTTGCTGCCTCTGACGGTGCTGCGAGATTCACAGGATATACGCACTGTTCCGGAGTAAGGCACACCAGCTTCAGTCCCCTGCTTTCGATCTGATGGCGTACTTCTTTCACTTCCTGGTAAGTCATGTCTTCTATATTAAAAAAGGGCATAGCTCCCCACAGTTCGACATTAGATACTTCATTATCGACCGCATCGTCCAGAAATTTATCCAGCGAAAAATATCTGTACTGGATATTCATCACAGAAAGCTGTGATTTTTGGATTGTTATCATATTTTTTCCCACTTCACACGTTCAGTTGAACTTATAAAAGTAAGATCATAATACTGAGGATTTATAATACTTTTGCAGCTGTGGATCACTTCTCCATGTGCATCCAGACATAGATCTTTCATCATAAGAAGGGCGTCGTTTTCTTTTACATTAAGCAGCTCCGCTTCTTCTTTTGTTGCATAACATATGGTAATTTTTCTTTTGCCTGCAACCACATAAAACCCATGCTGCTCCAGTATCTCATAAAGAGAGCCATCCAGATTGGCACCAAGAAGAAATGCATATTTCTGAGAAAAATGATTTACTTCCAGAACTGTCGGTGTTCCATCACAAAAGCGGAGACGACGCACCCTGATAACCATTTCTCCCTCTTCCAGATTCAGATTTCTCTGATCCACCCCGGAAGCCTCTGAAAGATCTGCTGATAAGAGTCTGCTGCTGGGAACTTTTCCGTCCAGACGACAGCTCTCAGTAAATCCCATAAAAATACTTCCATCTCTTGTCAGCTTCTTGTCAGCTACAAAAGTTCCTATTCCCTGTTTTTTGATCAGGATTCCCTCTTCTACCAAAACCTCAATTGCTTTTCTTACTGTAATCCGGCTGACATCATATTCCTTACTGAATTCACCTTCAGTCATCAACCGGTCTCCAGATTTCAGTTCACCTGCCTGTATACTTTCTTTAATTTCGTTTATCAGCTGTTGATACAATGCAACACTGGAATCTTTATTCAACTTTTTCATAAAAATCTCACTTTCATATCTTATAATGTATTAAGTCCAATCATACAAGTAGTCACTACAAATATAACATACGATGATTCCAGTGTGCAAGGATATTTAATATTACCTGCGAACAGTAACTATTTAATTAATAGTCAAGTCTTCTGTAATATCTTCTGATCGCAAGTGGATGACGACGATTATGTTCCAGATGTGTAGATACTCTCTGGAATGCACTTCTCATAACGATCGGTGCCAGCATACCTCTGAATTCATCGCTGATTCCCTGAAGTTCAAAATCTTTTGTATCAAACACTGTAACATTTGCACTGATTGTATTTACAAATTTTTCCACACGATCCATTTCCGGTCTGGTTTTGTCTTCTCCCTTGATCAGGATCACCGGAATATCTCTTTCGATCACTTCCAGAGTTCCATGGAAGAAGTTTGCAGCTGAAATCGGTCTTGTACGCATCCACTGCATTTCTTCCATAATGCACATACCATAGCAGGTAGCCCAGTCTTCCAGGTTTCCTGAACCTACCAGATAAGTCAGAGGTGAATCACAATATTTGTCTGCAAATTCTTTTGCTTTTTCATCAGATTTCTTATAAATGTTTACAACATTTTCCGGCATATTGACAATTTCTTTCATGAACTGGTCATATTTCGGGAACTGTCCTGCATTAGCCATAAAGCGAAGGGTTACTGTGTACCAGAAATAATATTCACCGCCAACAGTGCTGATCACATAATCACATTTTTCATACAGCGGGCTTCCTTCTTTTTCTACATATCCAATTACTTTCGCACCTACTTCATGGGCTTTATCTACTGCTTCCACTACTTCTTTTGTATCTCCGGAGATAGATGCAATGGCAACAATAGAATCTTTTCCAAAATGAGGATTACCAACCCAGTTAAAATCAGCTGCATTTTCAAGAATCAGCGGAATTGTAGATCCTGCTTCTTTTACAATGTGTTCCATCTGTCCTGCATAAAGGATAGTTCCTCCGATTCCGATATAAAAGATGTTTTTGTATCCTTCTTTGCAGATCTGGTCTACTACTTCCTGTGTCTTTGCAATAATGCCAACTCCGTTTTCGTGTTCTTTTCTGACTGCCTCTTCATTAAAGTTAAACATTGTTCAATCCTCCTACGCTTTCGATTTTCGATTGTTTATTGATGTAACATATTGTATCATGACGTATTATATATTTCAACCATTTTTTGCCGTACTTTTTATTTTTATGCATATTGTATATGTTATATTTTCGCACTTTTAATACAACTCCCATATATTGTATTATGTATTTTCTCGTATGATATCTTAAAATCCTTCTATTTTTGAATTGTTCATTGACTCACGTTTTAGGTTGTCATATAATGTCTTTATCAAAACACATATCAAGAAACTACAGATAATTAGGGAGGTATCTTATTATGACAAAAAAAGTCTACTCCGATATACTGAAAATGGCAGGCGCTGTTCTGGGTGTATTTCTCTACGCCGCTGCTTTTCGTATCATCCTTGTTCCACTGAATCTGTACAGTGGTGGTTTCACCGGTATTTCTCAGGTACTTATGACTTTACTGGAAAAAATATTTCATATTACATTTCCTACAGGGATTGATTTTACCGGCATTTTTCTCTGGATACTCAATATTCCTCTTTTCTTTCTTGCCTGGAAAACAGTCAGCCGCACATTCTTTTTAAAAACAGTATGCACTGTTTTTTTACAGTCTTTCTTCATGGCTGTAATCCCGGCAGCACAGGCTCCGGTTGTTTCTGATAAGCTGGTATGCTGCCTTGTTGGCGGAGCTGTTTCGGGATTTGGCGTAGGACTCACTCTGAAATGCGGCAGTTCCGGTGGTGGTACAGATATTGTAGGTATTTACTGTTCAAAGAAATTTCCTGATTTCAGCGTCGGAAAACTCACGCTTCTGGTCAATGCAGCTATTTATTCTTTCGGAGCATTGAATAACAGTCTGGAGACAGCTATTTATTCTATTATTTTCTGTTATGCTGCCAGCGTTATGATGGATAAAATCCATTATCAGAATATTATGACAAATGCCTTTATCATAACAAAGACCAATCCCAATCTTATAGGAAATCAGATCATTTCTAATCTTAATCGCAGCTATACTACCTGGACGGGAGAAAGCGGTTATAAAAAAGAACCTATTCAGGTAATTATGACAATTATTTCCAAATATGAAAGCCAGCAGCTGAAACAGATTGTAGCTTCTGAAGACCCTGACGCATTTATTACATACACCGATCATCTGGAGATCATTGGTAATTTTGAAAAACGTTTTGATGCCTGAAAAAAACTGTGAAAGAGGGCTAGTATCAGTATTGATTTTGCTATAAATCACTACTGATACTAGCCCTCTTTCACGCAGATATGGTATACTGACTATATCTCGATAATTTCGGAGGCAACTATGAACAAAATTTATCTGGACCAGGCAAGCACTTCTTTTCCCAAAGCTCCGTCTGTAGCTGACACTGTTTACCGCTATCTTTCCGATTCACCGGTAAATGTAAGCCGCGGGGGCTATGAAGCTGCTTACTCTGTCGAGGAAAAAATCTTCGAGACAAGAGAACAGCTTCGCCGTCTCTTTCATTTTACCTCAGGAAAAAGCAAAAACGTGATCTTTACACCAAATATAACCACCAGCCTGAATATCCTGCTGAAGGGTCTTCTGAAACCGGGAGACCATGTACTTGTTTCTTCTATGGAACATAATGCAGTCATGAGACCGCTTGTCCAGCTTCAGAAACATGGAATTTCTTTTGACCGGATTCCCTGTGCTCCTGACGGTTCTCTTCTTCTGGATCAGGCAGATACCCTTATAAAACCATCTACCCGCCTTCTGGTATGTCTTCACGGTTCCAATGTGTGCGGCGCTCTTATGCCGGTAGAACAGATTGGTGAATTCTGTCAGAAACATCATCTGTTTTTTATCCTGGACACCGCACAGACCGCCGGAAGTATTCCTATCGATATGGAAAAACTGCACCTGTCTGCACTGGCTTTCACCGGACACAAGGGACTTCGGGGACCTCAGGGAACAGGCGGCTTCCTGATTCGAAACGAACTGATACCGGAAATAACACCACTGATCAGCGGCGGCACAGGAAGTATTTCCCATACAGAAGAAGTTCCTGATTTTCTTCCGGACCGTTTCGAGCCGGGCACACCGAATATCCCGGGGATCCTCGGACTCCATGCCGCACTCAGCGACCTGGAACAGACTTCTATGAAAGAAACTTTCAGGCATGAACTGAAACTTACTGAAATTTTTATAGAAAAAATTCTTGATGCAGATCCTGACGGAAAACACATCCGTATCATCGGAAAAAGAAATCTCGAAAACCGCTGCCCTGTAGTATCTGTACAGACACCTGAAATTGATATGGCACTTGCTGCTTATGAACTGGACAGCACATACGGTATCATGACCAGAGTCGGACTTCACTGTGCCCCAAGTGCACATAAAACACTTGGTACTTATCCTGCAGGGACCATCCGATTCTCATTCGGGCCTGAAAATACGCAGTCAGAAATTGAACAGGCTGTAGAAGCACTTTTCCGTATTACCGGAACACGCCAGATAGAAGGAGACTTTACCCATGGAATTTAAACAACTGGAAGCTTTTGTCGCTGTCGTAGATTATGGAAGCTTTTCGGAAGCAGCCCGCAGGCTTTACCTGACACAGCCTACGATCAGCGCACATATACGCTCCCTTGAGGAAGAACTTCACGTCAAACTTATCATACGTACAACCAAAAAAACAGACATAACAGCAAAAGGTTATCAGCTCTATGACAGTGCTGTCCGCATTTTGGATATCCGCAACAACCTTCTGGAAAATTTTACAGGGTCAAGAAAACAGATCATCGACCTGGCAGCCTCTACAATTCCGTCATCTTATCTACTTCCGGAACTTCTCGCAGGTTTTGGGCGCCAGTATCCTGATGTCTATTTTCATTCCAGACAGACTGACAGTGCAGGTGCTATCAATCAGGTACTTGACGGCAGTGTGGATCTGGCTCTCGTCGGTCAGAATACAGGGGATAACAGCTGTGTTTTTCTGCCCTTCTGTCGGGATGATCTGGTACTTGCCACTCCTGTAAATGATCACTATCTGCAGATGCAGAACTCGCAGGTGACTTTTCAGGATTTTCTGAACGATCCCATTATCATACGCGAAAAAGGCTCCGGTACCAAAAAAGAAATGGATATCTTTCTCGAAAAAGCAGGCGTGGAACCTTCCAGCCTGAATGTGATCGCCCGTATGAACGACCTCGAAAGCATCAAACAATCAATCGTCAACGGACTTGGAATTTCCATTCTTTCCGCACGTTCAGTGACAGATCTTGCAAAAACAAAGCAGATTCTTCTTTTTCCATTAGAAGAATCTGCTCATAAACGTAGCTTCTATATTGTATACAGCAAAAACCGCATTCTGAAAGCTCATGTACGTCAGTTTGTAAACTATGTAAAAAAATATTATCAGGATTCCTGATCTCTACCAGCACTTTTTGCAGGCATCGTATCCCTCAGCCTGTGCCTGGGATTCTGTTTCCTGCCTTGCATTGGCGGGGTTCATGTTTCCGCAGTCCGGAATGCTGTGGTACTTGCTTCCTGTTGCTGAAATCCACACCATTCTTCCCTGCGGCTCAGCCTGTACATTCTCTGTTGTTTCATTCTGCTGTACTGCCGCATTCTGCTGACCAGAATCTGAATCAGAAGAAGAGGTTCTTTCATCTCCCGGCGTATAATCATTGCACGGCTCCTGATTCCAGCTGATATTCTGTCCGTCAGAAAGGGTAATAATAGTTCCCTGTTCATCTGTACGGTATACAGGAATATCCATATCCTTAAGTTTACCCATAGTTTCCGCAGTCGGATGTCCGTAGGAATTACCTGCCCCGCAGCTTACAACTGCCCATGAAGGTGTGGAAGCTTCAAGAATATCCCAGGATGTTGAGGAAGCTGATCCATGATGTCCCAGACACAGAACATCACAGTCAAGATTCATTCCCGTACTGATCATATCCTGTTCACTTGTCTCTTCCGCATCTCCCATAAACAGAAAACTGTTATTTCCATTTACAAGCCGGATAACCACAGAGTTATCATTGCTGTTATTTGAAATTCCGGAAGGAGCCATTACCGTAAAACTTCCGGTTCCAAATTCATAAGTGTCTCCGACAGAAGGATACTGAACGATCAGTGCATTTGCCGTAGCTGTGTTCATGAAATCATTAAACAGCTGTGAAGTATGCACATAATCGGAACCCAGAATGTTTTCCACTTCAAACTCATTGAGACAGGCTACTAATCCACCAAGATGATCCTCATCATAGTGAGAAGAGATCATATAATCAATGGTCTCCACCTGCTGGTCTTTGAGATACTGTACTACTTCATCCGCATGGGCACGGTTTCCTCCGTCATAGAGAAGATTCTCTCCACCGGACTGTACAAGTATGGAAAGTCCCTGCCCCACGTCAATAAAATGTACCGCCATATCACCTGTTCCGGCAGCCTGAACAGACGTCAGATTTACCGGAACAATAAGGGCTGCTGCCAGAAGAAGCGACAACAGTGCTGTTTTTATTCTGTTTTTCTTTTTCATAATTCTTCTATCCTCCTTCTTATCTGCTGACTTACATCTTCAAACAGCAGATCTCTGTTATATCGGATATATCTTTCGCATTCGTAAGTTTCCAGAAAACGCACACAGTAAAAATCTGTATTGATACCTGACACAAACATTACCATTTCCTGACTGTTATAAAAAGCTGCTTCCATAAAATCAAAAGCATATTCCAGTGTGTTTCCTGCCTGATCCCAGTTTTCTTCCCACTGTTCCCGGTCTTTTCCAAAAGCATCTTTCAGAAGTGCAAACGCTTCCCCGCCCTGCGCTCCACTGTTTTCTTTCAGGATCATTCCATATCCTTCCAGCATGGACAACGCTCTGCGGATGCCGTATTCCTCTCTTCGTTCCAGCAGTCCCTCTTTTTTCTTTCTGTTCATCTCCAGTCTCAGGTTATCCACATAATCACCAAAACGCTCTGCTGCATTTCCACCGGCAAGCCCTGTTTTGAGTTCTTTGAGCACAGTAAACACCTGATCCAGCACTTCTTCCTGCAGAACAGTCTGCCGGATGCTCTGACGTACACCTGAAAAAAGAAGGTTTACAACACTGATTCTTTCATCAAAGGATGCATGAGATACTTTTTTCACCATTGCCTCGGAATTTTTGCCCTTCAGAATCTCTGCAATCTGATAATCCTGCTGATATTTTTGATATAATTCATAATATTCCGCAAATTCTCTTGCCACACGTTCATGCTGGATATACTGTTCAACCACATTACAGGTTATTTCTTTTCCAAGTTTTTCGTAAACTTTCATTAACCTGGAAAGATCTTCCCAGCCTCTTGGTGTTGCAAACTGTTTGCCGTCAATTGTTGTCTCCATCTGATAAAAACAACTGTTTTTCAGTTCAAGATAGGAAAGGATCGCCGGATGCAGATTTTCTCTGTATGCATATTCCTTCCAGACCTGATAATCCGGCTCGACCATGATCTTTTTTACACGGTCGAGAGTTACCACATCAAAATCACGCACTGACTTGTTATATTCCGGCGGATTTCCTGCTGCCACTATGATCCAGCCCTCCGGAATCTGATGATTTCCAAAAGTTTTGCACTGCAGGAACTGAAGCATTGCAGGTGCAAGTGTTTCAGAAACACAGTTGATCTCGTCAATAAAAAGGATTCCCTCTTTAAGTCCTGTTTCAGCCATGCGGTCATAAATACTTGCCACAATCTCACTCATAGTATACTCAGTTGCAGAATATTCCTTTGCACCATACTTTTTCTTTGAAATAAAGGGAAGTCCAATTGCACTCTGTCTGGTATGATGAGTGATCGTGTAGGAAACAAGTGCCACACCACACTCTCTCGCTGCCTGCTCCATGATCTGTGTCTTGCCGATTCCCGGTGCTCCAAGGATAAGTACAGGTCTCTGATGAACAGTCGGAATCACATATTCCCCGTATTCATCTTTCATAAGGTACGCCTGTACCGTATCCATAATCTCCTGTTTTGCCTGTTTAATATTCATAATGTTCCTGATTCCTCTCCTTTTCCAGTGTCTCTGTATCTAATATCAGTTTTATGGCCCATGGCGGTACATCCACATCCCGGTAATCGTCTTTCATAAAAATGAATGCTGTTTCATATGGCGGCATTTTTCCAGGAAAAGTCCCATAACCGTCGGTAAAATACAGAAGTCCCCGAAGCCTCTGAAAAGCCCCCTGTTTCAGCAACTGGCTTACATATGCAAAGGCAGGTCTGAAATCTGTTCCTCCGAACCCTTTTACTGTAAAATCCTGAAGATAGGCTTCCATTTCTTTCTGATCATGGATCACCACATCTTCCTGAATCCTGTCATCACACTGAATAATGTGCACCTGTATTTTGCGGAAAAAACTCTCCGACTCTGCCAGTACGCTGTAAGTTTCTTCCAGAAAACGCCTGATCAGACTACCATTACAGGACATGGAAGTATCAACAACGATCACAAAATCTTCAATCTTTTTCATTTCCTTTGTTTCCAGTGGTTCGATCAACGGCATATTTCCATATGTTTCCATGCCAAAATGATAATAAATCGGATCAAAGGAATCCATATCTACCTGCATCTCTTCTTTCAGCACAGAAAATTTACGCAGAAATTCACGATAATCATATCTTTTCCTGTTTTCCGCCTGAAGATGTTCTATCAGCCCCGGTGACTGACCTGCTGCTTCTTTTGCAAACATCTCCATCTCTGTCTGCATTTTGCGCCGCATTTCTTCCCATTGCTTCTGCCTTGATGCCATTCCGCCTTTATTTCGGGGCGAATACCAGAACTGATGATCGTCTTTTCTGAATTCCTGCACGAGTTTCTGTCTATCATCTTCTGTTTCTTCCAGCAGTAATTTATATAGAATTTCAGCTGTAAGCACCTGATATTTCTCTTTCCACTGTATATATTTTTCTCTTCTGAAACTGTCGGGCCTTAAATATACTGCCTTTTCATACATTTCATCCAGCACATGCTCTACTGCAATATCACACGCCAGATCCCATATCTCCTGTTCCCGTTCCTTCCTGCTCCACAGATGACAGAAAAGACAGTGAAAAAGTTCATGGAGATACAGTCTGTTTATCCATACTTTATGTTCCATAAATACCGGAATCAGCCACCCCGGATTCACATAGAGAAATTTTCCGTCTGTTCCCATTGAAGAAGTTTCTCCTGACGGAATCACTCTCAATGCACTAAGTGCTCCATAAAAATATCTCATGGAAACAGCCAGTTCATTTCCGGAATTTTTCATGATATCCTGGCAGATGTTTAAGACTTCTTCTTCCTTCTTTCTCTCTTCATGAACAAAATTTCCGAATTTATCTCTGTCTTCTTTTTTCACAGCTCAAATGCCTTTCTCTTCTTTCTGACTTTTCCTGCAAGTTCATTCATCAGTATGCTGACCCATCTGGAATCCCCGGCATTCTGCGCCTTTTCGAGGATCTTTTCCAGCAGTTCTCTCTCCGGTTTCAATATTCGGATAATCTCTGTCAGTTCATGATATTTTCCAGTTTTTCCAAGATAAAGAAATGTTTTTTCCCCATGTTCTTTCAGATATTCATGATACTGTTTTTCTGCTGCTTCTGTCAGACCAACCGGATAAAGAATCCTGTCCAGTGCAAGTTTCAGAACCACATCTTCCTGTTCCCATGCAACCGCATAGGGAAAAAGTTTATCATATTCAAGTATGTTCAGGGTTTTATGCAGGAAACTGTTTCTGTATCGTATACCGCTTCCGTGTACATGGTTTTCAAGAATCCGGGCCGGAGTGTTTTCAACTCCTTCCTCAAAAAATTCCGGAAACCAGAAGCGTCCCTTTTCACCTGCTCTGATAATTTCCACAAGAAGTGTTTCCGGCAGTTCCGTCAGCACTTCCCTGAGACATGACTCCCCGCTTTCATTCAGATCAGCCTCTATATAATGTACCCTGTGACAGCCGGTAAGTGCGCCTGCTCCAAGATCTTTCAGCGAACTTCCGAAACTTATTTTTTCAAGTTCAAAACAATTATAAAACGCATATCTGCCTATTTTCTGGAGATGTAAAGGAAGCTTCAGCTCTTTCAGTTTTGTGCCTGCCATATCCGGCATATCTTCTGAAAAAGTCTCTACAGTTTCTTTTCCATCATATATACTGTCATTTTTTATAAAATCATTTCTGTCGGACTTATCCATTCCGTCCGAAAAAATATATGCTCCCAGTTCTGTCACAGGAAGGTCATTTATTTTTTCCGGTAACTCAAGAATTCCGTCATATCCGAAGCATCTGTCAATACAGACACCATTCCTGTTCTGATGATAAAGATAATACATCTGCTGCTCTCCCGCATTTCTGTTTCCTTTGTGTGATCATCGTAAATGTTCACAGTAACTGATCATCTGCCTTTGTTTTCTCCCAGACGAATTTTTTCCATTTCTGCCTGCAGTTCTTCTGACATATGATCAAAAAGATAATTTTTACTGCTCTGTCTCATCTGATGCCATTCTTCTCTGGCATTTTTTTCTGTATCTTCTATTTCTTTTTTCAGTCCCTGTGCAGAAATCCTGTGAGCCCCCTGTCCCATGATGATAATCTGTTCCAGACCATCTGAAGTGGCAACTGTCACCTGATTCTGCCGTCCGATTTTATGGACAGTTTTTTCGATATACTGATCTGCCGTTTCTGCTTCTCTGGTATATACAACATAAATATTATGATAAGGAAATATCTCTTCCGCATGTCCCTCAACTTTATATGCATCAAACACCAGGATCAGCGTACATTTGCGGTATCCCTGATAGTTACTGAGGATGTCTTTCAGTCTGTCGCAGGCTGCATGAATATTTTCTTTTGCAAGGTCATTCAGTTCTTCCCATGAAAAAATAATATTATATCCATCTACAAGAAGATATTCTTCCTGTTTTGGTCTGGGTGATCTGTAACGGACTGTCTGTGAAGGTGCGTGGACTGTTTTTTTCTGGAATGCACCCCTGTCTCTTTTTACGGGTCCAAATGTTCTTTCAAAAATCGCCTTCAGTTCTTCTTCGTCTTCATAGCTTCCACTATAGGAATAGCCGGAGCCCTTTTTGGCGCTTTTTCCACCTGCAGGACTTCCGGCCCTGGTGTTATCCACCAAAGGCGCATATGTTTCTTCCGGGTCTTCATACCAGGATTCACTGTTTTCAGCAAGTGAATCCATATCCAGACCTGTCTGCAGATGCATGTACTCTTCCACCTGATACCACGGCACAATAAAGCCTGCTCCATGGGCACAGAATACAGAACCTGTGGGATTTTCCAGATCACTCTCTGAATCGTATCCGACAGATGCAACTATCTCTTCCTGATTTTTGCACGGGGCATAACCTTTCAGACTGCAGAAGAGCCGTCCCTTTCCACTTGTGTAGGAAATCACCTGTTTCTGGTAATCACGCATCAGTGAAACTGCTGCAGTTCCACTGAGAACAGCTGTCTCCCCGTCTGTTTCCGGAGGTTCAAAATTTCCCTGCATTTTCTGAATATCGGACATTGCCCTGCCGATGTTTTCTGCCGGCACTTCCAGTCTGAATTCATAATAAGGTTCCAGAAGAATGCTTCTGGCTTTTTTCAGTCCCTGACGGACTGCCCTGTAAGTTGCCTGACGGAAATCTCCCCCCTCTGTATGTTTCGTATGCGCACGTCCTGTCAGAAGTGTGATCTGTACATCTGTCAGTGGTGAACCTGTAAGGACACCCAGATGCTCTTTTTCTTCCAGATGCGTAAGAATCAGTCTCTGCCAGTTTCTTGCAAGCACATCTTCACTGCATGCTGTAAAAAACTGACATCCACTGCCTGGTTCACCTGGTTCTATGAGAAGATGGACTTCTGCATAATGGCGAAGCGGCTCAAAATGTCCCACACCTTCTACAGGCTCTGCAATGGTCTCTTTGTACACTATATTTCCTGTTCCAAATTCCACAGCTACATGAAAACGTTCCCAGATAAGACTTTTCAGAATTTCAATCTGTACTTCTCCCATAAGCTGTACATGAATCTCACCCAGCGTACTGTCCCAGAGAATATGCAGTTCCGGTTCTTCCTCTTCAAGCTGCCTGAGATTCAGAAGCATCTTGTGAGGATCACAGTCTTGCGGAAGAAGGATCTGGTAATTAAGTACAGGTTCCAGAACCGGAAGATCGGATTCTCTTTCTGCTCCCAGTCCTTCACCCGGATATGTTCTGGTAAGGCCTGTCACAGCACAGACAGTTCCAGCCTGCACCTCTGTTTCAGTTTCAAATTTTGCCCCTGAATACAGACGGATCTGGTCAGTTTTTTCTTCCCAGTACTCCTGCTTTTTTTGTCCCGGAAGAACATGCTGCTCTTTTTTGCTGCTGAGTATCGTTTTTACTTTCAGCGATCCACCGGTAATTTTCATATAGGTAAGTCTGTTTCCCTGGTTGTCTCTGGCTATCTTGAATACTTTTGCTCCGAATTCTGAAGGATATGCCGGTTCTTCTGTATATTTTTCAAAATCCTCGAGAAATTCCTGAACTCCCTGCATCTTAAGTGCCGATCCAAAATAACATGGAAAGATTTTTCTGTTTCTGATAAGGTCTGTTATATCTTCTGTCTCCACTTCTCCTGTTTCCAGATATTTTTCCAGAGTTTTTTCATCACAGACTGCTATATTTTCAAGAAGTGTATCTTTTTCCTCTCTGAAATCTGTACAGTTACTGCTAAGCCTTTTTCTTAGATCTTCAAGAATCCTGTCATGATCCGTTCCGACCTGATCCATTTTATTGATAAATATAAATACCGGAATCTGATAACGTTCAAGGAGTCTCCACAAAGTCATTGTATGACTCTGTACTCCGTCCATTCCGTTAATGACAAGTATCGCATAATCCAGCACCTGCAGAGTTCTCTCCATTTCTGCTGAAAAATCCACATGCCCCGGTGTATCCAGAAGTGTTACTTCCATATTATTTGTTTTAAGTATTGCCTGTTTGGAAAAAATAGTGATTCCACGTTCCTTTTCCAGTTCATAAGTATCAAGGAAGGCATCTCCGTGATCCACACGTCCCAGTTTTCGGATTTCTCCTCCCAGATACAAAAGTCCCTCTGATAATGTTGTCTTTCCGGCATCTACATGTGCCAGAAGTCCTGTTACTAATTTTTTCATATGTCCCTCATTTATTCTGATAAAGTGGTGCAAGACGCCGCACAACCATTTCGCTGATTCTCATCAGTGTATCAATATCTTCTTCCTGGTTGTTCAGATATGCATGAAAACAGCCCTGCACACAACAGGAAAGCAGAATGTTTTTTTCTGTATCATTTCTGTATTCCGGATACTTCTGCCAGATCAGTTTTTTCAGTTCTGTCTCAAGGCAGTCACCGAGACGGCTTTTTTCTTTTCCTGAAAAAAGGATCCTGATCAGTGCATTACTTGAAGTCAGTGCAAGAAACATGTTTCTTGTAAAAATATCCGGATTCTGGATAGGATCTTCCTGCTGACGATATACATTCCGGATCACTTCCGTGATAGTATCAGATTCCATCGTTTCTGCAAGTGCATATATATCTTCATAATGACTGTAAAAAGTTGATTTGTTAATCCGTGCCAGTTCGCACAGTTCCCTCACTGTAATTTTTTCAAGATTTTTTCGGGAACGCAGCTCAAGAAATGCATTTTTGATGGCTTTTTGAGTTTTTTCGATTCTGATATCCATAGATCCTGTCCTCTTTGTTTTCCGACAGATTTGTCGAATAGTTGTTTATCCACCATTTGGATGGAATTGTCGGTAGATTATGTCTGTTTTTTCTTCTATATTATAATCACAAAAACAACTGTTGTCTATTTATTTATGATACCATTGGCAAAAGGAGACTTTTATGGATTTTTATGGTTTTTATACAGGAAAGATTTTTGATGCATATAAATATTTAGGAGCTCATGTTGAAGGAGAAGGCGTTGTTTTCAGAACGTTTGCGCCTTCTGCCTCACGTATTACTCTTATCGGGGAATTTAATGACTGGCAGGAATGGGAAATGAACCGCGTTTCTGACGGCAATTTCTGGGAGTGTTATGTGCCTCAGGCAAAAGAAGGCCAGATGTACAAGTACCGTATCTACGACAGAAACGGCAATGCAGTGGAACACTGTGATCCTTATGGTTTCGGGATGGAACTCCGTCCCAACAGTGCCTCCATCGTACGTGACATGTCACAGTACCATTTCAGGGACAGTGAATGGATGCAGAACCGTACAGACTGCCGCCAGAATCCCCTTAATATTTATGAAGTACATTTTGGTTCTTTCCGTAAACCTTCTGAGAAAGCCGATGACTGGTATGATTATGAGGAAATGATCGACATCCTGATCCCTTATCTCAAGAAAAATGGCTACAACTATCTGGAGATCATGCCGCTTAATGAATACCCCTGTGATGAATCTTGGGGATATCAGGCAACTGGTTTTTTCAGTCCTACATCCAGATATGGAACTGCTGAGCAGCTGAAAGCTTTTGTAGATGCCTGTCATAAAAATAAAATTGGCGTGATCATGGACTTTGTTCCTGTGCACTTTGCAGTGGACGGTTACGCGCTTGCAAATTATGACGGTACTGCACTTTATGAATATCCTAATTCAGCTGTCGGAGTCAGTGAATGGGGAAGCTGTAACTTCATGCATTCCAGAGGTGAAACCAGAAGTTTTCTTCAGTCCTGTGCAAATTACTGGCTCAGTGAATTTCATATGGATGGGCTCCGTATGGATGCGATCAGTCGTGCAATCTACTGGCAGGGTGATCCTGCAAGAGGTGTAAATCTCAATGCTGAGGAATTTCTTCAATATATGAACCAGGGGCTGAAGGGAATTCACCCGACTGCAATTCTTGCTGCCGAAGATTCTACTTCTTTCCCGAAAGTTACAGATCCTGTTGATCAGGGCGGCCTTGGTTTTGACTATAAATGGGACATGGGCTGGATGAATGATACTCTGAATTATTTCCGTACTGCACCGGAATACAGAAGTGAAAGTTATCATAAGCTGACTTTTTCCATGATGTATTTTTATGATGCACGTTTCCTGCTTCCTCTTTCTCATGATGAAGTTGTCCATGGAAAAGCAACTATCATGCAGAAAATGAGTGGAGATTACGACAATAAATTCCCGCAGGCACGTGCTCTTTATATGTATATGTATGCGCACCCTGGAAAGAAACTTAATTTCATGGGTAATGAGATCGGTCAGCTTCGTGAATGGGATGAAAAGCGTGAGCAGGACTGGATGCTTCTGGATTATCCGATCCATGCAGATTTTGCACGTTTTATGAAGGATCTCAATAAGCTTTATCTGGAGCATTCTGCTCTCTGGGAAAAGGATTATTCTGCTGACGGTTTTCAGTGGATTGACTGTCATCAGGAAGGTAAATGTGTTTATGCTTTCCAGAGGAACAGTAAAAAGGAGCAAATTGTTTCGGTGTTTAATTTTTCTGACCAGGAGCAGATGTATGAGCTCAGTCTGCCGGATGTGAGTAAAATTAAGGAGTTACTGAACAGTGATCTGGCTATCTATGGCGGATCGCAGAAGCGGAAATCAGGGGTTAAAGCATTAAAAAACGGAAGGATCATGCTGACCCTTCCGGCGTATTCTGCGGTGTATTATAGTCTTCCGTAACGTCCTGTAAGCTCCAGGATATTTTTCTGAAGTTCTTCTGTAAACTGCCCTGAAGTAAGTCTCCACTTCCAGTTTTTGCCGAGTGTAGACGGCTGGTTCATTCTGGCTGAATTATCCAGGCCAAGATAATCCTGCATCGGGATCACGCAAAGATCTGCCACACTTGACATTACAAGGCAGATCAGATCCTGTTCCAGTTCTTCTCTGGAAGCATGGAAATTATTGAGATATGTTCTTACCTGCTTTCTTTCTGCCGGTGTAATATCATCCAGCCAGGAAATCAGTGTTTCATTGTCATGTGTTCCTGTATAAACCACACAATTATTTGGGTAATTATGCGGCAGATAATCGCTGGCATTTCCCGTGTCACGTTCATCGAATGCAAATTCAATGACTTTCATATTCGGGTAACCACTTTCTTCTACCAGCTGTTTGACAGTATCTGTCATATAGCCAAGATCTTCTGCTATAATCTGTCTGTTTCCAAGTCTGTAGGAAATCGTACGGAAAAGATCCATGCCAGGTCCTTTTTCCCACCAGCCGTTCTCGGCGGTTTTATCACCATACGGAATTGCATAATATTCATCAAATCCCCTGAAATGGTCGATACGAACCACATCATAAAGTCTGAAACAGTTTGCAATACGTTTTACCCACCAGTCAAAACCTGTGTTGCGGTGAACTTCCCAGTTGTAAAGAGGATTTCCCCATAACTGGCCTGTTGCAGAAAATCCGTCCGGTGGACAGCCTGCCACCTGAATCGGGCAGTTCTTCTCATCCAATTTAAAAAGCTCCGGGTTTGCCCAAGTATCAGCACTGTCCATAGCAACATAAATCGGGATATCACCGATAATCTGAATGCCGTTTTCGTTAGCATATGCTTTCAGTTTCATCCACTGCTGGCGGAATTTGAACTGTATATATTCCTGGAATTCAATTTCAAAATACATTTCTTCTCTGTAATAATCCAGGGCATTCTGCCAGCGAAGGCGGATATCTTCTGCCCATTCGCTCCACTGAACACCGCCGAAGCGCTTTTTCACTGCCATAAAAAGTGCATAATCTTTCAGCCACCAGGCTTCCTCTTCCTGAAATTTGCGAAATTCAGGATCCATATAGATGTTACTGCGTTCATATGCTTTTCGAAGAAGTCTGAATCTGCCTTCATAGAGTTTTGCGTAATCTACACTTGCCGGATCATCTCCAAAATCAACAGCCTCGCATTCTTTTTTTGTAAGTACTTTTTCTTTTATCAGTTCATCCAGACTGATAAAATACGGATTTCCTGCAAATGTAGAGAATGACTGATACGGTGAATCTCCATAGCTGGTCGGCCCCAGCGGCAGAATCTGCCAGTAACTCTGTCCTGCTGCTTTCAGCTGATCAACGAATTCATATGCGCTTTTGTCAAAGCACCCGATTCCATATTTTGACGGCAGACTGCTGATCGGAAGCAGCACGCCGGCTTTTCTTTTCTTTGCCATTTTTTTCCTCCCCTGTATATTACTTTTATAAACACGGAAAACCAGGCTGTATTTCGCGCCCGGTATCCCTGTTTTAACTGTTATATTTATTTTTACACATCTGGAAGCAAATCGTCAATGTTAAGAATTGATGGTTTATGTTGATTTTTTTAGATATATTATCTGTGCAAATAAAAAGTCGTTATTTTAATTGTTTTCCTGCTGCCTTTCGTGCATATTCTGTTGTGACAAGTTTTTCATATGGTACTCGTTCTTTCAGTTCTCCTGCATCTTCCAGAATATCTTCCAGAAGTTCAAAGCTTTCCTTCTCGAAAATAAGATCTGACTTCCAGGTATCCTGGTCATAGTATCGTTTTACAATAGTCGTAATGATACCCAGATCAGTCTCTGCAAACTGAGGTGCGATCACCTCTGCAATTTCTTCCGGTGTATGTGCCTGCACATATTCCATACCTTTCTGAAGTGCACTGGTAAATTTCTGAATGACTTCCGGATTTTTTTCCATATAGCTGGTCTTTGCGCTGTAGGAAGTATATGGTACGTATCCGGAATCTACACCAAGTGATGCAACAACGTATCCTGCTCCTTCTTTTTCCAGTGCTGTTGCCGCAGGCTCAAACTCAACGGTAAAATCAGCAGAATCCTCTCCTGTAAAAGCTGCTGCTGTAGAGCCAAAATCAATACTCTGGTCAATCGTCAGATCCTTCTGTGGATCCAGACCATTTTTGCGGAGAATATACTCAAAAACCATTTCCGGCATGCCGCCTTTTCGACCGCCAAGAACTTTCTTTCCTTTCAGGTCTTCCCATTTAAAATCCGGCATCTCTTCTCTTGCAACAAGAAAATTTCCCGCACGCTGGGTAAGCTGTGCGAAGTTCACCACAGGGTCAGTGGCACCTTCCTGATAAGCATAAACAGATGCCTCCGCTCCCATAAATCCAATATCTGCCTCACCGGAAATCACAGCAGTCATCGTTTTATCTGCTCCAAATCCAGTCACCAGCATAAGATCCAGCCCTTCTTCAGCAAAATATCCTTCTTCAATTGCCACATACTGTGGGGCATAAAAGATGGAATGGGCCACTTCATTCAGTGTAACCCTGGTAAGTTTCTCTTCTGTACCCTCCTTTTTTGCAGCAAACACGCCCGTTGGCAATACGGTCACTGCCAGAACGACTGCTGCCGCCAGTGTGATCCATTTTTTATTCTTCATGCAGATACTCCTTTACCGACTTCTTCTGTTAGCATATGCATAAAGAAAAAAAATGTTCAACACATAAAATTCAATTTTCAACTTTCCCGGCCGGTAAAAAATAAGAAATCTCTCTTTTTGCTGTTATTTTATGTTATACTGTTTTAAACAAAAAAAATATATAAGGAAGAATTCAGGCAATAGTCATGACTTTTTATACTTCTGAAATTATTATAATATTATTAGCCCTTGGGGTACTCTCCATTCTCGTTTCTGAAAACGACCGTATTTCACACAGAAAAAAGAGATTATTTATTGCGACCAATATTCTGATCGCCGTAGCGGCAACTGCTGAATGTGCCGGAGTTCATATGAGTGGAAAAGCATATATTCCCAGTGGTCTGCTGGCAGCTGTCAAAGCTGTTGATTATACACTGACACCTATGACCGGAGGCGCAATAATTGCCCTGATGCAGAAGGATACCCCTCACAAATGGCTTCTCCGATGGCTTTTTATCGGAAATGCTGTCTTCCAGATTATATCTGCTTTTAACGGCTGGATGATCGTGATAGACAGCCATAACCGATACCGACATGGTCCGCTTTATCCGGTCTATATAGCTTTTTACTCACTGATCATCATCAGTATCACTGTCAGAATGATCTCCTATGGAAAATATTTCCGAAAGCAGAACCAAAAATCTCTCTATGCAATTATCCTGCTCGTTTTTACCGGCATTGGCATGCAGGAATTGCTGGGTTCTGATTATCGCGTTGCGTACCTTGCCGTTACTTTCGGTTCCGCATTCCTGTTCATTCATTATTCTGAATTTTCCCAGCTTCAGCTGGATGAGGAAATTGCGGAACAACAGGTCATAATCTCCAGAGATGCATTAACCGGTGTACTCAGCCGTTTTGCTTATATTGATGCGCTCAACGACTCCATGCCGGATAATTTTGCAGTTTTTCTGCTTGATATCAACGGATTGAAGACCGTTAATGATTCTATCGGTCATGAAGCCGGCGATGAACTGATCTGTGGAGCTGCCACATGTATTGACGCAACTCTTGGAAAAACCGGAAAAGTATTTCGTATTGGTGGAGATGAATTTGTTGTATTTGCCAGTTTCTCACGAGAACAGGCAGAATCTGCTCTGTCAGATTTAAAGCAGCAAACAGACAGCTGGACAGGAAAAAGGATCAAAACTCTGAGTTTGTCTGCCGGATATGCTCTGGCATCTGAACATAAAGGGCTCTCCATTGAGGAACTTGTAAAAGAAGCTGACAGGATAATGTACATACAGAAAAAAGAATATTACCAGCACAGCGGCCATGGCCGCAAAAGCAACTGTTAAAGAGGGATTTTATGAATATAAGAGATTCTGTTATAAAAAAACTGATTCACACGCATACAACTATTTCAACTATGGAGAGCTGCACTTCCGGAATGATCGCATCAATGATCACTGACACGGAAGGTGCTTCTGCAATCTTTCCCGGAGGTTATGTCACTTACCTGAACGAGACAAAAGTTCTGGTCGGTGTTGATTCAGACATAATCAGCCGTTTCGGTGTCTATTCAGGGAAATGTGCAGAAGCAATGGCAAAAACTGCCATGAAAAACCTGAATACTGATATTGGTATCGGCATCACCGGCACCACCGGAAATCTCGATCCCAATAATGCAGACAGCATCCAGGGTAAAGCTTTTTTCTGTATTGCCATTCACGGCGATGCACATATCTTTGAGATAAGTGCAGATGTTACTGATATGAATCGTCACGCAATCAAAAAAATGTACGCTGATAAAGTATTTGAAAAATTGTCCGAACTTATATAACATGGTGCACTGCCTGTTATGTTACTCTTGCATTATTTTTCTATATGATTATAATGGTCAGTATAATTGACCAGGTTCTTTCAGATTTATTTTGACAGAAACCGGCAAAAAATTGGAGGAAATCATGAATATAAAAGAAGAAATACACGCATTGTCAGATGAAGTTATCTCAAACATCGGCAGACTTGTTGCCATCGACTCCCATCTTGGCACACCAGAAAAAGACATGCCTTTCGGAAAAGGACCTGCACAGGTTCTTCATGAAGCACTTAAGATTGCAGATGAACTTGGATTCAAAACTGTAAATCTTGATAACTACTGTGGTTATGCAGAAATGGGTGAAGGCGAAGATATCATCGGTATCGCCGGCCATCTGGATATTGTGCCTGCAGGCGGCGGTTGGACACATGAACCTTTCACACTTACACGTGAAGGTGATTATGTATACGGTCGTGGAACCACTGATGACAAAGGACCTGTTATAGAAGCACTTTATGCTATGAAGCTGCTCCGTGATTCCGGAGTCAGACTTAACAAAAGAGTCCGTCTCATCATGGGATGTAATGAAGAAACAGGTTCCAAATGTATGGAACATTATAACGAAGTAGACGAGGAGCTTTCCTGTGGTTTCACACCAGATGCCAACTTCCCGTGTATTCACGGTGAAAAAGGTATGTGTGCAATGATGGCATCTTCCAAAAACACAAAAATCATTTCCATGAACGGCGGTTTTGTATCCAATGCAGTCTGTGATGAATGCACGACCGTAATTCCTGCAGAAAAAGGTCTTAAAGAAAAACTTGAAAAAGTGCTTTCTGAAACCAGACTTCAGGAATACAAAGTAACTGAACAGGAGGGCCGGATCACTGTCTTTGCGAAAGGTATTCCTGCACATGCAAGCACACCGACTCTGGGTGTAAATGCTGCCGGTGTAACCTGTGAGTGCCTTGCAAAAGCCGGCTTTGAAGATGATTTTGTAACCTTCTACAACAGTCACCTTGGAACTGCCTGCGATGGTTCCGGTATTGGTCTCAAATGCGAAGACGAATACGGTGCTCTTACTTTTAATAACGGAATTGTAAAAACAGAGGACGGCGTTATCTCCTGCACGATCGACATCAGATTTCCTGTTACCCTGAAACTGGACGATCTCAGAAAAATGTGCGAAGGTAAACTTGATGATGAAAACGGACACATTGAATTTCTCGGTGGTGAAAATCCTCTTTTCTTCCCAAGAGAATCTCCGCTTGTGACTGCCCTGTACAAAGCTTATACAGATGTAACCGGCGACACTGAAAATAAACCTCTTGTTATCGGCGGTGGAACTTATGCAAAATCACTCAAAAACATCATTGCATTCGGTCCGGAAATGCCTGGTGTTGACTATCGAATCCACGGTGCTGATGAATTTATGCTCGTATCCGGTATGGAAGAAGATATTTACCTGTACATGGAAGCAATTCGAAATCTGCTTGCAATTTAAAATCACACCATCAGTAATAAAACTGCCGCGAAGCCTCATAAACTTCCGGCAGTTTTCTTTTATTATCTTCTGTATTACCTTCATCTTCTGTATTACCTTCGGTGATGGAATTTTACCCTGAATCATGCTATAATTTAACAGGTTACTGTTTATTATATTTACAGCAACCTGAAGTAATAAGTAAAGGAAAAGATATTTATGAAACTTAATCCATTCTGCATGTGCTGTGCAGTTAACAAACAGGAAAAAAAGATACGCCATTTTGATAACATGGAAAAAAAGACGCTTTATATGCAAAAAGTCATGGAAAAACTCTCTCAGGCAGGTGACGACGACTGTGCACCCAGCATATCCATTGATCTGCGTAAATTATACCATGATTACTGGGGTGAACAGCCTTCTGACGATTATTCCACTGTAAAAAAGGAATTTAACCAGCTGATGCTGGATATGGAGGCTTCTATAGAAGCTGAAATCCGAAGCTCAGATGATCCACTGGAAACTGCTCTTTTGTATGCCCGTATCGGCAATTACATTGATTTTGCAGCACTTTCCCATGTAGACAGAGAAACGGTCCTCCGACTTCTGCGTGAAGAAAACAAAGACCCGCTCCCTGCCATTGAATACGACAATCTGAAAAAAGACCTTGCCCATGCATCAAAACTGGCCTATCTGACAGATAACTGTGGTGAGATTGTTCTTGATAAACTGGTGATACGTATTCTGAAAGAGCAGTATCCTGATCTTGATATCACAGTCATTGTACGTGGTATCCCTGTTGTAAATGATGCCACAATGGAAGATGCCATTGAAACCGGTCTTACTGATCTTGTATCTGTCATCGGAAACGGAAGCGGTGTTGGCGGTACCTGGCTTCCCGGCATCAACACAGAAACCCGGCGCATACTTTCAGATGCGGATCTCATTATCGCCAAGGGACAGGGAAATTACGAAACCCTTCATGACTGTGGTCTGAATATTTATTATCTGTTTCTCTGTAAATGTGAATGGTTTCAGATCCAGTTCAATGCCCGCCCTCTGGAGGGTATGTTCCTAAATGAACGTCGTACAGACTGACTATAACAATCTGCACTTTCCGTCAGATTGACGAACGCTCCCCGGCATTTCGTCAATCTGTCAAGAAACATCAGAAATGTTTGTAAGGTCTTGCTATGGAATCTCTTTCTTTTTTTCGTTATACTGACAACAGTTGAAACAAAAGTAAAGTTTATCGAAAATATTTTGGAGGGATTTAATAATGGCAAGTTTATCTTTACAGCACATTAACAAAACATACCCGAACGGTTTTGAAGCCGTTAAAGATTTTAACCTTGAAATCGAAGACAAAGAGTTCATCATCTTCGTAGGACCTTCAGGATGTGGAAAATCCACAACACTCCGTATGGTAGCCGGACTGGAAGAAATCACCAGCGGTACCTTAAAGATCGGTGACAAAGTCATGAATGACGTTGAGCCTAAAGATCGTGACATCGCAATGGTATTCCAGAACTACGCGCTGTATCCTCATATGACTGTTTATGATAACATGGCATTTGGTCTGAAACTTCGTAAAGTTCCGAAAGACGAAATCGATAAAGCAGTTCGTGAAGCTGCCAGAATTCTTGACCTTGAAAAACTTCTTGACCGTAAACCGAAAGCTCTTTCCGGTGGACAGAGACAGCGTGTTGCCATGGGACGTGCTATCGTTCGTAATCCTAAGGTATTCCTTATGGACGAACCTCTTTCCAACCTTGATGCAAAACTTCGTGTACAGATGCGTATCGAGATTTCCAAGATCCATCAGAGACTGGGCGCAACTATCATCTACGTAACACATGACCAGACAGAGGCTATGACTCTTGGTACCAGAATCGTTGTTATGAAAGATGGTGTTGTACAGCAGGTAGATACACCACAGAATCTGTACCAGAAACCAGGCAACCTTTTCGTTGCAGGATTTATGGGATCACCGCAGATGAACTTCCTTGATGTTGAAATCCAGGAAAAAGGTTCTGATGTTATTGCCAAACTCGGCGAATATGAGCTGGTTATTCCTGCTGCAAAAGCTAAAGCTCTCAAAGATGGCGGTTATGTAGGAAAAACTGTTGTTATGGGTATCCGTCCTGAAGATGTTGCAGATACACCGGATGGTGTTATGTCTTCCGTAGTTAAAGTATACGAGCTTCTTGGTGCAGAAGTATTCCTGTATTTCGATGTAAACGGAACTCAGATCACAGCTCGCGTAGATCCTCGTACAAACGCAAAAACCGGCGATCCTGTTAAATTTAACTTTGATATGGACAAAACTCATTTCTTTGACAAAGAAACTGAACTGGTTATTACAAACTAATCAATATAAACAAAATAAGACCCGGGGGATTTTCCCCGGGTTCTTTTTATTATGAAAGGAGCCTGTCTTATGTCTCTTCAGAATACAATTCAGAAATATCTGGAAAACTGGAAAAATATAAGTCATCTGGACTTCTGTCTTCTTCTGGAAGACAACAGTATTTATGTTTCCACATGTCAGAAACATCTTCCCCCCAGAAGTAAGCTGGAAGATTTTCGCAGCAGTGATGCTCTCTGTATCTCCAACACCTCTCTCTGTCTTTACAAGGTCATGAATAAGGGAGACTGCGCCTATCTGCTGCTTGTATGGGGTTCAGGTGAAAGTATGCCGACAATAGGCGAGCTGGCTGTATGCCAGATTCAGAGCCTTCTGGAAGCCTATGCTGAAAAGAATGATAAGAATACTTTTATGCAGAAACTTCTTCTTGGAAATTATTCAGAAGTAGATGCTTTTAACAGGGCAAAAAAGCTGCATATTTCCCCATCTTCTCAAAGAGCGGTCTTTGTTGTGGAAACCCGTCAGGCAAGAGATGAACATGCGCTTGCCACTATACGGAATATTTTTTCAGCAAGAACAAAGGATTTTATCACTTCTGTAGATGACAACAGTATTATTGTTGTGAGGGAACTTAGTTCCACGGAGTCTTATGATGATCTGGAAAATATTGCCTATATGCTGGTAGATATGCTTGGAACAGAAGCTATGACGCAGGCATGGGTTTCCTACAGTAATGTCGCTGATGATCTGAAACAGCTTTCCAATGCCTATAAGGAAGCCAGAACTGCCATGGAAATCGGCAAGATTTTTAATGCTGAACGGAATGTATTCGGATATCGTCGTCTTGGTATCGGACGTCTGATCTATCAGCTTCCTGTCTCTGTCTGTGAGTTGTTTATTCAGGAAATTTTCGGTGAGGAAACGCTGGATTCGATCGACGGGGAAACTCTTGCGATTATCCGGACTTTTTTTGAGAATAATCTGAATCTGTCGGAAACCTCAAGACAGCTTTATGTTCACCGTAATACGCTGGTTTACCGATTTGAAAAAATCCAGAAGAAATTCGGGCTGGATCTGAGGACATTCGAAGATGCACTGACCTTCAAACTGGCGATGTTGGTAAGTAGTTATCTGACAACCAGCCGTAGCTAATATCCCGAGACATAACGAAGTGAGCAGTACTTATGTAACTTATACGAAGCGTGTGTGACGAAAGAAATGTAGTTTAAAAATTACGCCGGATTATATTATACAGATAACAGATTTCCTGCTACCGCTGCGATTCCTACTTCGATTCGGGCGCTTATTTGCTGCCATTCGCTGTAACTCGCCTGACGGCTCAAACAACAGGCTCTGTGGCAGCAGCTAGCCCAAATCTCACCAACGGAATCTATGCAGCAGGTAACAGTTCAATTCTGTTAATCTGATAATATCTCCGGCTGTTTTATTATAATTACTGTTTCCTTCCTGTCACAGACTTTCGATATAAGTATTTGGGGGTTAGTGTGGTTAATATGGGGAAGGGATTTCCCCTGGATGCGAAAAGCAGCGGCAAAGCCACTGCTAAATGAGCTGGGGTGGATGGGAAAATGCCGAAAAAAGGACATGTATCCAGCCAGAACTGCTGGGAAGAGATCACACACTGTGGCTTAGTCAGCCGGAAATTCATAAAAATGGTTACCGGACGATAAGTGAGATTCCGTCGTAAGGTCTGTGTCCGTTACTGCCACCGAGGACCATGTCTGAGCGTCAGCGAGTTCGGTCCGAATGGCAGTTAACAGACGGTACACAGACCGCACAGGAATCGTAACGTGTCCGGTAATCCACTTTTATGCAATTTCCGGCGTCTCTTTATCCACACATTTTATCTTCTCTCCAGCGTTCCACAGATATATCCTTCATCGTCCATTTTCCCAGTCGGGGATTTCCGGCGAACTACCTCAACAACATCAGATGCTCGGGTGGCAAATACAGATATGCCGGCAGATTTTCCATCGGTTTTTCCCTGAAATCATGCTTCGGGCGCATCCACCACAAAATAGCATTTTCCTCCATACCGGGGCTCTTCACCAGATACTGATGCTCAAAAGTTGTTTCCACATATTCAGCCGCTTCAAACGCAACACAATTTTCACCGTTTTGTTCTGAAGGCTGTATCCAGTGTCCACGTATCGCAATATGTGTCATATCCTTTTCAACTTTTTGCAGGGTTCTCAATGACACTCCCCAGTCAAGTGCAAAAACCTCATGATCACCCATTCTTTCTATCCTGGAATTATTCTTACAGCCTGTAAGTCTGGCTGCCTCAAGAAGCCCCGGCTGCTCAAATAACTGCCTTGTATTCCCGAATGTAAGTGTTTTTCCCTCTTTAAGAAGCATCAGTTCTCTGCAGAACCGAAACGCTTCATCTCTGCTGTGCGTTACCATCAGCATATCACCTTTATACTGGTTCAGAAACTCCTGCATATCTTTTTGCAGAATATCTTTCAGATACCCGTCAAGCGCCGAAAAAGGCTCGTCAAGCAGGATAGCCTCCGGTTCTCCGATCATCATTCGGGCAAGTGCCACCCGCTGCTGCTGCCCTCCGGAAAGCTGTGCGGGAAGTCTGTTTTCCAGGCCTTCAAGATGATATCTTTCTATGTAATCACTGATTGCCGACTCCCGGTCAGCTTTTGCTCCGCGAAATCCACATCCAATATTATCTTTTACAGACATTGTCGGAAAAAGCGCATAATTCTGAAATAGATATCCTATCCTGCGTTCCTGTGGTTTCAGATTGATTTTCTTTTCGGAATCAAACACAGTCCTTCCGTTGATTATGATCTTTCCTCTGTCTGGTTTTTCAATTCCGGCAATACATCTGAGCGTCATGCTTTTGCCGCTTCCTGACGCGCCAAGAATTCCTGTCGATGACGTATTACTGTCAAATGAAGCCTTTAACCGAAAGTCTTTAAAGTTTTTTTCTATATCTACTGTGATTGCCATCAGATCCACCTTCTGCTTTTCATTCCCCTGCCGGAGACAATATTTATAAGAGCAACGATTACAAATGAGATCAGCACGATCACGACTACCCAGAATCCGGCAATATCATAATTACCAGCTGCTGTTTCTGCTGCAATCGCCACGGAAACTGTTCTTGTTTTTCCGAGAATGTTTCCCGCAAGCATTGATGTTGCCCCATATTCTCCAATCGCTCTTGCAAAAGCAAGTACTGTTCCGGAAGCAATTCCAGGTCCTGCCGCAGGTACGATCACTTTCCAGAAAATCCTGCGCTCACTCATTCCAAGAGTCTGCCCTGCATAGATCAGATTCACATCTACCTGCTCAAATGCAGCCCTGGCATTTCTGTACATCAGAGGAAATGCGATCACCGCTGCAGCGATCACACAGCCCTTCCATGTCTGTACAACTTTAAAATCAAAAGTTTCCAGAAGGAATCTTCCGAAAGGCCTGCGCAAACTGAAAATCAATAATAAGAAAAAACCAGCCACAGTAGGCGGCAGTACCAGAGGCATTGTAAAGATGCCATCCAGTACAGCTCTTGAGATCGGCTTTAATTTCATTATTTTTCTTGCACAGAAAATTCCCAGGAAAAAGGCGATTGTCGTCGCTACGGCTCCGGTTTTTAATGAAATCCAGAGAGGGCTCCAGTTGATGCCCTGTAAAAAGTTACTCATTAACTTCTTCCTCTACAGGAGCAAATCCGTATTCTTCAAATACTTTCATTGCATCATCTGTCTGAAGATATTTCAGGAAAGCATCTGCCGCAGCTTTTTCGGAATCTGATGCCTCTGCATCTACAGTAAGTCCTACAGGATAGTAAACAGGTGTTTTCAGAGCATCTGCCGGTGCTTCTGCGATAACATCTACTTCATCAGCCACTGAAGCTGCATCTGTAGCATATACAATACCAACTTCGTTGCTTCCTTCTTTAACTGCTGCAAGTACTTCTGTTACATTCTTGCCCTCGTTGATCTCCATCTCATTTACTTTATCCATGATTCCCATGTTTGTAAAGATTTCGCGGGCATACTGTCCTACAGGCACGTCTTCTCCTGCAAGTGCAATGTTCTTTGCATCTGTGATATTTTCAAATCCTGTAACCTTTGTTTCGCCACCCTTTGGTTTGATCAGAACTACTTTGTTCTCAAGAAGGTCAACAACAGAATCCTTATCTGCAAGTTTTTCATCTACAAGTGCATCCATCTGCTTGTTTGCTGCTGAGAAAAAGATATCACATCTGGATCCCTCTTCAATCTGTGTCTGCAGTGTTCCTGAGCTGTCTGCATTATAAAGAATCTCTACATCCGGATACTCTTCATTAAAATCTTTCTGGATTTCTTCCATTGCGTTGCTTAAGCTTGCTGCAATAAATACATAAAGTTCTCCTGACGGCTCTTCGGCTGCTGCCTGTACACTTCCTGCTGTAAGTCCTGCTGTCATAGCTCCCGCCAGTATAATAACGGCTAATTTTTTCTTCATCATTCTGTACCTCCGTTACTTTTCAGATATTTCAATATTCGTTACAAAACATAATAATATTTTACCTTAGCAAAATTTTTTAGTCAATTTATCAGCCCCCGTAACCCCATAGATATTCTTTATAAAAGCCAAAAACTTTTTTTGAGGCACAATATAATGCAGTAATTTCCTATAAAGCAAAAAAAGATCTGAAGATATTTCTACCCTCAGATCTCTGAATGTGTACAGTATACTCTGTTCAAAATCAGTTCCAGTCTCCGCTGCTGTCTTCATCTGTATCATAGCCTTCGCTGGAATCATCTTCTACATAACCGCCATCATCACCGTTGCCGTAGTAAGTATCGTCATCCGCATCTCCTGCATTATCGTAACTGCCGTCATCACTGCTACTGTCGCTGGAATCACTGTTGCTGTCATAGTCGGCATCACTGGAATCACTGCTGTCGCTGCTGGAATCACTGCTGCTGTCATAGTCGTAATCACTGCTGTCACTACTGGAATCGCTGCTGCTGTCATAATCGTAATCACTGCTGTCACTACTGGAATCGCTGCTTTCTTCATCGTAATCATCACTCGATGAAGTCTGCTGTGAATTTTCTTTTGTATCCTTTTCTTTCTTTTCGGAAAGGCTCATATAACGCAAATATGCAGTAGAAGAATCTTTATCCATAGTCAGCGAAGCTTTTTCCATATCACTGAGTTCAATGCTGTAAATCTGGTATGTATTTCCATCTGCTGTCACGATCTTCATATCATAAAGTGTTCCGGTTGCAGATGTTGAATCTTCGGAAGAATCCTCTGAAGACTCTGCTGACTCTGTGGATTCTGATGTTTCAGGTGTATAATACATCTGAACCTGCTCTGCTGCTTTTACAGACGACTCTGCAGGAATAAGATTTTTGCCCCAGTCTTCATCTTCGCTACCGGATTTTACCAGGTAGATTTCTCTCAGATCAGAGGCAAGGCTGTTTGTCAGATAAATGTATTTCGCCTGAGATGTTTTTACACCAATGATCCTTGGCGCAGGTGTGGAGGTAGGTACAGGTGTCACGGTCACCGGAACTGCTGTAGGAGCTGCTGTCGGCGCAGGTGTAGGTGTTACTTCTGCTGTCTCCGCTTTTTTACCACATCCTGCCATGGTCAGTACAAGTGATACTCCCAGAATTGCTGTTATATATTTATATCTTTTCATAATATCATCGCCCTTTCTGTTTATCGGATAAGTAACCGAAAAAATATTGAACAGTTACATTTTTTTAATACTTCTGTAAAGTATTTTTATTATCACACTGATTTAAAAAAAAGTCAAATGTATATTATCATTTATCCCAGTAATGTTTTTCCTGCAAAATATCCCAGTACAAGAACACCAAGAATGATCCTGTACCATCCAAATGCTTTGAAATCATGTTTCTTGATATAGCTCATCAGAAATTTAATTGCCAGAATTGAGACAACAAATGCTACAACAACACCGGTAACCAGAATCATAATTTCTGTCCCGGTAAAAACAAATCCAAATTTAACCAGTTTCAGAAGACTTGCTCCAAACATAACCGGAATTGCCAGGAAGAAAGTAAATTCCGCAGCTACTGTTCTGGATGTTCCCACCAGAATACCTCCAATGATGGTAGAACCGGAACGTGATGTTCCCGGAACTACAGAAAGCACCTGAAAAATCCCGATCAGAAATGCTGTTTTGAAACTCAGATTTTCCAGCGAAGTACAGGTCGGTTTTCTTTTCTTATTATAGTCTTCCACAATGATAAAGATCACACCGTAAACGATCAGAGCAATTGCAACTACTACATAGTTGTTGAAATTTTTTTCAATCACATCATTAAACGGGAGTGCAATTACTATTGTCGGGATACATGCGAACAAAATCTTGAACCAGAGAATCCATTTATCTTTATCACAGAATCGCTCTACAAATGTCAGGATTCCTCTTGTAACCACAGGTTTTCCGGACAAAACTTTTTTCTGCTTTGCGGAAAGCGGCCGGATATAAAACGGCCACAACTTGCTCCAGTACAAAACCACAACAGCCAGTATAGCCCCCAACTGGATCACTACAAGGAAAAACTCCTTAAATTCATCTGTCACATTCAGTTTGATAAATTCATCAACAAGTATCATATGACCGGTACTGCTGATGGGCAGCCATTCTGTAATGCCTTCTACAATTCCCAGAATAACAGCTTTTATAAATTCCACGATATTCATACTGATTTTAACATCCTTTCTCTGTTATCTTGTATTTACCATTTGTATGCAGAATTTTCTCTGATATTTCCTGCCTTAGAACTTCCTAAGTATAGTACAGTTTGCGTTATTCGTAAACCGCCATAGAGTTTTTTCCCCGGATTTTTGTTATTACTGTTCACAAGGTAATATCCCTTGAGGTATTTTGCCATAAATATGTAAAAATTCCGAGACATTCAAATATGAAAGACCGGAAAAACTTTTCGTTCTCTCCGGTCTTTTTATGTCTGTACTTATTTATCTGTTGTCGATCGTTGCAATATCGATCAGTGTAAGATTGTGAAGATCTGTATTTTCAAGGCTTGTAACAAGTGCTTCTGCAGTATCAAGGCTTGTAAGAACATTTACACCTGTTTCAATTGCGTTTCTTCGGATCACGAAACCATCTTTCTGATGTTCAACACCCTGTGGCGGAGTATCAATTACAACATCAATCTTATGACCAAGGATAAGGTCCATAAGATTCGGTGCAGGCTGCTCCAGTTTGTTGGTACGGATTGCCTTGATTCCGTTTTCTTTGAGAACTTTTGCCGTACCTCTTGTCGCATAGATACGATATCCGAGAGCCTCGAAACGTCTTGCGATCGGTACAACTTCCTGCTGGTCTTCATCTTTTACAGTGATGATCATGTTCTTGTATTTCGGAAGTTTGATTCCTGCTCCAAGGAATGCTTTGTACAGAGCTTCATTAAAGGTCTCTGCAATACCAAGGCACTCACCGGTAGATTTCATTTCAGGTCCAAGGCTGATATCAGCACCGCGGATCTTCTCAAAGGAGAATACCGGCATCTTAATGGCAATATGTTTTGCCTCTGGCTGCAGTCCTGGTTCATATCCCATATCTTTCAGTTTGTATCCAAGGATAACCTTTGTTGCAAGTGGTACGATCGGAATTCCTGTTACCTTACTGATATATGGTACTGTACGGCTGGAACGTGGGTTTACCTCGATAACATAAACTTCCTCGCCACATACGATAAACTGAATGTTGATCATACCGATAACATGAAGAGCTTTTGCCAGGCGGCGTGTGTACTCTGCAATTGTATCTTTTGCTTTCTGGCTGATTGTCTGTGCCGGATATACGGAAATACTGTCTCCGGAATGAATTCCCGCACGTTCAATATGTTCCATGATGCCAGGGATCAGAATGTCATCACCATCGCAGACTGCATCTACTTCGATTTCTTTTCCCATAAGGTATTTATCTACAAGGATCGGGTGTTCCTGTGCGATCTGATTGATGATTCCAATATATTCTTCCACATCTTCATCACTGACTGCAATACGCATACCCTGACCGCCAAGTACATAGGAAGGACGAACCAGAACAGGATACCCAAGTTCATTGGCTGCTTTTTTCGCCTCTTCTGCTGTAAATACAGTATGTCCCTTCGGACGCGGGATCTGGCACTGTTCCAGAATCTCATCAAAAAGCTCACGGTCTTCGGCTGCATCTACGTTTTCGGCAGATGTACCAAGGATCTTAACGCCCATCTTCATAAGAGCTTCTGTAAGTTTGATTGCTGTCTGTCCACCGAACTGAACAACAGCCCCATCCGGTTTTTCGATATTTACGATGTTTTCCACATCTTCCGGTGTAAGTGGTTCGAAATACAGTTTATCAGCAATATCAAAGTCAGTACTTACTGTTTCCGGGTTGTTATTGATGATGATCGTCTCATAGCCTTCTTTTTTGAATGCCCATGTACAGTGTACAGAGCAAAAGTCGAACTCAATACCCTGACCAATACGGATCGGTCCGGAACCAAGTACCAGAACTTTCTTTTTGTCAGATGTAGCAACTGCTTCGTTTTCTGTCTCCGAACCACCATATACAGAGTAATAATATGGTGTTGCTGCTGCAAATTCTGCCGCACAGGTATCAACCATCTTGTATGCTGCTCTGATATTATATCCCTCACGGAGTGCTTTGATCTCGGATTCGGTTCTGCCACAGAGATCTGCGATCACATAATCCGGGAATTCCATACGTTTTGCTTCCAGAAGAAGCTCGCCTGTAAGAGGCTGTGTTTTCAGAGCCTGCTCCATCTCTACAAGAACTGCGATCTTGTCGATGAACCAGCGGTCGATCTTTGTGATTCGATGAATGTATTCTTTGGAAATGTCTCTGCGGATAGCTTCTGCAATCTTCCAGATACGACGGTCATCTACAACAGAAAGTTCACGGATCAGTTCATCTTCATCAAGTCCTGTGAAGTCATAGGACATAAGGCTGTCCACATGCTGTTCCAGAGAACGGATAGCTTTCATCAGGGCGCCTTCAAAATTATGACAGATACTCATAACTTCACCGGTAGCCTTCATCTGTGTTGTCAGTGTTCTCTTAGCTGTGATAAATTTGTCAAATGGAAGTCTCGGAATCTTTACTACACAGTAATCAAGCATTGGTTCAAAGCTTGCATATGTCTTGCCTGTGATAGCATTCGGGATCTCGTCCAGTGTATATCCAAGTGCGATCTTTGCAGCAACTTTTGCGATCGGATAACCGGTAGCCTTACTTGCAAGTGCTGAAGAACGGCTTACACGTGGATTAACTTCAATTACACAGTACTCAAAGCTTTCCGGATGAAGCGCATACTGTACGTTACATCCTCCTGTAATACCAAGTTCTGTGATAATATTCAGAGCTGAAGTACGGAGCATCTGATATTCTTTGTCCCCAAGTGTCTGAGATGGTGCAACTACGATGGAGTCACCTGTATGAACACCAACAGGGTCGATATTTTCCATGTTGCAGACAGTAATGCAGTTTCCTGCGCTGTCACGCATTACTTCGTATTCAATTTCTTTCCATCCTGCAATACAGCGTTCTACAAGAACTTCTCCTACTCGTGAAAGTCTGAGACCGTTTTCCAGGATTTCTCTCAGTTCATATTCATTGTTGGCAATACCGCCGCCACTTCCACCAAGGGTATAAGCAGGACGAAGCACAACCGGATAACCAATTGTCTTGGTAAATGCAAGACCATCTTCTACAGTTGTAACAACCTTGGAAGCAGCTACAGGTTCACCGATTTTTTCCATGGTATCTTTGAATTCCTGGCGGTCTTCTGCCTTCTTGATAGTCTCGGCAGTTGTTCCGATAAGTCGAACGTTATGTTCTTTGAGGAATCCTTTTTCTTCCAGTTCCATGGCAAGGTTCAGACCTGCCTGTCCGCCCAGTGTAGGAAGTACACTGTCCGGTTTTTCTTTCATAATAAGCTGTTCTACAACTTCCACTGTCAGCGGCTCAATGTAGACTTTGTCTGCAATATCTTTGTCTGTCATGATGGTGGCAGGGTTTGAATTCAGAAGAACTACTTCCATACCTTCTTCTTTCAGGGAACGGCATGCCTGTGTTCCTGCATAGTCAAATTCTGCTGCCTGTCCGATAATGATCGGTCCTGAACCAATTACAAGGACTTTATGGATATCTTTATTTCTCGGCATTATTTGTTACCTCCCATCATTTCCATAAAACGGTCAAAGAGATAGCTGGAATCCTGAGGACCAGGGCAGGCTTCCGGATGGAACTGCACTGTGAAGATGTTTTTGCCCTCATAAGCCATTCCTTCGTTAGTGCCATCGTTTACATTGATAAATGCAGGTTTTGCAATATTTTTCTTTTCAAGCTGTTCTGCATCTACAACATATCCATGGTTCTGAGAAGAAATATATACACGTCCGGTTGCAAGATCCTTAACCGGATGGTTGCCGCCTCTGTGTCCGTATTTCATCTTATAGGTATCTCCGCCTGTAGCGAGTGCCATCAGCTGATGTCCGAGGCAGATCGCAAAAATCGGCACATCGGATTCATAGAGTTTACGGATTTCTTCTATAATAGTAGTACATTCTTTCGGATCTCCAGGTCCATTGCTGAGCATAATGCCGTCCGGCTGATCTTTCAGGATTTCTTCTGCCTTTGTCAGTGCCGGATAAATTGTAACCTGGCATCCTCTTTCATTGAGAGAGCGTGCAATGTTTCTCTTCGCGCCAAAATCCATCAATGCAACCTTCGGTCCTTTTCCAGGAAGTACTTCTTTCTCACGGCATGTAACCTTTTCTACAACTTTACCGGTTGTATATTCTTTTAAACGGGGAATAATTTCATCTAAATCATAGTTTTCATTGACAGTGATCATACCGTTCATGGTACCTTTTTCACGAAGAATTTTTGTAAGAGCTCGAGTGTCAATACCGGCAATACCAGGTATGTCGTGTTTTTCCAAGAAATGCTGAATAGTATCCACGCTTCTGAAGTTGCTTGGGATACGAGATAATTCACGAACAATAAAACCATCAATCCAGGGTTTTCTGGATTCCTGGTCCTCATAACAAATTCCATAATTACCAATCAAGGGGTAAGTCATGCAAACCGCCTGCCCTGCATAGGACGGGTCTGTCATCACTTCAAGATATCCGGTCATAGATGTGTTAAAGACAATTTCACTGATTACTTCTCTCGCTGAACCTATGCTGGTTCCTGTAAATACATGACCATCTTCCAATATCAGAAATGCTTTCATATAATCTCCCTTTCTTTTGTTTTATCCTAAACTTTCAAGATTGTATCATATGAATTCTGTTTTTTCAACAGATTACGGTACTAAAAATAATTCAGTTGCACAAAAAAACTTTTCTGTGGTAAAGTGTTCCAGAATTGTTGGATTTGAAAAAATAATTTAAAAAATTTCATTTTATCTCTTGACTTTTGTTTATAAATACGTTATCATAATCAAGCAGTCGCGAAAAGCGATTGAATATATGAAATGCAGGAGTGGCGGAATTGGCAGACGCGCAGGCTTCAGGTGCCTGTGGTCGCAAGATCGTGTGGGTTCAAGTCCCATCTCCTGCATTATTTTTTTGCTTAAAGGCAGATATGTGGTGGAGAATTTCCATGCACTGTATCTGTCTTTTTGTGTTTTGATATTTTCTTCTTGACTTTTCACTGGGTGTGCGGTAATATAATTAGGCAGTTGTCGAACAGGACAATTGATATAGAAATGCAGGAGTGGCGGAATTGGCAGACGCGCAGGCTTCAGGTGCCTGTGGTCGCAAGATCGTGTGGGTTCAAGTCCCATCTCCTGCATTATTTTTTTGCTCTTTATGAAAGTAAAGTTTTTACAGTCAAAAACCCCTCCCGCGGATTTTCCATGGGAGGGGTTGAGTTTATTAAACACTATTATTTAATTTTTAAATTGTACTGATGTTTGCCGCCTGTCCAGAATGTGTTGATATATACAGTTTCACCTTTCTTAAGGTTGATCTTTGCGTAACGGCTGTAAAGATCCAGATACGGTGTAACTTTTTTGCCTTTTGAGTATTTGTCATACCAGATCTTTGAAGACATATTCAGGGAATATGTTTTGCCGCCGTTTGTCTTTACTTTCTGTGTATTAAGTCCCCATCTGTCCATTTTTTTGAGACGTACAAGGCCAAGGTTTCTGCTTACGGAAGAGCTCTTCTTCCAGTCGCGGAAGTTATAGAATGTAAATGTATATCTGCCACTCTTAGGAGCTGTGAAGCGGATATAATCATCTTTCTTCATGCTTGTCTTGCTGTTTACGTTGTAGGTTCCTTTTTTCTTAATGTTCGGAGCCTTCTTCGGGTTCTTGTTTGCGGTCACGGTCTTCGCAGCCTGTACCGGTACCTGGAATGGTCCTGAAAGCATTGTCACAGCTGTCAGAACAACTAATAATGCGCATACAAATTTTTTCATCTTTTTCATAGCGCGTCCTCCTTAAATAAATATGATACAGTAATTATATTATAATATTTTTATCAAGTCCAGCAATTTTCACGAAAATATATCGAAAAAGCGCCCGAAAAATGTCATTAACACAACATTTTCCAGACGCTTCTGTATTATTTATTATTAATCAGTTTTCTCTGTCTCTTCCGGTACACTTTCCTCTGCAGGTGCTTCTTCCTGCACCTCTTCCGAGGGAGCAGATTCCTCTGCCGGTACCTCTGTTGATTCTTCCTCAACCGGCTCCTGCACTGCTTCCTGCTCTGTTTCCAGTTCTTCCGCAACTGCTTTTTCAGCTTCAACAGCTTCTATATCAGCTGTCTCCTGTGCATCAGGAGTTTCTTCTGAAGATTCTGGCTCTTCTGCTGCATCAGATTCAACAACTTCTGTCGCAGTTCCGTCTACAACATCATCGTCTTCCGGTTCTTCTGTCACGGTTGCAGGATTCGGAGCACCGCATTTGGAACAGAATGCATCGTCTGGATCCATCATACTTCCACAGGACGGACATACAATTTTTTCTTTGATTTCATCAATCATATTATTATAGTTTTTTATCTGTTCCTGACGCTGATCGATCTGTTCACAGAGAGTTTTCTGTGCTTCTTCTACCGGAACGCCCTCTGTGTATCGCTCATAAACAATCTTTCCGATATCAGCCATGATCTTCTGGATCTGTTTTTCCTCTCCTGAGATCTTGTTTTTAATCTTCTGTGTCTCATATGCATTTCCTGCACGTCCACTGACTTCTTTGACTGTTTTTGATAATGTGTCCCCAAGATTACTGAAAAAAGATGATGCTGCCATAATATACTACCTCTCTTTCATGATAATAGTAAGATAAAAAGGTTCTCATTTCGTTACATTTTAATTGTTTCCTGCTGTTCCAAGAAGCGGAACTTCCTGTCCTCTGAGAAGGATCTTTGGTGCTCCGTTACCCTCTATATAGCCTCTTGTAATAATTACTTCCCCTATACTGTCATCCTTCGGAATTTCATACATGATATCAAGCATATATTCTTCAAGGATAGCACGGAGTGCTCTGGCTCCGGTCTTACGTTCCATTGCCTTCGCTGCGATCGCCCGGAGTGCATCTTCTTCAAATTCAAGTTTCACCTCGTCCAGTGCCAGAAGCTTCTGATACTGTTTCAGGATTGCATTTCTAGGCTCTCTCAAAATCTGTACCAGCATATCCTCTGTCAGGCCGTCCAGTGTAAAGATCACCGGCAGACGTCCGAGAAATTCAGGAATCATTCCGAAGTTACGGAGATCATCTACTGTCACTTTTTCCAGGAGATGCGGATCATCATCATATTTATCCTTCAGATCTGCATAGAAACCAATAGAAGCCTGTTTGTTCAGACGTTCTTTGATTATGTTTTCCAGGTCCGGAAAAGCTCCGCCACAGATAAAAAGAATATTTCTCGTATTTACTGTTGTCAGAGGAACCATTGCATTCTTGCTGTTTGCTCCAACCGGGACTTCCACTTCACTTCCCTCAAGAAGTTTCAACATTCCCTGCTGGACAGCTTCACCGCTCACATCTCTCTGATTTGTGTTCTTTTTCTTTGCGATCTTGTCGATCTCATCTATAAAGATAATGCCGTGCTCAGCTTTTTCCACATCGTTATCTGCCGCAGCAAGAAGTTTCGATACAACGCTCTCGATGTCATCTCCGATATAGCCTGCCTCTGTAAGAGAAGTGGCATCTGCAATAGCGAGCGGTACATCCAGAAGTTTCGCAAGTGTCTTAACAAGATAAGTCTTACCACTTCCTGTAGGCCCGATCATCAGCATATTGGATTTCTCAATATCGATCTCGTCCATAGTATCAGTAGCAACTCTCTTATAATGATTATATACAGCTACTGCCATAACTTTCTTCGCATGTTCCTGTCCGATCACATATTCATCCAGTGTGGCCTTGATCTTATGCGGTGCCGGAATCTTTTTCAGATCAAGTACCGGTTCCGCTTTCTTGTCTTTTTTCTTATGTTTTGCTTTCTGTGGCTGATTCACCGGATTCTGAAAATTCGTAAGGTCGATCATACTCACATTCGGCATATTCAGAAGATCATTATAGTTAAAGTTTGCATTGTTCATCTGATGGTTCATGCTGTCAAAACTCTTCTGCATGCAGTCCCTGCAGATATGTATGTTATTTGGAAGGTCGATCATCTTACCCGCCTGTTTCTCAGGTCTTCCGCACAGCATGCAGAATTTCTCAGGTTCATCTTTATCATCATCCTGGTCTTCGATCTCATTCCCGGTAATTTCATCATTATATTTATCTGTCATATAAACTCCTTTCACAAGTTCTGGCTCATCTCCCAGCAATATTATGATGCTGTTCTTCTCTCGCTGAGATACACAGAACGCATAAGTTCCAGAATGGTATTCTTCCATCTCTGATACCTATGCGTTCATTATAACATAACCTGTGAACCTGTAAAATAAACTTTTTATTAAAAAGGTCTTAACCTGTTCTTTATTATTATTCTTTATTTCCAAGTGTCACCTGGATTGTCTGCTCTACGTATTCGCCATTATCTGCACGATCCACTACAACATCGACTGTTTCCCCCGCAGCATAATAATCCATCTTGCTGTTCAGGTCATCTCTGCCCGTAATGGTCTGTCCGTCAAATTTAATTATGATATCACCTTTCTGGAGTCCGGCCTCCTCTGCAGGACTGCCTGAAAATACGCCTGTAACAAAAGCCCCCTCCGGCATATTATACATCTGTATTGCCTCACTGGAAAGGTCTGCAAGCTTCACACCCATATATGCAGCCTCTGAAGAATCAACCTTGTCTCTTGTCTGACGGTTCATAAGCTCTTCCAGAATAGGCTGTGCCTTGGATATCGGGATCGCATATCCCATACCCTCTACTGCATTATCTGCGTATTTGGCTGAATTGATTCCGATTACTTCGCCTTTCATGTTCAGAAGTGCACCGCCGCTGTTTCCGGGATTGATTGCCGCATCTGTCTGAATAAGGCCTGAACCTGTGGAATCCTCTGTACTGATTGTTCTGTTCAATGCACTGATCCAGCCTGAGGTAACGGACTGTCCATAACCAAGTGCATTACCAATCGCAACTACCTGTTCACCAACCGCCAGATTATCTGAATTTCCAAGCTGTGCAATTTTTATCTGAGAAAGTGTATCTTCCGGAATATCTGATTTCTGTACTGCCACGACCGCCAGGTCATTCGATTCATCTGTTCCTTTGATCTTGGCGCTTACAGCATCTTCTACATTAATATCACCATCTCCGGAAGAATTTGATGTGGAAATATTTTTAGTCTCTTCTTCTGCATTCACGACATCATTTCCGATAAAGCAGACACTTAAAGTCGTAGCTCCTGATACAACATGATTATTAGTTGCGATCAGAAGTTCATCATCGTTTTCACCCACAATAATTCCGGAGCCGCTTCCCTCACTGGAATACTGTCTTGTTCCGTATCCAAATCCAAAAGCGCCGAAATAGTCCGGTATTTCCTGCACGCTGACAGAAGTGATTGCCACAACTGTAGGCATGGCTGCCTCGGCCACACTTGCAACTGTTCCTTCCTCTGAAGTATCTGTCAATGCTTCCGTTGAAGCATTTTCTGTCTCATCAGTACTGTTATCATCAACTAACTGAGCCGTTTCCACCTGGGTTGCTTCTTCTTCACCTTTTACAAGATACTGATCTGCCACCATATTCACGCCCTGAAATACCACACCTGCCACAAGCCCGAATACTACTGCCAGTGCCACTGTCCGGGCAAAGCTCTGGCCTGAGTGCTTTTTCCTGCGGGATGTTTTTTCATGAGACGGTTCAGTCGCTGCCTGTCTGTGCATCTGATAATGTTCATATCTTGGCGGAACCTCACCCGATGTTTTCTGTTCTGTTACCTGTACTCTATGATCATTCGGAGCAGATTCTCCGGGATTTCCGGCACTGCTGTCTGAATCCCATCTTCTTTCGTTGTCCATCAGTAATTGCTCCTTTCTGTTATATATCTTTCATATAAGCATTTCTCTTTTTATATGATGATAGTGTAACAGGTTATTGTGTTCAAAGTGTGATAACTCCTTTAAAAAACCGTGTTTGTTATCACGACCAGTAGGAAACGTTCATGGTGCACCAGAGAATCATTTTCCGAGGCAGTTTGCGGTATCTTTTTCCCAGAAAATATCCTGCATATTTAAATGCTGACTGCAGCACAAATCCAGGAATCATCCAGATATGCCCTGTTTTTATCAGATAGGCGAAGGTCTTTTTTACAAGCTTCATTCCCTCCCCCTCTGAAGGAACATCTGCAAAAATCTCCGGATACTGTGCCTGAGACACACCCAGGTCAAAATTTCTGTGAAACTGCTGCATACATGAATAGTTATGGGAATGAATGACTTTTGCTTCTGCCTCATAGGCAATGCCATAGCCGGCTTTTACCAGCGTTCCTGCATAAATCATATCCTCATTAAATATCGTCCGTTCCACAAAACCGCCCAGACTGTCAAATATTTCTTTTTTATATGCGGCACACACATTAGAGCAGAAAAACGTCTTGATTCCAAGTCTCTGAATATCTTCTGCTGTTTTTACAGATGAAGTTTCCGGATAATTAAATGAGCGGGTATATTTTTCCACAAAACTGCAGTCCTGTCTCGGAAGCTGTCTTCCATAGGCCGCACACACCTTCGGATTCTCTTCCATTGTGTGTATAAGGTTCCCGATCAGATGACTGTCTGCCGGAAGTGCATCCTGAGTCATAAACATTATAATCTCAGCCTCCGAAAGACCCGCTGCACGCTTTCTTGTTCCACCGTGATCGAATTCAGATTTTTTCAGATGATGGACTTCCAGAAGAGGGCAGTCTTTTTCCCACTGCTCATTCCAGAACTCCTGTTCTGTATTCATTACTATGATCCTGTGTACCGGGTAATCCTGTTTCATCAATCTTCTCAGTAATTCTCCGAATTCTTTTCCCGGATGATATGCAGGAATGATCACATCTACTTTTGTCTCTTTCATTTCTTTCTCCGTTTATGAAAGAAGGGAATTTCTTTTCCAAGAAATCCCCTTCTGCTGTCTTATCGTTACTTTTCTTTATGCTGCCGGTTCTGCAACACTTTCTGTTACTATTTCTTCACCGCCACCGGTATCTCCTCCGTAGTCCGGTTCAGAAACATCACCGCCGCCGGTATCTCCTCCAGAAGTATCTCCTCCGGAAGTATCTCCTCCGGAAGTATCTCCGCCGCTGGTATCTCCTCCGGAAGTATCTCCTCCGCTGGTGTCTCCTCCAGAGGTATCTCCTCCACTGGTATCTCCTCCACTGGTATCGGTATCTCCACTATAATCCGGTTCCGGAACATAATCACTTCCGCCGCTGTTGTCACTGTCAGTACTTCCACCACTGTTATCAGTGTCAGTGCTTCCGCCGCTGGTATCGGAATCAGTGTTATAATCCGGAGTTACTTCCTGTCCTGTATCAACATTTTCTCCGGTGCTGTCCCATACAAAGTCAACATTTTCTGTAGTTTCATCTACAGGAGCCTGTGTATCTTCAAGCTTGTCAGCACCACCGACGATCTCAATGATACGGTCGCTGTTGGCCTTAACTGTTTCTGACGGTTCATAGGACTCGTCACCATAAAGGAACTTGTGCAGTTCTTTTACGTTGTCTGTCAGGTCTGTCGGTACAATGATGCTTCCCTTGACATTTGAGAATTTATAAGTAGTCGGGAAACCGGTTGTTTCGTCTACGCTGTATCCTATCAATGTAGGAAGCATCTGCAGGATCTGAGTCTTGTCCAGAGATGTTGTTACCATCGGGAATACATCATCCATGATCTTGAAGATCGCATTGATTCCGGCTGATTTTGCCTTGCTTACGATCATCTGGATAACTTTACGCTGTCTTTCTGTACGTCCCATATCCAGACTTGCTGTATAACGAATACGGCAGTAGGAAGTAGCCTGTACACCGTTCAGATGATACAGATACTGGATTTTTTCTTCGTCCTCCGGTTTCTCCGGAAGTTCGATCGGTGTGTAATCCTTGCCGATTGCCTCAGATGTCTCCACGCAGTAGTTGTTCATATGAACGATCTCCGCATAGGACATATCCATATCAAGACCGCCGAGGTCATCAATGATCTCTGCAAGTGCATCGAATTTAACAGTTGCATAATCTGTAATATTCAGGTCAAGGTTTGTATTGAGCATTGTGATCGCCTGTTCCGGGCCGCCGAAAGCATAAGCTGCATTGGCTTTGGAGTAGGTATCATTACCAAGGTTCAGCAGTGTATCACGATATACGGAAACCAGCTTAACTTCTTTTGTGTCGTTATTTACGCTGGCAATGATCATGGTATCACTGTTTTCGTTTCCTGAGAATTTCATGTTCTTGCTTCGTGCATCAATACCAAACAGAGCATAGGTTGTATATCCTGACAGGCTTGATGTCTCGGAGTCGATAGAATCCTGAACTTCCTGGTTTACCTGAACTTTGTTTGTATCAAGCTTCTGGGTGTTTGTCTTGTCCATTCTGGACATCAGCTGTCCATATACGGCAAACCCTGCCAGAAATACAAGAAGAACAATGATCTCAACAGCAAAAAGAATCTTTTTGGTTTTGCCGCCTTTTTTCTTGTTTCGTGCCATCTTTTCTCTCCTTATCTTTAATAAGCGTTTTTATTTATGAACCCTTTGAAAAAGGTCAGAAACAAAATTTTTATGTCAAATCCAATCGACCAGTTCTCAATATAATACAGGTCACAGTCTATACGTTTCCTGATGGAAGTATCTCCACGGTATCCGTTTACCTGCGCCCAGCCGGTGAGTCCCGGACGTACCTGATGTTTGACCATGTATCTCGGAATTTCTTCCCTGAACTTCTCTACAAAGAACGGCCTCTCAGGTCTGGGACCTACCAGGCTCATATCTCCTCGCAGAATGTTGAAGAGCTGCGGAAGTTCATCAATACTCGTACGTCTCATGAATTTGCCGATTCCGGTCACTCTCGGATCATTTTTTACTGTCCATGCCTTTTTTTCTTCTGCTTCCGGCTGTATCTCCATGGAGCGGAATTTATACATCCGGAATGTCTTATTATGAAGGCCGACCCTCTCCTGCTTATATATCAGCGGTCCCGGAGAAGTCAGTTTAATAAGTATACACATAAGAAGCATTACCGGTGACGAAACAATGATAGCCACAATGGAACCAACAATATCCATCACCCTCTTCACCATGGCATTGAAGGTATTACTCAGCGGAACATACCGGATATTGATCACCGGAAGTCCGAGAATGTCTTCTGTATATGGTTTCGTAGGAATGATCTTGTTATAATCCGGAATAAACTTGGTATGTACTCCGGACTTCTCGCACATGGCAACAATTTCTTCCAGACGATAGTATTCACTTAATCCCAATGTAATTGCAATCTCATCCAGTCTGTTGGCAGGAAGAATTACCGTAAGATTGGCAATCCGCCCGATTACCTTTATGCCGTTGTATACAGTCCCTGCAGGAACATTGTCATCCAGAATTCCTCTTACAACATATCCCCACTGAGGATTCTGCTGAATTCTGTCGATATATTCTTCCGCAGCGCGGCTGTATCCGACCAGGATCATCTGTTTCTGATTCATTCCACGTTTTCGCATGTTACGGAGTGTGGAATACTCAAACAGACGTACCAGCCATTCTACTATTATGTTGACTACACAGAATATATATACAGTAAGACGTGAAAAATCCGACTCATCCATCATATATAAACTGAAAACGATCAGCAGAAGCCCAAGAACATTGGCCTTGATGATATTTGCCAGCACAAGTCTGCGCCCCTGCATATGCAGCGGCTCATATAAGGTAAATGCCTGATACAGAAGCAGATAACCCGGTATGATAAACACCAGGGCAAACATATACTGCTCAAATGTCAGCGCACGGACAGCCGAATAGGCAAAAGGCCCGATAAAACGGATCATCCATGACAGCACATAACATCCGGCAATCACAACTGCATCGACCAGCATCTGGAGACGACTGAAATTCTTCTGATTATCCTGAATCAATCTCTGCCACCTCTATCCATTTCAATTGAATGTTTTTATCTTATAATAGTTGTTCTTTAAAATCAATAATATCTTGGCTATTATTTTATTAAATTTCTATAGCCCGCTGTAATCTGTTATTTACGATGTAAAGCGTCTGACCAAATTTATCCAGAGTTCCAGCTGAATTTTAAAATAATTTGGCAGATTGCGGAAAGAAAACGGAACTTTTCTGTCTTTTTTGCTTATTGAGAAACCATTTTTAATTCCTGCCAGATATTCCTTTCCCATGTCTTTAACGGAAAAGAAAATGATCTTTGTGCCAAATCCCACCAGCAGAAACGGCAGGTTCAGAACGATCTGCAGAAACGGCATATTTTTGTAGATCAGATAAATATTATTTCTGGAAGAATATCTGGTCTTGAACTGATTGTATCTGGATCCGCTGGTACCGCTTCCTACGTGGTAAACCACAGCTTTCGGAGCATACCAGTTTTCATATCCGTGAATCCTCGCCCGATATCCTATATCCATATCTTCCAGGTAGGCAAAATGTTCTTCATCAAAATATCCTATCCTGTCGAGGATTTTTTTGCTGTAGATTGCAGCACCTGCACATGCAGAAAAAATCTTCTCTTCTTTATCATAGGTACGGATATCTTTCCCCTTGCCTCTTGCAAAAGACCAGCCAAGTGCACAGTAGTAATCCCCTGCATCATCCAGCCTGTCTCTGTCATGATACTGCACCATTTTGGCACCACAGGAAAAAGCATTTTTATGGCGCTTTATGGAGGCAAGCATCTGCTCCACAAAATCATCTTTTACTTCTGTATCGTTATTCAGAAGCAGGACATAAGGAGCTTTGGAAGCGCGGATCCCTTCATTGACAGCCCGGCTGAACCCGTAATTCTCGGAAAGCTCTATGATATGTACCCACGGATAATTGGCGGATACAAATGAACAGCTTCCATCCGATGAGCCGTTATCCACAAAAATAACTTCAAAATTATTTACAGTCTGCCCTTCCAGGCTTCCAAGCACACTGTCCAGAAACGCAATTCCGTTATAATTCGGTATAACCACCGATACTTCCATCTGTTCCTCCTATTTACTGCTCTTTTTTTCCATTCCCGGAAGCGGACGCAGGGAATAGTTCCATTTTGTCAGGGAAAGATTTTTGTTGTAATATGGATCTCCCTTTTTCAGGATATCGATCCACTGACAGCGGATATATTCAATTTCCTCCTGAAAACGGCGGACTTTTTCCTGACTGTCCTCTGCCCCTCTTGTTTTCGATTCCATATGATAAAGCTGCACATATGGATCATAAACAATAAGTTTATTATTTCTGCGTACTTTCAGGCAGAGATCCACATCATTAAAAGCTACGGAAAGCTTCTCTGTAAAACCGCCTGCCTCCTCAAAGGCCTGACGTTTCATCATCATACATGCTGCTGTCACCGCACTCATATCCTGCATGATCGATGCCTTGTGAAGATAGCCCGTTCTGTTCGCAGGCATATCTACAAACATATGTCCTGCAATTCCGCCTATTCCGATCACGCATCCTGCATGCTGGATAGTATTATCCGGATACAGAAGCTTCACGCCGACTGCTCCGACTTCTTTACGTTCACACACACCAAGCATCTCACGAAGCCAGCCTTTTGTGATCACGGTCACATCATTGTTCAGGAAAAGGAGATATTCACCTTTTGCATGTCTGACTGCAAAATTATTGATCGCAGAATAGTTAAACTCTCTTTCCCATGTGATGACTGTGATCCGCGGGTCTTCAGAAAGTTCTTTATAGTATTCAAATATCTCTTCCGAAGTACTGTTATTCTCAACGATCAGGATCTCATAATTTGCGTATTCTGTCTTCTCCCGTATGGACTCTATACATGCTTTAAGTGACTCTTTTTCATCTTTGTTTGGTATGATAATGGAAACCAGCGGCTCTCCCTGCACCGGATATTTCACCCTGAAAAATCCAAGATCCGGTGTATGGCTTACTTCTCCCTGTACTCCCATTCGTTCAAGGTGAGCCTCGATGGCTCTTTTTCCGGCATCAAACGCATACATCTTACTTGCCGGATTGTCTGCTGTAGACGCCTTATGTGTTCTCCAGTGATAAACGATCTCCGGAACATGTCCTACATTCTGTACTTTTTCCACACAGCGGAAAATAAAATCATGATCCTGTGCACCGTCAAATTCCTGACGGAATCCGCCTACTTCCTGTATGATCGTTCTGCTGACTACAAAGAAATGGCAGATGTAATTGTTGGAACGAAGAAGATCCAGATTAAAATCCGGCTTCAGATGCGGCTGATAATGTTCGCTCAGATCAGTCGTCACCTTATCTTCATCCGTATAAACAGCCTCCAGTGAACGGTCTTTTTCCAGTGCAAGAGCTATCTCGTACAATGCATTCGGAGCCAGAAGATCATCATGATCCAGCAGGCCCACGAATTCACCCTCAGCCATCTCAAGTGCTGCATTGGTATTTCCCGCAATCCCGAGATTCTCACCAAGATCTCTGAATCGGACTCTTTTGTCCATTGCCGCATACTCTTTCAGCACTTTCTGCATGGTTTCGTCTTCAGGGCTTCCGTTTGCAATACAGAGTTCCCAGTTTCTGTACGTCTGTGCCAGAAGGGAATCGATCATTTCCCTAAAAAATTTCTCAGGCGTATGATATGCAGGTACTGCAACACTGATCAGTGGTTCATATAAAAACCTGCGATGTCTCTGCTGATCCAGCTGTTTTTCATCCGGAATATATGCCTCATACCATGGTCCATATGGAACTTCTTCCGGTTCAAACCGTTCATGAAGACGGATCCAGAATTCTTTTGGTCCATAATGTTTCAGATAACGAAGGCCTTTTTTGATCGTGTACGGTTTCAGTTTTTTAAGCATTCTGCCCCACTGGATCCGCCCCACTGTACTATCTTTTTTACTCATATATTTTCAATGCCTCAGATTTCATCTGTTATGTCTATAGCTTTATTTTTACCCATAATTGGTTTTATTTTACCATTTCGGGGTATTTTTTGCAAGCACCTTGAAATATAAGCGGAAATGGATTGAATTATATACAAAAATAGGCTATTATGAAAAGGATTGAACCTAACAAATATTACACAGAAACAGGAGCATAAATTAATGAAAATAAAAAAACTTTCCGGCTGTCTCCTTGCTCTGGGACTTTCTTTTTCCCTGCTGTTTCAGACGCCTGTCATGGCTGCTGAAGAAACCGCTTCGGGAATAACCACCAACAATATTTCCGGCTGGCCCCAGGGAGCGGATGTCACTTCGACCGCTGCAGTAGTTATGGAAGATTCCACCAACACCACTTTATATGCCAAAAATGCCGATCAGGTGCTTTATCCGGGTGCTGCTGTCAAAGTCATGACAACACTTCTTGCCCTTGAAAAAACGCAGCTCACAGATCAGGTAACCATGACAGCTACCGGTGTATCCGGTGTCACAGACGGCGGCGCAAATATTTCCGCACAGCTTGACGAGGTATTTACCATTGAACAGTGTCTGTATGCGATCATGCTCGCCTCAGCCAATGATATTGCTCTCCAGGTTGCAGAACACATCGGAGGATCTGTTGACGGCTTTGTACAGATGATGAACAGTCGTGCTGCAGAGCTTGGCTGTACCAATACACTCTTCACCAATCCGACCGGTCTTCCTGATGAAAACCAGCATACGACAGCACATGACATGGCGCTGATCATGAAAGCAGCCATCGACAATGACTCTTTCCGTACGATCGCAGCCACCGGTTCCTACACTATCCCGGCAACTAACGTATCCGGTGGTGACCGTGTCCTTACCAATAACTTTTCCATGATGAATGCCACCAACGCAGCCTATTATCAGTACTGTCTCGGTGGAAAAGAGGGCTATACAGAGGCTTCACAGAGCACACTTGTATGTGCTGCACAGAAAGACAATGTCACACTGATCGCAGTTGTACTTCAGGGTGCTTCCGGCACAACAGCCACAGAAGCTGCCAGTCTTCTCAATTACGGATTTGACAATTTCCAGATGCTTTCTCTCGGAGACAATGATTTCAATATGATCTCCGGAGGAAATGTATATGTACCTGCAGGTGCCACAGCAGACAGCCTGACTACCCAGGACGGAGAAGTTTCGGACGGTCAGTATAACCGTCAGTATTTCTTCAGCGACACACCTGTCGGAACTGCTGTCATGGCAGCCACACAGGAACAGGACACTACCCTTACTGATGAAGGCCAGAAAAATATGAGCGCAGCTCAGACTTATTCTTCCAACCGGACTGACGTTCCCTATTTCGTAATCGGTGGTGTGGGAATCCTGCTTCTTCTGCTGATCCTGCTCCGTATCATTAAAGTTGCAAAATCCTGATATATCTCATAAAAACAGCCCTGATCATAAACCGATCAGAGCTGTTTTTGTTTTACTGTTCACTCCGTTCACAGTAACTTGATTTATTTTGTCATGAACCTCTTATAAATGCTCTTATACTGAATGGAACGTCTCTGTATTCCGGCCATATCACACCGAAGAACACAAACAGCGCAAGCAGTATCAGTGCAATACATATCGCTGCGTAAATACCTTTCCGCACGCTTTCTTTCTTAATCTGTACATCAAAAAGATTTCCGTATCCCATCACCATGAAATATGTCATCGGAACCATCATCGGCAGGCTGTAACGGCCCTGTGGCTGATAATCTGAAGCATAGGAGTAATATGCATTAAGGATATTCGGGATGATCATGCAGATCAGCATACACCAGTTAAACAGTCCTTTAACACTCCACTGTTTCCTGATTCTGAGTGCAAAAGTCTTCACAGGATGCAGAAAGATCAGCAGGAATCCCACTTTAATAAAGTCCATGTAATTATTGATAAGCCACTTCGGCATAAATACGTCCATCATACCAAACCGGCCCACAAAGCTTTCGCTTACCAGTTCCACCCAGGAAAATCCCTCGGATTTCGGATAGCCCATATTCAGCATATCAAGGAATGAATATCCTGCCATCTGAGGTGTTGTCTTGTTTGAAGGTTTGTAACTCTCTTTTGCATATTTTTCCGCACATGCAGAAGATGCGTTCATACCAAGGAAATCTCCGTCATAGAGAATGGCATTTCTCACAAACCACCAGCCTGCAAGTACGAGAACGATCACACAGACAAGAACACCTTTTTTCACAAAATCACTGTAGCTGTTTTTTTCCTTCGCCTCCATCCAGAGAGTCACTCCGAAGAAGATAATGCTGCAGAGGATAAATCCGTAGGCATTGTAATACGAAAGTGCACAAACTGTTACGCCAAGCGCCAGCACGATACAGTTACGGTAAGTCCAGCCTTCACTGAGATAACATACCCAGGCGCAGGCGATCAGTGCCGTGGAAAAAACTGCCAGTGCATCACAGTTTACATAAGTAAATACAAACAGAGATCCGGGCATCAGGCTGACAAAAGCTGTGAACACCCAGGCTTTTCTCCTGTCAAAAAGTCTTTTTCCCATGTTCAGCACCAGATATGCTGTACCAAGTCCCAGAAGGACATTTACAAATCTGGCAGCCATAAGAAGCGCAAAAGGTGCTGTGCTGATAAAGCTTACCAGCTTCATAAACACTGCTGCCGCCATATAGTCCAGAATCGGCTGAAATGCATAGGAAATTCCCCACACCGGATTTCGTACGGCAGGATCATCTCCTACAGGAAGTGCACCATTCTGATAAATATAATCAGCAATCTGATAACGCATCTGTTCATCAGGTGCTGCTCCCATAGGCTGAACTCTTGCCCACATCAGATAAAAGATCAGAAGAAAGGCAAAGAACAGAATTTCCACCAGGGTCTCTGTCTGAAGTTTTTTCTGTTTTCTCAATATACTTTCCTCCTAAATCCTTCTCAGAGAGAAATCCTGACTCTTCAGAGTAAGATTCGGATTATAGTACGGATCGCCGTCACGCATGATATCCGGCCATCTTCTCTCAAAGATCTGCATTTCTTTGTTAAATCGTGCCACTTTTTCAGGTGTGTCCTCAAGACCTCTGGACTTGGATTCATAATGATAAAGTTCTGCATACGGATTATATACGATCAGGTATCCTGCCTGACGGAGTTTCATACAGAAATCAATATCATTGAAGGCAACTGCAAGTTCCTCTGTAAGGCCTCCCACCTCATCAAATGCAGATTTTTTCACAAGCATACATGCAGCTGTTACCGCACTGTAATCCTGTGCACAGATAATTCTGTGGCAGTATCCTGTTGTTCCTCTTGGCTGAAGCACGAAACAGTGGCCTGCAATACCACCGAAACCGATAACAACACCGGCATGCTGGATTGTGTCATCTTCGTAATACATACGTGCGCCGACTGCACCCACATCATTTCGCATACAGTAACCAAGGAGCTGTTCCAGACAGTCCTCATTTATGATCTCGGTATCGTTGTTCAGAAGAAGGATATATTCTCCTTTTGCAAAAGAAACACCATAATTATTGATTGCAGAATAGTTGAATTCCCTGTCCCAGTAAACAACATGTGCTTTCGGATTCTGTGCCTCCAGTTCTTTGTAATACTGGAATGTTTTTTCATCTGTACTGTTATTTTCAACAATAATATACTCATAATTCTTATAAGTAGATTTCTGATCAATGGAATCCATACATCTTTTCAGGTCATCAATATGATCCTTATTTGGGATAATAATGGAGATCAGAGGATCATGGTCTCTTATAAATCTGGTCCTGTAAAGTCCCAGGAATTCCCCCTGCAGAACTTCCGCATTAATTCCGGTTCTCCGGTAATGCTCTTCAATGGCACGCTTGCCAGCCTCGAAAGCATAAGTCTTGCTTTCCGGATTTTCTGCTGTGGAATCCTCATGGCATCTCCAGTGATAAAGGATCTTCGTGATATGATAAATTTCAGAAGGATCCACTGCTTCCACACAACGGAAAATAAAATCATAATCCTGTGCTCCATCAAACTCGCTGCGGAATACACCTACTTTGTCAATGATTTCTCTCTTCACAACAAAAAGATGACAGATATAATTTACCGTACACAGAAGATCCGGGTTGTAATCCGGTTTAAAATGCGGCTGGAAGAATTTGTGTCCGTCCATGGACATTTTGTCTTCATCTGAATACAGAAGACGGATGTCCCGGTTTTTGTTCAGCGCCTTTACGCACTCAAAAAGGGCATGTGGTGTCAGTTCATCATCATGATCTGCAAAAGCAATATAATCACCTGTTGCAATCTCAATCCCCGCATTTGTATTTTCGGAAATCTGCAGCTGTTTCTCATTATATACGACACGGATTCTTTCATCTTCTGCTTCCAGCTTCTTCAGGAAAGAAGTCAGTGGTGAGTTTTCTCCACTGCCGTCAGAAAGGCAGAGTTCCCAGTTCGGATATGTCTGCTCCTTAACTGTATCTACAAGCTGACGGAGATATTTCTCTGGGGTTTTATATAACGGAACTACGATGGAAATCTTTGGCTGATACTCAAATTTTTCTCTTCTCTGTCTCTCCAGTTCTTTATTTCCCGGAAGATGGCGGACGATCCACTTCTGATACGGGATTTCCCTTGTTGAGGCTGTTTTTACCTTGGATACCATTTTGTCCACAAGAGCTGCACTTCCCTGATTTTTCCAGTATTTCAGACCCTTTTTTGCATATTTTTCTACTTTCTTGCTCAGTACTACCGCTCTCTGCAGATGAACGATATGGACTGATTTCGTATTGCCCGCATAAAAAACCATATACAGGACTTTTCCCTTAAGATTCGTCAGTTCCACAAAAAATCCTGATTTATCCTTATTGTCCATCTCCTCATAGAGCTGTTCTACATCTACACGCTCTGTCCGGAGAATCTCCGCCTGGATCTTATTCTTGTTTTCATCAAAAATCTGAATACGCACCGGATCTTTTGCAACAGCCCAGCCACGGATCCTCAGGAATCCCTGCTGAACCTTTTCTTCTTCAATATAGAACTGCGGTTTTCCTCTTCGCTTTTCCAGATCTTTTATGGACACGGCAAACCAGCTGATGGTTTTATCCGGCATATCCGCATAAACGTTAAGTTTATGATAACCTTCCAGTGATTCCGGAAGTGTCACTGTTGCAGTGATCCTTTCTCCCCTCATAAGATCCGGATCTTTGAATCTTTCCAGGGCACTGACCACTTCCAGACGCTGGATCTCCGCCTTAACTTCTGATCCATCCAGGCAGGCACGCATCTTTGCTTCCTTAGGCCAGGTTCCCTGCAGAATATAACAACAGGGATCATTCAGGTGAAACCTGTCTTTTGTCACTTCAAAAACTTCTCGAGCCATATAATACTAACCTCATTTCTCAGTCTGTTACTGCTTACTTCTGTTCGCAGCAACTCAGTCTTCTCTCAGGGAACAGTCCCCTTCTGTCACAGAAAGATTCGGGTTGTAATAGGGATCTCCCTTGGCCAGCTGCTCTGACCACTTTTCTTCAAACCGTTTCACTTCTTTATCAAAACGGAACTGTTTTTCCGGTGTATCTTCAAGCCCTCTTGACTTGGATTCGTAATGATAAAGCTCTGCATACGGTGTAAAAACAACTTTTTTGCCGGCAGCACGGAATTTCATACAGAGGTCAATGTCGTTAAATGCCACACAGAATGTCTCGTCAAAACCTCCGACTGTATGAAAATCTTCTGCCCTGACCATCATACAGGCAGCTGTCACTGCACTGATTTCCTGTACACTGATCATTCTTCCGAAATATCCCGGATCATCGCCCGATGCCCGGCACATAATATGGCCTGCAATACCGCCAAGCCCCAGAACAACACCTGCATGCTGAATAGTATCGTCCGGATAATAAAGTTTCGCCCCCACACATGCCACATCTTTCTGCTGGCAGATCTGAAGCATCTCTTCTATCCAGCGCGGCGTGAGAATTTCCACATCATTATTCAGAAACAGAAGATACTCTCCCCTGGCCTCTGCTGCGGCAAAATTATTAATGGCAGAATAATTGAATTCTTTTTCCCAGGTCAGCACCCGCACCCTCGGATACCTCTCCGGCAGTTTTTTATAATACTCAAAAGTTTCCGGTTTTTCACTGTTATTTTCCACGATCAGTACTTCATAATTCTTATAAGTACTCTTCTTTGCCATGGAAAACAGGCAAAGCTCCAGATCCTCTGTATGGTCTTTGTTAGGAATGATCACAGTAACCAGCGGATTATTCTGAATCTTCACATAGCTTCTGTACCATCCCGGGCGCTCTGTCATTTCCACAGAAGCTTCCAGTCCCATTCGCTGATAATGCTCTTTTACTGCTCTTTTGCCTGCTTCGTAAGCATAATCCTTGCTGGATGGGTCTGCTGCAGTAGAATCCATATGACATCTCCAGTGATACAGTACCTTCGGAATATGTACCACCTGGTCTGCCTGTTCACAGCAGCGGAAAATAAAATCATAATCCTGTGCTCCGTCAAACTCCGGTCTCAGAAGGCCTACTTTGTCTGTAAGACTCTTTTTCACTGCAAAAATATGACAGATATAATTATTATCTCTCAGGCGGAACAGATTAAAATCAGATTTGAAATGCGGATCAAAATAATGCTGTCCGTCCATGCTGACTTTATCTTCATCTGTATAAAGTACATCCGGTTCATGGTTTTCGTTGATAGCTTTTACGATTTCATAAAGTGCGTCCGGTTCCAGCGTGTCATCATGATCACAGAGCATCAGGTATTCTCCGTCAGCAAGGGCAATGGCGCCATTCGTATTCGCGGAAATCCCGCCATTTTGTTCCAGTCGATGATATGCCAGACGACTTTCTTTTCCATAATGTTTCTGCAGAAATTCCCCCGCCCTGTTATCAGGGTTTCCGTCTGCCAGGCAGAGCTGCCAGTTGGAATAACTCTGTGCCTTTACAGACTCTACCAGTTCTTTGAGATAAGGAAGTGGTGTACAGTAAAGCGGTACAACAATACTGATCTTTGGTTTCTGTTCGAAAGAAGTTCTTTTCTGTTTCCTCAGCTGTCGTTTATCCGCTCTGTGGCGGTCAAACCATTGCTCATAACCTTCTTCTTTCTGAGGTTCTTTTTTGAACAGACGCTCAAAAAATCCTTTTGGTTTATTCTGCTTTTTCAGTTCCTGTATATCAATATCCCAGGTTTTGGTAACAGAATCTCCGCAGAAATGAAGAATGATCTTTTTGCCCGGTATTTCCGGAAGTGCTGCTGAAATACGGAAACCAATCTCCTGTTTCTTATATATGTCATCCAGTCCGCGGCGTTCCACCACATCAGGTCTTCTGCCTCTCTGGATCCTGCAGTCAAGAAGTTCTGTATCTTCTTTGTGAACAGTCACCTCGACAGATCCTCTCTGGTCAACAGCCCAGCCCTGGATCTCAAGCATGGTATCATAAAGGACTTCCACCCTGTCCAGATGAAATTCCACGAGATTTTCTTTGATCAGTTCATCCAGTTCATCTGCACTGATCTCCCAGATACAGATTCTTTCTTCTCCATCTTTAAGAAAAAGTTCAAGGCTCTGATATTTTTCACCCAGTTTCAGAGCCTCCGGAATCCTGACTGTAAATCCGGGCAGTATGCTGCCAAAATCAATTCCAAGTGCCTGCGCAACATCCGGTCTTTCACAGAGTTCCACCTGCGGAAGCTCAATTCTGTCATACCCGTCTCCGATAAGTTCAAACTGGCACTGTTTCTTCTCCGGATGAGAATACCAGCCTACAAGACTCAGTATATGTCCATGTCTGTCATCATATCTTTCTTCATCTATACTGAAGCTAAGTTCTTCCATAATCTTCCTCTATTTATGTTTAATGCTCCGATACAGCTTCCAGACTTTTGTGTTTTCCATTTCACTGATCTGGCGGTTCAGTCTCTGAATCTCCTGATCTTTTTCGGAAGACACTCTGGAAAATCCCTTCCAGAATTCGTCTCTTGCCTCTGTTTCTTTCATTACTTCAATACTGATCTGAAGTTTTCCATGGTTTCCCTGAATATTTCCGAGAATAAACTGCGGATCTCCGGCTCCGAAATAATATCTGCCTTCTCCAAGCGGAAATCCGTTGGAAATAAACTCAGGTTCAGTTCCATCTTCAAATCTTAATTCTCTGAGGATCAGGCCGCCTGCTGCCTCACCCGGGTCCAGGCGGAGTCTTCTGACACCTTCCGGCACGGGAATTTCCATCTCAGTCCCCTGACGTCCCATTGGATAGACTGCGGAGTCTTTTTCCTGAAAATCACTGCCTCTGTCATAGAATACCTGCAGTTTACGTTCAGCTCCCGCAATACGCAGCTGTTCATAATAACTCAGCACATCTACTTTGCCCGGTGAAACATCCTCATACATGGCAAGAAGCGGAATATGGCTTCCCTGCATGTAAGTCTGAAAATTGCGTTCCATCTGTGCATATATCTGCTGCTCTTTTTCTGTAATTCCAGCTTTTCCATAGAAATCCAGATCTTTCAGCATGCGGCGCTTGCCATCACTTTCCAGATAATAATGGATCACTCTGTAAAGAATAAAACCTGCCGGTACAGGAAAGCGAAATGTCCATTCATAATCGATCACAGATTCTCTGCTCTGACCGATCAGAATATTGGCAGGAACAAGGTCAATGTTTGACATACCACTGCACCGAAGTCCTTCCTGCAGTTCCACATCTCCGAATACTTTAATGAATTCCGGTGTTTTATGGAAAGTTTCTGTATTGTGTATATTTTTTATTTTTTCAAGATAAACAAAGAATTTTTTTTCAAGTTCTTTAACTCTGCCTTCTTCAAGGAGTTTGTCCAGATATTCTTCCAGGGTCGTTCCCTGAAGAAATTCCAGCCTGACACCATCTCCGTCTGAAGTGCAGTGGTTCAGTTCCAGCCCTTCTTTTCCATAGAGAGTCATAAGCTCTCTGTAGATATTTTCAAGATTTTTCACATGAGCTGCAGCTCTTTCATCTGCCGGAAGCTTCCGGACATATTTCTGATTCTTTTCGTGACAGATATCCGTTCTGAGTGCAAATGCCGCATCTCTTTCATTGGAAAACTTCACATAATCTGTTTCCGGTGTAATCTCATCTTTTCCTATCAGAAGAAGGAAAGAGTTCGCAAACTGAGGATACAGATCATTATCAAGAAGTGTATCATATACTGGCGACTCCTGAAAAAGCTGCAGACGCAGGCGGTCATAATTAGTCTCCACTCTGTTCAGTTCACCCTTCGCAGGAAGTCTCCTGTCTGAATAAATTGTCATCGGAAGCTTGTAATCCGGGAAAGGATAATACCAGGAAGCCTTAAGGTCTCCTGCTTCTTTCAGGATCTTTCCGAATTCTTTTTTTGTAAAAGTCTTAACTCCACTGGAGGTCGGATAACCTTCCAGGCCCTCAAACAGTGTGCCGAAATGATCTTCTGTACACCCTGCCCAGTATTTCAGTCCCATACGGTTCTCAATCGCAAGTACGATCTTTCCATCCGGCTTCAGATGTTTTGAGATGATTTTCAGGAAATCTACATAAGGAGTTTTGCTCTGTATATAGGCTTCTGCATATTCAAAAACACCGATCAGTGTAATATAATCATATTTTTCTGTAAGACGCTTCTCGATATCCTGGAAATTTCCCATGAGTATCTGAAGATTTTCATAATCACGGTGTCTCCAGGCATTGATCTCGCTGCGCTTCTTTGACAGTTCAATACAGGTAACATTCTTTACTTTTTTGCAGAGTGCTCCTGTAACAGCGCCGCAACCTGAGCCAACCTCAAGGACATTTTCTTCTCCCGTAAAAGGAATCCAGCTCAGGATATTTTCTCTGATGTGTGAAAAATGATACAGGATCGGCCAGCTTTTACGCTCTGCGATCACCTGGTTCCATTCCTGCTCTGTGTAATTCCTGGCGATCTCAAGCATCTCATCCTCGATCGCTCCGTCCGTGTATAAATCTTTTCCCGGATAATTCGTGTCATCCAGAGAAACCTGTCCAATTTTTTCTATCATTCTTCTTCTCCACAGTGGATCTCCACTTTTGAATTCATATCATAAAAACCAACAGTATTTTTATTGGATACAACAGTAATATTGCAGGCATCATACAGTCTGTGAAAAACAGTAAAGTCTCCATCTTTGTATCCTGTGCATCCGAAAGAAAGAAGATATTCTCCTCCCTGAAGATACATATCCTGCGTAAAGGTCACGGTACATACATCGCCTTCACCTGAATGCTCTACATGCATTTTCTCAAACATGGTGTTTGTTCCTGTAATCTCCGTTCCCTTGATATCCTTAAATGTATACGCCATAATAGGTTCCTGAATGGCTTCATGAAAAACGACTCTCATCTTGATCTGGAATGAACTGCCTTTCTCGATGGTATTTGTGTAACGGCCTTTTTCATCTACAACTGCAAAATCCGTGATCTCTGCAAGTTTACTTCCGTACTCAAGCATATTCGGATTAATCTGGAACTTTTCGTTCCAGTTTTCACGGTCCGGATCTTTTTTCTCTTCTGCTTTCGTCGGATCCTGGCCTACCAGAAGCTGCTTATACATATCCACCATCTGCTTCGGCGAACCTTCCTGGAGCTTCACCCCCTTATTCAGAAGTATTACCCTGTCACAGTATCTGGAAATACTGCTGAGGTCATGACTTACAAAAAGAATCGTACGTCCCATTTTCTTAAATTCTTCAAACTTGCGGTAGCATTTTGCCTGAAAAAATACATCACCTACAGATAAGGCCTCATCTACGATCAGGATTTCCGGATCAATATTAATGGCTACAGCAAAAGCCAGACGGACAAACATACCACTGGAATATGCTTTGACCGGCTGATGTACAAAATCTCCGATATCGGCAAAATCCAGGATATCCTGTAGCCTGGCATCAATCTCCTCTCTGGAAAATCCCATCATGGTACCGTTCAGATATACATTTTCGATACCTGTATATTCCATGTTAAAACCGGCTCCCAGCTCCAGAAGTGCAGAAATCCTTCCATCTACGACTACCTCGCCTCCTGTGGGATTCAGTACGCCTGTAATGATCTTCAGGATAGTGGATTTACCGGAACCGTTTGTACCGATAATTCCCACTGTCTCGCCTCTTTTGACATCGAAGCTCACATCATGCAGGGCATAGTGTTCCCTGACAGGTACTTTGAAGCCAAGAGCTTCTCTCAGTCTGTCCGAAGGTTTGTTATACAGTTTATACATCTTGTTCAGATTTTTTACCTGAATTGCAAATTCACTCATTTTCTTCTCCTTCTACAGCACATCTGCAAAATGCACCTGAAGTTTTTTAAACAGTTTTGTTCCGAGGATAAATACAACGATTGTAAATACCCAGAAATACAGGGTGAGAACAGGATGCTCCCAGATGCCGACTTTATTGATCAGAGAATCTCTGTATCCCTGTACGATATAAAACACAGGGTTCAGTTTCAGAAGATTCCGGAGCACAGCGTTCAGATGCAGATCATTGAAATCCCACATGATCGGTGTTACCCACACCCCGACCTGAAGCATGATATTGATGATCTGGCTGAGGTCACGGAAAAATACAACCGCAGCACTTGTCATGTAGGTAACTGCCAGGATCAGTGCAAAAATGCAGAAGCTGTAATAAATCAGCTGCAGTGCATAAAGACTCGGCGGATATCCCATGAATGTATAGATCACCAGTATGATAACGACAAAAAAGCAATGTACAAACACTGCTGAAAACACTTTAACTACAGGAAGAATCCTGATATTGAAGACTACTTTTTTGACCAGATAATTGTATTCCAGAAGTGCACTGGTTCCTCCTGTAAGTCCCTCCTGTATGAAAAACCACGGGATCAGACCTGCGATCAGCCAGAGTACAAAAGGAACTCCCTTGTCACTGCCGCTGCGAAGAGCCAGTCCGAAAACAAACCAGTATACGCAGATTGTTACGATCGGCTGGATAAACGCCCATACTGTTCCGAAATATGAACCGGCATATTTTGTTTTGAAATCATTTTTGGCCAGTGAAAATACCAGTTTCCGGTTCCGGTATATTTCCACAGGCAGACTTGCCTCTTTTTTCAATCTTTTTTACTCCTGTTTAACTATTTGTTTTCTTTTCTGTGAAGTGCGAACAGAAGGATCAGAAGAAGAACGATCATGCCGCCCATAACTCCCAGAAGGACTTTTGATGTCTGAGAAAGGTCAGAGAAAAATTTTCCTGTTTTCTCTGTCTCCTGCTCTGTTTCTTCTGCTTCCTGCCCTGCTGCCTCCTGATCGGAAACCACCTCTCCGGCTGTCTCATCTGTCTGTGCATCTGTTTCTGTAGCTGCTGTTTCTGCCGGTGCTTCTGTCGGTTCCGGTGTTGCCACTGCAACCGGCACATATCCTACAAACTGTCCGTTATAAGAATAACTGTTCATATCTGTGCCATTCACATTCTGGGTCTCTGCCTGCAGATCATTTACTGTAATACCCTTCGGAACAGTTAATAAAGTGCCGTTCACATTCAGGCTCTCAAAATTATCAAATGCATAATCGAAAAGAGAAATACTGTCTTTACAGTTGATTCCCAGATCATCTGTCCTCATCGTTACTGCAATGTAAGTACGTCCGTCACGTTCTGCTGCAACAACAAGTGTATGCTTTGCATCGTTCGTGAATCCTGTCTTGCCGCCGATGCAGCTTTCATAGTACAGGCTGGACTCTTTTGCCATCATCGGCATATGCGTATGCATCTGTCTTGCAGCGCTTAAATTTGTTGCCTTGATAGTGTAATCTGTTTTGCCGATCAGATTGCGGAATCTCTTACTCTTCAGTCCCTGCTGCATGATCTTTGCCATATCATGGGCTGTAGAGTAGTGTTCAGGATCGGGAAGTCCGTTTGCATTTGTAAAATGCGTATTCGTGCATCCAAGCTCCTGTGCTCTCTGATTCATCATATTTACAAAATCTGCCTCAGAACCTCCTGTAGTCTCTGCGATCTGGGTGCAGACTTCATTGGCTGATTTGATATATGCTGCCTCCCAGCAGTCACGCATTGACATAACCTCTCCAAGCTGAGCTGCAATATTACTGCTGTCCCATTTAACATCACGGATACCGGTTTCTGTAAAAGTCACCTGATCCTTCGGAGAACTGTTTTCCATGGAAACAAGGATTGTCATAAGTTTTGTTGTGCTTGCAGGATAACGGTAGTCGTCCATACCTTTGTCGTACAAAACCGCACCTGTTGAAGCGTCCATAAGAACGGCTGTCTCAGAAGTCACCGCCGGTGCCTGCGGCCAGTTCTGGATACTGTCTGTTGCTACGATTCCCATTGTTCCGTTATTGATAGTCACTGCCTGTACTGTCACAGAAGACGCCAGGATACCTGCTGCAAGAAATGCAAAGGCCCGACATATTCTTTTTGTCATTCTCTTAACCTCCAAATTTATACTGCTGTTCACAGCAGCTTCTCAAATCGATTCCAGTCAAAATTCAAATTCATGGATCTTTTCGCTTATGTAATCCACATCAGACACGGAAAGATCATAAAACATCGGAAGTCTCAGAAGACGTTCGCTTTCTTTTGTTGTATATATATCCTCTCCGCTGAATCTGCCAAATTTCAGGCCTGCCGGAGAACTGTGAAGCGGCACATAATGAAATGCCGGACTGATTCCGTTTTCGCGGAGGTATTTGATCAGTCTTGTTCTCACGGAAATATCTTTTACTTTTATATAGTACATATGTGCATTATGCGCACACCCTTCCGGCACAAAAGGCCTCTCGATCTTTCCCTGTTTCTCAAGATCTTCCAGTCTTTCATGATATCCGTCATAAACTTCATGACGTTTACGGTTGATCTTGTCACATTCTTCCAGCTGTGCATACAGATAAGCAGCATTCATCTCGCTTGGAAGATAGGAAGATCCGTAATCGATCCAACGGTATTTATCAATCTGTCCACGGAAAAACTTACTTCTGTCTGTGCCTTTTTCCCTCAGGATCTCTGCCTTTTCCTGATATTCATTTTTCTGGAATACAAGGGCTCCGCCCTCACCCATAGTGAAATTCTTGGTTTCATGAAAGCTGTAACATCCGAAATCCCCGATTGTTCCCAGGGCAGTTCCATGATAATAAGCGTCCACACCCTGTGCAGCATCTTCTACAACTTTGAGGTTGTATTTTCGTGCAATTTCCATAATACGATTCATTTCACAGGCAACACCTGCATAATGTACAGGCACGATTGCCCTTGTTTTGTCCGTAATCGCTGCTTCGATCAACTCTTCATTGATATTCATCGTGTCCGGCCGGATATCCACAAATACGATCTTTGCCCCTCTGAGCACAAAGGCATCTGCTGTGGAAACAAAAGTATAAGACGGCATTATCACTTCATCTCCCGGCTGAATGTCGCAGAGAAAAGCGGCCATTTCAAGTGCATGTGTACAGGAAGTTGTCAGAAACACCTGATTTACGTGAAATCTTTCTTTCATCCATCCGGAACACAGCTTTGTATATTTGCCGTCACCGCAGAGCATCCCCTGTGCGACAGCATCCTGAATGTAGTTTAATTCATTTCCGACAAGTGCCGGTCTGTTAAAATCTATCATTTATCTCCTCTTACCTGTGAACATTTTATTTTGTCTTTAGTCAATCCACATTTTCTCATACCAGAGTTATAAATTCAATGGTAATTTTATATGATACCAGGGTTCCAGATTCTGAATCCTTATATAGAATAGTCCGGTATTTTATTTCTGTATACAATTTCCAGTCCTTCCGGATCTGTCACTGACATCTGTTCAAAAAACTTCTCAGTGATTCTGTCCAGTTCTTCCCGTGATTCTGCTTCTATATAATAGAGGGCAAGATACGGATTCGGTCCATAGGCAATAACATCTTCCCCTTCTTTATAGAAAATCCACGGTTTTACTACTGCCGCTTCTTCGGAAAGCTGGTACGCAGCTTCCTGATCCCGGATCGTTTTCAGCTGTCCATGGAAATAAAGGACTGCGCCACATTTCTGTGGCCTGTGTATATCATGTGTTTTAAACATCTCTGAAACTTTTTTCTTATCATAAAGATAATTCAGTAAAAGTTCTTCTATATTAAAGCCATATACCATATCTGTCAGTTCATGTTCATAGCCGAAAAATCTTCCTGCGATCTCGCATACCTGAATACCTTTCCCTGGTTTCCAGAAAAACTGCATAGAAAGAGCCCCTTCCTGCTGGCCGGTATAGCCAATATAGTTCTGCAGGAGATCTGCAGCTGATTTTTCTACTTTATCCAAAAGTCTGGAAGGGTATACATTTCTGGTACTTTCCGGCAGCATTCCCTCTTCCATCTCTGTTTTTTCACGGTCTGCAATGGAGATCACATTTACTTTGCCGTCCTGCACCCAGGTCATCATATTGAATTCAAATCCATCATTATATTCTTCTATAAGTATCTCATCCAACCCTGTAAAATCGGCTGTCTGTAATGCTTTCGGAAGAAGTTCTTCTTCGTTATGGATAATATAGATACCTCTGGAGCCATATTTGTCCATCGGTTTGCTGATAAGCGGATACTGCAGGTCCTCTGTTAGTCTCTGAAGTTCTCCGCTGTTTTTTTCCTTCAGGAATTTCACCGGTATTCTGGCAAATCCAGGGGAGGGCAGTCCCAGTCTGCCGAGAAGCTCCCTGCATGCAGATTTGTCTCTGTACCACTTAAGCTGTTCAGGTTTCAGATAACAGGGAATTCCTGCCTTATCTGCAATCTTTACCATGCACTCCAGCAGAAGATCCGAAAAGGAGGTAATGATCCCGTTTACTTTTTCACTCTTGCAGAGATTTGCAACAGCATCAATATCTGTTACTGGTATCACATAAGATGCATCTGCCAGTTCTCTTGCCGGACCATCCGGATAGCCGTCACATACAATCGTATAATAACCCTTTTCTTTTGACTTTTTTACAAGCTGGACAAATTCTCCCAGCGTACCGAGAATCAGTAATCTGTGTGTCATTCCACAGTTGCCTCCCATTCTTTTACAGATGCAGCAATATATCGCATTTCCTCACTTCCATATCTCTGGTCACAGGGCAGTGGAAGAATATCCGAAGCCCACCTGTACTCAAGACTGTCCGGTTTCTGTTCCTGCATAACATTTCTCCAGTATGTGGGGACAAATATCTTACGTGCTGCAAGCCATTTCCGCAGTTCCTGTCCTTTTTCATGGTAATATGGATACACAAAAGGCCCTTCCGGTGTCACTTCGGTAAAAATATTTTTGGAATTCAGTTCTTCTTTCAGGACTCTGTAGTTATTTTCTCTTTTCTTTTTGCCTGCTTCATAGTCGATTCCCCTCAACAGATTCTGTGTCAGGCGCGACATGAGACGGATTTCCATACCCTCATACTGTGCTGCATTCTGAAGCATATCCTGATAATAAGTTCCTGCATTTTCATCATATCTTCCAAGGATATGTCCCATACGTTTATTGGAACAGTCCCTCGGTTTGTCCATATCAAGCACTGTATCTGTAGCGAGATATGCGCCGTCACTGACACCCCAGAATTTACGACAGGAATACAGGGTATCCACATGTTCCAGCGGTCTCTGGAAAAAAGCATGTGTATGATCCACAATGATATTTCCGTATATTTTCTGATATTCCAGAATTTTATTATCTGTCAGCTGTCCGTAATAATTTACAAGATAAAGGCATTCGTCTTTATTCAATGTTTTTTTTGGATAAAGAATGTCGAGATTTTCATCTAGATGATAAAATTCTGTTTCTATATAATTATTCTGACAGATTTCCACAACTGATTCGCAGAGAAAATACGGAAGAATGATCTTCTTATATTTTCTCCCTTCCAACAGCCAGAGAAGTGCTGTCCTGCCAAGGTTTACCTTATAAAGTTCCGGATAATATTCCTCCCCGGACATTTCTTCCAGTTCAAAATAACCTCCGATTTCTTTCTGCATCAGTCTGTCTCCTCCCTGCGGATCACATAATGCGGTAATTTTTTCGCTTCATTAAGTATATTCATCAGATAAATTCCCATAATTCCTATAGACAGCAGGATAAGTCCGAAGAAAGCCAGCATAACAAGCATAAGAGAGGTCCACCCTTCTACGGAAATTCCAAAAAGGAAATATCTTACAAGGAAATAAACTGCCATTACCAGACTCACACAAAAACTTGCAATTCCGATGTTTCTTACCATAAGAAGCGGAAATGCAGTATGTGCGGTAATATCATAGATAAGGTCTTTCATCAGACGTTTGAAGGAGTAACCGCTCTTGCCATAAGCTCTGGCAGCATGCTGTACAGGAACATTAATGATCCTGTTGGAGCTGAGGACCAGAAGGTTTCCGATCTGCGGCAGATATGTATTAGTTTTTACCATGGCATCTACCAGGAAACGTCTGATCAGACGGTAACTTGTAATCTGCAGATTCGGGTCTTTTCCAAGCATTTTGGAAGTCGCCCATACAGAAAATTTTGTTCCCAGTTTACGGATAAATCCATGTTTTCTGCCCTCATAGCTTGCAATAATGGCATCCACATCATCTCTCTCCCGCATAACATTTACCATCTTCGGAAGTTCTTCCGGCTGATGCTGAAGGTCATCATCCATGGTTACAACAAAATCACCTCTTACATGTGCAAATCCACAGAGAAGTGCCGGATGCTGTCCGAAATTTCTTGCCATCTGTATAATACGGACTCTTTTGTCTCTGTTTCGAAGCCCCGTCATGATCTCAAAGGATCTGTCTTTGGAACCATCATCAACAAGGATCAGTTCAAAGTCTTCTTTTATTGTCTCGCGGAATACTTTTTCCAGGCGTGTATACAGTTCTTCCAGAGTATGTTCAGAATTATATACAGGAACAACCACTGAATATAAACTCATATGTTTTCCTCTTTCTTCTGTTGCTTTTTATGGCAACTGTCTAATTTCTACTTTTAGCAATCATTTTTATCATATCATTTTCGATATATATTGTAAAGTAACTGTTGCATGTCTACAGCCAATATCCGACAGGGCATTTTTCTATAAATATGATAAAAAGTATTTCCAAAACCGGGCTTTTGCAGTACAATGAAATGCACACTGCTGAGAGTTATTTCGTAACTGTTCACAGGTAGTATCCCGCGAGGTGTTTTGCCATGAATATGGCAAAATCCCGAGACATACGGGGCAAAATCCCATCACCGAAGGTGATTTGGAATGGATTTTGACCAAGTTGCTGTGAACGGAGTGAACAGTAACGTTATTTCAACAGGACACTATATTTTAATCCGGAGGAATCATGAAAAAATTCAGAGATTATCTGCAGCTGCATTTGAACATTCTGCTTTTCTCCCTGACAAGTGTTTTTTCCAAGCTTGCTTCCATTCAATATAACAGGCATGGATTAAAGGGGAGTCTTCTTTATGTTTTTCTTTTTCTGATGATCGCCAACTGCGGTATCTACGCCATTGCCTGGCAGCAGGTCATCAAGAAATTTTCTCTGTCCACTGCATATGCGAACAAGAGTGTTTATCTTCTCTGGTCGCAGATCTGGGCGGTTATAATTTTCCATGAACAGCTTTCTGTTCAGAATATCATCGGCATTCTGGTGGTATTGTTTGGAGTCTGGACGGTGCAGCGCTATGAATAGAACGTTTATACTTATTATGCTGGGAGGTACTTTTTTCTCTGCGATCTCTCAGATCCTGCTGAAGCAGAGTGCCAACAGAGAATACAAAAATCCTCTTCTTGAATATCTGAACTGGCGTGTGATCCTTGCCTATGTTCTGTTTTTCGGTATTCTTCTTCTGAACACATACTGCTACACAAAAGTTGACATGCGCTACGGCCCGGTCATTGATACCGCAGCCTACGTTTTTGTGCTGATTCTTTCACGCCTTATACTGAAAGAAAAGATCACCAAAGGAAAGATCATCGGAAACCTGATCATTATAGCAGGAATTCTTATTTATACTTTATAATTTTATGTACGACAAAAGGGACAGCGAATTTTGCTGTCCCTTTGCTTATATGGTTGATTTATTATCTTACTGCCGGGTCTGTCGGGTCGAAGTTTTTGCTTCCTCTCAGTGGAGTGAGTGGTTTTCTTCCAAGAGGTCCCTTGAAAGTTTCTTCTGACTGATAACCGCCATCAAAAATATAGATCTTGGATCCATTACAGTTATCCCATACCCATTTTGCATCTGCTACACAGCAGCGGATACAGCCGTGAGAAGCAGGAGAACCAAGTCTCAGATATTCTCCAGCTGGCAGATTATAACTGTTTGCAGCACTGCATGCTACGGAATGAACATAAATTCCTCCAACTACATGAGTTCCGTACTGACCCCATGACGGTCCCATGAGAGCCTGCCATCTTCCTGCTCTTTCCAGAGTAAAGGTGCCACTTTTTGTAAGAGATGTAGGATTACCTACAGATACACGGATTGTCTTAACCGGATATTTCTTTGTGCTGTCTGTGTAAACAGTCATGACTCCGTTTGCTTTATCACATTCCAGATAATAGGAGGAACGTTTTCTGAATTCAGAACTTCTGTCGCTTACTCTGTATCCTTTCTTGTCAAATCTGTACTGTTTTCCTTCGATCCAGAGAGTTTTGTTCTTTGCATAAGTTCCTGTTGCAGGATCAATATATCTTACTTTGTTCTGCTTATCGTTCACGATTACCCAGCCTGTTGTATATCTACCGCGGCTGTCAAGGTATCCGCTGATACCGTTTCTGGTGATCTTGCAGTTTGTCTTTGCCTTGCAGTTATTAAAGTAGAACCAGTATTTAGTTTTATTGATCTTCAGGCGCTGCCATCCCTTGTATGCCAGATTACCTTTTCTCTTTGCGTAGTAATATTTTCCTTTGTATTTGATCCAGGTGGATTTGTATCTCTTACCTTTGTAAGCCTTTGTTGTACTTCTCTGGAAGAAGTAGTAAGAAGTGCCGACCTTGGTCACACCACTTGCCATACGTCCGTCCGGAAGGAAGTATCTGTCACCGGACCATGCATTCTGAAGATGGTTTCCGGATTTGTTGAAGTAGAACCATCCAACAAACTTACCATTTACGGTTACCTTCTGGAAACCTTTTTTCTCAACAACACGTCCGTATGTTTTACCGAAATAATAGTAACGATTGTTTGCTCCCGGAAGTTTCACCCATTTTTTCTTGTAGGTTGCACGATGTCCGTTTGCAAGGAAGTAATATCTGAATTTGCCGCTCTTTACAAGCTGGTTCGCATAGGCAACACCGTTTCTGTTTGCCATGTATACGCCACCGTCAGCACCTTTGACCATCTTGCCGTTAGTGATCAGATATCCGTATGCGTCGAGCAGATACAGACTGTTGCTGTTGGAAAGGAGCTTGTATGCACCGATTCCCATTTTCTTATATTTACCATCAGCCTGATAGTAACTCCACTGTGTTCTGGAATTTACTTGCATTCCATACCATGCGTTCTTCACCATCTTACCAGGAATATCTCCTGCTCCTGATGAAGGACGGAACATATAGGTATTTCCGCTGATTGTTTTCTTGCCAACTACCGGAACTCCGTTGGACTGGAGATAATAACGGTTTCCGTTGATATCCTGGAAGCCTTCTTTCAGTGCAGTCTCTTTACCATCGTTTCCGAAGTAATGGAACGCATTACTCTCCCAAACCCAGCCTGTCTGCATACGTCCGAGTGTGGAGTTGAATGGTGTAATCTGATTTGGATATTCATTATTCACACGTTTTGCGTTTGACTGCGGCATCAGATAATAATGATTATTGTCAATCTTCTGATACCCTGTTTCAAGGTAGCCTTTTGCATTGAAATAATAAGTTCCCGTTGCAAGAACCGTCTTTTTGTCAACTTTTGTAGTTGTAACCTTTACCCAGCAGTTTTTGTAATACTCTTCTACATAACCAGCTGCCTGAGTTGTTTCCTCAACAACTGCAGTTTCATCTGTTCCTGCTGCTTCCAGTTCTTCAGGCTGTACAGTTTCTTCCTGAGTTTCAGGCTGTGCAGTTTCTTCTGTTTCTGATACGTCAGCTTCTGCACCGACACTGAAAGACTCATCAACAGATGTTTCTTCCTCAGCACCAGCAACAGGTTGCGCTGTTTCTTCATTTGCAGACTGCGGGGAAGTCGCCTGCTTAATAAGCATCCACTTCTGAGCAGTATCCTCAAATTTCCAATCAGTATATTCTCTTGAAACCTCTACATAAGTTCCTGCTGCATCCGGAGTTTCCTCCTCTACAGCTTCACTATCTGTTTCTTCCTGGACTGCAATCTCCTCACCTGCTGAAAAATCTGCTATCGTTTCTTCTTCAGCCTCAGCGCTGTCTGCAGTTGTATCGTCTGCGGAAGGCTCTTCCTCAACCTCTGTCTGTCCGTCTTCTGTTGTTCCGTCTTCTGTTGTTCCCTCATCCGGTGTCACTGTTACTGAAGAACTGTCATCTGTCAGATCGCCTTCACCCAGATCTGTCTCTTCATCAGTGGACACTGTTGTATCGTCCGCTGCATCTGCATCTACAGCAGACTCTGCAACTGCTTCTTCGGCTGTTGCTTCTGCTGTAAAATCTGTCATACTCGCTGCGCCTGCTTCAGCCCCGGTTGCCAGAATCATTGTCATGCTTAACAGAACTGCCACAATTCTTTTTTTCACAACTTCTCCTCCTGTTCTTTACCCTTATCATTTATTCACCAAGACCACTGCTGATCGCACTGGTCAAAGCTTTCATTGCCTCAGTCTCATCTGCTCCCTCACAGATAAGTTCGATTTCATCTCCGCATTTCACACATGCTCCCAGAACACTGAGAACACTTTTGGCATTGGCATTACCTCCGTCAAAATTAAATGTAATGCTGGATTTGTATTTCATAGCCTCATTACACAAAACTCCAGCCGGGCGTAAATGCAATCCCGACGGATTATTTACTGTTATTTTCTGGCTGATCATCTTTTCATCTCCTGGTTTGTGTTTTTGTTACTGATTTTCATCAACTGTTGAAATTCTTGATATTTCCACACCGGTTGCAACTTCGTCCACCAGTTCATATCCTTCCGGGAGCTTGATAGATACCGGAACTTCAAAACTGCCTTCGGACTTGCCGTCAAGATCAACAGATGCTTCTATGTCGCTTTCTTTCAGATCATCAAGACTGTCATCATCTTTTTTGATACGGATCTCAATCTTGGCTGTATCAAAAGCGGCCTGCATTCCCTCCGGAGAATTATTTACTTTTATATTCTTGGTAGGTACTTCGCAGACATTACTGCCCTTCGGCAGAATGTTAACACGTACAAAAACATCTTCACTGGAATCGCTTGTAAGCTTCACTCCGTCAGGAAGATAATCAGATATATTGATCTTGTCTTCATAATCACTGTTTTTACCACTGATATCTGCCACAGATGCAGGAAGAGAGATCGTATTGTTTTCTTCTTCCAGGCTCGCCAGTGCATCATCACTTCCGGCAACACTGATCACATTCGGTGTTGTGCTGATACTCTCTACCTCATATCCGTCTGCCGGTATTCCCTGATACTCAGCACTGATCTTGACATTGGAACGTACTTTCCACAGTTTTGCTGTCACAGTGACCTGAGAAACATTCAGATAAGCCATATCTGTGTCCGTAAATTCCTCTCCGTTCTTGTCGATGATCTTCACATCTGTTTCTTTTGTAACATCATCAGACGCGCCATCAACGTCTATGGAGGCATTTACCTTATCTATTTTATTCATTAATGAAGTTGGTCCTGTAATCTTGATTTTCTCCGGATTAGAAGTCAGTGCACCAACTTCATAGCCTTTGTCAGGCTTTGTATTATTTGTTGTTACATTTACTACGAATTCCCGGGTGTCTTTATCTTCTATATGAAGACTCAGATTCTGTGGGGTTGCCTGAATATTGTCCGGCAGGATTCTTTCGCAGGACACAGTGATCGGAACCATCACCGGATCTGTGTCCAGGCTGACTGCCTGCTGCAGGTCAGCGACTGCCTTGATATCAGACGCCGAAATCTTGTCCAGGGTCTTGCGGTTCGCCTTAATGGTAACACGGATAGTATCCTGCTGATCATCCTGCAGACACATTTTGCCATCTGCATCCAGATATCCTTCATTCAGAAGCTGTACATCTGTAATAATATAAGACTTCGTGCCAATAGGATTATCAATATTGACTACCAGGAGCCATACTACAATAGCAACCACCAGAGACAAAATCTTCAAAGAGAGATTATTTGTCAGACTTTTCTTCATATTTCACTCTCCCCTTTAACAGCTGTCTCAGTTTATTATTATCAACAATTTTCTTGTTCTGGGCACGTTCCAGAATTTCTCTGAGCTGTGTACTGGTGACATTTCTTACCAGCCTTCCGCCCTGTGCCACTGAAACCTGTCCTGTTTCCTCAGAAACTATGATAGTAACAGAATCTGTCACTTCACTGATTCCCACACCCGCCCTGTGTCTGGTTCCAAGCTGTTTGCTCAGTTCCATGTTATCTGAGAGCGGCAGATAGCAGGTTGCTGCAACAATACGGTTCTGTTTTACGATCACGGCTCCGTCGTGAAGTGGTGTATTATGTTCAAAAATATTGATCAGAAGCTGGCTTGTAAGAATTGCATCCAGGTTGATACCGGTTCTCACATATTCATCAAGTCTTATCTCCTGTTCGATCACGATCAGTGCTCCCGTTTTTACCTCAGCCATGTCAAAGCATGCCTTGATCAGTTCGTTAACTGTTTTGTCAGTAAAACGTTCCCGAATTTCTTTTCCTGAATCAAACGGAATCAGCGCTGCCATGATTTTTTTCTGCCCCAGCTGTTCCACTACCTTGCGCAGCTCAGGCTGAAATATAACAACGATAGCCGTGATCAGTGCTCCGGCCAGGTTGGAGGCGATCCAAAGGATCGTATTCATCTTGAAGATATATGCAATTACAAGAAAGCCACAGATCACCAGGATACCTTTGAGCAGAGTATATGCACGCGTGAACTTGATCCAGACCATAAACTGATATACAAAAAATGATATCAGAATAATCTCGATCACATCAATGACATTTATCGTCGGAAAACTTATGTCTGACAGATATCTCCCCAGTATACCTGTTATGTTCCGCATAGAAACTCCTTTCTCCTGATTCCCCGTTATTAGTTACTTAATTATTATTTAAAGATCTTTCAGTGATTCTTCAAGTTTTTTCTCAAAATCAATATCGTCCAGATCCGGCTTGCGCAGTACCGGTGCATCTGATGCAGGTGCTGCTTTCGATTTGGAAACTGTTTTTTTCTTTTCAGGCTCCTGTCCTGTAAACAGAGGGGCGGATGTATTTACGACTTTCTCAATAGATTTCTTTTCTTCTTTTACCGGCTCTCCGTTAATTTTCTTAATGCTGCGTTCTGATGTGGAAACAAGAGCCTTCGGTACAGCTTTAACATAGTAATAATATTCATCGTCCTCATATTCCAGACGCTCTGTTCTTGTATAATCGCCGCCAAAAACAAAGAACTCCAGTACGATTCCAATAAGCACAGCCACCACCGTATAGATGATCAGCGGTACAATATCTATGGAAACGCCGAACATCATGCCGCCGGCAAGCATGATCATAACATATACAATGCCACCGGCTACAATGGCTATACGCCATGCATAGTCAAACATTCTGGTACGGATCAGATTTACGACAAGAACAACAGCTACAAATGCAACAAGTGTGATCCAGAGCTCGCCGTTTTTCATAAGTCCATCCGAGAGAAGTGTAAGATTACTCATGATATCCGCATCTTCACCTGTAAGAACCTGTGCCTGGATCCTGATCAGACGTACAAAATAATAAATGATCACACCACCGGCTGCCGGAAGTGCTGAAACCGCATTGCTCAAAAGTCCGCATCCAATCGGCAGAATCACCGGAATATCAAATGCAAATGCAAGTGGTGTAAACACAAGGATTATGTTTTTTCCTGCACTGAATCTCAGGAAAAGAATCATCATGAAAAGAATAAGTACAAGCATGAAACCAGCAACTTCTATTCTCAATGCATAACAGTGTTCGACCATAAGGGCAAAACCCGTAAAGATCATCATACCTGTAGGAAGAATACAGCAGATCAGCGCAAGTACCAGCACGACAATTATATTATCCAGGGCTTTCATATAGCCCATATTTGAGTTGATCCATACAAAATAAACCAGAGCAAGTATCAATTTCAGAAATGGCAGCAGATACATCTCATACTGCGCATAAAATCCTTTTATCTTTTGTTTGAATTCCAGTAATGCTGTCATTTTCGATACCCTCCTGTGGCTCCTCTGCCGGACATTTTCTTATCTTCTCTGGCATAGATTTTACTTAATTCTGTCAGCTCACTGTAATACTGTCTGACACTCTTTTTGGCTTTATAATATTTCACCGAATACTGAATGTACGTCATCAGTGAATATACCACAAGAACGACCACATAGCCGATGACCAGATAAATTCCCATCGCGATCAGATTCATTTTATGAATATTTTCAAGAAGATATTCCCCAAAATAAACGCCAATTGCCGCAACAATAAGTATATAGCCGATCGTTACAAGGAAAAAATTCTTGATCAGTGCCAGACCGATGTAATCACTTCTGTAATATCTGCTGACCGGAAGATGCTTTCTGCCCTTGCCCTGCTCATACATGGCAAGTTTTGTCATTATCTTTACCTTTTCTTCATTGATCATATTATAACTCCTTACAGATAATTGCTTTCTGATGAATAATCATATAGATTAATTGTATCATATATCACCAGTCATGAAAAGTATTTTTTGCCAACGTTAAAGCCTTCCGGCTGCCAGCGTCACAAAATATACTGTGCCGGCGCCGGCGTTTTTCAGACATTCTGAAACAGCTTCCATCGTACTTCCCGTCGTATATACATCATCTATAATAAGAATCTTAAGTCCGTTCAGTGGCTGTTCTGCCGAAAAAGCACCTTTCAGATTTCTCTGTCTCTCTTCAGCGTCCAGTTTCTTCTGAGATCTGGTATCATGATCCTTGCGCAGGATGTCTGTTCCTACGGGAATTTTCATGGACATACCAACTTTTTCAGCAAGATCTTCTGCCTGATTAAATCCCCGCCGGCGGCGTTTTGCCGAAGTCAGCGGCACCGGAACTATAAGATCCGGCTTCCATCTGCGTATCTCTCCACCGAGATACCTGCATATTTCTCCGGCAAAATATCTTCCATATTCTCTGTTTCCATAATATTTGTACCGCACCAGTGACCTTCGCATTCTGTCATCATAGACAAAGACACTTCTGCCTCTGTCAAAATTTCTGTGTTTTCCTCTGCAGTCTGTGCAGTATTCTTCTTCCGGTTTTACCGGTTTGCCGCATTTCATACAGTAATCATTATTTATTACCTGAAACACGTCTCTGCACTCCGGACAGCAGAGTGATTTCTGGTCTGCCAGTATTCTGTGACATACTGCACACCGTCTCGGATAGATAATATTCAGTACATTATCAATAATTTTGTTCAAAAAACGCCTTTCTCCCCGACAAACGCTCTCTGACTGTTACTGTCCACACCAGCTCCTGATCTTGTTATATCCTGTTATTTTCTTCTGCAAATTCTTTCAGTCTTGCATCAAGTGAACTGTATCTTCTCTGCTGTTTTTCATTATTTATCATTTCACGGAAAGTTTCTTCACTTCCAACCACAGTAACGCATTTACGGGCTCTGGTAACTGCTGTATAGAGAAGATTTCTGTTCAGCAGCATCTTTGGGCCTGAAAGAAGCGGTATCACAACTGCCGGATATTCTGATCCCTGGGATTTATGAATAGTAACCGCATAGGCAAGTTCCAGTTCATCGAGCTGTTTAAAAGAATACTCTGCGCATCTGCCATCCTCAAACTCAACCTCTGCTGTCTCTGCAAATTCATTAATAGTTTTGAGAATTCCTGTATCTCCGTTAAAAACACCCACACCCTGATCCACGGGAATACCGTATTTCCCCCGGATTTCCCATTCCAGCTGATAATTATTTCTGATCTGCATAACCTTGTCACCTTCACGGAAAAGTCCCTGTCCGACCTCCCTTTCTTTTTTCTGTTCAGAAGGAGGGTTCAGATATCTCTGCAGAATCCCATTCAGTCGTTCCACACCGAGAAGACCTTTTCGCATAGGCGTCAGCACCTGTATATCAAACGGTCTCGCCTCTACATATCTCGGAAGTTTTTCCTGGATCAGTGCAATCAGCACACGAATGATAATATCTGCATCATATCTTTTCAGGAAAAAGAAATCACGGCTTTTATTATCCAGAACTACCTGCTCTCCCTGATTGATCTTATGTGCATTTACGACAATATCACTCTCCGAAGCCTGACGGAAGATTTTCTTCAGCTCTACTACAGGAAACTGCTCACTTCGTATAATGTCTCTCAGTACATTACCGGGGCCCACACTCGGCAGCTGATTCTCATCTCCGACCAGTATCAGCCTTGTCCCCGCTGTTACAGCCATCAGAAGCGAATGCATCAGATGGATATCAACCATTGACATCTCGTCTATGATGATCACATCTGTTTCCAGAGGATTTTCTGCATTTCTTTCAAAATGAACAGCCTGTCCTTCTCTGTCATCCTCCGGCATTCCACTCAATTCCAGCAGTCTGTGGATGGTCTGAGCCTCCACGCCTGTTGTTTCTGTCATTCTCTTTGCTGCTCTTCCTGTAGGGGCGGCAAGTCTCAGATCTGCGCCTTCCCCTTCAAAGAAACGTATAATTGCATTGATTGTTGTTGTTTTTCCTGTTCCGGGACCACCGGTGAGGATAAAAAGTCCATGGGAAGCTGCCTCTTTTACAGCTTTTTTCTGCATTTCTTCCAGAACAGTTCCTGTTTCCTTTTCTATCTGCACAATCCTGCGCTCCATCAGTTTTTCATCTTCGGGGCACAGAACATTTAGTTCTTCAAGCATTCTTGCCGTATTCAGTTCCAGATAATAATACTGGGCAGGATATACAAGAATTTCTCCATCACATTCTTTCTGAATGATTTTTCTGTCCATGGAAAGATCCATCAGATGTTTTTCCATGTAGGAAGAATCTACTCCCAGAAGCTGTGATGCCCGCTGAAACAGTTCTTCTTTCGGCAGATAAATATGTCCTTCACCTGTTGCCTGGAGGAGAGTATATAACATTCCACTCCGGATTCTGTAATCTGAATCTGTATGTATACCGATACGATAAGCAATTTCGTCTGCGATCTTAAATCCGACACCGCTGATGTCTTCTGCGAGACGATAGGGATTTTCCTGCAGGACACTGTATACGGAATCACCATATTTCTGGTAGATCTTTGCTCCGAGATTCAGTGAAATTCCATATTTCTGCAAAAAAATCATTGCTTTTCGCATGTCTGCTTTTTCTTCTATCTGTGCCGCAATCTCTCTTGCCTTTTTTTCACTGATTCCTTTGATTTCGGCAAGGCGCTCCGGTTCTTCTTCGACGATCCGCAGTGTATCTCCGCCAAAATGGCGGACGATTCTTCCTGCAAGGGCAGCGCCGATTCCTTTTATTGCACCTGACCCCAGATATCGTTCCATCGCAAGTGCATCTTCGGGCATCTTTTCTGTAAGGAATTCTGCCTGAAACTGTTTTCCATACACCGGATGCTGTATATATTTTCCTGTTGCCTCCACTGAGGCACCCTGGGTGATCACAGGAAAACTTCCCACACAGGTCAGCTCATCTTCCCCCTCCACACCTTTCAGCACCATTACGGTATATCCATTATCTTCATTTCTGAAAATAATATGATCAATATACCCTGTTACACTTTCGCTCATGTTTCCTCCCGTCACCTGTTATCTGCCAAAAACACAAAGCCAGGATATTTATGCTGATTCATAACTATTCCTGGCTTCTAAATATAGTCACCTGTCTTCTTTATTCATTTGCAGCTTCCACAGCAGCATTATTCTTCCATTCGTGCCATAATCTCTGCATATTTTCCAGTTCCTACCGCAACAACGTGCATTGCATCCTGAACAGTCAGCGTTGTCACACCTGTTTTCTGTTCGATCAGTGTGTCCATTCCCCTCAGGAGAGCACCGCCGCCCGTAAGAACGATTCCTCTGTCTACAATATCTGCCGCAAGTTCCGGAGGTGTTTTTTCAAGAACACCATGTACTGCTTCCACCACCTGTCCTGTGGCATCCCGAAGCGCTACACGGATTTCTTCCGAAGTCAGCTTAACTTTTTTGGGAAGTCCGGTCAGCACATTTCTGCCCTTAACTTCCATAACCTGAGGTGTTGCCTCTTCCACTGCTGTTCCGATTTTGATTTTTATATTTTCAGCCATGTCTTCTCCGATAAAAAGGCTGTGATTCTGGCGCACATAACTCATGATTGCCTGATCAAAAGCATCTCCTGCCGTTTTTATTGAAGTGGAGGCTACAACACCTCCCAGAGACAGCACTGCCACATCTGTAGTTCCACCGCCGATATCAACGATCAGATTGCCAAATGGTTTTGTCACATCCACACCTGCGCCAATGGCAGCTGCAATCGGTTCTTCCACAAGAAAGACTTCCCTGGCCCCGGCCTGATAAGTAGCTTCCTCAACTGCTCTTCGTTCAATCTCTGTAATACCACTGGGTACACAGATACTGATTCTTGGCTTGCGGAAAGCTCTCCGTCCCATTGCTTTTGCAATGAAATATTTCAGCATTTTTTCCATGACAACAAAATCAACAATAACGCCCTGCCGAATCGGACGGATCACTTCCATATTAGAACTCACATGACCCTCCATCTGACGTGCTTCCTCGCCAATCGCCCGGATTTTTTCTGTATCTTTATCATAAATCACAACAGAAGGCTCCTTAAGGACAAGTCCCCTTCCTGTTGAATATACCAGACAGTTTCTGGTTCCCAAATCTATTCCAATATCACTTGCAGGCATAAGAGCCCCCTTTCCTGCTTGTTCTGTTCACATTTGTAAACTGGTATCCGGTTTATTATAAACAACTTTACCAAAAAAAGAAAGTGTTTCTCTTCACTCTGTTTTCAGATATTTCTTTACATACTGTCCTGTATAGGACTGTTCGCACTGTGCAATTTCTTCCGGTGTACCTGTTGCGATCACAGTACCCCCTCTGTCTCCGCCTTCCGGTCCCATATCTATAATATAATCTGCCGTTTTGATCACATCAAGATTATGTTCGATCACCACAACTGTATTTCCACCCTCTGTAAGTCTGCGGAGAATTTCCACCAGTTTGTGGACATCAGCAAAATGAAGCCCTGTAGTCGGTTCATCCAGAATATAAATCGTACGTCCTGTACTGCGCTTGCTGAGTTCTGTCGCCAGTTTGATACGCTGAGCCTCTCCACCCGAAAGCTCGGTGGAAGGCTGACCCAGACGTATATAAGAAAGTCCCACATCATACAACGTCTCGATCTTACGGCGGATAGAAGGAATATTTTCAAAAAATCCCAGTGCCTCTTCTACTGTCATATTCAGAACATCATAAATATTTTTGTCTTTATATTTAACTTCCAGTGTTTCTCTGTTATAACGTTTGCCTTTGCAGACTTCACACGGTACATATACATCTGCCAGGAAATGCATTTCAATTTTGATGATTCCATCACCACTGCAGGCCTCACAGCGGCCACCCTTGACATTAAAACTGAAGCGGCCTTTTTTGTAACCTCTTGCTTTTGCATCTGCCGTAGATGCAAACAGATCCCGGATCTGATCAAATACCCCTGTATAAGTCGCAGGATTTGATCTCGGTGTACGTCCGATCGGAGACTGATCGATGCTGATAACCTTGTCCAGCTGATCCAGCCCCTGAATTTCTTTATGTTTACCCGGAATAGTCCTTGCTCTGTTCAGATCCCTTGCAAGCGTCTTGTAGAGTACTTCATTGATAAGAGAACTCTTACCCGAACCACTGACTCCTGTTACACAGGTCATGACACCCAGTGGGATTTCCACGTTCACCTGCTTTAAGTTATTTTCTGCAGCCCCACGGATTTTCAGCCAGCCTGTCGGTTTCTTTCTCACTTCCGGTACCGGAATACTTAATTTACCGCTTAAATATGCCCCTGTAATGGAGTCCGGATTTTTCATAAGAGTTTCCGCTGTGCCGATCTCCACGAGTTTTCCACCATGTTCTCCGGCTCCCGGACCAATATCCACAACGCAATCCGCCGCACGCATGGTATCTTCATCGTGTTCTACCACGATCAGGCTGTTCCCCAGATCACGGAGACGCATCAGCGCACGCAGAAGTTTGTCATTGTCTCTCTGGTGAAGTCCGATACTTGGCTCATCCAGAATATATGCAACTCCTACAAGTCCTGATCCAATCTGTGTTGCAAGCCGGATTCTCTGCGCCTCACCGCCTGATAAGGTAGCGGTGGCTCTGCTCAGTGAAAGATAATCCAGGCCGACCTCTGCAAGAAATCCCACCCTTGCACGTATTTCTTTGAGTATCTGCTTACCGATCAGCTCCTGCTGTTCTGTAAGTTTCAGATCAGCCAGAAACTCCTGCAGTTTCTCAATAGAAAGGTTTGTTACTTCATATATATTTTTTTCACCCACTGTTACAGCAAGTGATTCCTTTTTCAGACGCTGCCCTTTACAGGTTTTACATGGAGTTATACGCATAAAACTTTCATATTCCTGTTTCATGGCATCTGAACCTGTCTCACGATATCTCTGCTCCACATTCCTTATCAGTCCCGGGAAAGCAACATCATATACACCTTCCCCTCTCTGACCTTTGTAGTAAACTTTTACTGCATGGCCATTGGTTCCATGGATCAGAATATCTTTGATCTTATCAGGATAATCTTCAAAAGGTGTATCCAAACTGAAATTGTATTCTTTTGCAAGAGCATCCAGAATTGCTCTGGAAAAACTTCCCTTATCCGTACAGGACTGCCAGCCCATAACTGTAATCGCTCCCTGGCTGATACTCAGAGACTTGTCCGGAATCATGAGATCTATGTCAAATTCCATCTTATATCCAAGTCCGTAACAGTCCGGGCAGGCTCCAAACGGATTATTAAATGAAAAGCTTCTCGGCTCAATTTCATCAATGCTGATCTCACAGTCCGGGCAGGCAAAGCTCTGACTGAACGTACGGATATTTCCATCCATAGTGTCTACCATCAGAAGTCCGTCAGAAAGATTCAGCACTGTTTCGATGGAATCCGTCAGTCGTTTCTCAATCCCCGGCTTCACAATAAGACGGTCTACAATAATCTCTATATTATGCTTGATATTTTTGTCAAGTTTTATCTCTTCAGAAAGTTCATAAAGATTTCCGTCTATCTGAACTCTGACATATCCGCTTTTTTTCGCCTGTTCCAGAAGTTTTACATGCGTTCCCTTCCTTCCTCGAACAACCGGTGCCAGAAGCTGCAGCTTCGTTCTCTCAGGAAGTGCCATAATATGATCTACCATCTGGTCTACTGTCTGTTTTCTGATTTCTTTTCCACATTTAGGGCAGTGCGGAATACCAATCCTTGCATACAGAAGCCTGAAATAATCATAGATTTCAGTAACTGTTCCTACTGTAGAACGCGGATTTCGGTTTGTTGATTTCTGATCAATAGAAATTGCAGGAGGAAGTCCTTCTATGGATTCAACATCCGGTTTTTCCATCTGCCCGAGAAACTGCCTCGCATAGGAAGAAAGAGATTCCATATAACGTCTCTGACCTTCTGCATATATGGTATCAAATGCCAGCGATGACTTACCTGAACCACTGACTCCTGTAAGAACAACAAATTCATCTCTCGGAATATCAACACTGAGATTCTTCAGATTATTAACATTTGCTCCTCTGATCCTGATAAAACGTTTCCCTGTTTTATGTTCAGTCATTTGTTCCTCCTCTGTTACTGATCCAGCAGAAAATCTGCCAGTATATAATTACTTACATGTATTCCTTTTCGCGTAAAACTCCAGAAATCACCATTTTTCTGCAAAAAGCCCTCAGCCCGGTATTTCTCAAGAATCTTTCCATAAATACTGTCAATTTCACAACCAAACTGTTTCAGAAATTCTTTTTCGGAAATTCCCTTTGTCATACGAAGTCCCAGAAACATGAATTCCTCCATCGCATCATTTTTCGAAAGACATGTAACTTCTTTTCGTATTTTCTGCGGATTACCGCTGTCAGTAAGATATTCATTCATATCTTTTGTATTGAAAAAGCGCAGCCCCTGATACAGGGAGGCAGCGCCAAGTCCCAATCCCAGGTATTCCCTGCGATTCCAGTATCCCACATTATGCCTGCATTCATACCCGGGCAAAGCATAATTGGAAATTTCATATTGCTGATAACCGTATCCACGGAGTATTGCTGCAGTATCCTCGTACATTCTGTACTCAGTCTCTTCATCAGGCAGGCTCTCCGGCAGATGTTCTCCAAAAGGTGTCCCTTCTTCTATAATGAGACTGTATGCAGATATATGTTCCGGTCTCAGTTCCACAGTCTTCCGAAGTGAATGACTCCATTTCTCACAGTCCTGTCCCGGAATCGCAAACATAAGATCAACATTGATATTTGAAAATCCGCCATTCCGCGCCCACAGAAAGCTGTCCCTGAAGTCTTCCCAGGTATGAATTCTTCCCAGCATTCTGAGATCATTCTGTTCTGTGGACTGCAGCCCCAGACTCAGCCTGTTTATTCCACTTTCTCTGCATATCCGGAGTTTCTGTTCTGTAACAGTTCCCGGATTAGCCTCCATTGTGATCTCTGCATCAGCAGCAATCGAAAAATGCGTCCTTATGCAGTTCATGATCTCTGCAATCCACTCTTCTTCCAGCACAGAAGGAGTTCCTCCCCCGATAAATACGGAGCAGACTTCTCTCTTCTCGTCCTCTGCTGAAGCACATATCTCACGGATAAGAGCCTTCACATAGCTTTCTCTGGTCTTTCTGTCAGACGGACCGGAAAGGAAATCACAATACTGACATTTCTTTATGCAGAAAGGGATATGCACATAAAGTTCCAGCTGACCTGCTTTACTCTTCACTGCTTTCCTCCTGAGTATCCTCACCTGTGTCTGCATTATCAGTATTTCCGTCAGTCTGATTCACTGTGCTTCTATCCTGTGCTGTACTGCTGCTTCCCGGATTATCCTCAAGATAAGTATTCACCATGGTTATATTTCCATTGGTGACAACTGCCGCCGAATCAATCTGATCCGGTTCCGGTGTAGGTGACGGTTCAGGTGTGATCGAAATTTTCAGCACCTGCTGTGAAGCCGGGTCATCTGACTTTTTGCCGCATCCGCAGCCTGCCAGCATCAGACACATAAATGCCAGTCCCAGCGCCACAATATATTTCTTATATATTTTCATGATTCTCCTGCCATTCGTTGCTGTGAACAGTAACGTCATTTCTATTTGTCATCAAGTTTCAGTACACTCATGAAGGCTTTCTGCGGAATCTCCACATTACCTACCTGACGCATACGCTTCTTACCTTCCTTCTGTTTCTCAAGAAGTTTCTTCTTACGGGAAATATCACCACCGTAGCATTTCGCAAGAACATCTTTACGCATTGCACGGACTGTTTCCCTTGCAATGATCTTGCTTCCGATTGCTGCCTGGATCGGAATCTCAAACAGCTGTCTCGGGATCTCTTCTTTCAGTTTCTCGCACATCTTACGTCCTCTCTCGTATGCTGTATCTGCATGCACGATAAAGGAAAGTGCATCTACTTCTTCTTTATTTACAAGAATATCAAGTTTCACCAGTTCACTGCGCTCGTATCCGCAAAGCTCATAATCCAGAGAAGCATAACCTCTCGATCTGGATTTCAGGGCATCAAAGAAATCATAAATAATCTCATTCAGTGGAAGTTTATATTTAAGAAGAGCTCTTGTCTCTTCCATATATTCCATTCCAAGATACTGACCTCTTCGCTCCTGACAGAGATCCATGATCGCACCGATAAATTCCGTAGTAACCATAATCTCCGCGTTCACCATAGGTTCTTCCATGTACTCAATCTCGGAGGGATCAGGCAGATTTGACGGGTTAGTAAGTTCGATCACATCACCGTTCGTCTTATATACTTTATAGATAACACCCGGTGCTGTCGTTACAAGATCAAGATTGTACTCTCTTTCCAGACGCTCCTGGATAATTTCCAGATGGAGAAGTCCAAGGAATCCGCAGCGGAAACCAAATCCCAGTGCCACAGAAGTCTCCGGTTCATAATAAAGAGCTGCATCATTCAACTGCAGTTTCTCCAGAGCATCTCTGAGATCACCGTACTTGGCTCCATCAGCCGGATAAAGTCCGCAGTACACCATTGACTGCACCTTCTTATAGCCTGGAAGTGCCTCGGCACATGGTCTGGAATCCTCTGTCACAGTATCACCAACACGGGTATCCCGCACATTCTTAATACTGGCTGTGATATAACCAACCATACCTGCCGTCAGTTCATCGCATGGAATAAAACGTCCTGCTCCAAAATATCCTACTTCAACTACTTCTGCTGTAAATCCTGTAGCCATCATTCTTACAGTTGTACCCTTTTTTACACGTCCATCCATAACCCTGCAGAATACAATAACACCTTTATACGCATCGTAAACAGAGTCAAAGATCAGCGCCTTAAGAGGTGCATCAATATCTCCCTGAGGTGCCGGAATCCTTGTTACGATCTGTTCCAGAACTTCTTCTACATTCAGTCCTGTCTTAGCTGAGATCTGAGGTGCATCCTGCGCTTCGATACCGATCACATCCTCGATCTCATTGATAACTCTCTGAGGTTCTGCACTCGGAAGATCAATCTTATTAATAACAGGAAGTACATCCAGATCATGTTCCAGCGCCATATATACATTCGCCAGAGTCTGTGCCTCTATTCCCTGTGCCGCATCAACGACAAGAATAGCTCCGTCACATGCAGCAAGGCTCCTGGATACTTCATAATTAAAATCCACATGTCCGGGAGTATCAATAAGATTGAAAATATATTCCTCTCCGTCTTTTGCTTTATATACGATTCTGACTGCCTGTGATTTGATCGTGATACCACGCTCTCTCTCCAGATCCATGTTATCCAGGATCTGAGACTGCATTTCACGTTCTGTAAGCAATCCTGTTTTTTCAATAATACGGTCTGCCAAGGTTGATTTACCATGGTCTATATGTGCAATAATACAGAAATTACGAATCTTGCTCTGATCTGTCATGCCAAAAGAATCCTCCTTTATATTTACATGCCCATTCCAATTACTGTGGGCAGTAATCCATTATAGCATAACTTTTTGTTTTAAGTCCATAGAGGTGTTTGCTGATTGCTTTTTATTATACAAACATACGTTCTTGTTTGCAAGTATTTTTTATACCTGAAGATAAAAATTTGTATCATTCAGTGTAATGATCTGAACATTCTCGCTGGTGGCATTTACCCATCTGTGGGGGATCGTGGATTTGTAATGTGCGGAATCTCCTGCTCCCAGCTCATATTTAATGCCTCCAACCCACAGCTGGAGAATACCTTTCAGAACATACACGAATTCTTCTCCTTCATGTGGAAAAGAATGTACACCTTCACCATAGTCTGTCTGAGGAAGAAGATCTACATATCTCGGAAGAAATGTACATGTATCTTCTATATTACTGAGGTTATAATGAATACAGCGTTCATCTCTCAGATCTACCTGCCGTTCATATTTTCTTATAATGACATCCCCCGAATTCCGGGGACTTCCTATAAAATAACTGATCTCAACACCAAGTGCGCTGCAGACTTTTTCCAGATTGTCCACATTTATCGGAACCACACCGCGTTCAAACCTGGAAAGATATGTTGCCGAAAGATTTGTCCTGTCACTGATCTGATTCAGCGACAATCCCAGATCCTGTCTCAGTTTTTTTACCTTTTCACCGATTCCTATATTCATGCGTTATTTTCCTCCGCTGGTTTTTTCTTCGCAAGAAATATATGCGTTACAAAAGGTGAGGAATTCCAGAATGAATATCCGCCACGCGCATCGAAGTGTGCCGCATCACTGGGATACATTTCATATGTCTGTCCGCCTGTTTTCAGCATAAGGATACCGTCTATTACATAAAAAAACACGTCTCCATCCCAGACATACTGTTCCGCACCTGAGGTTTTCTGCCCGGGTGCCAGTGTGATAATCTTCGGAAGCATGTTCATATTCATTTTTTCATCTGTAAGAGATGCCGAATATCCACGTTTCAGAAATTTTTCATCTTTTCTGTTCCACTTTCTCACTACTACCACATTTTTCTTTTTTGCATCTGATTCAAAAAAATACGATATATCCACTCCGAAGCAGTCTGCCAGAAGCTGCAGATTATCAATAGCTATGGAGGTTTTTCCATTTTCTATCTGCGAAAGAAATCCCACAGAAAGTCCTGTGATCTCACTGCATTCAGAAAGAGTCAGTTTTTCACTTAGCCTGATCGTTTTGAGTTTTTTCCCTAATTCCTGATTATAATTCATCCTGCCACCTCACATTGATTTTCCGTAATCGCTCATCGTCTTCACAGTTGCAGTCTTTTCATATTATTGTATAGTTTCCACCGGTGTTTGTAAAGTTGTTAATGTTCGATAGTAACTGTTCACAGGTAATGTTCGATACGAACATTTTCCCCGGCAAAAAAACAGCAGGTCTTTCGACCTGCCGCATTTTCGTCATTCAGACAAACATCTTTATAAGACTTGCAAAGAAACTATACAGTCCGTCACCTGCGATCAGACCTGCATCTCTGCAATTCATAAATTCATCAATTCTCTTCTTGAAGATCAGTCGTGCTGCAACAGTCACAAGAACACCAATTCCGTATATCGGACTGTTGATAACAAGACCTGTAGCAAAAAGTACCCCTATCATATGCTTGCCACCAACAAGCTGCACAATTGCTCCCGGGATTGCAAAGATAAGAAGTGTCTTGATCAGTTCAGGATTTGCCACAGCCTGGCAGGTCGTAGCAAATGTGGTAGAACTTGCAGGAATCAGCCCCTGTCCCAGTGTCACATTTGCAAACAGCATAACGATGATTATTCCAATCACTGCACCGTAGATTTCAATATAAACCTGCTGTTTTCTTCCATAAATCTCATGTTCTCTGTCTTCACCCTTTCCACGGATGATCCAGCCTGTTTTCAGGTCATATCCCATATCTGCAAAACACGGTCCAACAGAACTGATGTAACCTGTAAGCACAGCAACTGCAACAGGCGGAAATCCCATCAGTATACCCAGAGTCAGGAAAATAGTTGTGATCGCAAAAGCCGGGAACCATCCGGAATACATGGCAGCCATACCAACAAGCATCATACTTGCTACAGAGGCAAATGCTGTCCAGATAATCCAGAGGATTATTTTTCCAACAGACATATCTGTGAGGACTCCTGTAAGGACTCCGACCAGAACTGCACCGACAACATGAATTCCAAAAGACATCAGAATTGTTTTTCTGGCCTGTTCATCTGTTACTGTATAATTGTGATTTTTTTCTGTTTCTTCATGATTTTTGCGTGAACTTTTTACAATACTTATGATCGACTGGATCAGGGCAATAGCACCTGCACCGATCATAAATCCCTGCGGAATATAAGTGCTGCCAAGATCAAAACCAGTTACCTTACCGCAGTAACCGCGAATGATCAGGGCAATACCAAGCGCTGTGATGGAAGCAATACTTGTAATAAAAGTAATACCAATGGCAGCTACCGGAATCTTGAAATGGGAGCCCACTGCACCGACAACAATACCCTGTATGATTCTTTTTGCCTTTGATCCTCCCTCGTCTCCTGCTTCCAGAACTTCTGCTGTTGCAATACCAGGTGCCCAGGATTCCTCTGCCGGGAAAATACTGGAGTCATACAGCTGACCTACTACAAAAATAGATGCGGCTGTTCCAAACAGACAACCCAATGCCATAGGAAGAATTGCCTTTGTTTCTCCAAGTACAAAAAGGATTGCAACTGCTGTCAGACCACAGTTGGAAGCTGCAAATCCAGCGCCCGAAGAAATTGTCTGAATATAGTTCTGTCTCTCCAGATTTCTGAAGCCTTTCATGGACGCTGTCGGAATACGAGATACCAGCATTGCAAAAATAGCACCCAGAATAGATGTATTGGCTGATACGCCGACTTTACCCAGAATCTGCATGCAGACAATTGCAGAAAGCACTGCAAGAATCGTACCTATAAAAACTGTTGCCGGTTCAAATGCTTTGATTTTTGATGTCTTGTTACCCATAGATGAACCACTCCCTTCTGTCAGATCAGTAACCTGCAACACCCATCTTTCTGCAGATTTCTTTTGCTACCGGATCCACATAAACACCATCCTGCTCAATTACAACGTCGTCAAGGATAATGGTAGGTTTCAGAAGGATTCCGTCTGTATGACACGGAGCATCCCAGCATTTACCCATAATAGCCTTGCCCTGGCTTCCGATACCAAATTCCATACAGCCGAATACTCGTTCATCTTCTACGATTCTTCCTGTAGGTTTTGTAACTCCCGGGTTAAATCCCTGAGAATAATGTGCAAGTCTGTAGCAGTCTTTATCATCATAGGAAGCAAGCCATGATGCAAAGACATCAGCTTCTACTCCACCTGTAATATCAGTTACGATACCGTCTTTCAAAGTAAGTCTGACAGGCTCATTCAGTTTGCCGATTTCAGCCGGCGGCCAGATCGCACCGTCAAATACAAGAGTTCCGTTGATCGTTTCTTCAATCGGACACCAGCTTGTCTGTCCGCCCAGCATGATCGGATAACCTTTCTTGGTTGCACGCTGTCCTGAATGACGGATTTTTCTTCCATGATGGTATGCTATAAGATCTGTACCATTTTTACTCTTGACCTGGATCTTGTCTGCCTCTCCGAGGATCTTCTTGAAATGCTCTCCCAGTTCGATCATCAGATCATAATTTACTCTTGTAACTGTCTTGACAAGCATTTCCACATCCATACCGGTCAGACAGATATAACGTGTACCTGCAGCCATTGCTTTCTGGAATGCTTTTGTATGCATAATATAAGATAAAGAAACTTCAATCCATACATCTGCTTTTTCTACAGCTGCCTCAACAGGTGCAGGGGGATCCATAACTGCACACGGCGCAGTTGCATAAGTAAGAATCACCGGAACTGCATCAATCGCATAAGCCGCTGCCGCAAAAGCATCTATCACACGTTTATCTGATGAAGTGTCTCCTGTGATCAGCACTGTTTCTCCCGGTTTTGCCAGAAGCACATCCCGCACCATGGTCATGGCACCTTTTGCAACTTCCAGACTCAGATATTCATCCCTGGTTTCAATTCCAATTGATAAATCCATAGTTCTCTCCTCCTTTGTCTCTGTCTGTCAGTGCTCATTCCATTCACAGCAATTTCTGTTTTACTTTAGGACATTACACCAACGATTTGTTTACACAATTTTACTATAATCAAAAAAACGTGTCAATATAATAATATCAGAATTATCCGATTATTATGATATTTTCACTAAATATATCTCATAAATTTGTGCAATCATAACAATTTTGAATTTAGTCTTTTTTAATCATTATATTTTCTTATATCAGAACAACATTTTTATATTTAAATAACACTTTTCAGAAATTAATATTGTTTTCCAGTGTTTTTCCATGTTAAAATAAATCCAGAAGTTTTTTCATTATATTAAAATTCCAGGAGGTATCACAATGCAGGAACAGTTAAACAGATACATTGATGAGCATTTTGAAGAACTGATCAGAGATACACGTGAATTCGTTTCCATCGAAAGCACTCTGGACGAAACTACCGTGTGTGAAGGTGCTCCATTTGGAACAGGTATCCAGAGAGCACTTTCCTATGTGCTCAGCAAAGGTCAGGAACTGGGCTTTGAAGTAAAAAACTATGACGGATATGCCGGAACGATCCAGTATGGAACGGAAGGTGAACAGGCTGCGATCCTTGCACATGTAGATGTGGTTCCGGCGATCGGTGAATGGATCGTCCCTCCATATTCAGCCGAAATCAGGGAAAACCGTCTCTACGGCAGAGGTTCTGTAGATGACAAAGGTCCTGCCATGGCATGTCTTTATGCAATGAAAGCAATCAAAGAAAGTGGTCTTCCTGTCAGAAACCATATACGTATGATCCTGGGAACTGACGAGGAAACTCTGGCAAGAGGCATCTACTATTATCTTGATCGTGAAAAAGCCCCTGCCTTCGGTTTTTCACCAGATGCGGAATTTCCTATTATACATGCAGAAAAAGGCACTATCCGCTTTCTTTATCATATTCCGGAAGCTGACGGAGATATTCTGATGATTCAGGCAGGAAGCCGTCTGAATGTTGTTCCTGATCAGGCTACAGCCAGACTTGCTCACGTTTCTCCTGATCAGGTCCAGGCCGCAATTTCCGAATTAAACACCAAAGCAGTGATCACTGCAGCAGCTGACGGAGACATAACAGTAATAAATGTCCAGGGTGTTGCCTCCCACGCATGTTATCCGGCTGAAGGAGTAAATGCAATCCAGGCACTTCTCCTCCTTCTGAAGAAATTATATCCAAAGCAGGATTCCGAACTCAAAAAAGCCCTGCACGGACTCTCTGATCTTCTTCTCGATGAGACCGACGGAGTTTCTTTCAAAGTTGCCTGCACAGATGAAGTATCCGGTGCACTCACTTTAAATACTGCAATAATCTCAGTCGGAACTTCAGACAACCAGATTAAATTTGATATCCGCTATCCGGTCACCCACGACGGAAACGAGCTTCTTGGGCTTCTTTCCGCTGTTGACAGCAGACTCCCTGTAAAATTTGAACTGATCCAGCATAAACCGCCTCTCTATGTAGAAAAAGACCGTCCTTTTATCAAAAAACTCCAGACAGCCTACGAAGAATCTACCGGTCAGGAGCCAAAATGTATTTCCATTGGCGGTGGAACCTACTGCCGTTATGTAAAAAACACCGTATCTTTCGGGCCTGTTTTCCCGGGTCAGAAGGAACTGGCTCATCAGACCAATGAATTTATTGATCTTGATGACCTCAGAAAAATTTCCAAAATATATGCACAGGCAATCTATAATCTCCTTGCCTGAAACTTACGGGCAGCGTTTTTGCTGCCCGTTTCTTATTGTTTCTGCAATACCCTGTTAAGGATATCTGCAAATGGCTCCATGGCATTTTTTACTTCCTCTACAGTATTATTCTGTGCACCAGCTTCAAGAAGCAGCGATTTTGGCCTCATATGGAGATTATATCGATATCCTGCCAGATAAATTCCCCTGTAAAAATCCGGGTAATATTCTGCCGCCTGGTATTCCAGCTGAAAAGAAAATGCCAGATTATCTTCTATGTACGGATTCGGCAGATAATCCAGATTTCCGCTTCTGTTCGTATAACTCAGCCCATTATAAAAAAGAATCTGGGCAGTAGATTTTCCATTAATTTCTGTAACCAGATGTTTTTCGTCCGGCACCCCGTCTCTGTGAAGATCGATCACAACCTGGATTTCCGGATTTTCTGCGAGAAGAGGCTCCAGATAATCCCGGGCATAATCATATGCCTTACTTCTGTCCAGTTCCCCGCCCATCAGATCAAAAGCTTCTTTTATATGCATCACCTGATATCCATACTGTTCAGTAAGTATCTCTGCAAGATATTCTCCAACTCCGACAATCGTATCTTCCTCTTCGCCTTCCCTTGAATCTGCAAATGTTTCCTGTGTATGACTGTGATATATAAGAATCTGCGGAACTTCCGGATTCTTTTCAAAAGAAAAATCTTCTTCCAGAAAATCCGCTGCATTCAGTTTCCGCGACTCTGCTGATGTAGCAGGATCCACAATAAAAAAATGATTCATCAGATAGTCCGTATCTGCCAGTGTTTCAGGTGCCAGATCAATCACCGGGGCCGGCTGTATTTCCGCCAGAACTGTTTCTGCCTCAGGTTCTTCAGAAGTCTCGGGAACAGATGTTTCTGTTTTCTGAATTTCTTCCGGCACCGGTGTCACTATTGTCTGTATTTCTTCCGTCACTGGTGTCGCTGTTATCTGTGCCTCTTCCGATGGCCTGTCCCCGGATTTTACTTCACCTGATTTTTCATTTTCCTGTATTATCATGTCTCCGAGATATTTTTCGTTATTTTCCATGATAAGATCATACGTTTCCTGATCCCTTCTCTGTTTTTCACCAGATGCCCTGCTTTCCAGAAAGCAGTACAGAGGAAGCTGTCTGTAAATATTTTTTTCAGAAAAAAACATATCCGGCATCACAGCCATAACTGCCAGGAAACACAGGCACAGCCCCATGCATACTGCTTTCTGATTTTTTGTCACTTAATCACCTCTTCAAGGTATCCTATGAAAAAAATCTCTCTATTATGATACAGCTATTCTCCAAATGCAATGTTCAGTCCCTCAGAAATCGTATAGCCAAGATATTTTACAGTTTCATCTACATCTTTTGCAGTTACAAACATGCTGTACAGATTCGGTGCTATCAGTTCGTCCAGAAATTCTTTCTGTTCCTTTTCCTCCAGAACGTCCAGAAGATTTGCCATGGAATCATGCACAATGGTTGCCGCATCTACCACTGTCGGCACACCAATTCCAATGACTTTCACATGAAGATTTTCTTCTGTCAGTCCATTTCTGTGGTTGCCAACACCTGATCCCGGATGAATGCCTGTATCTGTAATCTGGATTGTTCTGTTCAGACGGCGTACACTGCGCGCCGCAAGTGCATCAACTGCAATTACCACATCCGGTTTCGTTTCTGCAACCACTCCCTGAACAATTTCTGATGTTTCCATGCCAGTCTGTGCCATAACTCCCGGAATGATTCCACTGGTCCTGTGTATTTTGCCATTCCCCAGACTTTTCAGGCCGTACTCTCTCACCATATGTCTTGTAATTCTCAGATTATCAACCACACGCGGTCCAAGCGAATCAGCCGTGATTCCTGTATTTCCCAGCCCGACCACCAGTATGGAACATTCTTTTTCAAGATCGATCAGCTGTTTCAGATGAACTGCAATCTCCTCCGATACTTCCCTGTGATAGTCTTCATCAGGAACAGAAAGTTCCGGAGCTTCAATCGTTATATAATTCCCCTGCGGTCTGCCCATTTCTTTTGCCCCGTTCTCCGTAAGAATTTTCACTACCGTAGTCCGTATGTCTTTTTCTCTATCAAAATTTTCGTGGATCTCCACACCTCTGATATCTCTGTGAATCTCTCTGAATCTTTCTGTAGCTTCCAGAGCAAGGTCTGTCCTGATTCTTCCGTTTGCAGCCATATGCATCTCCTCTTCCTGTTGCTGTCATTCACCGGCAATCCTTTGCAGTTACTGTGAACACCTGCCGACTTTTCCACTAACTGTTCACCGTAAGCTTTTCTAGTAGTTTTGACAGTTTTCTTCAAATTATGTATTGACATTCACAGATAAATATAATAAAATATATAAGCATGTTTACAGGAGCGCCCGTGTCTGTTCCTGTAACACACTAATTATAAAATCTGAAATGGAGGTGTACCAATTGGCTAACATCAAATCTGCAAAGAAAAGAATTTTAGTAAACAGAACTAAAGCTGCAAGAAACAAATCAATCCGTTCTGCTGTTAAAACTTCCATCAAGAAAGTAGAAGTTGCAGTTAAGAATAACGATAAAGCAGCTGCACAGACAGCTCTGACAGAAGCTATTTCTACAATCAGCAAAGCTACATCCAAGGGTGTTTATCACAAAAACAACTGTGCAAGAAAAATCTCCCGTTTAACCAAAGCTGTTAACAGCATCGGCTAATTTACGGATTATATTTTTAATTATAAGCTTATAATTAAAAAGACAGTCACAACCGTCAGTGACTGTCTTTTTTCATGCCCGAAATCCTCTGACAGATTTCGGACACAAATATTTATTATTTATTTCATATATCAGCCGCCAAGTTCCACCATACGGTGAATGCATCTTCCGGCTCCTTCCATTACATTCTCAGGCAGATGGATTTCCTCTCCGCCCATTCCCTTAAGACAGTTATAGATATCCATAAGGGTTGTTACCTTCATATTCATGCATGTAAGCTGTACTGCCAGCGGGTAAAACTGTTTATCAGGGCATGCAAACTGCAGATGTTCAACAATGCTGTTTTCTGTTCCGATAATGAATTCTTTTTTATCGGATTTTTTTGCAAAATCCATGATTCCTGTTGTAGAGCCAACATAATCTGCCTGCTCCACAACCTCCTGCCTGCATTCCGGATGCACCAGAAGCAGAGCCTCCGGATGTGCTTTTCTTGCTTTTTCCACGTCCTTTGCACTGACTACGATATGTCTCGGACATCCGCCTTTATAAAATGCAAATTCTTTTTCCGGAAGTTTTTCCGCAACATAACGTCCCAGATTCGGATCCGGGATAAAAAGGATCTTATCGTTTTCGAGACGGCTGCAGATCTGCACTGCAGAAGATGATGTCACACATACATCACACTCAGTTTTCAGCTCAGAAGTTGTATTTATATATGCCACTACTGCATGATCCGGATGTTCTGCTTTCAGCTTACGAAGGCTTTCCAGATCAAGCTGTTCTGCCATCGGACAGCCTGCTGCCGGATTTGCCAGCCATACTCTCTTGTCCGGGCTGAGAACTTTACATGTTTCTGCCATAAAACGTACTCCGCACATGATCACGCCACTGCAGTCGCTTTTTGATGCCTGAACACTGAGCCCATAGGAATCTCCCATATAATCCGCTACTTCAAGGATCTCCTGTCCCTGATATGCATGTGCCAGGATACAGATATCCTTTTCTTTTTTCATACGCAGGATTTCCTGCTGAATTTCTGCTATTGTCATTTTTCTTCTCCCTGCTCTTTTTCCCATGGCTGAAGCGGCGCAAGAAATCCTGCTTCCTTCAGCTGTTTTTCTATCAGATTCAGTCTTTCCTCATTTGCAGCTTCGATCAGATGATAATGATATCCTGATGTTGCACTGCTTAAGACTGTTGACCGACTGTTTTTCAGTGTTTCCACAAACTCGCAGACATCCTGTCTGGAACGGATATCCATTTCTGCACTGACACGTCCGTAAACTCTGTGGCTGATACTTATATTTTTGACTCTGCCGCCACAGTCTACGATCAGATTCAGCTCATCTGCCGCCTTTTCCTGACTGTGCCTTACCTTGAACTCACGGGTACAGCTGCAGTCCTGCTGCATTACATATCCTTTTGTTGTAGACAGTATTTCCGGTGTTGATGCCCTGATCACAGCCAGATCCTGTACGATCACCTGTCTGCTTACGCCAAAACGAGACGCCAGTGCCCTTGCAGCCACAGGACTGTCCGCATTCTGCAGAATTTTCAGAATTTCCCTACGCCTTTCTGTTGTGTTCATACCGTCTCCTCTCACACTGCATGAAGATGTTTCATTGAGATATCAAGAATCGGGGCGGAATGTGTAAGTGCTCCGCTGGACACATAATCAACGCCTGTTTCGAGTATTTTGCTGATATTTTCTTTTGTGATATTTCCGGAGCATTCTGTCCGGGCACGTCCTGCAATGATCTCAACTGCCTGTTTCATAACTTCCGGAGTCATATTATCAAGCATGATGATGTCAGCTCCGGCTTCTACAGCTTCTTTTACCTGTTCCAGTGTTTCGACTTCTATTTCAATCTTGCGCACAAAAGGTGCATATGCCTTCGCCATCTCTACTGCCTTTGCAACACTTCCAGCAGCTCCGATATGATTGTCTTTGAGAAGTACCCCGTCAGAAAGATTATAACGGTGGTTGCATCCTCCTCCGATCCTTACTGCATATTTTTCAAAAACACGGCAGTTAGGAGTTGTTTTTCTTGTATCCAGAAGTGTCACGTGGCTTCCTTTCAGAAGATCTGCAACCTGTCTTGTGTAAGTTGCGATACCGCTCATTCTCTGCAGATAATTCAACGCTACCCTTTCACCGGAAAGAAGAACGCGGATATCACCTGTTACAACTGCAAGGAGCTGGCCGTTCTGTACTCTGTCTCCGTCTTTGCATTTCAGATCAACTTCTGTTTTTTCATCCAGAATATGAAAAACTCTCGCATATATATCAAGTCCTGCAATGATACCGTCTTCTTTTGCGATCAGGTCTACAGTTCCTTTTGTCTCACATGGCATCACTGCATTTGTGGAAACATCCTCACTTGTAATATCTTCCATAAGCGCCATACGAATCAGCTGATCCGCCTGCATTTTCATTGTTATTTCATTCATGAATCTTCTTCATCCTTTCAATTTCTTTTAATACTTCCTTATGATAACCGGAAAGGATTTCTTCCCTGTCCTCATACATTCTGATATCAATATTTTCCGGTCTGCACGGATCCGGTGTTCTTCCAAATATAATATCATCTGCTGCCCTTCTTGCAAAGACCAGAGATTCCAGAAGTGAATTACTTGCCAAACGGTTTTTGCCGTGAACACCGTTACAGCTGGTCTCTCCACAGGCATACAGCCCTTTCATGGACGTGCGGCTTCCCAGATCAACCTGAATTCCTCCCATGAAATAATGCTGTGCCGGAACAACCGGTATCGGTTCTCTGCATGGATCATATCCTTCTTCCAGACAATGCTGATAAATGTTTGGAAAATGGTTCAGGATTGTTTTTTCGCCCAATGGACGCATATCTTCCCATACGAAATCTGTACCGTCTTTTTCCATCTGTGCAAAAATCGCCTGACTCAGAAGATCTCTGGGCTGGAGTTCATTTGTAAAGCGCTGTCCGTTTCTGTCATAAAGCAAAGCACCTTCTCCTCTTACAGATTCAGAAATCAGAAATCTTCGCCCTGGTTTTTTTGAATACAGTGTTGTTGGATGGATCTGTATATAATCAATATTTTGCAGTTTTATCTGATGTTTCATGGCAATTCCCAGGCCGTCACCTGCAATGTGAGGATAGTTTGTGGAATTCTTATAAAGCCCGCCAAGTCCGCCGCAGGCAAGTACAACATACGGTGCTCTTACCGGATATACCTGATTCTGCTCGTCCATTACGATAATACCGCCGCAGATATTGTCTCTGGCTATCAGGTCTACCATCGTCATGTGTTCACAGATTTCTATATTTTCTTTTGTTTTTGCCTCATTCAGAAGTGTCTGGGTAATCTGTTTTCCTGTGATATCTTCATAAAAAAGGATTCGTGGCTGAGAGTGTGCGCCTTCTCTTGTAAAAGCAAGTTCTCCGTTTTCACCTCTTGCAAACGTTACTTTTCTGTGAAGCAGATCTCTTATGATACTGTTGGAACTCCGGATCATGAGTTCTACTGCTTTTTTGTCATTTTCATAATGGCCTGCACGCATAGTATCTTCAAAGTAATCGTTGTAATCTTCTTCGCCTCTGAGCATGCAGATACCGCCCTGTGCAAGGAATGAATCTGACTGATCTGCTTCCTGCTTGGTTATCAGCAGTACGTTTTTGCGTTCCGGGAGATTCAGTGCGCAATACAGTCCTGCTGCTCCGGTACCTACTATAATGGCATCATAATATTCTTTCATCTGTTTTTCCTCTTTCCGGTCTGACCGGATTTTCTTTTTTCATGGGTGCCATTATACTACCAGGGTTGTCAGGTGTCAAGACACCTGTAAATATTGCTGTGTATTTGTGTAAACATCCTGAACTATCGTGTAGAGGGAAAAAGATATTAATGTCTCGTTTTTTCTGGCTGCAGGATATCAATACTGGAAACGGCTTCGGAATCTGAAAATACTAAGAACCTCCGAAAGCTGCTAAATTCACAAATAAAAATCAGCGAACTCGCCTGACGGCTCAGACAATCTGATTTTTATTCGTAACGCATCTTCCGAAGGTTCAAGTATTTGCAAGATTCCTGCAGAGGTTCCCAGTACCGATATTCCTGAGCCAGAATTATACGTTATTCCTTATATAATATGTTCTCCTCCTACCAGCAAACCAATTTCATTCGTTTCCAATCTTACACAATATTTACTCCCCACCCCGGGCCTTCTTTCCTTCGCTGCTCGCTTCGCTCGCAGCACAGTGGAGCGTAATTTATAGCACCATCTGCATTTTGTGGGGCGGTCATTATGTATCCACCACGCTTCTGCCGCCCCACGAACACATCTCCTGCCCTTCCCGGGCAAGAGAATAAAACAATGCGAAATCTGCCGGGAATGAAAAAAAGAATCATCAGTTATTAATGACGCCAAACCTCTGCAGGCACTGCGGATATACTTAGATATGTTCTGGCTGTGTTATTCATAAAATAAGCACTGTCTGAGCCGCAGGCGAGTTCGCTTATTTTATGAATGGTTTTAACAGACAGGTTATATCTCTAGTATTTCCCAGTGCCGAAGCCGTTTGTCGGCATAATAACTGATGATTCTGATATACCATTTACTCAATCTTTTATTCTTTTCTTCCCGAACTGTACTTTACGATCAACAACTCCACACTAAGTCCATCCTGCAGTGTCCCGGTCTTCACAGCTTCTTCCGCATCCACAAAATCCCGCTCTGCCTGCTCCAGTTCATCTATACTGTAAGATCTCGCACAACTCATAATATTCCTTACCACAAAAGCAGGCACGCCAAGCCTTGATGCAATCTCATTCTGTGATGCACCTTCTCCCGCCATTTTTTTTGCAAGGCAAAGTTGTCTGAACTGTTTTGAAAGAAGAAACAATATACGCATCGGCGGTTCTTTCAGTGTAAGAAGATCATTATAAAAATCCAGTGCTCTTCGCTGATTTTTTTCGGTAACCGCTCTTACCATCTCAAAAATTTTATTCTCTGTCCTTGTAGTACATACAGCCTCAATATCCTGCGCAGTAACTATATCCTGTCCCATAGTATAAGTTATGAGTTTCTCCAGTTCCATGCGGATATTTCCCATATCCGTACCTGTTTTTGTGAGAAAAAGCTCCATATCCCTTGTAGTAATCTTCCTTCCTTCTTTTGCAAGAATTCCGGCAGCCCAGCGCATAAGCGTCTTCTCATCCTGTTTTGCAAATTCCACTACAGAGCCACAGGATTTCACGGCTTTATACATTTTACTTCGTTTATCTACTTCTTCTTCAACAAAAACAAACCTCACATATTCCGGCAATGTTTTCATATATTCTGCAAGTTCATCACATTTGTTTTTAAAAAAACCGGAATTTTCCACAAGAATCACTCTGTATTCCGCAAAGAATGGCATTGTCTCACACAGATCGATCATTTCTCTGACCTCAATTCCCCTGCCTTCATACTTACTGAAATTCATAGTATCATCTTCCGGATTCAGGGCATGTATCAGCCGTTCTTTATATTGTTGTCTGAGATAAGCTTCGTCTCCATACAGGAGATATGCGCTCTTAAAATTTCCTGATTTTATGTCTTCCTGTAAACTTTTCACCTTATATTTCCTCGTATATCTTTCACTCCGGTCAGCCGGCAGTTCGTTATCTCACCCCTAATACTATCTATACTGAAGTTTATCATGAATCTCCCATGAATTCCAGTCAATCCATAAATTATACTATTCACATCAACCACACTGGCGCTCACTCCCTGTAATGTTCTGTCCACATTTTTTTGCCATCTGTGTACACGGTAAGGGCTCCACTCTTCATGGTATATTCCACTTTTGCGCCAGCCTCTTCCAGTCTCTCAATTGTCTCCTGCGACGGATGTCCGTAAGTATTGGTCCGGGAGCAGGAAATAAATGCAGCCTCCGGTTTTACTTTTTCCAGGAACTCCCTGCATGAGGAATATCTTGAACCATGATGCCCTACTTTAAGAAAATCCACGTCTTCAAGAACCGGGAGCAGTTTTTTCTCTGTATTTTCCCCTATATCCCCTGTAAGAAGCCCCCTGAATTCTCCATACCGGATTTCCATCACTACTCCATCCTCATTAACATCTTCACCGGATGCTCCTTTTTCCGGAGCCAGAAATCGCAGTTCAGATTTATCTGATTTTATATATTTTCCGGCAGAAACTTTCCATACTCTGATCCCGTTTTTTTCTGCAGTTCTCTGAAGTTTTTTCCAGGTATCATTACGGTTTTTCCATTCCGGAAGGAACAGATTCCTGACTTTTACTGTAGAGAGATTTTTTTCAAGCATTTCCAGCAGTTCTTCCACTCCGCTTATATGATCTGCATCTGTATGCGAAATCAGAATACCATCCAGTGATGAGATTCCCTGATTCTTCAAATATGGCAGAAGCTGATACTGTGCAGTTTTCTTTTTGCTGGTACTCCCGCAGTCCATAAGATAACAGCCGCCTCCCGGCAGTTTAAGTACAATTCCGTCTCCCTGTCCAATATCCAGACATGTAACCGACAAATTCTTCTGTGGATGATATCCCAGTACCAACATTCCGCATATACCAAGCATCGCACCTGCACCTGTAATACATTTTCTCAGGACAGGTTTCTGTTTTTTCCCACACCACATCATTCCAAGTATTCCCGCCAGCAAAATATAATACAGCACACTCTGCCACAATTTCGGTGCTCCGCCGATCCATGTACAAAAAGGTATTTTTCCCACACACCGGCACATTTTTTCGTACAAAACAAGAAGAATATGTCCCGGAATTGCCGCTGTTGAAGCTGCAGCCATATGAAAAAATCCAACAACACAACATCCAAGGCCACTCAACAGCACACCGCCCACTGTCGGAAGGACAATCAGATTCAGCAAAAGGCCTGCCACAGAGACTTCGCCGTATATGGTCAGAACCAGCGGCAAAGTAGTTATCTGCACAGCTAATGAAGCCAGCAGTGTGTTTATCAGTTTATGTTCCGCAGTAAAAAAGGAACTCAGAACAGGTGCTGTCACCCCAAGACCAACTACTGCCCCAAAGGAAAGCAGAAAACTGCTGCTGTACAGATATGCCGGCGAATCCAAAATCAGTAAAATAGCTGACAGCGCCAGTGCAGTCAGGAGATCATAACTTCTCCCAAGGATTTTTGCACCTGTTGCCACAAGGAACATACCTACCGCACGCATGGCTGAGACACCTCCTCCGGTAAGCAGTCCGTACTGCAGCATCACTGTCAGAGAAATCATTCCTGCCAGGAAATTTCCCCCTCCCGCCAGTTTCAATATCTGGAACAGTCCCAGCCCCAGCATACTGATATGCAGACCGGATATTGCCAGAATATGTATCATTCCTGCCATCTGATAACGAAGCTTCAGGTCCTGATCCAGTTCTTTCTTTTCACCGATCAGCATTGCTTCAAAAACTCCTGCATCTTCCGGAGCTGCAGTCTGTAAAATACTGCAGATTTTTTCTTTAAAATCCTGTAATGCCTGTCTGTATGCAGAATATGTCCTGCTCTTTTTCCTGACAATGCCGTTTTTCATAAGATAATAAATTTTCTGGCATGCGTAGAACTGTCTGGAGTCAAATTCTCCCGGATTACCAGGCGGTTCTGTCTCTTCCAGTTTCCCGGATATCTGCACAGTCATACCTGCCAGAAGTTTCTCTTGTTTTTTAAGAAATACTTTTATATTTTTGATTGGAATATGTTCTGACCCACTGGCCAGCAAGACTTGACTGAGATAGACAGAAAAGGAGTTCTCTGTTTCCTGGCACCGCTGCACTTCCCCGCAGATCACAGCTTCCGGATGCTCCGCAATCCATTCCCGGGTCTTTTCCGGCAGAGGATTTCCACTTACAAGCGGAATCCCTGCCAGATCCAGGACATACATACAAAGCAGCAGAATAAGGCACACAAGACACACCGGGCGTCTTTTCATATAATTCCTTTCTGTCCGTTTGAATATCTGGATTCTGTGAGCAGGATATCACTCGTTCTCCTGCATGATCAGATCCTCATTTTTCTGATAGAAATTGTAGAGCGGCATACTGCTTCCATAATTACCTTCTGTACTTCCTTCTATGGAAATCTGCACTCTGTCTGCTTCACAGGAATCAAGAATTGAATTTACAATAGAGTATACAGAAATATCTTCTGCAACATCCAGTGCGTCTTCCTGAAAAGCACTGTTCATATTTATATAGCAGATTCTGTCTGCTGTAGTTACACTGATCGCCACTGAACTTGAAGGAATAGTCGGATAATGTCCTTCGTCCAGAGGTCCTCTTGCAAGCTGTTCAAGAACGACACGTTCTCTCGGAAGATTTCTGCGATAATACACATTTCTGGTTTCCTTTACCAGTTTTTTACCACTTTTATCTGTAAAATACAGCGTAAATGTATCATAACGATAATTTTCGGAATCTTTTCGATTATATTCCACAAAAGTATCTTCTGTCATATCTTCAATCTTCTGATTCCGTGAGTCTGTCAGTTCTTTGCCATTTACAGTGAAGCGTATTCTCTGTATATCCGGTATCTGAATAAGTGTATCCACAATTCCGGCTCTTGTCAGAACTTCTCTTGCGCTTCCCATATCTGAATATTCTTTGCTGAAATCAATAATCAGAAGGTCTTCCTGAACATCATAGGAATTTATACTGACTTTTTCCGGCAAAAGACTGACAGCTCCTTCCGGTGCCTGTCTGTCTCCAATTTTCTGAAGCAGATCCTTTACCATAAATTCCTTTGTCTCTTCTTTTGGAGTATATGGTTCTGATTTGATAGTCGTTTCTGCTGCATTCAGATAATAAAAACTGTACTTGCTTTCATCTTTGTCTTTGTTAAATGTTTTTATACTGCATCCGGCAAAAAGGCTGCTGATCAGCACTGCCAGAAAAAGTGTTTTTAATAATTTCTTCATCCGGCACCTCCTACGGAATATATGACAGAGGAACCCGAACTGAAAAAGTAGTTCCTTCCCCTTCTCTGCTGAACACTTTGATCACACCATGATGCATGGCAATAGTACTTCTTGTAATAGCCAGTCCAAGACCGGTTCCTCCGATTTCACGCGAATGTGATTTATCCACTCTGTAAAAACGCTCAAAAATCCTGTCTATGGAGTCTTCCGGAATTCCCATTCCTGAATCCGCTACTGTAACATAAAAATATTTATGGTCTGCATCCAATGAAACTCTTACCCAGCCGTCATCTACATTATATTTGATTGCATTTTCCACCAGATTGCTGATCGCTGATGTAAACTTAAGTTCATCAACATCAGCTTCAACCGGACGGAAACTGTCAAGAATGAGGTCTATATTTCTCTTATCTGCAATAGGCTGCAGACGTTTGAGAATATCTTCCAGCAGCTGATTTATATCCATATGCTGAATGCTCAGATCGGCTGTTTTTTTATCCATTTTTACAAGAGTAAGAAGATCCGTAATAATGCGGTTTTCCCTGTCAATCTCTGCCGTAATATCATGCATGAATTCCTGATAAAGTTCCTCCGGTACTCCTTCCTGTCCAACCAGTGAATCTGCCAGGACTTTCATGGAAGTCATAGGAGTTTTCAGTTCATGCGACACATTTGATACAAATTCAGACCTGGATTCATCCAGGACTTTCATACGCGCAAGCATTTTATTAAATGCATCGGTGATCAGCTCCGTTTCTGTATAGTCCGGCACTGAAATTTCATCCTTCTGATATCCATCCGTAAGATCTTCAATGGACTTGGTAACCCTGGCAAGAGGCTTCACCAGAACAGTCGAAAGAAAATATGACAGGAAAATGGAAAGTACCACGATAATTGCAATGATCAGCATTCCCTGTTGTTCCATTTCCACCATGGTCGCCATAATTTCACTGCATGAAACAGTCACCAGCATTGCGCCCTGTATCTGCGGTACATCTGCACTTTTGACAGGGACTGCCAGCTGCATGACCTGGCCGTTTCTGCTGTAATCAGTCACTTCACCTGTTTTGAAACATCTGATAACTCCTGGTGAGATCAGCGTCTTTTCTTCATCTACATGATAAGTATCTTTGACGATCCTGAAATCTTTGTCAACCAGAAGGACTCTGCCTCCATATATATTAGACAACAACTCCAGCTTGCTGTTAACAGCTTCCGAGCTGGAGTCATTGAGATAATTTTCCTTGATTATCTGATTTGACAGGATCGCACACTGTGCGCGTACTGCAGATGCACGTACTTCCAGTGCCTGTGTTTCGTAATTATGAATCATCAACTGTGTCACAATAACACTTGGTACAATTCCCAGAATCAACAGAATGATCATTATTCTGAAACGCAGACTTTTGAAAAATCTGGTCTTTTTTTTCGCAGTCATTGATTATGCCTGAAAATAGTAACCTACACCCCATTTGGTGTGTACATATTTGGGCTCACTGGGATTTGCCTCAATTTTTTCGCGAAGACGACGGATATGTACATCCACCGTACGTACATCTCCCGGATACTCATATCCCCATACAATATTCAGAAGATTTTCACGACTGTAAACCTTATTTGGATTGAATACCAGGAGTTCAAGTACATCAAATTCCTTTGCCGTAAGATTGATTTCTTTTCCGGAAATAAATACACGGCGTCCCTCACAGTCAAGTTTCAGATCTCCTGCCTCAATCGTCTTTGCTTTTTCTTTTTCTTCATGCTCAGAACGTGCACGGCGCATGATCGCTTTGATGCGGGCTTTTACTTCAAGGATATTGAACGGTTTTGTAATATAATCATCTGCACCGTAATCCAGTCCCAGAATTTTGTCCATATCTTCGCCTTTTGCAGTAAGCATAACGATAGGTACATTGGAAAATTCACGGATCTGCTGGCATACTTCCAGCCCATCCATCTTCGGAAGCATCAGATCCAGAAGAATAATATCATATTTATTTTCTTTTGCTTTTTCTACTGCTTCCTCTCCATCGTAAGCGCAATCCACTTCCATTCCGTCCTGTTCCAGATTAAAGCGAATTCCTTTTACAATTAATTTTTCGTCATCAACCACTAAAACTTTCCTGCTCATTTACTTCTCCTTACTCTGTTACTGTGAACAATTACTAATCTATTGTTACCTTATCTTTTATCTTGACAAAAGTACTTTCTTTTATTCCCGGCACCTGCATGATATCCTCAACACTGGAAAATCTTCCATTTTCTTCACGCCAGGCAAGAATTGCCTGTGCCTTGGCATCTCCGATTCCGGATAATGTCTTAAGGGTTTCCGCATCTGCTGTATTCAGATTAACTTTACCTGATTCGGTTTCCTGCACGCCTTTTTCTCCTGACTGCTGGTTTCCCGCCGGCAAAGTTACTGTGCCATCTGCTATTTCTTCTTTGGTTGGAACATAGATCTGCTGACCATCGCTGACCGGCTGTGCCTGGTTTACTGAATTACCTGAAGCCTCAGGCAGCATTCCTCCAGCCGCCTCAATGGCCTGAAAAACTCTGCTGTCTGCTTCCATCTCATATACTCCCGGCTTCACCACTGCACCACAGACATCCACAAAGATTTCTGTCGGAACTACAGGCTCTGTCGGGCTTATTTCAGGTATTTCATCTTTCCCGGCGGTCTGTGCAAGGCCCGCTTCCTCAGTTTCTGATTCTCCGGAAGTCTGTTCCGTCTTTATATTTTCCTGTTCATCAAGAAAAATTTCTGCTTTATTCTGACCACATCCGGAAAGCATCACACTGCACAGCAATATTATTCCTGCAGCAACTGATCTGTTTTTGTTCTTTTCTTTTATAATCTGGTTCACACCTTTCCGTAAATTATTTTACGGCAGTTTCCCGATTATCATACTTAACCATGCTTTATTTTAACGAATTTCCAGTATTTTTACAATAGCAATTTTATATTACAATAGGAAACTTTTTTTCTGGTTTTTACAATAGAGTAGGAGGCGGTGACTAACCACCGTCCTCTCACACCACCGTGCGTACCGTTCGGTACACGGCGGTTTCAAT
>CAKRLX010000005.1 GCA_934359835.1 uncultured Blautia sp.
CGAGATAGCTCAGTTGGCTAGAGCACACGGTTCATACCCGTGGTGTCGAGGGTTCGAATCCCCCTCTCGCTACTTAATCCTCTGAATATTTCAGGGGATTTTTTGTTTTATATATATGAAAATATTGCTGTCAGAATTGCCAAAATTTTTGGCGAATCAGCATAAAAAATTTGCATCTAGGAATTTTTATAATTTTGTTGTATGATATTACATGCACATGAAACAAAAAACAGAAAGGGGATTTCAGACCGTGGGAAAAAAAATGCTTTTTGTTTTTAATCCCAAAGCCGGGAAAGGAAAAATTAAAACACACCTTCTGGATATCATAGATGTATTCAGCAGCCATGAGTATGAAATTATAGTGCACGCCACCCAGGCTTCAAGAGATGCATATCTGAAAGCAAAAGAATATGCGGACAAAGTGGATCTGATTGTCTGCAGTGGAGGAGATGGAACCCTTGATGAGGTTGTGACCGGAATTATGGAACAGAAGAGTCAGGTACCGATCGGATATATTCCGGCAGGAAGTACCAATGATTTTGCAAACAGTCTGTTCATGCCGAAGAATATGATAAAGGCAGCCGAGATGATTATGGAAGAGGAACTTTATCACTGTGATATCGGACGGTTTAACAATCAGACGTTTGCATATGTTGCAGCATTTGGTCTTTTTACAGATGTTTCTTATGAAACAGATCAGGATCTGAAGAATGTTCTGGGACATGTTGCATACCTTCTGGAAGGCGTAAAACGTCTTTTTGATATAAAGTCTTACCATATGAAAGTTACAGCAGATGAGCTTGAGGTGGAAGATGATTTTATAGTGGGAATGATCACTAATTCCCGGTCTGTAGGTGGATTTAAGAACCTCACAGGCAAAAACGTAGACATGAATGACGGGCTTTTTGAAGTGACACTGATCGTATGTCCAAAAAATCCGCTGGAATTACAGGAGATCATGACGGCACTTCTTATGGCAGAAGATAATACAGATCTTGTTCATTCTTTCAAGACAAGCAAGATCACGATTGAATCAGAAGAAGCTGTGCCGTGGACTCTCGATGGAGAGTTTGGCGGAGATCAGACACTTGTGGAAATAGAAAACCGTCATAAAGCAATGAATCTTTATCTGAAAAGCACCAGAAAATAATCATAAACCATACATAAAGGAGAAAGAGAATGTCAGATTATGTGAATGTGACAGAACTTTTTGGATGCGATGTATTCAATGATTCTGTTATGCAGGAGAGACTTCCGAAGAAAGTTTACAAAGAACTGAAAAAGACAATCGAAGAAGGCAAGGAACTTTCCATGGAGGTTGCAGATGTAGTTGCTCATGAAATGAAAGAATGGGCAATCGAAAAAGGAGCAACACATTACAGTCACTGGTTTCAGCCTCTGACCGGTGTAACAGCCGAGAAACATGATGCATTTATCACAGCACCGAGAGATGACGGAAAAGTTCTGATGAGTTTTTCCGGAAAAGAACTCATCAAGGGTGAGCCGGATGCTTCATCATTCCCGTCAGGAGGACTCCGCGCAACTTTTGAAGCGAGAGGATATACCACATGGGACTGCACATCACCGGCATTTGTACGTCATGATGCAGCAGGTGGAATACTCTGCATTCCGACAGCTTTCTGTTCATATACAGGAGAAGCACTGGATCAGAAAACTCCTCTTCTCCGTTCAATGGAAGCAATCAATACACAGGCATTGAGACTTCTGCGTCTGTTTGGAAATACTACATCCAAAAGAGTTACACCGTCAGTAGGTGCAGAGCAGGAATACTTCCTTATTGATAAGGAAAAATGGCTTCAGCGTAAAGACCTGACATACACAGGAAGAACTCTTTTCGGTGCAATGCCTCCGAAAGGCCAGGAAATGGATGACCATTATCTGGGAACCATACGTCAGAGAATTTCTGCATACATGAAAGAAGTAAATGAAGAGTGCTGGAAGCTTGGCGTAACTGCAAAGACACAGCACAATGAAGTAGCACCTGCACAGCATGAGCTGGCACCTATTTACGCGCCGGTAAATATTGCAGCTGACCATAACCAGATCATGATGCGTATCCTGAAAAAGGTCGCAAGCCGTCACGGAATGCGCTGCCTGCTTCATGAGAAACCATTTGCAGGAGTTAACGGTTCCGGTAAACATAATAACTGGTCTCTGACAACTGACGACGGAATCAATCTCCTTGATCCAGGCAAAACACCACATGAGAACATTCAGTTCCTCCTGGTACTCACCTGTATCCTGAAAGCAGTAGATACACATGCAGATCTGCTCCGTGAATCAGCAGCGGATGTTGGAAATGACCAGCGTCTGGGTGGTAATGAAGCACCGCCGGCAGTTATTTCCGTATTCCTTGGCGAACAGCTTGGAGATGTTCTGGATCAGCTGATCAGTACAGGTACAGCAACCCACAGTAAGAAGGGAAGCATTCTGGAAACAGGTGTTAAGACACTGCCTGATTTTATGAAAGATGCAACAGACAGAAACCGTACATCACCGTTTGCATTTACCGGAAATAAATTTGAATTCCGTATGGTAGGTTCCAGGGATTCTATTTCTGAATGTAATGTTGTACTGAATACGATTGCAGCAGAAGTATTCAAGGAAGCATGTGACCGCCTTGAAAAAGCTGAAGACTTTGATATGGCGGTTCATGACCTTATCAAAGAATATGCTATTGATCATCAGCGTATTGTATTCAATGGCAATGGCTATGCACCGGAATGGGCAGAAGAAGCAAAGAGAAGAGGTCTTCCAAATCTTCCATCCATGGTAGATGCGATTCCGGCACTTACAACTGAAAAGGCAGTAAATCTGTTTGAGAAATTCCATGTATTTACCAAAGCTGAACTGGAATCACGTGCAGAAATCCAGTATGAGATCTATGCAAAAGCTATTAATATAGAAGCAAAAACTATGATTGATATTGCAACCAAACAGATCATTCCGGCAGTGATCAGATATACTACAGTGCTGGCAGATTCCATCAATGCAGTAAAAGCAGCCGGAGTAACTGAGGTAAGTGTTCAGGCTGAACTTCTCAAGAAATGCTCTGCTCTTTTAAAAGAAACAAACGAAGCTATGCATACTCTTTCTGCACTGGTAGAGAAAGTACCGGAGGTGGCAGAAGGAAGAGAACGTGCAGTATATTGCAGAGAACAGGTTGTAAAAGCAATGGACGCTCTTCGTAAACCGGTTGACGAACTGGAAATGCTGGTGGACAAGTCTATGTGGCCAATGCCATCTTACGGAGATCTTATTTTTGAAGTATAATCTGAGGTAGAATAAATATGAATGAACTGAAATTTCTGGAAGAACAGGGAGTTTCTCCTGTTCTTATCAAACAAGTCGAAAATTTTCGCTCAGAATTTCCGGTTCCTGAAGAAGTGGCAGGAAGAGTAATTCGTCCTGCCATTCCTTTTTATGGAAAAGATATTCTGGAAATGGCGATCGCAGCACTTCTGCAGGGGCAGAATCTTCTTCTGACAGGTCCGAAAGCAACCGGAAAAAATATTCTCGCAGAAAATCTTGCATATATTTTTAACCGGCCTTCTTATAATATTTCTTTCCATGTTAATACAAACAGTGGAGATCTGATCGGAACAGATACTTTTGAGGACAATGAAGTTAAACTGCGCAAGGGAAGTATTTACCGTTGCGCAGAATACGGTGGTTTCGGAATCCTGGACGAAATTAACATGGCAAAGAACGATGCGGTCTCAGTGCTTCATGCAACGCTGGATTACAGACGTTCCATTGATGTACCGGGATATGACAAGATCGATCTTCATCCTGCGACAAGATTTATCGGAACTATGAACTATGGATATGCAGGAACAAAAGAACTGAATGAGGCGCTGGTATCCAGATTTCTTGTGATCGAAATGCCGGCACAGACGGAGGAAACTCTTGGATTTATTTTCAGGGAAATGTTTCCGGCTGCAAAACAGAAAGCTGTAGAACAGTTTATAGGAGTTTTTCTTGACCTTCAGCTAAAGGCATTGAACAGTGAAATTTCAACAAAGGCACTTGATCTGAGGGGACTTCTGGCAGCGATGAAGATTGTTGATACAGGACTTTCACCGAGAAAAGCTATACAGATGGGTGTGGTGAATAAGACTTTTGATGTTTTTGAAAAAGAAATCGTTGAAGATGCTGTTTCTACACGAATTCCGGAAGAATGGACAAGAGAAGACGTATATGAATAAAAATACAGAAGATATGCATTTGGATGATCAGCGTCTTGAACTGGAAAACCGTATAAAAAACCTGCTCTGGACAGTAAGCGGTGATTATACCCTGGAAATGAAACCTGATATTTCACTGTTTCTCAGATCAAAATCAATTGCTCTTTATGATGGAATCAAGCAGGGGGCTTTTGCAAGATACTATGACAAAAACCTTATGGGACTGTACCTTGTAAAGAAGATTTTTCTTCAGGCAGGGGAGTATGAACTGACATCAGTGGCACAGCTGTGTATAGAAGAGGCAATTGGTGAAAAAATATGTGCAGAACGGCCGGGTGTCAAAAAAATCCAGAGACAGACGTATGAAGATATTCTGGATCAGGAATTTGAAAAAATGCCCTCACAGAATGATCTTCTGGGGAGATTTAAAGTTTCAGTACTGAGAAACCGTCTGTCCGAAAGTGAACATCAGGTAGAAAAAAAGATGCAGCCGTTTATGGAGCTGATCGCAGAAGCCGGCAGAGCAGAAGATACCATGGGACTGATCCGTGCAGTAGACAGACTGTATAATACACTGATCGATCCCTCTTTTGAGGCAGTCCATGGAAACCTTGAACGTGTTATGGCAGTAACGATGGAGGAGCTTACGGAATTTTCGTGGGAGGATTTTCTGTCGGAGGAAATGTACGAAGAAGCTCTCGAAAGTTATGTGGAACAGCTGACAGGAAATATGACGGGACTTGAGAATAATTCTGTCACGGAAGAGATGGAAAAAAAGCGTGAAGTAAAGCGCAAGGTTACAGTCGTAACTCCGGAAATGCTGGAAAAAGCCTATACTTATGTGGAACTGAACTATGGCCGGACATATCTTACAGAAGCAGAAGAAAAGAGAATCAATTATCTGATGTGCAGGGGCGTCCATGGAGACTGTAGCCTGTATTTTACAGAGGGAATCCTTAGAAATCCGGCAAAGAGAAACTATCAGTATGAATATGCAAAAAGGCTGAAAAATAAAAATATCTGGCTGTACCATGAAAAACACAGAATTGTCAAGCGAAATATTGCTGTTCTTACGGATACATTGCGGAAATCGCTGGTTTTACGTAAAGAAACGCAGACAGTCCTGGCAGATCGTGGGAATATTGTACCTTCCAGATTATGGAGGATCGGCAGGACGAAAGATGCAAAAGTTTTTCAGCAGGAGGTAAAGGGTGATGCATCGGAGTTCGTTGTTGATGTGCTGATAGATGCAAGTGGGTCACAGATGAGCAGGCAGGGAGAAGTTGCACTGCAGGCGTATATTATCAGCGAGGCACTGAGTAATGTGGACATTCCGCACAGAGTCATGAGTTTCTGTACTTTCTGGGACTATACGATACTTCATCGGTTTAGAAAATATGACGATCCAAGGAGTGAAAACGAAAACATTTTCAATTATGTAACTTCTTCCAATAACAGGGACGGACTTGCCATAAAGACAGCAGGGTACAGTCTCCTTCAGAGAGAGGAAGACAAAAAGATTCTGATCGTACTTAGCGATGGAAAACCGTATGATGTGATTGTAAACAGGCCGAATGCCAGAAATCCCCAGCCTTATCAGGGGAAAGCAGCCATTGCAGATACAGCTACAGAAGTGCGGCGCTTACGTAACCTTGAAGTAAGCGTTCTCGGGGTGTTTGCAGGAGAAGAAAAAGATCTTGCAACTGAGAAAAAAATATTCGGTAAAGATTTTGCTTATATCAGAGATATCAGAGGCTTTTCGAGAATTGTCGGACGATATCTCACAAAACAGCTGGAAGTCAATGAATAATTATGCATTATATACAAAAACTGTAAAATTTTAACAGGGAAAATGTAAAAAAAGATAAAGAAATTATCAAAAATATAACAAAGTAAGCTTGATTAATCAATAAATGTCGGCTATAATAAGTACTCAGGTTAATGGACCAAAAAATTAAGGGAGAGGAAATCAATGAACGAAAAAGAGTTCAAACCGTATATTCCGGCTGAAAAAATCACACCGGAAATGACGGCAACATCCGTGATCATGGGTGTTATCCTTGCGATTGTCTTTGGTGCAGCCAATGCTTATCTGGGACTTCGTGTTGGTATGACTGTTTCTGCATCTATTCCTGCAGCAGTTATTTCCATGGGTGTTATCCGCGTGATCATGAAGAAAAACTCCATTTTGGAGAGCAATATGGTACAGACTATCGGTTCTGCCGGTGAGTCTCTTGCAGCTGGTGCCATCTTTACAATGCCTGCACTTTTCCTGTGGGCAGAAGAAGGTCTCTGTGACAAACCGAGTCTCGTAGAGATCACTCTGATCGCACTCTGCGGTGGTATCCTTGGTGTTCTTTTCATGGTACCACTTCGTAACGCTCTGATCGTAAAAGAGCATGCAACACTTCTCTATCCTGAAGGAACTGCCTGTGCAGATGTTCTTCTTGCAGGTGAAGAAGGTGGATCAAACGCTTCCACAGTATTTTCCGGTATGGGACTTGCAGCTGTATTTAAATTTGTCGTAGATGGCCTGAAAGTTATCCCGGCAGATGTTTCTGCAGCATTTAAGTCATTCAAGGGAGAAATCGGTATGGAAGTATATCCGGCACTTCTTGGTGTTGGTTATATCGTAGGACCTCGTATCGCATCTTTCATGTTTGTAGGTTCCATCGTTGGATGGATGGTTATCATTCCTCTGATCTGTCTGTTTGGACCAGATACATGGCTGTATCCGGCAGATCCTGGAGTTACTATTTCCCAGCTTTATGCAGCTGGCGGAGCAGCAGCGATCTGGAGCAAATATGTTAAATACATCGGTGCAGGTGCTATCGCAACTGGCGGTATCATTTCTCTGATCAAATCCATGCCTCTGATCATCACTACATTCCGTGATTCCATGAAGAGCATGAAAGGCGGTTCCGCAAAAGGAACAGCAAGAACTGACAGAGACCTTCCGATGAACTTTATTCTGATCGGTATCGTTGCAATGGTAGTTATTATCTGGGCTGTGCCGGCTATCCCGGTTAATCCGCTCGGAGCTTTACTTATCGTAATCTTCGGATTCTTCTTTGCAACTGTATCTTCCCGTATGGTAGGTATGATCGGAAGTTCCAACAACCCGGTATCCGGTATGGCTATCGCTACACTTCTGATTTCAACAATTGTTATCAAAGGAAGCGGACAGACTGGAATTGACGGAATGAAAGCAGCAATTGCTATCGGTTCTGTTATCTGTATCATTGCAGCTATCGCAGGTGATACTTCTCAGGACCTTAAGACAGGATATCTTCTTGGTGCAACTCCGAAGTCCCAGCAGATCGGTGAGCTCATCGGTGTTGTTGCTTCCGGTCTTGCAATCGGTGGTGTCCTTTATCTTCTGGATGCAGCATGGGGATACGGCGGAGCAGAAGTTCCGGCACCACAGGCTGGTCTTATGAAGATGATCGTTGAGGGTATCATGGGAGGAAACCTTCCATGGGCACTGGTATTTATCGGTGTGTTCCTTGCAATTGGTATGGAAATCTTAAGAATTCCGGTAATGCCTTTTGCAATCGGTCTTTATCTTCCAATCTACCTGAACGCATCTATCATGATCGGTGGTGTTGTTCGTATGTTCATGGATGGAAGAAAGAATGTTGATGAGAAAACAAAAAATGATCAGGTTACAGACGGTACTCTGTACTGTGCCGGTATGATCGCCGGTGAAGGTCTGGTTGGTATTGCTCTTGCAATCCTTGCAGTTGCAGGCATCAGCCTGGATGTATCCGGAGCAGTCAACTTTGGTAACATCGGTGGTGTTGTTCTCATGATAATCATGATCCTGACACTGCTGAAATTCTCCTTATGGAAAAAGAAAAAAGCCTGATGAAGAAAAAAAATGATAAAAAAATGGATGTGAATTACCTGGATCTTACGCCGGTAAAGGCGCAGGACCTTCGATGGCACAAAGACATCAAGGACAGGGTAATCCTGGAAGTAGAGAATACAGGAGCATTTAATACGATTGCTCAGAAAATTTTTAACAAGCCTCGGTTTACCAAGGTCCATCTGGACAGTCAGGGCAGTTTTATCTGGCCACTGATTGACGGAGAAAAAACCGTTGCTGATATAGCAGTTCTGGTGAAAGAGCAGTTTGGCGAAGCAGCAGAGCCGTTATATCCAAGAATTATCAAATACTTTCAGATAGTAGAGAGCTACCATTTTATCAGGTTTGAGAATAAAACAACCAAATAGGGAAAAATAAGAGCGGGAAGCGACGTCAGTCGTCTCCCGTTCTTTTAGAATACTGGAAACTTTATTGAGATGAAGCACTACAAAGACAGAAAGGAAAAAATTATGAAACTGACTGGAAAGAAACCCTGGTATCTTGAATATTTGCTGATCATTGTGGGAACCGGACTGATGGGAACTGCGATAACTTCCTGCTTTGATGCAGCGGGAATGGTTACAGGAGGTTTTTCCGGTATAGCTATTCTTGTAAAAGCCTGGACAAAAGGTATTTATGGCAACGGGATCCCGCTCTGGATCACAAATGTTGCATTGAATCTTCCTCTCTTTATTATAGCAACAAAAGTAAAAGGTTTTAAATTTGTAAAAAAAGCACTTTTTGGTGACTGTATGCTGACTCTCTGGCTGGCAGTTCTTCCGGCATGGAAACTGTCAGAAGATATGCTACTTGTGGCTCTTTATGGCGGAATCCTTCAGGGAGTTGGAATAGGAATGGTTTTTCTTGGTGGAGGGACCACCGGTGGAACGGATATGATGGCAGCAATTATACAGAAATATCTGAATCACTATTCTATAGCTCAGATCATGCAGTTTATAGACGGTGCGATCGTCGTTGTAGGTATGTATGTATTTGGCGTGGAAAGAGCACTTTATGCTATCATAGCGGTTTATCTGGTTACAAAAGTTTCGGATGGAATTATTGAAGGCCTTAAATTTTCAAAATCTGTGTACATCATAACAGAAAAGCCAGAAGAAATTTCTGAAATGGTAATGAATGACCTGGATCGTGGAATTACAGGTGTTTCAGCAAAAGGAATGTACTCTGGAGAAGATAAACTGATGCTTTTCTGTGTAGTAGGAAAGAAAGAACTGGTACAGCTGAAAGAGAAAATCGATGAAATTGACCCGGCTGCATTTGTGATCGTGGGGGATGCACGAGAGGTTCATGGGGAAGGATTTATAGAAAAATAGCAAAAATACACAAAAATCTGTAAAATTAATAAGTTTTCCTCTTTCATTTTTGGTCATTTTGTATTAAAATATATTTTATCTATAGGAATATTGTGGGGTAAAAAGAAGAAAAACGCGATAAAGCGGGAAGGGATGTAAGCAGATGATATCAAATCAGGTACTTCAGAATACGCTGGAAGGTTTGAAGGAAATCTCCAGGACAGAATTCTGCATTATTGACACAGAGGGAAAGGTGCTTGCCACAACTTTTTCAGATTTTTCTATTCAGCCGGGAGATATCCAGGCATTTGTGGAGTCTCAGGCGGACAGTCAGCTTGTAAAAGGTTTCCAGTATTTTAAGGTATGTGATGACTATCAACTGGAATATATTCTGGTTGCTCACGGAGATGATGAGGATACTTATATGGTAGGCAAGCTTGCTGCTTTTCAGATACAGAATCTTATAGTTGCATATAAGGAGCGCTTTGACAAAGACAGTTTCATCAAAAACCTGCTTCTTGATAACCTGTTGCTGGTTGATATTTATAACCGTGCAAAGAAGCTGCACATTGATGCGGATGTCCGCAGAGTTGTAATGATCCTGGAACTTCAGCAGGAAAAAGATCACAGTTCCATGGAGAGTGTCAAGAGCTTTTTCGGTGGAAAGAGCAAAGATTTTATTACAGCTGTAGATGAGAAGAGTATTATCATTGTAAAAGAACTGGAAGATGGGGAAGGATATGCGGATATGGATAAACTTGCCCATGCAATTCTTGATACACTGGGACTGAACCAGAACGGGGACACACATATTGCATATGGTACCATTGTAAATGAACTGAAAGAAGTTTCACGTTCTTATAAAGAAGCAAGAATGGCACTGGATGTCGGCAAGATCTTCTTTGGAGACAAGGACGTTATCGCATATAGTTCACTGGGTATCGGACGTCTTATTTATCAGCTTCCGATTCCTCTCTGCAAAATGTTTATCAAGGAGATTTTTGAGAACAAATCACCGGATGATTTCGATGAGGAAACGCTGGTTACAATCGATAAATTCTTTGAAAACAGCCTGAACGTTTCAGAAACTTCCAGACAGCTTTATATTCACAGAAATACTCTGGTTTACCGTCTGGACAAGCTGCAGAAGAGTACAGGTCTTGATCTTCGTGTATTTGAAGATGCCATCACATTCAAGATCGCACTGATGGTTGTAAGGTATATGAAGTACATGGAAACGCTTGAATATTAATGCTGTAGCCAGAGATATCGGACTACAAAAAGTAACTACAAAAAATGAAATTTTCGTGAACTTAAGAAAAAAAGGGTTGCATTCTGAGAGGATATATGTTACAACAATGTTACAAAAACATTAAATCAAGACCGAAGAATGCAGAAAATTGCTGTCGGGGATTCTGACAGCATTTTTCTTGTCGTGTATTATAGAATAGTAGGAGGAATCTGAAAATGATCGACCTGATTGATGTAAGCAAGTCTTATGGCAAAGGCCTTCCGGCCGTAAACCATGCAAACTTACATGTTGATAAAGGTGAATTTGTATTTGTTGTAGGAAGCAGCGGATCCGGAAAATCAACCCTGATCAAGCTTCTTATGAAGGAACTGGACAGTACGGGCGGCCAGATGATCGTCAGCGGTGAGAGACTTGAAAAAATGAAACACCGCCGTGTTGCGAAATACCGCAGAAAACTGGGAGTTGTATTCCAGGACTTCCGTCTTCTGAAAGACCGCAATGTTTATGAAAACGTTGCTTTTGCACAGCGTGTCATCGGAAGACCTACCCGTGTGATCCGTAAACGTGTACCGGAAGTGCTTCAGGAGGTAGGACTGGCAGAGAAATATAAATCTTTTCCTGATGAACTGTCAGGTGGAGAACAGCAGAGGGTTGCACTTGCCAGAGCTCTTGTAAACCGTCCGGATATTCTTCTGGCAGATGAACCTACCGGAAACCTTGATCCTAAGACTTCTGAAGAAATCATGAAACTTCTGGAACAGATCAACGAACGTGGTACAACAGTGCTGGTAGTAACCCATAACAAAGAAATCGTAAATGCCATGAAAAAGCGTGTTGTAACAATGCATGATGGCGTTATTGTAAGCGATGAGAAAGAAGGAGGATATCATGAGGCCTAGTACAATCTGGTATACTCTGAAACAGGGTATCAAAAATATCAGGAGAAACTGGATGTTTTCCCTTGCATCGATCATTACTATGGCAGCCTGTATTTTTCTGGTTGGTGTTTTTTATTCGATCGTAAACAATGTAGATAATATCGCACACAAAGTAGAACAGGAAGTTCCCGTAACTGTATTTTTTAATGAGGGAACGACTCAGGAACAGATAGATGCGGTTGAAAATCTGATCAAAGTCCGTCCGGAAGTTGAAAAGGTAGAGTTTGAGTCAGCTGATGATGCATGGCAGAAGTTCAAAGATCAGTATTTCCAGGGATCAGATGCAGCAGAAGGCTTCAAAGATGATAATCCGCTTGTGAATTCTGCAAACCTTCAGGTATATATGAATCAGATTGAAAAACAGAGCGAACTTGTTGCATATATCCAGGGGCTGGATAATGTAAGAGAGGTAAATCAGTCAGAAAAAGCCGCGAATACACTGGGAAGCTTCAACAAACTGGTTTCCTATGCATCGATCATCATCATTGTCATCCTGATCCTTATTTCAGTTTTCCTTATCAGCAATACCATTTCTGTAGGTATTTCAGTACGTAAGGAAGAAATTGGTATTATGAAATATATTGGTGCGACAGATGGTTTTGTAAGAGCGCCTTTCGTACTCGAGGGTATGGTACTGGGTATCATTGGTGCTGCAATTCCGCTGACAGCTCTGTACTTCCTGTACAATACTGCTGTGGAATATATTCTTACGAAATTTAATGTACTTACAGGTGTGGTTGATTTTATTCCTGTAATGCAGATTTACAGAACACTTCTTCCGATCGGTCTTGCGCTTGGAATCGGAATCGGCCTGGTAGGAAGTTTCTGGACAACCAGAAAACATTTAAGAGTATAATGACAGACTATAAATATGTGGTATAATGCTGACAGAGTAAAAGTGGCATTATACCGCATATTTTTTACTTTATAGGAAATTACTCCGTAATGTTCCTGTTACATAAAAATGTGAGGGTGCTGAACAGTTACGAATAGAAGCAGGAAAGGTATAAATATGAAACACAGGGAATATGTAAAGGGCGTAGTTACAGGAGTCGTGATAACTGCAGTGGCAGCAGTGGGAATCAATTATGCAGATGGTTATCTGAACGGGGGTGTTCTGGCAGATCAGTCCCATGTAAGAAAGATCGAGTATCTTGAAAAACTGATCGATCAGGATTACCTTGGAGAAAAAGACGAAGATAAACTGGCAGAAGGTATCTATGCAGGACTTCTTTATGGACTGGGTGATGTGTATTCCCGGTATTATACGGCGGATGAATATGAACAGGAAACATCTTCAACAGATGGATCTTATGTCGGAATTGGTATTTCCATGGAAAAAAATAAAGAGGGTGGAGTAAGAGTTGTCGAATGTTATGAAGGTGGTCCGGGAGAAAAAGCAGGACTTAAGAAAGATGATGTGATCAGTGCCATAGATGGCGAAGATATAACGGATAAAGAACTTTCCGATGTGGTGAATATGATACGCAAAAGCGGAAAAGACAGTGTAGTTCTGACTGTGCACAGAGATGGTGAGGAAAATGCGCTGGAAATTGAAACAGAGATCACAGATGTGGAGCTGCCATCGGTGTTTGAAGAAATGCTGGACGATAATACAGGGTACATCAGAATCACGGAATTTAAAGGAAATACCCCGGAAAATTATCTGGACGCTTTTAACAGTCTTAAAGAACGGGGGATGGATAAGCTGGTCATTGATCTTAGGGATAATCCTGGCGGGCTTCTGACTTCTGTGTGTGAGATCCTGAATCATGTGCTTCCGGAAGGGCTGATCGTTTATACAGAGGATAAATACGGGAACAGAGAAGAAGAGACTTCCGATGGCGAAGATCCGCTGGAAATCCCACTGGCAGTGCTTGTAAATGAAAACAGTGCCAGTGCGTCGGAGATTTTTGCAGGTGCAGTGCAGGATTATGGAATTGGAAAGATCGTAGGTACAACCACATATGGCAAAGGAGTGGTGCAGTCCATACGTCAGCTCAGCGACGGAAGTGCTGTGAAGCTTACGGTTTCAAATTATTATACACCGAACGGAAATTCTATTAATAAAGTAGGAATCCAGCCTGATGTGGAAGTGAAACTTGATTCTGAACTTCTGAATCAGGATGAGATATCGCATGATGAAGATAATCAGCTTCAGGCTGCACTGGATGCATTTAAATAAATCCATTTCAACAGGGCGATTTTTATGGTCGGCAGGGACGTGATATGGTATGATAAATAAAAGCTGCCTGACCGTCAGGACAGCAGTTGTAAAGTAGACGCAGGAGCAGTATCAGGTCAGATGATGCTGGAGCCGGAAAGGATATAATTATGAGAGAATATGTGATCACAACAGACAACAATGCAGATCTTCCAGACAGTTTTTATGAAAAACATGGAATAGGCTGTACCTGGCTCAGTTATACAATGGAGGGAAAACATTACTCCCACGAAAATTTCATGCCGGTAGGAGAATTTTACAGAAAAATGCGGGAGGGATCCATGCCGACTACTGCACAGGTGAATCCGGCTGATGCGAGGAATCTGTTTGAACCTTATCTGAAGGAAGGAAAAGACATTCTTCACATTGCATTTTCTTCAGGGTTAAGCGGAACTTATAACAGCTGCAGGATTGCGGCGGAAGAACTGAAAGAAGAATATCCGGAGCGTAAGATCATTGTAAAAGATTCTCTGGCAGCATCTCTTGGCCAGGGACTTCTGGTCTATCTGGCACAGAAGCGAAAAGAAGCAGGAGAAGATATGGAAGCAGTGGCTGACTGGGTGGAAAATAACAGGAAACATATCGTACACCTCTTTACGGTGGATGACCTGAATCATCTGTATCGGGGAGGAAGAGTATCCAGGACAACTGCTGTTCTTGGCGGTATGCTGAATATCAAACCGATCCTTCATGTAGATGATGCCGGTAAACTTATCCCGATAGGAAAAGTGCGTGGACGGAAAAAATCACTTCTTGAACTTGTGGATCAGATGGATAAGAAAATCGGCAGTTATCGTGAGAAATGTGACACGATCTTTATCAGTCACGGGGACTGTCTGAAAGAGGCAGAATATCTTGCATCAAAAGTAAAAGAAAAATATTCCATAAAAACTGTCCTTATCAATCATGTAGGTGCTGTCATTGGTGCTCATTCGGGCCCAGGTACAATGGCACTGTTTTTCATGGGTGATGTAAGATAAATAATCATCACGTAAAGTAATACAAAATTAACAAATTTAAAAAAAATGTAAAAAATGCTTGCTTTTTTCAAAGATTTTTCTTAAAATGTTAGTATTGCAGTGAGACTCAGGAAAGGACGGTTTTATGAAAAAAGAAAGCATATCAAAAACAGGAACGATGTTTGTTATGGCGTTGCTGATGATGGCAATGGTATTTGCAGCAAAAGTTCCGGTAAATGCAGCTTCTTCTATAAAAAATGCGACTGTGACAGTACAGAGAAAAGGTTCAGGAACTAATTCACTGTCTATCAGGTGGAAAAAGGTTTCTTCTGCACGGGGGTATATCGTTTACCGGAGAGCAGAAGGTGAGAAAAAATACAAAAGAATCGCATCTGTGAGTTCAGGCAGAAACTACTATGCGGACAGAGGTCTGAAGAGCGGCAGGATATACCGTTACAGGGTGCTTGCCTACAGAACAGAAAAAGGCAAAAAAGTTTACAGTAAATATAAAACACTGGAAATTGCCACACGTCCTGTGCAAATCCGTAAAGTTACAGTGACAGCTCTTTCAGGAAGCAAAGTAAAGGTACACTGGCTGCGGAGAAAGAATGCAGACGGATATAGAATCTACCGTAAACCAAACGGAGGCAACTGGGAACTTGTAAATGATGTTCCGAGCAGTCCGCTTACCTTTATTGATGCAACAGCATCACCAAAGACGAAATACGTATATGCAGTGCGCGCATACAGGAAGGCTGGAAATGTAAAATATCTCAGCGAAATGAAAAAAAGCGCAAAGATCAAGACAACCGGCAAATCTGCTCCTGTCAGTAATTCAGCGTTTAATTCCTATCAGAAGGATGTCATGAAGAAAATTCTTTATGCTGTAGAAACAGGCGGGCAGATATATGGAAATCAGCGTTATGATGATTTCACTGAAGCATATACAAACAGCAGTGCGGAACATGCGATCACGATTGGTGCAGGTCAGTGGTATGCAACAGAGGCACAGAGACTTCTGAAACTGATACACAGTACTATGGGAGAAGATGTTTACAAACAGTATGATCCTAAGGGATATGTGTGGAAAGATGTGCAGAATGAAAACTGGTCTACATACAAACTTAAGAAAAATACCAACAGGGCGAAGATCATTGTTAAACTGATCTCTTCACCAATTGGTATTAAATGTCAGGACCAGCTGATGTATCAGCAGATTGGTGAATTTGAAGCTGAGATCCGTAAATTGGGTGTTACTGATATTCAGGCAGTAGGCATGTTTATCAATTTCCGTCATCAGGGCGGTTATGGAGCTGTGACACGTATTCTTAAGAAAACAAAAAAACCATATAATCTTGTTAATGTTTATAAGGCAATAGAGTCTGATACAGGAAATCAGGTAGGAACATATAAGACGAGACAGGCAAAGGTATATAACTGGCTGCTTACTTATATGAAATAAATAATGAAATACATGCAGGCTGATCTCTTCGGAGAACAGCCTGTTTTTATGCCATAGTATATAAGAAAAATTGTCGGTGACAGATTCTCTGTATTGCGAAAAAACAGAAATGCGTGGTACAATGATAAAAATAAAAAACTCTCCCTGACGGGGGGAAGGAGATAGAAATGATTCTGACAGAAGATAAAACCTACACCATGTCTCTGGAACTGGAAGACGGGAAAAACGACAGTGGTCTTACAAATAATTCAATAGAACTTGCATTTACAAACAAGGAACTTCTTCACGCAATGCTTACCTGCAGTATGCCAATACAGAGGCTGACTTTTCCGTATATGGAGAAAAGGAGAATGGAAGTTCTGCAGAAGCTGTTTATGATAGAGAGTGCACTGGAAGCGGAAGGAGACAGACTGAAAAAATCCAAAAGCATAGCATATCTGGATTCTTCTGAAAAAAGTCTTATTTCATATTATATGGGTATGTTTTTTACAAAACTGATCAGCGGCAGACTTTTTGATGTAGAGTATCTTTCCAATCTTAATATGATCAGAAAAGAAGATGGAAGCGGATATATCGACTTTTTTAACAGTGAGTGGAGACCGGAAATGATCGGTTATAATTTTTCTACAGACAGATGGAGTGTGTGGGAGGCAAAAGGCGGAAGCAACAAAAGAGAGCAGGCACTGAAAAAGGGTGCTGATCAGCTGAGTCATATCGGACTTGTTAATGGTGCAGTACCGGATCCGGCGGCTGTCTGTATGACTTATTATGATCACAGTTATCTTTGTGCAGTAGTGAGAGAACCGCAGAAAAAAGACGGAGAACCGTTGAAATTCAGTCATGAGGAATTTTTTCGTTCTTATTACAGAACTGTGTGTGAGCTGTTTCAGGATCGGGGTGCAGGTCTTTATTTTCATAACGAAAACGCAGAAATTTCTCTGACAGTACCGTATTTTCCGCAGGAGAACAGAGAACCTGAAGAGCGCTGTATCCGTGTGGGAATGCCGGGAGTGTTGCTGCAGTATCTTATGAATGAGGACTATAAGGCAGTAGAAGATCTGTTCAGGAACAATAAAGAGTTCAGTTGTCCGTCAGACAGTTACATGGGAACAGACGGAATATACATCAGGTAAAGATATGAAAAAGAAAATAAATAACAAAATAATCAAAGTATTTTTGGCTGTTTTATTTATGGTACTGTTTCTGACAGGAGCAGTGCCTTGTTTTGCAAAGGGCATTTCATGGAGAGTGACGCAGTATGGAGATGACCATGATGCAGGGCAGTCAATGTTTTATACTATTAAAGGCAGTAATGGAAAATTGATTGTTGTTGATGGAGGCTGGGGAGGATATCATCAGCGTGTACGGAACATAATAAAAAATAATGGCGGAACTGTAGATCTTTGGATCATTACACACCCACATCCGGATCATACGGGGGCTTTTAACAGAATCTTTGCAGATCCTCAGGGAATTAAAATAAAGAAAATATATGCACCGAAGATTGATTCTGCAAGGTATAACAAGTACAAAAGAGCCTGGGACGATTATCCCGTATACCAGAGATTTATGAGTGTGATATCGGGAAGCAGAAAGATAAAATGGCTGAAAGCAGGGGATTCCCTTGATTTTTCAGGACTTACGATAGATGTCTTTAACAGCTACAGTAAGAATCTCAAAAAAACAACAAAGGATATCTGCAATGGATCATCACTGGTGTTTAAGATATCAGGAAAAAAGACGAGTATGCTTTTTACAGGGGATATTCCTGCAAAAACAGGCAAAAGACTTATAAAGACCTATGGCAAAAAGTTAAGGGCAACATATCTTCAGGCACCTCACCATGGAAATAATACGGGCAGGAAGTCTTTTTTCAAATATATCAGGGCAAAAGTTACATTTGTAGATGCTCCGTCTTTCCTCAGAAATAATTATTCGGCAGTAAGGGAAAACCTGAGCATTATAAGCAAAACAGGAAGTAAGTTATATACATATAACAACAGAAAAAGTGTGGTTATAAAATAAGACAGTGATAAAAAAAGAAAAAATCAGATGTTGTAATCAGACTTTTGATATGGCATAATGAGAAAGGCAATGTTAAAAATAAGCAAAATCTAAGTTAAAGCAATATAAACAGAGGAGAAAATTATGCAAATATTTTCAATGGTCTTATCTTTGCTGAGTGGAGTAGCATTATTTTTATTCGGAATGTCGCTGATGGGTGACGGACTTAAATCAGTTGCAGGTAATAAGCTGGAAGCTTTTCTGTACAAAATGACGAATACTCCGCTTAAGGGCGTTGCACTTGGTACCGGTGTTACCAGTGTCATTCAGTCCTCTTCTGCAACTACCGTAATGGTTATTGGTTTCGTTAACTCCGGTATGATGAAACTGAAACAGGCTATCGGTATTATCATGGGAGCCAATATCGGAACCAGTATCACAGGCTGGATACTTTGTCTTTCATATATCAAGGGGTCAGGCGGTATTGCAAGCATTCTTTCAACTGCAACTATTTCAGCAGTTGTAGCAGTGATCGGTACACTTCTTCGTATGGCCTGCAAAAGGTCCGTACATAAGAATATCGGAAATATCATGCTTGGTTTTTCCATTCTTATGACAGGTATGCAGACAATGAGCGGTGCGGTTGCTCCACTGAAAGAGAGTGCGGCATTTACAGATATGATCACAATGTTTTCCAATCCACTGGCAGGTATCCTTGTAGGTATCCTTTTTACAGCAGTACTGCAGAGTGCATCAGCTACAGTCGGTGTGCTCCAGGCACTTTCCGTAACAGGACTTCTTACATTTGCAAGTTCATTTCCAATTGTGCTCGGTATCGGTGTAGGTGCTGCCTGTCCAGTCCTGATTTCTGCGATCGGAGCAAATAAGAACGGTAAAAGAACAGCGCTCATATATCTTCTGAATGACCTTTTCGGTCTGATCCTGTGGTCAGTGATCTTCTACAGTGTAAATGCTGTTGTACATTTCGGATTTATGGATATGGTTATGACACCGGTATATATTGCAGCTTTGAACACAGTGTTCCGTGTAGCTACTGTTATTGTTCTGTTTCCTTTCATTCCGAAACTTGAAAAGCTGGTATGCTATCTTGTGAAAGACAGTGCGGAAGAACTGGAGGATGAGGCAGATTTCGATCTCCTTGAAGAACGTCTCATCAATTATCCAGCGCTTGCGATCGGCCAGTGTCACCGTGCAATGAATGGTATGGCGAAGAAACTTCGTAAGAATGTAAACAGAGCAATGAACCTTCTTAATAATTATCAGAAGGATAAATACGACAAGGTACAGCGCAAAGAAGACCTGATCGATAAATACGAAAGTCGTCTCGGTGAATATCTGATCCAGCTCACCAAGCGTGAGATGAACACAGCGCAGACAAGACAGGTATCTCTTTATCTTCATACGATCAATGACTTTGAGCGAATTGGAGACCATGCTTCCTATATTGCACATATGTCAAATGAGATGAATGACAATCATACGGATTTTTCACAGGCTGCCTGGGACGAACTGAATATTGTTATGGAAGCTGTCCGTGAGGAAATCAATATCACCTGTAATGCATTCATGGCAGATGACAAGGAAGCAGCTCTTCGTGTTGCACCGCTTGGTGTTGTTATTACAAATATGTGTGATGAACTGAAACTTCATCATGTGGAACGACTCAGTGAAGGAAATTGTGGCCTTGAAGAGGGAACCGTATTTAATGATATCCTTAACAGCTTCGGACGTATTGCATCTCACTGTGCAAGTGCCATGGTTGCGCTTATGAAGAGTGGAGAAGAAAACACCGATATTCATATCCACGACTCAAAGATCTATCCGTCAAACAGTGTGGAGTTCCGGACTTATTTTACTGAATACAGTCAGAAGTATGATCTTGGTAAGAATGAGGGACATGTAGTCAGCATGGAACCTGAAGAAGTAGAATAACAAAGAAATTTATATCTATACAAACACAGAAATCCTTTGTACTGGAAAATCCTGATGCAAAGGATTTCTTTTTTTGTATTATTATGCGCTTTTTGTATGAAATGGTAGATTAAGAGGCTAAATTATGATATAATGTAAAAACTATGCATGTTTATACAACTAAAAAGAGAGGAGAAAGGGAATGTTTGCATTATTTGAAAAATTTACCAACTGGATGTGGGGACTTCCGTTACTGATCACAATTCTTGTGACAGGAATATATCTGACTGTGAGATCCGGATTTTTCCAGTTCCGTCACTTTGGATATATTGTAAAAAATATGTTCAATAAAGAAAGACGTCAGGGAGGTGGAGATGACGGCAAAAACCTGACACCTTTCCAGGCAATTTCCATTGCAATCGGAGGAACAGTAGGTGTATCTAATATGTCCGGTGTGGCAACTGCGATCGCAACCGGTGGTCCGGGAGCACTGTTTTGGTTGTGGGTGGCTGCACTTCTTGCAATGATCATCAAGATGACAGAAGTAACACTGGCAGTATATTACAGAGAAAAACAGCCAAATGGAGAATATCTCGGAGGACCTACATATTATATGCAGAAAGGTCTGGGAGATGAGAAGAAACTTCCATTCTGGAGAATTTTTGCAGTATTGTTTGGTGGATGTATCTTTATGACATGGTTTATCACTCTTCAGAACTTTACTGTATCTGAAGCTGTGGGAAGTACTTTTAAACTGCCATATATTGTGCCGTCAGTTCTGTATGTACTTGCAATTTATCTGATCATCATTGGCGGGGTTAAGAAAGTAGGTGTCATCTCTTCTTATCTGACACCTGTTATGTGCCTTCTTTACATCGTGGGCTCTCTGTTTATTCTGATCATGAATGCAGATAAACTTCCGGAAACTTTCGGGCTGATCTTCAAAGGTGCTTTTACAACACAGGCAGCTGTTGGCGGTTTCCTGGGAGCAGGTGTGGCAACAGCCATGCGTCTTGGTTTTGCCCGTTCTGTATACAGTAACGAGGCAGGCTGGGGAACTTCTCCAATGATTCATGCATCTGCAAAAACTGATCATCCTGTAAAACAGGGACTTATGGGTGCTTTTGAGGTATTTGCAGATACTATTATTGTATGCTCCATGACAGGACTCGTTGTTATTGTAACCGGATACTGGAATTCAGGTCTGCAGGGTTCGGAACTGACTCTTACAGCTTTTGAATCCGGCATGGGATCTGTAGCGAGAGCATTAATTGCAATCAGTATTTTCCTGTTTGGACTTACCACATCAACAGGCTGGTTTACTTACTACAGTGTTATTCTGAAACACTGGCTGAAAGGTAACCAGAAAGTGTTTAAGATTGCAGAAAAAATATTCATACTTGGAACACCTTTATGGGGACTTCTGGTTACTGTTCTGACACTCTATGGAAACGGAACACCGGCACAGCTGTGGGTAATTGCCGACTTTACTACAGTATTCCCGACTTTTGTAAATGTGGCGACTCTGTTTATTTTAAGCGGAACTTTTTTCAAACTCCTGAAAGATTACAAAGCACGTTATATGGGAATCGGTAAAGTGGATAAAGATTTTGATCTTTTTTATGAAGATAAAAAAGCAAAAGAGGGAAAATAAATTTGGACAGAATTTTTTTTAACGGATGTATCCGTACATTAGATGACAGAAACACAGTCGCGCAGGCTGTGGGCGTTGAAAACGGCAGGGTTGTTTTTGTTGGAAGCAATGAAGAAGCATCAGAAATATCATGTGAAGACAGAGTAGACCTTAAGGGAAGATTACTTCTTCCGGGATTTGTGGATTCACATATGCATATGCTCAACTATGCGTATGTGGAAAATTCCGTCAAGCTTTTTGACTGCAGAAGCGTGGAAGATATGCTGGAAGCTGCCAGAAAGAAAATGGAAGAAAATAAAAATACTCCGGTAAGCTGGCTCTACTGCAGAGGCTGGAATGAGGAAAATTTTGAAAATCCACGTTACCCTCACAAAGATGAGCTGGATTCACTGTCATCAGAGATTCCGATTATTATGGTGCGTGTGTGTGGCCATGTTGCAGTATGTAATACACCTGGACTCGAAAAGCTGCAGAAGATCAAAGAGTTTGATGAGATCGCAAAAGACGTAAATCTGGAAACTGGTCTTATTAAAGAGAATGCGGTACAATTTTATTATTCTGTACTTGATGCACCGACACAGGCAGAAGTAGAGAATTATATAAAATACAGTGTGAAGAAACTGAATAAATGCGGTTTCACAGGAATTCAGTCCGATGATCTGGGAGCACTCCCCGGCAAAAACTGGAAGCGTATTATGAATGCATATAAAGCATTGGATGAGCGTGGAGAGCTGAATTTACGTCATTATGAGCAGTGCCTTTTTGAGCGTGCGGAAGATGCAAAAGCTTTTATCGAAGAAGGATACAGAACAGGCCAGAAAGGTGATCATTTTACGATAGGGCCTGTGAAACTGATCCAGGATGGCTCTCTTGGGGCCAGGACAGCGGCAATGAATGAACCATATGAAGATTCTCCCGGAAATACAGGCATTATTACATTCAGCCAGGAAGAATTGAATGAATTGTTTAAACTGTTTGACCAGAACCAGATGCAGGCAGCAGTTCACTGTATCGGTGACAGGGCGATGGATATGGTAATAGAAGCCATTAAGAATTCACCATACAGAAAAGACAATCCTAAAGGCCGCCATGGTATCGTCCACTGTCAGATCACAAATCCACAGATTCTGAAAGAGATGGCAGAGGAAGATATTCTTGCCTACATCCAGCCGGTTTTTGTGGATCTGGATATGAATACAGTGGAACCTGCGATTGGGGCACACCGCATGGAAGGAATCTATGCATGGAAAACCATGCTTGATCTGGGAATACATGCTTCAGGTGGTTCTGACGCCCCTGTGGACAGCTTTGATGCAATGGAAAATATTTATTTTGCAGTGACACGCAAAAACATCAGCGGTCAGCCGGAAGAAGGCTGGATCCCGTCAGAAAAGCTCAGTGTGGATGAGGCAGTGAAACTGTTTACAAAATATGCAGCTTATGCATCTTATACAGAGAATGAAAACGGAACTATTGAGACAGGCAAAAATGCGGATTTCGTGGTTCTGGAAAAAGATATCTATGAGATTGATCCTGATGAGATCAAAACTACAAAAGTAGATATGACCGTACTTGGAGGAAAGACGGTGTTTGAACGAAAATAAAATAATTGAGGAAAATCCTTCCGGAAAATGGTTCAGATCTGGACCATGACCGGGAGGATTTTTTGCTTACAGGAATTGATTTATACAGGGAAATTCGGTATGATGAAACTGTAACTGAAAGCAGAATGGCCACTTACGTTTTTGTGTGAGGGACTGGCGATATCAGATATGGGAGGAAGCAGTATGAAAAGGTTTTTATCTATTATTCTATCAATTTCTATGACGCTGGGACTGTTTGTAAATCCTGTTTTTGCAAGTGAAACAGATTATACATCAGAACCTCAGATCTCGGCAGAAAGCAGTCAGATTGAGGCAGAGGGAAAAGATTCCGCAGGTCAGATGATCGCAGATGCCATCTCGAAACAGGCTGCGGAACAGAATTCAGATTCTGCCTGTCACATATCAGGACTTACCATTGACAAAGAGAATATGACAGCTGAGGTCAGCTTTGTTACAGACGAAGATGCAGAAGTTATGGTCAGCATTTTTGCCGGAACGCAAAGTACTCTTTATGCCTCCGGAAAACAGAAAGTCACACCTGCAGAACACAGTACAACGGTCAAAATTGCCTGCAGGGATGGAATAAGCAGTGTGCCCGATACTTTTACCGGAAAAGCCTATCTTCTGGACAGAGACAGCCATGAGCCACTCTGCGATCCTTTTACTACCAGCGAATACACAAAAGAGATCATGGATCTGAAGTCCTCTACGACAGAAGATTTTCCGGAAGACCGTGTGCTGAATCTGGATAGTGATACAGAGACAAACTTTGCCGTATACAGTGATGAGATCAGTGTGATCGAAGAAAATGCCGGCAAAAATCAGATCACGGATAACGGAGATGGTACGTATACAGTTACGAATGCGGATTCTTCTTTTACCTCACTGAACAGTGGAGATAAATTATCTTATACAGATTCAGACGGAAATGTCCTTCTTCTTACTGTGTCAAAAATATCAGTAAATGGAAGCACTGTTACAATCTGGAAAGAAACAAAAGAAGAAGACCTTACTGATTATTTTGACTATCTGAAAATTGAGGTAACAGACCAGAATGTACCACTTGATATAGATGAAAGTACCATGGACGAAGGTGTTGAATTCCTGGGCTGTGATATTGATACTCAGGGTGAACTTCCGGCAGCAGGCGCAGAAGGGGAAGGCAGTTTAAGTCACTCGCTGGCTTTTCAGATAAAGAAAAAAATACATAAAACAGAAGATGACAAAGCAGGCGTTGACATCAAAGGTGAACTGAACCTTCAGCTGAAGTCTACCCTGAAATATTATCTTTCCGCAAATTATCAGATGCTCTTATTCAAAATAGACTGCTCGATCAGTGTTTCCGGTGAAATTTCAGGAAAACTGGAGGAAAAACTTCCGTTAGCCAGAGTGGAGATACCAATACTTCCATGTGTCAGCGCAGGTTTTACACCGGCTTTTGTAATAAGAGGTACAGGAGCAGTAAAATGGACCCTCGAATGGAAAGAAACTGTCGGCGTGTCTTATGATACGAAAAATGGATGCCGTGATGCAGGGGAAGCGCCAACCACAACAGCTAAGGCTGAGATCAGCAAGACGATATTTGTCGGAATTGAAGCCACACCTTATGTATGTATTGTAAATGAGAACCTCTGCAAAACTTCCCTGGAAACTTCGGCAGGAATTGAAGTAAAGAGGACGCAGAGCGGAGATCTGGACAATACAAAGATACACAAATGCAAAGACTGCATTGCAGGATCCGTGAAATGCAAGGTGACGGTAAAAGCAAAAATGGATCTTGTAAAAGGTACAGTCAGCATGGAGGCAGTGCTTGTATCTCTTGAAGCGAAACTGTTCGATTATTATCGTTCTGCTACCTATAATGAATCCGGCTATGGCAGCTGCCCGCATGTGTATTACAAGACGAAGATCAGTGTAGATGATAAATCCGGGACAGCCGTGCCACAGGCATGGATCACACCTATGAAAGTCGGGGACAACGGACCGGCAGCAGTGAAGTTCCTTACAGATAAAGATTCACCGGAGATCACTTCCGTGGCAGCGGGGACAGATGGAACTGCCGTGGTTTATCTGCAGAAGGGAGACTATGTATTCCATGCAAAAACAGATGAGCTGTCCTGCAAAAAAGAGGCAGAGATAAAGGCGAGATCCGAATATACAAATGAAGTAAATCTGACCATGGATACACGGACTTATCCAGTGACTGTCAAAGTACAGGACGGATCAGGAAATCCGGTGTCAGATATGACTTTCTATGAAAAAGATCCGGAAACAGGAAAATCTCTCACTGTGGAAGGAAAAACAGATACAGACGGAAAAGCTGAGATCCGGTTTCCACTGGGAACTCATACTATCGAGGCAAGAAATAGCAGCTACAAAGGATCCGGCGAAATCACAGTAACAAAAGAAACCAATACATTAACTATAACTGTAGAAGAGATCAAATACGGAACTATTAACCTGATCGCATTGGATGGAGACGGAAATGTGGTTTCCGGTGCGGCTATAAGTGGAGGAAATCTGTCTGCATTTCTGAGAACAGACAGCAGTGGACGTGCAAACTTCAGGGCAGAAGTAGGTCCGCTTACCATTCATGTAAAAAAAGACAAAGCCTCCGGAGATGCAGCTGTGGAAGTGGTCGAAGGCACACAGGATGTGACGGTGGTGCTGGCAAACACATATACGCTTACTGTTCAGGCAGTAGATAAAAAAGAAAACCCTGTAGAAAATGCAGTAATATCAGGCTTAAACAGAGAAGCAGAACCAAGGACAGATGCAAATGGAATAGCAGAAATGACTATTCCTGAAGGAAAACAATGCATACAGGTTTATACAGATAACATGTTTGGTTACGCATATGTGGAAGTTGCAGAGACAGATATGGAAGTTAAGGTGATATTAAATTCATCAAACTGTTTTTGGACTCTTAATGGAGGAAATCTGAGGATATTTGGTGATGGCGAAATGCCGGATTATTCCCTGTATGGTGCTCCATGGAATAACTATAAAGTAAATAATGTTGTGATAGAAAAAGGAATATGCAATATAGGAGACCATAGTTTCTTTAGGAAAGAAATAAAAGATATAAGTATACCGGATTCGGTTACGGAAATTGGCAGTTATGCATTTGGTTGCTGCGACGAGTTAGAAAAACTATATATACCAGATACTGTAACGGTAATAGGAAAAGGTGCCTTTGGTTCTTGCAGCAAATTAAAAGAAATATACCTGTCTCATGCTGTTACGAGAATCAGCGAGAATGCATTTTCTGATTGTAGCAGCCTGGAAAAGGTAAATATTTCGGATAATGTAAAAAGCATTGGAGAAAGAGCATTTGATGGATGCAGCAATTTGAAAAATATAAATATTCCGGCTGGACTAACTTCAATCGGAAGATATTCATTTAGAGATTGTATTAATTTGGAAAATTTCACAATTCCGGATAAAGTAACGTGGATTGGTTATAGTGCATTTGAACATTGTACCAGTCTGAAAAGTATTGAAATCCCTGATTCTGTAACAGAAATGGAAAACTATGCTTTTTCCGACTGCAGTGGTTTGAAAAGAGTTGAAATTCCAAATTCGATAAAGATTCTTGAACCATCTGTATTTAATGGCTGTAGCAGTCTGGAAAGTATAACAATACCAGATTCGGTGACAACTATAGAAATGAATGCATTTGGAATGTGCAGCAGTTTAAAAAGTATCATAATACCAGATACTGTATTAACAATTGGAGACAGCATATTATATGGTTGTAGTAGTCTGGAAAGTGTTGAAATCTCAGAGAAAATAACAGAAATTGGAAATTTTGCATTTGCAAAGTGCAGCAATCTGAAAAGTATTAAAATTCCGGATAAGGTAACAACAATTGGTGCTTCTGCATTTGTTGAATGTACTAGTATGGAATATATGTCAATACCAGATAATGTAACAGAAATGGGAACAGGAATATTTTATAAATGCAGTAATTTAAAGAGCGTTAAGTTACCAGATAAAATAACAGAAATTAAAGGAAGAATGTTTGAGGAGTGTTCATCACTTAAAAATATTGAAATACCGGAAAATGTTAAAGCAATTGGCGGTTATGCATTTAGTGGTTGTACAAGTTTGACATATGTTTATGTGCCAGATGCAGTAGAAGCACTTAAGAGTTATGCTTTTGCAGGTTGTGTTAACCTGAAAAGTATCTCTCTTCCTGAGAACATAGGTATATATTCAGATGCATTTGAAAATTGTCCTGCAACTATTACTTATCGTAAAAAAGTATCCTCCGGTATGAGTGACCCGTTCTCTGACTCCGCAGTTCTGGAAACAGAAGATGAATTATCGGAAACCGATCCGAATGCAGCGGCATCTGATGCAGATGGTCTGACTGAAATAATCCTTACAGATGAAGATAATGAAGAAGCTGTTTCAGGCGAGGATATTTCCGACGATGAAGAAGTGATCCCGGAAACAGAAGGTGATACAGAGGACGCAGAAGCCACAGAGCAGCAGGAAGAACCAGAATCAGCGGCAGATTTCAGTGACATCTCCGATGATCCGGAAGCGACAGTGACAGTTATGGAAAAGGAAACTTACGGAGCGCAGGCAAGAGTAGCAGTCAAATACTGGAATGACCTTCTGGAGACAAATCTGGTTCCTGGTGAAAGATATCTGATGGTCTATGTCTGCAGAAAAGATGAAGACGATCTTTTGAATTCAAAGAACGTATTTTATATGGAACAGAAAACAGCAGACGAAGATGGAACCATTTTGTTTAAATATCCGCTTATGGTGTTTACATCAGGCCCTTCAGCGCCAACCAGAACAGATCCGGAAATTTATGTTTACGGCCCATCTGCGGAAAATAATCTGTCTGATGCGAATGTGGAAATTTCGCCTCTCACAGAAAACGGAACCTGGCAGTCTCCGGAAATAGAAGTTGGCTACAGAGGAAAATATCTCACAGAAGATGTAGATTACCGGGTGAGCGGTGACCTGAACGTGAATGAAGCCGGAGAATATTCTGTTCTGATCAAAGGAAGGGGCAATTACAGCGGAAGAATCAGGGTATACTTTACCGTAAATGAAAAAGATGTTTCTGAGGATCCGGCAGATCATGAACACAGATATACAGCTTCTTATCAGTGGGAAAAAACAGCAGACGGACAGATGAGCTGCACGGTTATCTGGGACTGCACTGTAAACAATTGTGGCGCAGAGTCTGTTACAGATGCAGACGTTACCAGAACCGGAACATATTGTACAGGTTTTATATACAAAGCCTCCGCAGTACTTGACGGGGTGATGTACACAGATACTTACAGAGAAGCCGGAGCAGGACATTCCTGGACTTCCTGGAAAACAGTTTCAGCTGCAACTGTGTTTCAGGCAGCAAAACAGACAAGAACCTGCCAGAGATGCAAAATTTCCGAAAACAGAACCAGCGGCAGTAAGTTAAAACCAACCATTCAGACAAATACGAACAGTTTTCCGCTGAAAGTAAAACAGACAACAACGAAGCTGAAAGTGACAGGTCTGGCAGCAGGAGACAGAGTTGTATCCTGGAAATCTTCCAATCCAAAGATCCTGACAGTTACAGCTAACGGTAAACTGAAAGCAGGAAAGAAAACAGGAAAAGCAACGCTTACCATAACTCTTGCAAGCGGACTTAAGAAACAGATCAAAGTCAAAGTACAGAAAAAAGCAGTAAAAACAACAAAAATTTCGGTACCACGGACACGGATTGTTATCAAAAAAGGAAGAAAACAGCAGTTGAAACCAGTAATCACACCGATTACTTCACTGCAGAAAATTACATTTTCTTCCTCCAACAAAAAGATTGTTTCTGTAAACAAAAAAGGCCGGATCACAGCACGGAAAAAGGGCAGGGCAAAGATTACAATTCGTTCAGGAAGCAAAAAGAAAGTGGTAACAGTTACGGTGAAGTAAAGCAGAAAATCTGCGAAGTAACAGGGAAAGGATAACGTAAATACGTATGAAAAAGAGATTATTGGCATTTCTGCTTGCCGGTCTTATGGTCGTACAGACCGGCACAGCAGTAATGGCTTCAGAGGCAGGAACTGAACTGGATTTCGGTTCAGAAGAGATTTTGACTGAAACAACAGATTCAGCAGAAACAGAAGACGAGATCCAGATGGATACATCAGATTTCCTGGATGAAGACGAAATCCAGATGGAAAATGAGCCGGAAGAAGATGAAGCATCAGATGAAGATCCGGAAATTGAGATCGAGGACGAAGAAATGCCCTCAGAAGAGGAAGAAGTACCTGATTTTTCTGGGGAATCAGATGATGAAGATATTAAAGATCCGGAAATTGCGGACTACTATATTTCAAAGGACGGAAACTGGAAATATTTTTTGAGGAAAACTGGAAATGCAGTAATTGCAAAATATATGGGAACGGATACTGAACTGGTGATTCCGGCTGAAATGAACGGACATCCGGTTACGGAACTGGGAGAATATGTTTTTGCGGGAGAGTATCATAGTATTCCGGGTTATTTGTTGGGATATTATGATGACAACAAAACAATAGTCAGCCTTACATTACCGGCATCTTTGGAAAAAATTGACCCTTACAGACAGGTATTCACTTATCTTTCTGTCCTGGAAAAATTCATAGTTGACTCAAATAACAAAACATTTGCATCAAAAGACGGGGTACTTTTTTATAAGGATACGGAAAAAACTCTTTTCCGGTATCCAAGAGGCAAAAAGGACGAGAATTATACAGTGCCTGAGGATACTGTAAAGATATATCAGTCGGCAATCTCTGAAAATCCATATCTGAAAAGTCTGGATCTGAATCATGCTGTGAATATTAATCAGTATGGTGCTGTAAGCAGTTGTGATAATCTTGAAAGAGTGGATTTTGGTGATTCCTGTACAAGAATTGCTGACAAAATAGTTCTTTCATGCAAAAATCTGAAAGAAATTGAATTGCCGAATACACTGACGGAATTGAGCTATATTACCGGGTACTGTCAGAATATTGCCACAGTGAAGCTGCCAAAAGGCGGTCAGTTTTGCTGTGAGGATAACATAATCTTTACCAGCGACAAAAAGAAACTGGTGTATTATGCACCAGCCAGAGAGGGAACAGAGTACAGGATCCCGGACAGTGTTACAGAACTGGAACGAGGTGCTTTTCTGGCCGGTAAGAAGCTGGAAACCCTGGTGATCCCGGCAGGAGTTTCTTTTATTGATATCAATATGATTTATTCGTATGCAGGCGGAATTTCCAGTCTGAAAAAGGTCGTTATATATAATCCGGACTGTTATATTTATGATGATGTGGATACGATTGCAAAATATGTTGAAATCTGGGGTTATGATTCTTCCACAGTTTATGAATATGCGATGGATTATGGAAGAACTTTTGTGAATCTTAAAGACGGTACTTCTCAGAAAAATGAAGTTACCTGGCAGAAACTGGTAGATCAGCTTCCTACAGACACAGAAAATTTTGGCGAGCCGGTATACCAGACCCAAAATGTGGTACATGAGAGTGATCCTTCCAAGCCCGAATATGTAGAGATGAAGGCTTTTACAGATGATCTGGTAAAGGACTGCAAAACAGATTATGAAAAAGTTGAGACAATTTCCAAATGGGTTCATAACCACATTACCTACAGACTGGGAGCCATGGCAGGAAATACCATAGACAGTGTTTATAGCTTCTTTTATCAGGAAAATCCTACAGGGAACTGTATGGCCTATACCAGACTGACAGCCTATATGCTGTATATGGAAGGAATCGGCACTGTTGAGGCAGTAAATGAAACCCATGAATGGTGTATGGCAAGACTGAATGGAACCTGGTATATCATAGACAGCACGAATAATATCATAACCAGTGATTATAGTATGAACCAACATAAATCTCCGAAATATCTTTCTTTCAGCAAAGAGGGAAATGTATATGCAGTAAAAAGCAACGCCGGTATTTATCTGTGCAGGGTCGGCAAGGATGATTCTGCAACCACATTTGTACTTCCGGATTATGTGAACCGTATTCAGCCAAATGCCTTTACAGATCTCGGAAGCAGGACTGTGACAGCCAGAAGCTCTATGAAGCGCAGACTGAAAAGAGATCTTGAATGCATTACAATGAATAATGATAGTACGATTACTGCAAGATGGTCTCATGATTCTAACAGCTGGGGTTATATAAGCAATGATTCCACTATACAGAAAAGAACCTGCCGTGTCTGCAAAGAAACAGAGCAGCGTGTAGGACCGATGCAAACAGATGCCTTCTGGACAAGCAAGAGCAGTTATACAGAGGTTGTGGGAAAGACGATTTCTCTGAAAGTGTCTAACATCAGTAAAGTACCAATATATTACCGGTCTTCAAATTCGGCGGCAGCGTCAGTTTCAGGTGATGGCAAAGTAACCCTGAAAAAAGGCGGAAAAGCCATTATTTATGCATATACAAAGGGAAACGGACGGTACAGGCCAACGGAAATGCAGATTTCGATACAGGTCGTTGACCTTCGGACACCGAAGATCACAGCTTTTAAGCTTACTAAGATCGAGAATAATTTTGACGGATACAGGCTGTATTTCACAGTTACATGGAAAGGTGTGGCGAATGCTGACTACTATCAGTTGTGCTGCAATAATACTTCCTACAGTGGATATCATTCCCTGCAATATGAGTCCACAGGCGCAGGTTCTTACACAGGCAAATATTATATTGACATTAAAAAAGGCTATAAGGGAAGAGCCTGGGTGTCAGCCTGTAATAAGCAGTATGGGGTTCACTGTGATTCCACGATCAGAACTTTTGACAGAACCACATATCAGGCTTCTCTGACAGCAGCAAAAACAACATCACCGAAAACCAGCATTACTTCCCTTAAGAACCTGTCCGGAAAGAAGATGCAGATTAAATGGAAGAAAAAGTCTTCCGTTACCGGATATCAGATCCAGTATGCAACCAATAAGAAATTTACAAAAGGAAAGAAGACAGTTACCATTTCCGGTAAAAACACCACTTCAAAGAAAATCAGCAAGCTGAAAAAGAAGAAGACTTATTACGTAAGGATACGTACATACAAAAAAGTATCCGGAAAGAAATATTACTCCGGATGGAGTACGGTGAAAAAAATTAAAATCAGGAAATAAGAATAAGAAAGGACGCCAGAGAACAATCCGGGCGTCCTTTTGTAAGTTTAAAGGCCAAATAATTTTGCTGTTTTTTCCATGCGCGCTGCAATCGGAACACCGAAAGGACATCTTTCTTCACATGAATGACAGCCAATACATTCAGAAGCTTTGTGCTCAAGCAGTTCGTAGTGAGACTGAATCGTTGCAGGGACTTCCGGCTGCATGGTTGCAAGGTCATAAAACTTATTGATCATTGCAATATCAAGATTGGATACACATGGTTTGCAGTGTCCGCAGTAAGTACATTCACCGTGATAAGAATGAAATGGTGCATTTGCAATGACAGAAGCATAGTCTTTTTCTTCATCAGAAGCAGTTTCGTATGCAACAGCCTGGTCAACCTGTTCTTTTGTGTCGTAACCACACATAATGGAACAGACTGCTGGTCTTGTCAGCGCATAATGGATGCACTGTACTGGTGTCAGGCGCACACCAAAAGGAGAACGTTTTTCATCAAAAAGTCTGCCGCCGGCAAATCCCTTCATGACAGTGATTCCCACATCATTCTGTTCACAGATTTTATACAGACGTGCGCGGTCTGCGTCAATTCCTTTCAGGCTGGCGTCAAATTTTTCAGCAAACATAGTATCAATATTATCGCTTGCCGGAAGCATATCAAATGCAGGATTGATGCTGAAAAGAATCATTTCCACATAGCCGGTTTCAGCTGCTTTTGTAGCAACTTTCGGGTTATGGGAACTCATACCGATATGCCGGATAATACCTTTTTCTTTCAGTTCCATCACGTAATCCAGATAATCAGAATGCTGGATCTGTTCCCATTCGTTTTCAGAGTCCACGTAATGGATCATTCCAAGATCAATATAGTCAGTCTGAAGTCTCTTCAGAAGATCTTCAAATGCAGGACGCACATATGCCATGTCTCTTGTCCTGAAATACTGTTCATCTTTCCAGGTTGAGCCGAGATGACCCTGGATAAACCACTGACTGCGGTTTCCTTTGATTCCTTTTCCAATGATATCTCTGGATTTCGGGTCAGCCATCCAGCAGTCCAGAATATTGATACCTTTTGAAGAGGCATAACGGATTAGTTCGATGCTTTCTTCTTCAGAATGGCGTTCCAGCCATTCACCGCCGAACCCTATTTCACTGACCTGAAGGTTTGTTTTACCTAATCTGTGGCTTTTCATTATTTCCTCCTGTAAAAAATTGATTGATTTTCCATAATCACTAAATACATAACAAGTATAACATAAAATAAAGAAATATGGTCGGAAAATATACCTGTTTCTTTCAGTGGAATTCTGTTAAAATAGAGTGCATAAAATGTTTTTTTATCTGTATTATATAAGAAAGCCGGTTTGAGGAAAGAATGAAAGCAATATCTATATATACTATCACCAGAAATCAGAATACAGACCAGTTGTCCAGGCTGGAACGTCAGTTATCGGGAAGAGCTTACTTTCTGAAAGTACGTGAATGGGAACTGGAGAGCATGAAATCTCTGGTACGGCATCTGGAAGAACATATGCAGGAAGTATATGCTCTGCGTTTTTTTTATTCGTTTCAGATACCGAAGCTGGGAAAAGAATTTGATCTTCTCCAGATCAAAGATGACCAGATCGTTAATATTGAACTGAAAAGTGGAACTGTATCTGATGAAGCTATCTGTAAACAGCTTTTGCAGAACCGGTATTATCTTTCTGTGCTGGGAAGACCGGTCCAGTCATATACCTACATCAGCAGTCAGGACAGACTGGTAAGACTTACCAGCCATGATCATATTGCGGAGGGGGACTGGAAAACACTGGCAAAAGCTCTGCAGAAAAAAAGCTGCGATTATACAGGGGAGATCGAAAAGCTTTTTCAGGCGGAATTATTTTTGTTTTCTCCATTGACAGAACCGGAACGTTTTTTACAGAAAGAGTATTTTCTTACTTCACAGCAGAGAGATATTGAGCGGCAGATACTGAAGGCAATACATGAAAAAACCACAGGACATTACTGGTTTACAGGCCTTCCGGGAACAGGAAAGACTTTGCTTCTTTATGATATTGCAATGAGACTTTCGTTACGGCACAGAGTATGCATGATACACTGCGGTGATGCCGGGCAGAAATGGAGACAGCTGCATGATCGTCTTCAGAGAATTGATTTTCTGTCTGACACTCAGCTGGAAAATAAAAGTCAGCTGGAAAAGTACCGGGCGATCCTGGTAGATGAGACACATTTTCTTTCTGAAGAAAAAGTAAAGATAATTTTGAATGCGGCAGTACAGCAGCCGGTAATTTTTTCAAGTGACAGTGAAGATACAATATCACCGGACGAGGTAGAACAAAATGCAGTAACATTGCTGGAAAGTATGGAAGATATCAGAAAGTTCCATCTGACAAACCGTATCCGGACAAATGCGGAACTGTCATCTTTTATCCAGCATATGATGCATCTGCCGGAACAGAAAGTGCAGAGACATTATCCGCATATACAGATTGCATATGCAAATAATAATGTGGAAGCTGAAAATCTCCTGAGAGATTACATAAGGCAGGGATATCAGTATAAGCCACTGCATGACACAGAGCGTCTGGCTGTTCTGACAGACGAGAAGTATTATTATGATGAAAAAGGATATCTCAGGTACAGATATAGATATTCAGGGAATTGTGAGAGAAAGTATATAAGAGAACTTTTTCATCAGCTGAATCAGGCAAAAAACAGTATCGCACTGGTTATAAAAGAGAACGAAGAAGTATATGTAAAATTACTGGATGTTTTGCAGGCGAGAGGGGATATGAAAGGAGAATGAAATGGATCATTTTGAATTACACTCCGAATACAAACCAACCTTGGTACTTGCGCATAATAAAACATTTGCAGCACAGCTGTACGGTGAGTTTACAGAATTCTTCCCTGAGAATGCCGTGGAATACGTTGTCTCCGTAAAATAACACTATATAAAGCATGACAAACGATGGACTAAAAGCAAATGGACATAATGGATTTGCTATAACGGTGAACAAAATTCGTCGAAGAAAGTAGTAAATGTAACTGTTCACAGGTAGTATCCCGCGAGGTGTTTTGCCATGAATATGGCAAAATCCCGAGACATACAGGGCAAAATCCCATCACCGAAGGTGATTTGGAATGGATTTTGACCAAGTTGCTGTGAACGGAGTGAACAGTAACTAGTAAAATTGATCCATGGAAAATATTGATTGAGAAACGGATGTAAACTGGTTATAATAAAATTAAGAAGTAAGCAGAGTATAGAATGATCAGCAGAAAATGAGGTGATGATATATGCCAAAGATGATGCAGGATTTAATTGAACAGTATGTAGAAGAGATTAAGAAGATTTATGGTTCCCATATACGCCAGATAATTCTTTATGGTTCTTATGCAAGGGGTGACTTTCGTCCGGATTCTGATGTGGACATTATGATCCTGGTGGATATGTCAGATCTGGAATTAAAGGCATATGCACAACAGCTCTCGTACATGACCTATGACTTTAATATGGATCATGACACGGATATTAAGCCTATTGCAAAAAGTGAAGCACATTTTAACAAATGGATTGTGAACTATCCATTTTATTCCAATATTCATAAAGAAGGGGTAGTTTTGTATGGAGCAGCATAATCAGGAAATCGGTACTAGACGGGATCTGGTGTTATATCGTCTGGAAACAGCCCGAAATGATCTGAAATCAGCAAGAGCATTATTTTCTATTGAAGATTATAAAGGAGCCAATAACAGGGCATATTATTCTATTTTTCATGCAATTAATGCAGTACATGCTGTAAGTGGTAAAGCATATAAAAGGCATAAGGATGCTGTGGCAAATTTCAATAAGGATTATGTGAAAACATCAGTGTTTCCAAGAGAAATGGGAAGGAAAATCGGACAGGCAGAAGAGATTCGCCATGCCAGTGATTATGATGATTTTTATATTGCAAGTAGGGAAGAATCAGAACGGCAGATTTCAGTTGCAGATGAATTTATAATTCTGGTAGAAAAATATTGTCTGGAACAGCTTGAATAGCAGAAAGAGCACTGAAGTGAATAATAAAGTAAAGTGCAGAACAAACATTCGGTTTGCTCTGTACTTTTTTTCTCTTGAATGATATACTGGACAGGTAACGATACTAAGAAAATAACTACTATTTCTAAAATATTTCCGCCAGATCAGAGCGGATCAGGAGAAATCATATGGATCATTTTGAATTACACTCCGAATACAAACCTACCGGTGACCAGCCCCAGGCAATCGAGAAACTGGTCAAAGGCTTCAAGGAAGGCAATCAGTTCGAGACTTTGCTGGGTGTTACCGGTTCCGGTAAGACCTTTACCATGGCGAATGTCATCGCCCAGTTAAACAAGCCAACTTTGGTACTTGCGCACAATAAAACACTTGCGGCTCAGTTATATGGTGAGTTTAAAGAATTCTTTCCAAATAACGCAGTGGAATACTTTGTCTCCTATTACGATTATTATCAGCCGGAAGCTTATGTGCCATCTACAGATACTTATATTGCAAAAGATGCCTCTACAAATGATGAAATTGATAAACTGAGACTGTCTGCGACAGCCGCACTTTGTGAGCGGCGTGACGTAGTGGTGATTTCTTCAGTATCCTGTATATATGGTCTGGGTGCTCCGCAGGAATTCTTTGATATGATGATTTCTCTTCGTCCTGGAATGCAGAAGGACAGAGATGACGTGATCAGACAGCTCATAGATATTCAGTATAACAGAAACGAAATGGATTTTCATCGAGGCACTTTCAGAGTAAGAGGAGACGTACTGGAGATATTCCCTGCAAACTCTACAGACAGAGCCATTCGTGTGGAGTTTTTCGGAGATGAGATTGACCGGATCACAGAGATTGACGTACTTACAGGAGAGATAAAGAGTGTACAGCAGCATGCAGCAATCTTTCCGGCATCTCATTATGTAGTACCTCAGGAACAGATTCAGCGGGCAGCAGATGCAATTCTGGAAGAGATGAAAGAGCAGGTAGCTTATTTCAAGAGTGAAGACAAACTTCTGGAAGCACAGCGTATTGCAGAGAGGACAAACTTTGATGTAGAGATGATGAAAGAAACAGGATTCTGTTCAGGAATCGAGAATTATTCGAGACACCTTACAGGACTGGCCCCGGGACAGCCACCATATACACTGATGGATTATTTTAAAGATGACTTTCTTCTTATTATAGATGAGTCTCACAAGACAGTTTCACAGGTAGGAGGAATGTATGCCGGGGATCAGAGCAGAAAACAGACACTGGTGGATTATGGCTTTCGGCTTCCATCTGCAAAGGACAACCGACCTTTAAGTTTTGACGAATTTGAGAACAAACTGGATCAGGTTATGTTTGTATCTGCAACTCCGGGACAGTATGAAGCAGAACATGAACTTCTAAGAGCAGAACAGATCATACGTCCGACAGGACTTCTGGATCCGAAAGTTGAAGTACGTCCTGTTGAAGGCCAGATTGATGATCTGATCGGTGAAGTAAATAAAGAAACAGAAAAAGGCCACAAAGTCCTGATCACAACACTGACTAAAAGAATGGCAGAGGACCTGACCGATTACATGCGTGATGTGGGCATTCGAGTAAGATATCTCCATTCTGACATTGATACACTGGAACGTGCGCAGATCATCCGCGATATGCGACTGGATGTGTTTGATGTTCTTGTCGGTATCAACCTTTTGCGAGAAGGCCTTGATATTCCGGAAATCACACTGGTGGCAATTCTGGATGCTGACAAGGAAGGATTCCTTCGTTCAGAAGTCTCATTGATTCAGACAATTGGACGAGCTGCCAGAAACAGTGAAGGCCATGTTATCATGTATGCAGATGTGATGACAGATTCCATGAAAAAAGCCATCGAGGAAACTGAACGAAGAAGAACTATCCAGGAAGCATATAATAAAGAACATGGAATCACACCGACGACGATCAAAAAGGCAGTCAGGGATCTGATCACAGTATCCAGGGCTGTGGCAGAAACAGAAGACAAACTGCAGAAAGCTCCGGAGTCCATGAGCAGAAAAGAACTTCAGGGACTTATCCGTAAAGTTGAAAAACAGATGCGTGCAGCAGCAGCAGATCTTAACTTTGAACAGGCTGCAGAACTACGTGACAAGATGATTGAACTGAAAAAAAATCTGGAAGAACTGGAAAATTAAAATCAAATACACTTTCCTCTTGTACAGTGAAGAATTAAGTGATAAACTAATACACAAATTGCTTTTGTTGTGGAAACAATTGCAGAAGTTCATAAACGAAAGAGGGAATCATAATGCAGTTTGCAAAAAGACTGGACCGATTTGGAGAAGAAATCTTTGCTGCGTTGAATAACAGGCGAATGGAACTGGAACAGCAGGGAATGAAAATATATAACATGAGTGTAGGAACACCGGATTTCAAAACTCCGGAATATATCAAAAAAGCACTGGCTAAAGCGGCAATGGATGACAATAACTGGAAATACAGTCTTCGTGATCTGCCGGAACTTCTGGATGCAGTCTGCGATTATTATATGAAGCGTTTCCAGGTTGAACTGACACCGGATATGGTTATGTCTGTATATGGAAGTCAGGAGGGAATGGGACATCTTGGAATGGCGCTTTGTGACGAGGGTGATGTTGTCCTTCTTCCTGATCCATGCTATCCTGTTTTTGCGGCAGGAAGCCTTATGGCGGGGGCAAAGCCATACTACTATCCGCTGGTTGCAGAACATGATTTTCTTCCATATGTAAAGGACATTCCGGAAGATATAGCAAGAAAAGCAAAATACATGATCGTGTCACTTCCGTCAAATCCGGTAGGAAGTATTGCAACCCCGGGACTTTATGAAGAAATAATTGAATTTGCAAAAAAATATGATATACTGATCATACATGATAATGCATACAGTGATATTATTTACGATGGAGTTCATGGTGGAAGTTTTCTGGCTGTACCCGGCGCAAAAGAAGTAGGTGTGGAATTTTTCAGTCTTTCCAAATCTTTTAATGTTACCGGGGCACGTATCAGTTTCCTGGTTGGACGTCCGGATGTGATTGCAGCACTTCATAAACTGAGAAGCCAGATTGATTTTGGCATGTTCCTTCCAATTCAGAAGGCAACCATTGCAGCACTTAAGGGACCTCTGGAAAGTGTACAGGAGCAGTGCAGAATGTATCAGGAGAGAAGAGATGCACTCTGTCAGGGACTCAGAAGTATTGGCTGGGATCTGCCAAACGGAAAAGGTACAATGTTTGTCTGGGCCAGAATTCCCGGAGGCCGGACAGACAGTATGGCATTTTGTATGGAACTGATGGAAAAAGCCGGCGTGATTGTCACACCGGGAGCAAGCTTCGGACCGCATGGAGAAGGATATGTACGTTTTGCACTTGTTCTTCCACCGGAGAAGATTAAAGAAGTAATAGAAGCAATCCGCAACAGCGGAATTTAAGGATAGAATTACATTTGATAAAAGTGTGGCATATTAAAATATATCAGCAACAATACAATCACTTGAACGTGCGACTGGTTTTCTGGAAATGCTTCCTTATGAAAAAGTAGACGATATAGGAAAATGCGTGGTAGACTGTGCAGATAGTATTTCTGCATGTATGGGTTATCAGAAGAAAAACACATCTTTTTATTAATTTGAATATTGTAAAAGAAGCGGTTGATTTTTAATATTTAATAACTGCTTCTTTTTTTGCTTCTTCATAAAAAATTCACAAATAAATGTTGACAAATGTTTACGACAGTGCTATCTTAACAATATAGATGTTAGCACTCCTGCAAATTGAGTGCTAACAACTAAATCGGAAAGGAGCTGAGAGCATGGATGAAGTTTTGACAGACCGTAAGAAATTAATCCTTAAGGCAATTATCAAGACTTACATGGAAACTGGCGAGCCCGTAGGATCCAGAACAATCTCCAAGGATCCGGATCTGAATGTCAGCTCAGCAACAATCCGGAATGAGATGTCTGACCTGACAGACCTTGGCTATATTATTCAGCCACATACGTCGGCAGGTAGAATTCCTTCTGACAAAGGTTATCGCCTTTATGTGGATGAGCTGATGCAGGAAAAGGAAGATGAAATTCAGGAAATACGTAATCTGATGATTGAGAAGACAGATAAGATGGAAAAGGTGCTCAAGAATGTGGCACGTGTTCTTGCTTCCAACACCAATTACGCTACAATGGTTTCGGTTCCTCAGTACAGTGGAAGCAAACTGAAATTTATTCAGCTGTCCAGGGTCAATGAATTGCAGCTTGTGGCAGTTGTAGTATGCGAGGGAAATGTGATCCGTAATCAGATTATCGATCTTGATGAAGAAATGGATGACGAAACGATCCTGAAGCTGAATCTGCTGCTGAATACCAATCTTAACGGACTGCCAATACAGGATATTAACCTGGGAATGATCGCAAGACTGAAAGAACAGGCGGGAATTCACAGTGGGCTGGTGGCAAGAGTTCTGGATGCTGTAGCTGCGACAATTCAGGTAGATGAAGATGATATGGAAATCTATACATCGGGAGCAACGAACTTCTTCAAATATCCGGAGCTTTCAGATAAGACGAAAGCAACCGAACTGATTTCTGCTTTTGAAGAAAAACAGGAACTGGTCGATCTGGTAAAAGAAAGAATGGCTGATGAAGATAATACCGGAGTTCAGGTTTATATTGGAGATGAACTTCCAATTGCGACCATGAAAGACTGCAGTGTTGTTACAGCGACATATGAGCTGGGCAACGGAATGCATGGAACAATCGGTATTGTAGGCCCGAAACGTATGGATTACGAGAATGTAGTCAACAGCCTGAAAACGCTTAAAGTTGAGCTGGATCAGGTATTCAAAAAAAATAAAGAAGACAGTTAGCAGTCAAAGTAGAAAGGCGGTAGAACAAGCGTGACAGAAACAGAGAAAAGTACAGCGGAAGTTCAGGACGAAGTAGAGAAGGAAATCCCGGAAACAGATCCTGTAACTGAGCCAGTGGAGGAATCGCCGGAAGCTACGGCAGGAAATTCCGAAGAGGAAACAGAATCCGCTGAGACTGAAGAAAATAAAGAATCCAAAGGAAAGACTTCTTTCTTTGGCAAAAAGAAAAAAGACAACAAATTAGAACAGCAGGTTGAAGACCTGACAGACAGACTCAAGAGAAGCATGGCTGAGTTCGATAATTTCCGCAAACGTACGGAAAAAGAAAAATCCAGCATGTATATCATCGGAGCAAAAGAGATCATCGAGAAAATCCTTCCGGTGGTCGATAACTTCGAAAGAGGTCTGGCACAGGCTCCGGAAAATGATCCGTTTGCTGATGGAATGCAGAAGATCTACAAACAGTTTACCACTACACTGGAAAGCCTGGGAGTAGAACCGATTGAAGCAGTTGGCAAAGAATTCAATCCGGATTTCCATAATGCGGTAATGCATGTGGAAGATGAAGAAGTAGAAGATAACATCGTTGTGGAAGAACTCCAGAAAGGATACACCTATAAAGGATTTGTAGTTCGCCACAGCATGGTGAAGGTTGCAAACTGATTGCGCTCAGGGAAAAAGGAAGCGGCTGCGAAGCAGACATTTACTTTTTCTGGCGCAATCCTGACAGAATCAGATGTGCGAAGCACATAAGATGCGAAAAGCATCTTGATTCTGGAAGGACTTGCAAGGAGAGACGAATTTAGTGAATCGAGCTTCCTTAATAAGATGCGAAAAGCATCTTGATTCTGGAAGGACTGCAAGGAGAGACGAATTTAGTGAATCGAGCTTCCTTAATTTGAATATATAATATTTTTTGAAATAAACAGGAGGAAAATTATCATGGGAAAAATCATTGGTATTGACTTAGGTACAACAAACAGCTGTGTAGCCGTTATGGAAGGCGGACAGCCGACAGTTATCGCAAATACAGAAGGCGCAAGAACAACACCATCTGTTGTTGCTTTCACAAAAACAGGAGAACGTCTTGTAGGTGAACCTGCAAAACGTCAGGCTGTAACAAATGCAGAAAGAACAATTTCTTCTATTAAAAGGGAAATGGGTACAGATTATCGTGTAACAATCGATGACAAAAAGTATTCTCCGCAGGAAATTTCAGCTATGATCCTTCAGAAACTGAAAAAAGACGCAGAAGGATATCTTGGAGAATCTGTAACAGAAGCAGTTATCACTGTTCCGGCATACTTCAATGATGCTCAGCGTCAGGCAACAAAAGATGCTGGTAAGATTGCAGGACTTGATGTAAAACGTATCATCAACGAGCCTACAGCAGCAGCACTTGCATACGGACTTGATAACGAAAAAGAACAGAAGATCATGGTTTACGACTTAGGTGGTGGTACATTCGATGTATCTGTTATCGAGATCGGTGATGGCGTAATCGAGGTTCTTTCCACAGCAGGAAATAACCGTCTTGGTGGTGATGACTTTGACCAGAAAGTAACAGACTGGATGATCGAAGAATTCAAGAAAGCAGAAGGCGTAGATTTAAGTGCTGATAAAATGGCTCTTCAGAGACTGAAAGAAGCAGCAGAAAAAGCTAAAAAAGAACTTTCTTCTGCAACAACTACAAATATCAACCTTCCGTTTATTACTGCAACAGCAGAAGGACCGAAGCATTTCGATATGAACCTTACAAGAGCTAAATTTGATGAGCTGACACATGACCTGGTAGAAAAAACAGCAGAACCGGTTCGTCGTGCACTGTCAGATGCAGGTATTACAGCATCTGAACTGGGTCAGGTACTTCTGGTTGGTGGTTCCACACGTATCCCGGCTGTACAGGACAAAGTAAAACAGCTTACAGGCAAAGAGCCAAGCAAATCTCTGAACCCTGATGAATGTGTTGCACTTGGTGCATCTGTACAGGGTGGTAAACTTGCTGGTGATGCAGGTGCCGGTGACATCCTTCTTCTTGATGTTACTCCGCTGTCTCTGTCAATTGAGACAATGGGTGGTATCGCAACTCGTCTGATCGAGAGAAATACAACAATCCCGACCAAGAAGAGCCAGATCTTCTCTACAGCAGCAGATAACCAGACAGCAGTAGATATCAACGTAGTACAGGGTGAGCGTCAGTTTGCAAAAGATAACAAATCCCTTGGACAGTTCCGTCTGGATGGAATCCCGCCAGCACGTCGTGGTGTTCCGCAGATCGAAGTTACATTCGATATTGATGCAAACGGTATTGTTAATGTTTCTGCAAAAGACCTTGGAACAGGAAAAGAACAGCACATCACAATTACAGCTGGTTCCAACATGTCTGATTCCGAAATCGACAAAGCGGTAAAAGAAGCTGCTGAATTCGAAGCACAGGATAAGAAGCGTAAAGAGGCAATTGATACAAGAAATAATGCTGATTCCATGGTATTCCAGGTAGAAAATGCTCTGAAAGAAGCTGGTGATAAACTGGATGCAAATGATAAAGCAGCAGTTGAAGCTGACCTGAATGCACTGAAAGATCTTCTTGCTCAGACAGCAAACGGAGAACTTACTGATTCTCAGATCGCTGATATCAAAGCAGCTCAGGAAAAAATGATGGAAAGTGCACAGAAACTTTTCTCCAAGATGTATGAGCAGACACAGCAGGGTGGCGGTCAGGCTGGTCCGGACATGGGTAACATGGGGGGCGGAAACGCTTCTCAGGGCGGCAATGAAGCCGGATATGGCGATGACGTTGTAGATGCTGATTACAAAGAGGTTTAATGATACAAGAGTTTAAAACTTCAGGAGTCATTCATGCTTGCATGTAGTGACTCCTGAGTTTGAAACTTTCAACATATGAGAAAGAAGCAGTTTACGAAGAAAATCTGCGAATTTCGAATATGTTCAGACCTGTGAGAGTTACTTTGCAGCGGAGCAGGTCGTGATTGTCAGTAGAGTAACGTAAATATGATTATATAGGAAAGAGATAACATGGCTGATAAAAGAGATTACTATGAAGTTTTAGGGGTTAGTAAAACTGCCAGTGATTCAGAACTGAAAAGCGCATATCGAAAATTAGCCAAGAAATACCATCCGGATGTAAACCCGGGGGACAAAGAGGCAGAGGCAAAATTCAAAGAAGCAACAGAAGCTTACAGTGTGCTCAGTGATGCAGAAAAAAGAAAACAATATGACCAGTTTGGTCATGCTGCATTTGAACAGGGCGGCGGTGGAGCAGGCGGCTTCGGAGGTTTTGATTTTAATGGCGCTGATATGGGAGACATATTTGGCGATCTTTTTGGCGACCTTTTTGGAGGCGGCGGAAGAAGACGTGCAAATAATGGCCCGATGAAAGGTGCAAATCTGCGTGCCCGTGTGAATATTACATTTGAAGAAGCTGTATTCGGCTGCGATAAAGAACTTGAGATCGTTCTGAAAGATGAATGCACTACCTGCCATGGAACAGGAGCAAAACCTGGTACACAGCCAGTTACCTGTCCGAAATGTAATGGTGAAGGCCAGATCGTATATACGCAGCAGTCAATGTTTGGTATGGTGCGTAATGTACAGACCTGTCCTGACTGTCATGGAACCGGTAAAATCATCAAAGATAAATGTTCCGCATGTCGTGGAACAGGATATACTTCTTCAAGGAAAAAGATTCAGGTTTCTGTTCCTGCCGGTATTGATAATGGTCAGAGTATCCGTATTCGTGATAAAGGTGAACCAGGTACAAACGGCGGCCCGAGAGGCGACCTTCTTGTAGAGGTAAATGTTGCCCGTCATCCGATTTTCCAGAGACAGGATATGAATATTTTCTCCACGGCACCGATTACTTATGCGCAGGCTGCACTTGGCGGTGAGGTACGGATCAATACTGTAGATGGAGAAGTTTCTTATGAAGTGAAACCTGGAACACAGACAGATACCCGTATCCGTCTGAAAGGAAAAGGTGTTCCGTCACTGAGAAACAAAAACATCCGTGGAGATCATTATGTAACACTGGTAGTTCAGGTACCGACAAATCTGAATGAAGAAGCAAAAGAAGCACTTCGCAAATTTGATGAAGCATGTGGAAATAAAACTTCTTCAGGTAAGAAAGAAAACACCGAAAAAGGTGAAAAAAAGAAAAAGAGTTTCATGGAAAAAATCAAAGAAACCTTTGAAGAATAAAAAAAATAAATGAAAAGTTATTGTTCACAGGTAATATCCCGCGAGGTGTTTTGCCATGAATATGGCAAAATCCCGAGACATACGGGGCAAAATCCCATCACCGAAGGTGATTTGGAATGGATTTTGACCAAGTTGCTGTGAACGGAGTGAACAGTAACAATGAAAAGTTCAGGAAAAGAGGAAAAATCCTCTTTTCTTTTTTTATGCTTTCATGTATGATAAAAGGTAAAAGCAGTTTACTGCAAAACAATTTACGGATAATGTCAGTATGATATAAGACAATCAGACAGGAGAATATAAATACATGAGATGGAATCGTTTTACTATTAAGACCAGAACAGACGCAGAAGACATGATCATCTGCACGCTGGCGGAAATTGGTGTGGAAGGTGTGGAAATCCAGGATCATCAGCCACTTACAGAAGAGGATAAAGCACAGATGTTTGTGGATATCATGCCTGAGGGCCCTGCAGATGATGGAATCGCATATCTGAATTTTTATCTTGAAGAAGATGCAGATAAAGAAACTATCCTCAGTAATGTCAGAGAAGCACTGGATGATCTGAGAAGCTTCATGGATATTGGTGAAGGTACAATTGAAGAATCCTGGACAGAAGATAAAGACTGGATCAATAACTGGAAAGAATTTTTTCATCAGTTCTATGTGGACGATATTCTGATCGTTCCGTCATGGGAAGAAGTAAAAGCAGAGGACAGTGACAAAATGATACTTCATATTGATCCGGGTACAGCTTTTGGTACAGGTATGCATGAAACCACGCAGCTTGTGATCCGTCAGCTGAAAAAATATGTGACACCTGGAGCTGAAATCCTTGATGTGGGGACAGGAAGTGGAATCTTAGGAATTACCGCACTGAAGCTCGGAGCAGGACATGTTGTGGGAACAGATCTTGATCCATGCGCAGTTCCTGCAGTACAGGAAAACAAAGAAGCGAACCAGATTCCGGACAAAGATTTTGATATGATGATCGGAAATATCATTGACGACAAAGAAGTACAGGACAAAGTCGGCTACGAAAAATACGACATCGTTGCGGCAAACATCCTTGCAGATGTCCTTGTACCGCTGACACCGGTAATCGTAAACCAGATGAAAAAAGGTGCATACTATATTACTTCCGGCATTCTTGATGTAAAAGAAGAAGTAGTAAAAGAGGCAGTAAATGCAGCCGGGCTTACACTTGTAGAAGTGACCAGACAGGGAGAGTGGGTCTGCGTCACAGCAAGAAAGGACTGAAAGAAATAATGCAGAGATTTTTTGCAGAACCAGGACAGATAGATGAGGCCGGACACCAGATCCATATCACAGGGTCTGACGTGAACCATATTGGAAATGTCCTTCGGATGAAAACGGGAGAAGAACTGTGGATCAGTGACGGACAGCAGAAAGAATATCGTTGTACAATAGAGGAAATCAGTCAGGAGGAAGTGCTTCTTCATATTATCTATGCACAGGAACCTGATTATGAGTTGCCAAACCGCATTTACCTCTTTCAGGGACTTCCGAAAGCAGACAAGATGGAGCTCATCATTCAGAAAGCAGTGGAGCTCGGGGCATATGAAGTGATTCCTGTAGAGACCAGACGCTGCGTGGTGAAACTTGACGGCAAAAAAGCCGTCAAAAAAGTGGAACGCTGGCAGCAGATTGCAGAAAGTGCAGCTAAACAGTCAAAAAGAATGCTGGTGCCTTCCGTGCATTCTGTAATGCCTTTCAAAGAAGCCCTCAGATATGCTGAGACAATGGATATCCGACTGATTCCATATGAGCTTGCAAATGGCATGAAAGAAACAAAAAAAATAATATCAGACATAAAGCCAGGGCAGTCAGTGGGAATATTTATCGGTCCGGAGGGCGGCTTTGAAGAAAAAGAAGTGGAAGCTGCAATAAATGCAGGGGCGTCTTCTATCACTCTGGGCAAAAGAATTCTGAGAACAGAGACAGCCGGTCTGGCAATTCTGTCAGTACTGATGTTCCAGCTGGAAAACTGAAAGGAAATAAAAATGGAAGTATATTTTGATAACTCGGCGACTACAAAGTGCTATGAATCTGTAAAAGATATTGTAGTAAAAACTATGGTCGGTGATTTTGGAAACCCATCTGCCATGCATCTGAAAGGTGTGGAAGCAGAAAAATATGTCAAAGAATCTGCCAGAACTATCGCAGGGATTCTGAAAGTACAGGAAAAAGAAATCCTGTTTACATCAGGAGGTACGGAGTCTGACAATCTTGCACTGATTGGTGGTGCATTGGCAAACAAGCGTAACGGAAATCATATAATCATCACTTCTGTAGAACATGCTGCCGTAAGTCAGCCTGCGTCTTTTCTGCAGGAACAGGGATTTGAAATAACCTATCTTCCTGTAGATCCTCAGGGAAAAGTGAAAATGAGTGCGCTGGAAGCCGTTCTGAGACCGGACACGATTATGGTATCCACAATGCTGGTAAATAATGAAGTCGGTGCAGTCATGCCGGTCGAAGAAATTGCCGGAATGGTTCATGAAAAGAGTCCGAAAGCACTGTATCATGTGGATGCGATCCAGGGATTTGGCAAGTATCACATTTATCCGAAAAAAATGGGAATTGATCTTCTTGCTGTCAGCGGACATAAGATTCACGGTCCTAAAGGAATCGGATTTTTATATATAAATGAAAAAGTAAAAATAATTCCGCAGATTCTTGGCGGAGGACAGCAGAGTGGTATGCGTTCCGGAACAGATAATGTGCCTGGCATAGCAGGTCTTGGCGTGGCAGCAGCACAGATTTATCAGAATCTTGATGAAAATGTAGAGCATATGTATCAGCTTAAGGAACATATCGCGGAAGGCCTTTCAGAAATTGAAGATATCAGGATCAACGGAATGCCTCTCCGTGAAGGAGCACCACAGATTTTGAGTATCAGTGTTATGGGAGTACGCAGCGAAGTACTTCTTCACGCACTGGAAGATAAGGGGATTTACATTTCGGCAGGAAGTGCATGTTCAAGCCACAAGCGTAAGCCAAGTGCAACTTTAAGTGCAATGGGCATGTCCAAAGATCAGATCGAAAGTACGGTACGTTTAAGTTTCTGTGAAGAAAATACTCTGGAAGAGGCTGATTATTTTTTACAGACAATGAAAGAGCTTGTGCCGATGCTCAGAAGATATTCGAGAAAATAAAATATATAATGAAATCAGGTGAAAATCTGAATATAAAATAATCAGGAGGAAATACCAGGTATGATATTTCATGCATTTTTGATAAAATATGCCGAGATTGCCATTAAAGGAAAAAACAGATATCTTTTTGAAGATGCGCTGGTAAAACAGATGCGGCTTGCACTGGAACCGGTGGAAGGTGATTTCGAAGTAACAAAAGAACAGGGCAGGGTATATGTACACTGTCCGGAACAGTATGATTTTGATGAGGCTGTGGAAGCACTGCAAAGAGTCTTTGGTATTGTCGGAATCAGTCCTGTAGTGATCTATGAGGATCAGGGATTTGACCAGATGGCGGCAGATGTAGTGGATTACATGAAAAACAGATATCCGGATTATGCAGGTACTTTTAAGGTATACACAAGAAGAGCAAAGAAATCCTATCCGATTACTTCAATGGAAGTAAGTGCGGCAATTGGAGAAAAAATCCTCGATGCATTTCCGAATGCATCTGTAGATGTGCATGAGCCACAGATGACACTTTCTGTTGAGATCAGGGACAGGATTTATGTGTATTCTGAAACGTTGCCGGGACCTGGAGGAATGCCGATCGGAACAAACGGTAAGGCAATGCTTCTTCTTTCCGGAGGAATTGACAGCCCTGTTGCCGGTTATATGATCGCAAAACGCGGAGTTAAGATCGAAGCTGTTTATTTCCATGCACCGCCGTATACAAGTGAACGTGCAAAACAGAAAGTAGTAGATCTGGCAAAACTGGTAGCACGATACAGCGGACCGATTCGTCTTCATGTTGTAAACTTTACGGATATTCAGCTGTATATTTATGACCAGTGTCCGCATGAAGAACTGACGATCATTATGCGCCGTTATATGATGCGTATTGCTGAACATTTTGCAAAACAGGATAAATGTCTTGGCCTGATCACAGGTGAGAGTATTGGACAGGTTGCAAGTCAGACACTGCAGAGCCTTGCTGCAACAAATGAAGTATGTACACTTCCTGTATATCGTCCTGTAATTGGATTTGATAAGGAAGAAATTGTTCAGATTTCCAGAAAAATTAATACATTTGAGACATCAATCCAGCCGTTTGAAGACTGCTGTACTATTTTTGTGGCAAAACATCCGGTGACAAAACCGAATCTCAAAGTTATCAGAAGGTCTGAGGAAAAGTTAAACGAAAAGATAGACCAGCTGATGGAAGAAGCACTGGCTGCAACAGAAGTTATTGAGATTAAATAAAAAGAGAAGAAATGACAATACAGAGAACTTGCCGCCGGCAGCTTCTCTTGTATATTATGGCAAAAAAACAGAAGCTGTTCGCAGCTTCTGTTGTCATTAAAAATAATTTATTTACTCACCAGGTTACTGTAAACAACAGTGAATTATTCGATAACGTAAGGCTGAACAATTCCGAGAACGGTATCCAGGGTGCTTCCTTCTGCATGGATATTCAGATTGATTGGCTTGGATAAGTCAAGACTGAAGATACCCATGATGGATTTGGCATCAATAACATATCTTCCGGATACAAGGTCAAAATCACAGTCGAATTTACTGATTTCATTTACAAATGATTTAACTTTATCGATAGAATTCAGTGAGATTTTTAATGTTTTCATTTTGAGAACCTCCCTAGTAATTATTCTTATGAGTTTTATCTTAAACGCGCCTTTATGAAAAGTCAAGGAAAATAAAAATTAAATTGCAACTCTGATTATTTTCAGAAATCATATAATGATAACTTTATTTTGAGGTAGAATATGAATAAAAAAGTTGCCCTTCATAATCTGGGCTGTAAAGTAAATGCATATGAAGTAGAAGCAATGCAGCAGCTTCTTGAAAAGGCAGGATACGAGATTGTGCCTTTTACAGAAAAGGCAGATGTTTATGTGATCAACACCTGTACAGTTACAAATATTGCTGACAGAAAATCACGTCAGATGCTGCATAAAGCAAAAAAAATGAACCCGAATGCTATCGTAGTTGCTACCGGCTGCTACGTTCAGACAGATACAGAGAAAATCAAAAAAGACACTGCTGTAGATCTGATTCTTGGAAATAATCAGAAAAGACAGATCGTGGAAGCTCTTGATGCATATGAAAAAGAACATACAAAGCAGGTAAAAGTCATCGAGATTAATCATACAAAAGAATATGAGGAGCTTTCTATCGGTTATACTGCAGAACATGTACGGGCTTATATTAAGGTGCAGGATGGCTGCAATCAGTTCTGTACGTACTGTATTATCCCATTTGCGAGAGGTCGTGTGAGAAGCAGACGTATTGCGGAAATTCTTCAGGAAGTACAGACACTGGCAGAACGTGGCTACAAGGAAGTTGTACTTACAGGAATTCATCTGAGTTCTTATGGAGTCGATTTTCCAGAAGAAACAAGAGAAAATCTTCTTTCTCTTATCCAGGCTGTACATGAAATCAAAGGGATATCCAGAATACGTCTGGGATCACTGGAACCAAGAATCATTACAGAAGAATTTATGGAGGGAATTTCTTCACTGCCAAAAGTCTGCCCGCATTTTCATCTCTCATTACAGAGCGGATGCGACAAAACGCTTGCTGACATGAACCGCAGATACCGGGCAGCAGAATATGCTGAAAAATGCCAGCTGATCCGCAAATATTATCCTGCTCCGGCGCTGACTACAGATGTTATTGTCGGATTTCCGATGGAAACAGAAGATGATTTCAGAGAATCCTATGAATTTGTAAAAAATATCCACTTTTACGAGACACATATTTTCAAATATTCCAGAAGACAGGGGACAAAGGCTGCTGCAATGTCGGGACAGCTGACAGAAGCAGAAAAAGCTGTACGAAGTGAAAAAATGCTTGAACTGAATCAGAAGCGTGCAAAAGAATACGAAACTTCCATGCTTGGAAAAACGCTTGAAATCCTTCTGGAAGAAGAAGTTGAAATCAACGGACAAAAATATCTCATGGGACACAGCCGTGAATATATAAAGGCAGTTATCCCTGAAGATAACAAATATAAAGTAAATGATCTTGTACAGATCAGAGCAGAAGCTTTTATAGAAGAACATATATTACTCGGAAAGTGTTCTTGTATTTTATAATAAATTATATTAAAATATAGTAGAAATATTGTAACTATTCAGCAGTTAATATCCTTTGACAGTGAGGATACTGAACAGTTACGAAATCTTATTAAGGACGTGAGAAAAAATGGCAGAAAACAATTTAGGAAATACACAGTATTTCAGAACGAAACCTGACCAGGAACTGGAAGTAAAAGAAGTTCTGGATCTGGTTTACAATGCAATGGATGAGAAAGGATATAATCCGGTAAATCAGATTGTCGGTTATATTATGTCCGGAGATCCTACTTATATTACCAGCCACAAGGGTGCGAGAAGCATGATCATGAAAGTCGAAAGAGATGAACTGGTAGAAGAACTCTTAAACGAGTATATTAAAAACAAATCCTGGGAACGTTGATCATGAGAGTTCTTGGATTGGATTACGGATCAAAAACAGTAGGAGTGGCAGTCAGTGACCCGCTGGGACTGACTGCGCAGAGACTGGAAACCATCTGGCGTAAACAGGAAAACAAACTGCGTAAAACGCTGGCCCAGGTGGAGGAACTTGTTAAAGAGTATGAAGTAGAGCGGATTGTTCTTGGGTATCCCAAGAATATGAATAATACTGTTGGAGAAAGAGCAGAAAAGGCACTGGAGTTCAAAGAAATGCTTGAAAGACGCATTGGCATTCCCGTGATCATGTGGGATGAAAGGCTGACTACAGTGGAAGCAGACCGTACACTTATAGAGGCAGGTGTTCGCCGTGAGAATCGTAAACAGTATCTGGATGGTTTGGCAGCAGTATTTATTTTGCAGGGATATCTGGACTCCCTGACGAACGGATAAGGAAGACAACATGGAAAAAATCAGATTTCAGTCTCCGGATGGGACAGTTGAAGAATTTTATATTGAGGAACAGACCAGAATAGGAGGAGTTTCCTATCTTCTGGTATCAGATTCACTGGATGACGAAGCATCTGCATATATTCTGAAAGATGTATCCAGGGATACAGATCCGGAAGCCTGCTATGAAATGCTGGAAGATGAAGAAGAGATGCAGGCGGTTTACAAAGTTTTTGAACAGATGTTGGATGATGTGGATCTTGAAATGTAACTGTTCAGTACCCTTTCAGTTATTTGACAAAATGCTATGATTCGATGAGGAGGAATGCTGTTATCATGGCATTCCTGCGTTAGCGTGCACGAAACTGCACAGAAATATGGAGGTGCTTGATTGAAAAGTGAAAATAATATAGAGAATAGCAATAGTAACTACGATGCCGGCAATAACAGTGAAAAAAAGAAAAAATACAGCAGTTATGATCATAAACCTGCTGATAATAATACAAAAAAACAGGTAACACGTCAGAAAAATTACAGATATAAACAGCAGAGAAACGGATTTAAACACAGTGAAAAGTCTGCAAAACAGCAGCCAAAACCAGGTCTGAAACCACAGGTCAGCAAATCCGGCAGTAAGTCTCAGATAAAAGCAGCTGCGCGCCGTGGACGTAAATCTGCTTCCAAACTCAAAGTAATCCCGCTTGGTGGTCTGGAACAGATCGGAATGAATATTACAGCTTTTGAATATGAAGACAGTATAGTAGTAGTTGACTGCGGACTTTCTTTCCCCGAAGATGATATGCTTGGTATCGACCTTGTCATTCCGGATGTTACCTATCTGAAAGAAAATATTTCCAAAGTCAAAGGCTTTGTGATCACTCATGGACATGAGGATCATATCGGTGCACTGCCGTATGTACTGAAAGAAGTAAATGTACCGATTTATTCCACAAAACTTACACTTGGACTGATCACAAACAAACTTAAAGAACATAATCTGGTACGTTCAACGAAGTTAAAAGAAGTAAAACATGGACAGGTTATCAATCTTGGTGATTTTTCCATAGAGTTTATAAAAACAAACCACAGTATCCAGGATGCTTCAGCACTGGCTATTTATTCGCCGGCAGGAATCGTGGTCCATACAGGCGATTTCAAGGTGGATTATACTCCTGTATTTGGAGATGCTATTGATCTGCAGCGTTTTGCCGAGATTGGCAAGAAGGGCGTTCTGGCACTGATGTGTGACAGTACTAATGCAGAGAGACCTGGATTTACCATGTCAGAGCGTACAGTCGGCAAAGTTTTTGATAATCTTTTTAATGAACACAAAACTGCACGTATCATTATTGCGACTTTTGCTTCCAATGTTGACCGTGTACAGCAGATCATCAATACTGCATACAGATTTGGCCGTAAAGTTGCTGTAGAAGGCCGCAGTATGGTCAATATTATTTCTGTTGCATCAGAGCTTGGATATCTGAGAATTCCGGAAAATACCCTGATCGAGATTGACCAGGTCAAAAATTATCCTGATGAAAAAGTTGTTCTTATCACAACAGGAAGTCAGGGTGAATCTATGGCTGCACTGTCTCGTATGGCTGCAAACATACACAAAAAAATCACTATCAAGCCAAATGATACTATTATTTTCAGTTCAAATCCGATACCTGGAAATGAAAAAGCAGTTTCCAAGGTTATCAATGAGCTGTCAATGAAGGGTGCAAAAGTTATTTTTCAGGATGTACACGTTTCAGGACATGCCTGCCAGGAAGAAATCAAGCTTATCTATTCTCTGGTAAAACCGAAATATGCAATTCCGGTTCATGGTGAATACCGTCATTTGACAGCACAGAAGCATGTAGTGGAAGATCTTGGAATTCCGAAAGAAAACATTTTTATCCTTGCTTCAGGAAATGTTCTGGAGATGGATGAACACGGTGCCGCCGTAACAGGGTCTGTACAGACAGGAGCGATTTTTGTTGACGGACTGGGTGTCGGTGATGTTGGAAATATTGTACTTCGTGACAGGCAGCATCTGTCTGAGGATGGGATCATGATCGTTGTCATGACACTGGAACGTCACAGTAATGTTGTGCTTGCAGGTCCGGACATTGTATCCAGAGGCTTTGTATATGTAAGAGAATCAGAGGATCTGATGGAACATGCAAGAGAAGTAGTTGAAAAAGCACTTGATTCCTGTCTGGAACGAAATATCACAGATTGGGGCAAAATCAAAAACGTAGTAAAAGATGCACTCGGTGAATTCCTCTGGAAGCGTACCAAGAGAAGTCCGATGATTCTGCCTATCATTATGGAGGCATAAACTGATGGATTCAGTAAATAAAAATATACTGGCACTCAGAAATTCAATTCAGAAGTGTCAGATATATAAAGAGTACAGAAAACAGGAAGCAATTATAAACAGCAATCCGGAGCTGGCAGAACGGGTGAAGAGATTCCGGGCAGATAATTTCCGGCTTCAGAATGAGAGCCAGAAAGGAACTCTTCTTCAGAATGCACAGCAGCTGGCAAAAGAATCGGCAGAGCTTCGGAGAAACCCGGAAGTAAATGCATATCTTGATGCGGAACTTGCACTTTGCAGGCTTGTGCAGCAGATATGCAAAAGCATAACAGAAGGAATTGAAATGGATATTCCCGGATTTTAAGGAGGTTCGTACAATATGGGTGAAACGAGAGACCGTGTGGGAAAGGCCGGGGTGATTGTGGCCGGCGGCTTTTTTAAGATCGCGCTGTATGTCTGTGTGGCTGTTCTGGTTATCTGGATCGGAAAAGTTACGTATCAGTTTGGATATAATATTTTCAATCAGCAGGCAATGAGTCCCGGTGAGGGGCAGGAAGTAACTGTGGTCATCAAAGAAGATGCAACCACATATGACATTGCCAAAACACTGAAAAGCAAGGGACTTATTGATGACGCACTTGTGTTCTGGGTGCAGGAGAAACTTTCAAATTACAGTGGCAAGATGAAACCAGGTACTTATCTTCTGAGTACTGCGTATACACCTAATCGAATTATGGGGATTCTTGCAGGTGATACGGATCTGGAGGGAACTGCATCGTGATTGTAGACGAAAGGATGCGTACATTTATCAATTCACTGGATATGGGAAATACGTCATTTCTTGAAGAACTGGAACAGGAAGCACTTGTCTCTTCTGTTCCAATCATACGAAGAGAAATGCAAAGTTTCATAAAAGTACTGCTTGCAATGAACAAACCGCAGCAGATTCTGGAGGTGGGGACAGCCGTTGGCTTCTCCACACTTCTTATGTGTGAATATGGGCAGCCTGAGGCGCATATTACTACTATAGAAAATTATGAAAAAAGAATTCCCATTGCAAAAGAAAATTTCAGAAAAGCAGGAAAAGAACAAAATATTACTCTGCTTGAGGGTGATGCAGGAGAAATTCTGAAAACTCTTGACGGAACATTTGACATGATCTTTATGGATGCCGCCAAGGGACAGTATATTCACTGGCTGCCTGACGTTGTAAGGCTTCTTGCACCGGAAGGAATTCTGGTGTCTGACAATGTGCTCCAGGAGGGAGAACTGATAGAATCTCATTATCTGGTAGAACGGAGAAACCGTACCATTTACAAAAGAATGAGGGAATATCTTTATGAGCTGAAACATCATCCGCAGCTTCTGACAACAATTCTTCCACTGGGAGACGGAGTATCCGTCAGTATAAAGAAAAAAAACAACAATTGTTTGTAATTATTCAGCAGGGATTATCCCATAAGGAGTAGAAATGAGAAAAATAGAATTACTTGTGCCAGCCAGCAGCCTTGAAGTACTGAAGATTGCGGTGGTGTTTGGTGCAGATGCAGTATATATTGGAGGAGAGGCTTTCGGGCTTCGGGCAAAAGCCAAGAATTTTTCACACGAAGATATGGCAGAGGGAATTGCTTTTGCCCATGAACATGGAGTAAAAGTTTATGTTACAGTTAATATTCTGGCACATAATGATGACCTTCCGGGAGTAAGAGAGTATCTTAAGGAACTGAAAGATCTGAAGCCGGATGCGCTGATCATCGCAGACCCGGGTATTTTTACCTATGCGAGGGAAATCTGTCCTGAAATAGAGTGTCATATCAGTACACAGGCCAATAATACCAATTATGAAACTTACAGATTCTGGTACCGTCTTGGAGCAAAAAGAGTAGTAACTGCAAGAGAACTTTCTCTGAAAGAAATCCGTGAGATCCGTGCAAATATTCCGGATGATATGGAAATAGAAACGTTTGTCCATGGTGCTATGTGTATCTCTTATTCCGGAAGATGTCTGCTGAGCAACTATCTTGTCGGAAGAGACGCAAATCAGGGAGCGTGTACACATCCATGCAGATGGAAATATTCCATAGTAGAAGAAAAACGTCCGGGTGAATATATGCCTGTTTTTGAAAATGAAAGAGGCACTTATATTTTTAATTCAAAAGATCTCTGCATGATCGAACATATGGACGATATTCTTACATGTGGAATTGACAGCCTGAAGATAGAGGGCCGTATGAAAACTGCGTTGTATGTAGCTACTGTAGCGAGAACCTACAGAAAGGCTATTGATGACTACATGGAATCTCCCGAAAAATACAGAGCAAATATGGCGTGGTATCAGGAGCAGATATCCAATTGTACTTATCGACAGTTTACAACAGGATTTTTCTATGGAAAACCGGATGAAAATACACAGATTTATGATAATAATACCTATGTTAAGGAATATACTTATCTGGGATATGCAGAGGAAGTTGATGAAAACGGATATGCGCATATTACTCAGAGAAATAAATTCAGTGTAGGTGAAACCATTGAAATCATGAAGCCGGCTGGACAGAATATTACAACAATTGTCAGGGCTATTTATGATGAAGATGGTAATTCTGTGGAAAGCGCACCGCACCCACAGCAGAAACTGGCAGTGGATCTTGACGCAGATATTGAGAAATATGACCTTCTCAGAAGAGCAGAGGCATAAAAGTAAAACTGACATGCTCCCTTCCGTACAGACAGGACAAGTACAGAATCCTGTTTGGCTGGAAGGGAGTTTTTTTATAAAAATTCAGAAAAGTTTACGTAGTTTTTTTAAAGCATTTTTTTCAATACGAGATACGTAGGACCTGCTGATGTGAAGCTGTTCGGCAATTTCTCTCTGGGTCTGTTCATCAGTTCCAAAGAGTCCGTAACGCAGGCAGATCACCCGATATTCTTTTTCAGACAGAACTTCTGGCATAAAGGTAAGAAGATGCCGGATATCGGAACGGGTGGAATATTCCTCCACAATATCAACAGGCGGACTTTCGATGATATCGAGAAGACTTATCTCATTTCCTTCCCGGTCTGTTCCAATAGGTTCATAAAGAGATACCTCACGGGAAGATTTTTTGCGTGCACGCAGCATCATGAGAAGTTCATTATCAATACATCTGGCTGCATAAGTGGAGAGTCTGGCAGATTTTGATGCGTCAAATGTAGATACAGCTTTAATAAGTCCGATGGTTCCTGTTGAAATCAGGTCATCCAGATCTTCACCGGGACCCTGATATTTACGTACTATATGGGCAACAAGACGCAGATTGTGTTCAATAAGGATATTTCTGGCTTCGGGATCCCCTTCCTGGTAACGCTGAAGATAATACTTTTCCTTAGCAGCAGATAAAGGTTTTAAAAAAGTCTTCAAAAATTCACCTCAAAGGGGATTTCTTTATAGTTTATGCTGTGGACAGGTTTTGCGTGCTTTTCCCACAAAACTATAAAAAGATTGAAAAATAAGGTGGATTATTATATCATTTGTACATAAGAAATGTATGTTTTGTGCGGAAAAACGTTATAATGGGAGGAATAAAATGAAGGTATTAAACTTTGGATCACTGAATCTGGATTATGTATATCAGGTAGAGTCTATTCTGATTCCGGGGGAAACACAGGCTTCAAAAGACAGACAGACTTTTTGTGGAGGAAAAGGCCTGAATCAGTCAATTGCCCTTGCAAAGGCCGGAATTCCGGTTTATCATGCAGGTATGATCGGAGAGGAGGGAGCCCCCCTTCTTAAGACCTGTGAAGAAAATGGTGTAAATACGGAATTTATCCGACAGATTCCAGGACCAGGAGGCCACACAGTAATTCAGGTGGACAAAAACGGACAGAACTGCATACTTCTGTTTGGCGGCTCAAACAGAAGCATCACAAAAGAATTCGTAGATGAAGTACTGGACTCTTTTGATGCTGGTGATCTGATCCTTCTGCAGAATGAAATCAGTGAACTTGCGTATATCATTGACAGAGCATACGCAAAAGGTATGATGATCGTTTTGAATCCGTCACCGTATGACAGCAACCTAGAATCTTGTGATCTGTCAAAAATCAGCCTGTTTCTTGTAAACGAGATTGAAGGATATCAGATTACAGGAGAAAAGGAACCTGAAAAAATTCTCAAAAAGATCAGGGAAATTTACCCGAAGGCAAAGATCGTCCTGACACTTGGCGGGGACGGATCCGTATATCAGGATGAAGCAGGGGTTTATTATCAGGATATTTTTAAGGTGAAAGCTGTGGATACTACGGCAGCAGGAGATACTTTTACAGGGTATTTTATCTCATCAATTCTGGAAAATATGCCTGTACAGGAAGGCCTGAAGCTTGCTGCAAAAGCGGCTGCGATCGCTGTATCCAGGCCGGGAGCAACTGCGTCCATACCGCTGAAAAAAGAAGTGCTTGAGTTTGAGACTGAATTATAAAGAAATGGCTGCAGATACAGAGAAATATGTATCTGCGGCTTTTTGATTTGGAATAGATTTTGACCATGTTGCGGTGAACAGTAACGGCAGTTCTGGTAAAATCAGGTTTCTTGCGCAGGTGAGGATTGTAGTGTATAATATCTTTTAGTACAAATGAAATAATAATTCCAAGGATAATCAGGTGAACCATATTGAAAAAAAAGATAGAACAATTACTCAGTGGTAAATTTAAATTTACGCATCCATCACTCCTTTTTTCGCAGGAGAAACTGAATATAACTATTGAAGCAGGTAAAACTGTCAGAGGCGAACTGTATCTTGGCACAGAAGAAAACGACAGAATACAGGGATATATTACCTCATCCAGCCGGAGAATGGTGCCTGGATGCAGTCAGTTTTCAGGGACAACTGTCTGCCTGCCTTATGGAGCAGACGGAACAGGAATGAAACCGGGCGAAAGCGTAAGCGGATGGCTGTGTATTACTTCTGATATGGGAGAATACAAGATTCCTTTTGAGATAACAGCAAAAAAAGAACAGGTGCAGAGTTTTGGCAGTGAAATAAAGGATATGCCGGTATTCAGGGAACTGGCACAGAGAGATTTCAGAGAAGCATACAGGCTTTTTACTGACAGCTCTTTTTCCGTTGTTATGGCGGGAGCAGACCGGAAACAGAAAGCACTGTATGCAGGACTTTCACAGCAGCCGGTAACTTATCAGCATCTGGAGGAATTTCTGATCGGGCTCAGAGAAAAAGATCCTGTGACAATATCATTAAAAACAACAGAGACAGAGTTCTTTGGCGTGGAAGAATCCATACAGGAATCTTTTGATATTCACAGAAGCGGATGGGGGCATCTGAGACTGGATATAGAAGCAAAAGGTGAATTCCTCGAGCCGGAACGGCGTGTGATAACAGAAGATGATTTTATCGGAAGTACCTGTCAGATTGATTATCTTGTCCATGCAGACAGACTGAAAGACGGAAATCAGTATGGAGAGATTATTGTCAGAAGTCCTTATCAGGAACTTGTATATCATGTGCTTGCTTCCAGGGGACCACGCGTGCGGATCGATATCCGTGTAGAAGAAAAACGCCATAAACTTGCTCTTATGCGTGATTATATAGAATATCAGAAAAATAAAATAAACGCCGTTACATGGAGAGAAAGAGCACGGCAGATTCTTGGTGAACTTCATGATGCGGGATGCGAATACCCGGAATATCAGATGTATGAGGCATATATCAATATCACAGAGGATAATAAGGCGGCAGCCGCAGAGATCCTTAAGAGATTCCAGGATAAAGAATTTTCAAGAGATGAACTGGAACTTGCGGGACTTTATCTTTATCTCTGCCATTTAAGTGGGTTATACAGAGACAAGGCAAAAGCGTTGTGGAAGATCCAGAACTTTTTTATGCAGAAACCTGACAGTTTCCTTTTATTATGGATACTGCTTCAGCTTGACAGTACATACAGAAATTCTCCCTCACAGGCATTATTTATGATGGAAGAGGTCTATGAAAAAGGCTGTACATGTCCGGTTTTGTATCTGGAAGCATGGAAATGGATATGCAGAGATATGTCACTCCTTCACAGAATCAGTCCATTCTGGATGCAGGTATTCCATTATGCAGGAAAAAGCGGTCTTCTGACAGAGGAACTTGTAATGCGTCTTGCCTACCTTTCCGGTTACGAAAAGGAATTTTACGGAGTACTTTATCTGGCACTTGCAGAAGGATATGAACAGTTTCCGTCAGAAGATGTGCTGGAAGCAATCTGCAAATATATCATGAAGGGAAATCCAAGACAGCCACGGTATTTCAGATGGTTTTCAATGGCAGTGGAGCAGGGGCTGAGGCTTACAAGGCTTTATGAATACTATGTTGAGACTATGGACATTTCTTATCAGAGGGAACTTCCGAAACCGCTGCTCATGTATTTTGCATATAATGATAATACCCTTGGCGATATGCGCAAAGCTTTCGTTTATGCAAGCGTGATCTCGTATAAAGAAAAAGAGCCGCAGACATACGAAAATTATAAAGAAAGTATGATGAAATTTGCCCTGCGTAAAGTAGAAAGTGAAGATATGGATGAAAATTATGCATCCATATATCAGGAATTTCTCTTTGATCCGCAGACAAAAGAAGAGGCAGAAAAGATTGCGCCGAGAATGTTTACATACAGACTTTACTGTGATGATCCAAAAGTACGGCAGGTGATCGTCCGCCACAGTCAGCTTTCAAAAGAAGACGTATATCCGTGTATTCAGGGAGTTGCATATCCCAGAATTTATACGAACGATGCTGTGATACTGTTTCAGGATGACAAACAGAGACGTTATTCTGCCACAGTACCATATAATCTGAAAAAACTTACAGATGAGAGCGTTGCAGTGTCACAAATGCTCAGTCTCGGAGCAGAGGAGACAGGAATTCTCCTTCATTATTGTACAGAAAATCCTCTTGACAGAGATAATCTGGAATATTTCCAGAAACTTGCAGAAAATCCGGCATTTACGGAGGAATACAGGAGAGAGATACGTAAACAGATTCTGGATTATTATGCTGAACATGTACAGGGAGAAGACCTGGATCAATATCTTCTGAATCTTGATTACCGGAAATATGTCCTTGTAGACAGAACAACACTTCTTGAAGTCCTTATATCAAGAAGACTGTTCAGACAGGCTATGGGAATCGTGGAAGAGTATGGCTATGAGGGACTGGAACTCAGCAGCCTTCTGAAACTTACCAGCAGAATGATACTCAAAAGCAACATGGCAGAAGATGATGAACTTCTTGCGCTTGCTTCTGAAGTTTACCGCAATGGAAAATACGATGAAGTGATCCTGAGATATCTGATGATGTACAGGTTTGGTCCGGTAGACGAACTGATTGCCATCTGGAAGAGCGCGATAGGATTTGATATGGAAACCTATGATCTGGAAGAACGTATCCTGAACCTTCTGATGTTTACGGCAGATTTCCGCAAAGAAGGCGAAAAAGTCCTGGAATCTTATGTGAAACAGTCGGGAAAAGAGAGGATCATCGGTGCATACCTGACGCAGGTTGCATATGGGATTTTTGTAAAAGAATATCCGATGTCTCCATTTATCAGAGAGCGCCTGGAGTATGCGTATAATGATCACTGGCCGGTGAACATGATCTGCAGGCTGGCACTTCTGAAAGAACTCTCAAAAGAAAAAAAACCAGGGCCGCACTATATTGAAATGGAAAAATTTATCCTGGAAGAATGCAGCAAAAATCAGCTCACATTTGCGTTTTTCCGTAAACTTCCTCCGGAACTGCTGAGTCCGTATCAGCTGGATGACAAAACTTTTGTAGAATGCCACGGAGATACAGATGCAAAAGTGACTCTTGTGTATGCTCTGGATACAGGTCTTGGTGCAGAAACAGAGTACAAAAGTGAACCATTGAAGGCTGTTTATGAAGGAATCTGTGTGAGGGCTTTTACACTGTTTTACGGTGAAACGCTCCGGTATTATTTCAGAATAGAACAGAATGGCAAAACACGCAAAACTACAGAGCGTGTTGTCACAATGAAAAAAATAGAAGGCACCAGGGGAAGCAAATACCAGCTTCTGAATCAGATGCTTTCTGCACGACGCCTTGAAAAGGGCAGGGAAGTTACAGATGATCTGAAGCGTTACCTTCGTAAAGAACAGTACATGAAGGAAATGTTTACCATAGAAAAGGAACCGGTATCATGAACGAAACACGTGATTTGATTATAGGAATTGATTTTGGAAAAAAATATTCTCAGATCTGTTATTATGACCGAAAGGCAGAAGAAGCCAGATCTCTTCCTGTAAAAGTCGGAAGCAGCCAGTATGAGACTCCTACCTGCCTCTGTTGGAGGGAGGAACAGGGAGATTACTGTGTTGGACTGGAGGCAGAATATTTTGCAAGGGAAAAAGGCGGAATCCTGCTGGAAAATCTTTATGAAATATCCAGAAGCAGAGAAAAAGTCCTTGTGTCAGGAGAACAGAAAGAACCATGGGAACTTCTAGCATATTTTTTCCACGGAATGCTGAAATTTCTGGGAGTTGTAGAGGTTGTCAGAAATATCAGATGTTTTACAGTGACAACAGAAACGCTTGATGATGTTCAGGTGGACAATCTGCAGAAAGCCTGCAGGAAACTGGGACTTGCAGATGACAGATTTATACTTATGGATCATGAAGAAAGCTTCTATTATTATGTCATGACGCAGAAGTTAGAGACATGGAATCGAAGCGTGGGCTGGTACAGCTTTAATGGAAATGAAGTAACTTTCCGCAAAATGTCCATGAATTCTGCTGTGAAACCGGTACTTGTGACACTGGCAGAACCGGTGAAAACAAAGCTTCGGGAAGAACAGGGAGAAAGAGATGAAGATTTCTGCGGCTTCATAAAAGAAACACTGGGAAAGGATCTGTATTCAAGCATTCAGATGAATGGAGAGGGGTTTGACCAGGAATGGGCACAGAAATCTGTAAAGATCCTCTGCTATCAGAGAAGAAAGGTCTTTTATGGAAATAATCTTTTTGCAGCAGGCGCATGTGCAGCAGGCGCAGAAAGATTTATCAGACATAACCTGAAAGAGTACCGTTACATAAGTAATGCAGTTGTACTGACAAACATTGGAATGGATATGAGAGTTATGGGAGCACCGGCATACTGTCCGATGATCGAGGCAGGAGCAAACTGGTATGAGTGCAGGGCATACTGTGAACTTATTCTGGATCAGACTGAGGAAATGGTTTTTGTGGTCCAGAAGGTCGGTGAAGAAGAAAAAAAACGAATATCAATGGCACTTCCGGGACTTCCGAAGAGACCGGAGAGAACAACCAGACTTTCGGTGAAACTACAGTATATTTCCAGAGAACAGTGCCAGATTACAGTCCGGGATCTAGGATTCGGAGAAATGTTCCCGTCAACAGGCAAGGTCTGGACAGAGACAACAGGCTGGTAAAGGAGAAGAATAAAAATGAGCGGATATATTTTATGCCAGACAAAAAGGGCTGAGAATCCATATTTTATTGAGAATATCAGCATAAATATCTATTCTCTGGAAGAACTCTGTTATTACCTGTATCACAATCTTTATCTTGTAGATGAAACAATCTTTAATGAGGGACTCTGTGACTGGATACAGGAAGAACTGGAACTTCCGAAACTGGCTGCAAAGCTTCGGGCTGCAGCCGGTAAATTTGCAGGTGTGGAAGACCTTCTTTATCCGGTTTTCAAGGAGATAAATTATCTGACCTATGAGGAAATGAAGAATCTTAACGTGCTGATCCATAAATTTGATGAAGAAGCACCGGTTCTCCGTGAGAAGCAGAAAGGTGATGCACTTGTTGAAAATGGAATGTATGTTCATGCGATCCGTGTATATCAGGCTCTGCTTCAGAAACCTGAGCTTGAGGAAGCAAGAGAAGGACTGACAGAAAGTATCTGTCATAATCTGGGATGTGCCTGCAGTTATCTTTTCCAGATGGAGGAGGCTGTGGAATACTTCTATAAAGCATATGAACAGAATAAGAGCAGAGATGCACTGAAGACCTGGCTGTTTGCGCTTTTCAGCATCAGAACTCCGGCAGAATATAAAGCCGAGGCAGCAGAAGCAGGTGCAGACAGAGAACTTATGGAAGAAGTTCAGAAAGAACTGGAACATTTCACCAGAAAACCGGCACCGCAGGTTTATTCGCAGCATGTGGACAGTATGCTGGACGGATTTACAAGAGAGTATCACAGAAATACCGGTTCGTGAAAAATCTATCAGCATTTTACAGAAAGATGCTTTACGAAAGAACAAGAATCTGGTAAACTAAACATATAATTTGGGAACTGGTATTACCGGAACCCAACAAGATTAGGAGGAATTTATCATGTTAGTAAATGCTTCAGAAATGCTCAAAAAAGCAAAAGCAGGTCATTATGCAGTAGGTCAGTTCAATATCAACAATCTTGAGTGGACAAAAGCAATCCTGCTTACAGCACAGGAAAACAACTCTCCGGTTATTCTCGGTGTATCCGAAGGTGCTGGAAAATATATGACAGGTTATAAAACTGTTGTAGGAATGGTAAAAGGAATGATCGAAGAACTGAACATCACAGTTCCGGTTGCTCTTCACCTGGATCACGGCAGCTATGAAGGATGCCTGAAATGTGTAGAAGCCGGATTTACATCTATCATGTTTGACGGTTCCCACTATCCAATCGATGAGAACGTTGCAAAAACAAAAGAACTTGTTAAAATCGTAGCAGAACACGGAATGTCTCTGGAAGCAGAAGTTGGTTCCATCGGTGGAGAAGAAGATGGTGTTATCGGAATGGGTGAATGCGCAGATCCGAAGGAATGCAAAATGATCGCAGATCTTGGTATTGACTTCCTTGCAGCTGGTATTGGTAATATTCATGGTAAATATCCGGCTAACTGGAAAGGTCTGAGCTTTGAGACTCTGGACGCTATTCAGCAGCTGACAGGAGATATGCCGCTTGTACTTCACGGAGGCACAGGTATTCCGGCTGATATGATCAAAAAAGCTATCGACCTTGGTGTTTCCAAGATCAATGTAAATACAGAGTGCCAGCTTGCATTTGCTGATGCTACACGTAAATACATTGAAGAAGGCAAAGATCAGCAGGGTAAAGGATATGATCCACGTAAACTCCTTGCTCCTGGATATGAAGCAATCAAAGCTACAGTTAAAGAAAAAATGGAACTTTTCGGTTCTGTAAACAAAGCCTGAGAACAAGTAAAACTTATTATCAGAAAAGAATAAAGGAGTCGGTGCTGTGCACCGGCTCTTTTTCATGCCATAGTATGCAAGTTCTCTGTATATATTGCCTGGATTATCTGTTCATGGTAAAATAGTTTTTATGAAAAAAGATGAACATATAATAGTTATGAATTTCTCCGGCATCTACAGACAGCAGTTTTTTCAGGAAAATGAAGAACAAAACAAAAAAATATCCTGGGTGGAGGTACAGGATCTTCCGGGAAGCAACTGTTATTGTGATGAAGATGCACTTACACATATAAGAGAAAAAATTAAGGAATACGGACCGGAAGGAATACATTTTCTTGATTCCGGGAATTATCATTACATGAGCCGCATCTGGATGGAAAAGATTACCGTCCCGTTCAGACTGCTGGTATTTGATAATCACACAGATATGCAGCTTCCTGCGTTTGGAGGACTTCTCTCATGCGGTGGCTGGATTGCAGCTGCACTGGAAGAACTTCCGATGCTGAAAGAAGTGATTCTGATAGGCCCGGACCAGCCGGCTTTCGATCAGGTAGAAAAAGGATTGCAGGAAAGAGTACGCTTTCTTTCCAGAGAAATTCTGCTTGATATGGACGAAACAGAAACAGAGGCGTTTCTTATGTCAGTGTCAAAAGATCTTCCGGTATATATATCTGTTGATAAAGATGTACTTTGCACCGAAGACGCAGCTACAACCTGGAGTCAGGGCGATATGACATTCAGGACACTTACCAGATATCTGAAAGTAATTATGAAAGAGCAAAATGTGCTAACACTGGATATATGTGGTGAATGTGATCCGGACTGCATGGAACATAATGACAGAAATGAATATGCAAACAGAGAATTATTGAATATGTGGAAAGAATGGAGGAAGCATCATGAAAAATGAGCTGCTTACCATAGGATCATTTACTGTATATGGATACGGGTTCATGATCGCTGTGGGAATACTTGCAGCGTGGATCACAATTGATTTCAGGGCAGCCAGACAGAAACTTGACCGGGATTGTGTGTTTTATCTGATCATATGGTGTCTGCTGGGAGGAATCTGCGGTGCAAAACTTCTGTACTGGATCACGGAGTGGAAGAGTATATTGCAGAATCCTGACTTTCTTCTGGACAGTATTGCAGATGGATTTGTCGTTTATGGCGGGATTATCGGTGGAATTCTGGCAGGCTGGCTGTACTGCAGACACAAAAAAATTTCTTTTCTGAAATATTTTGATCTGGCAGTTCCTTCAGTAGCACTTGCACAGGGATTTGGAAGAATTGGATGTCTTCTGGCAGGCTGCTGCTATGGAAGTGAGACGTCAGGTTTTTTTTCAATCACTTTTCGGACGTCAGATTTTGCACCAAATAACGTAGCGCTGATACCGACACAGATTTATTCCAGTATATTGGATTTTATTCATTTTGGCATTCTGATCCTGATTGCAGGACACAAAAAATCAGATGGACAGGTGGCAGCATTTTATCTGATTTTTTACAGCATGGGACGTTTTATACTGGAATTTTTCAGGGGAGATCTGATAAGAGGCACTGTAGGCGTACTTTCCACTTCGCAGTTTATCAGTCTTTTTACCGGATTTGCAGGGGCGGTTATGCTGTATGTTGTATCAAAGAAGAAATCAATCTGAATTCGATTGAATACAGTGAATATTTTTGCATAGATTTTAATAAATAAATCTGAAGGAGTAAATTATGTTCGGACCTGAAGATTATGAGATAAATCTGTGCGCAAAAGTATGCCGGCAGGAGGCAGATATGGTTCCTGCACAGAACGAACAGTATGAAAATTTTATTGTCCGCTATAAGCAGAATATGAACGGACTAAGTGAATATCAGTCAGATCAGACCTTTCAGATCATAAATGAAACATTTGGGATTTTGTATGTCCAGGAAGGGCAGGTTCAGGAACTGGAATTTAGCAGTTTTTCCTATTCCTCAATTCCGAAATGTTATACATATATGGATCTGGGAGGTCTTCGTGCATCCGGAGTAACGAGACTGCAGGACCATCCATATCTGAAACTCAGAGGAGAAGGGACGATGATCGCTGTTATAGATTCAGGAATAGATTACCGGTTGTCTGTATTTCAGAAAAACGGGAGAACAAGAATCAGCAGTATCTGGGATCAGACGGTGGAAGGAAGATATTCAGACAGGATTCCCTTTGGAAAAGAATACACACAGGCTGAAATTAACAGGGCACTGACTGCGCAGGATCCGCTTGCGGTAGTACCTTCTGTGGATAATAACGGACATGGTACCCGGCTGGCTGCCATAGCAGCTGGAAACATGGTACCGGAGGAAAATTTTTCAGGTGCGGCACCGGGATCAGAGCTTATTATTATTAAATTGAAGCCGGCCAAAAAATATCTCCGTGATTTTTACCTTATTTCGGAAAATGCAGAGGTTTTTCAGGAAGATGATATTATGCTTGGAATTTCCTATGCACTACGTTGTGCAGGTGAAAAACATATGCCGCTGTCCATCTGCATTGGCCTTGGAACAAATATGGGAGCCCACAGGGGAACAGGTCCATTGAATGAATTTATTGACAGTACTGCTGGCTTCGGACAGAATGCTGTTTCAATTGCCGTTGGGAATGAAGGGGCTGCGAGACATCATTTTATGGGAAGAACGGAAACCGGACAGGGGGAAAGAGTAATAGATCTGCATGTGGGAAGAGAAGAGTCTGAACAGGGATTTTCTATGGAATTCTGGGGCAATTCCCCTAATTTCTATAATCTGGCTGTTCAATCTCCGACAGGAGAACGGCTGGCTGTCAGTACAGCTCTGAAGTATGGGACACAGCGGCTTTCATTTGTGTTTGTAGAGACAAAGGTCATGGTAAATTATGTGCCCATTGAAAGAAGAACAGGGCTCACACTTGCTTTTTTCCGGTTCTTGCATCCGGCCGGAGGAATCTGGAAACTGATCATTGAGGACCGTAAAAATGGAAAAAGCGGATATCATTTCTGGCTTCCGGTAAGCGGTATGATATCTGATGATACGTATTTTCTTGAACCAAGTCCTTATTATACTGTCACTTCACCGGGAGATGCACAAAACGGAATGACGGTAACAGCCTATGATTACAGAGACAACAGTCTCTATATAAAAGCCGGCAGAGGATATAATGCAGACAATATTGTCAAACCTGATTTCGCTGCTCCGGGAGTGGAGAGCAGGACAGTTTCACCAGGACAGGAGAGTGGTTACGGAAGTTATACAGGAACAAGTCTTGCGGCAGCCCAGACAGCTGGCATAGCAGCACTTATGTTTGAGTGGGCGGTAATTCGTGGAAACGAGCCTTATTTTACAGGCGAAAGCGTAAAAAATTATCTGAAACTTGGCGCAATCAGAGAGGCGGGGGTAGATTACCCAAATCGGGATTTTGGATTTGGGAGAGTGGACTTGTACCATACCTTTGAGCTGCTGACGTGAGATAACCTTTACAGAGCAATTTTTTTAATCTGTTTATAAAAAATCCTTGCTTTTTCGAGAAAGATAGGTTAACATATCGTTATTGTACCATGGTAGCATGGTAAAGCGAAAAAGAGAAGGACACAGACATGAAGAAAAAGACAGTAAGAGATAACGGAAAGGTTTTATCAGGAATCTGTTTTGGATTGATCATCGGATTCTGGTGTATTGCTACTTATGGAGGACTTGTAAGCGACCTGTTTTTACCAAGTCCCACAGCAGTAGGAAAAAAAATCGTGGAAATGGCGAAAGACGGTTCTCTGTGGGCAAACTGCTGGGAATCTACAGCAAGAGTTCTGGTTGGATGGATATGGTCCGTAATTGTGGCACTTCCGGTGGGAATGCTGATGGCTAATTCCAGAAAATTCTGTGCGTTTATCCAGCCGATCATTGAATTTGCCAGATATCTGCCGGTTGTAGCACTGGTTCCACTGACACTTCTTTATCTGGGAATCGATGAAACACAGAAATATACGATTATTTTCCTGGGCACTTTTTTTCAGCTGGTACTGATGGTGTGTGATACTGTATCCGGTGTGGACAGGAACATGATAAACGCAGCAAAAACTCTGGGAGCCAGTAAATGGCAGATATATAAAGAAGTTATTTTTCCGGCAGCACTTCCGGGACTTATGGATGATTTCAGACTCACCATTGGCTGGGCCTGGACGTATCTTGTAGTTGCCGAAATGGTAGCAGCAAGCAATGGACTTGGATATATGATTCTGAAATCTCAGAGATACCTGGCTACAGATACTATTTTTGCAGGACTGATCCTGATTGGTCTGATTGGACTGATCACGGACTGGATTTTCAGGATTCTGACCAGAATCATAGCTCCGTGGCAGGAAAGATTAGGAGACAAATAATAAAAGGAGACGGTTATGGACGGAAAAATCAAATTACAGGTACGCAGCCTTTCCAAAATATATGAGGACAAAGGCAGAGAGGTTGTAGCGCTTAAAGATGTGAATCTGGAAGTAAAAGAATCCGAATTTGTAATGATCGTAGGACCTTCCGGTTGTGGAAAAACTTCCCTGATCAATATCATCGGAGGACTTGATGAGGCGTCTTCAGGAGAGGTACTGCTGGATGGAAAAGCAGTAAGCGGCCCTGGGGCGGACAGGGGAATGGTATTTCAGGGGTACAGCCTGTTCCCGTGGCTGAGTGTCCAGAAAAATGTAGAATTTGGATTAAAGATGAAAAAAATTCCTGCAGCTGAAAGAGCGGAGCATGCTAGAAAATATATCCGTCTTGTAGGACTGGAGGGATTCGAGGAAGCACTTCCAAGACAGCTTTCCGGTGGAATGAAACAGAGAGTGGCAATCGCCAGGACACTTGCCAATGAACCGGAGGTACTTCTGATGGATGAACCATTCGGTGCACTTGATGCGCAGACCAGAGTTGTCATGCAGGAACTGCTTGCCGATATCAGCCGCAGAACAGGAACCACTATTTTATTTATTACACATGATATTGATGAAGCGGTGCTTCTGGGAGACCGGATTTATGTTATGAGCAGAAGACCGGGAACTGTACGAGATGCGATCACAGTGGATATTCCGGGAGAAAGAAATCATAATTCGCTGGTTTTACCGGAATTTCTTGAAACGAAGAAGAAAATTATGGACATGCTCTGGCAGGAAAGTCAGGATGCAGCCCTTGATAAATAAAAAAAATTGCGAGGAGAAAAAGATTATGAAAAAATGGAAAATGATGATGGCTCTGCCTGTAGCACTGCTGGTGAGCCCTCTCACAGTTATGGCAGGAGATACCAAAGACGTAACAATGGCTTTCTGTACCTGGACAGGTTATTCGCCGATGTTTATTGCCCAGCAGGAAGGGTATTTTAAAGATGCAGGGCTGAATGTAGATATTCAGGTAATTGAAGATGAATCTACATATGCAGCTTTGATCACAAAGGGAAGCATACAGTTTCTTGCGACTGCTCAGGATCCGAATATCAAGATGTATGCAAATGGCGCAGCAAGCCGCTTCGTTCTCACAATGGACGCATCAGAAGGCGCAGATGGTCTGGTAGCAACAGAAGATATTAAGTCGCTCGATGATCTTGCCGGCAAAAAGGTTGCACTCGATAAATCAGCTTCTTCCTATTATTTTTTCCTGACAGCACTGGAAAATGAAAGCAGTCTGACAGAAGATGATATTAATGTGATCGATATGGGAGATACAACAGAGGCAGGTCTTGCTTTCATGAGCGGTTCTGTAGATGCGGCTATTATGTGGGAGCCGGAACTTTCTGAGGCGCTGGAAAGCGTAGATGGTGCTCATGCACTGGTTACAAGTGCTGATTATCCGGATACGATACTTGATTCTCTGGTTGTCAATACTGATTATGCAGAAGAAAATCCTGATGTTGTAGAGGCTGTTGAAGAGGCATGGTATAAGGCTGTAGATTTTCTTAATGAAAATCCGGATCAGGCATATGAAATGATGGCAAGTGGATTTGAAGAAGTAAGTGCGGAAGATGTGGCCAGCGATGTAAATGGTCTGAAATTCTTCGGAAAAGAAGATAATGAAAAACTGAATGATGAAAGTAATGAAGATTCTATTTATGTAATCAGTCAGAAAATGGCAGATTTCTGGAAAGAAAAAGGCGAATGTGAAACAGATGATCTGAATGATTTTTTTGAACTGGTAAAATAAAGAAAAGAAATAAAACGGGATTCGGCAGAATGGAAAATTTTGCAGAGTCCTGTTTTGTTTTTAAATGGTAAAAGACCATTAAACAAATAAAAAAATACACAAAAAGGGTTCTATAAGTTTGGAAATTATGACGGAAATAAGTTTTAGGCTAACGAATTGTTTTTTAGCCTTAAATTTGTTATAATTACTAAAAAAATACGACTGTACATTAAAAAACAGTCAAAAAGGATTTTTAATATACAAAAGATAATGAGTATATTGAAAACCAGTCAGGAGGAAGGATGAAACGAGGAAGCATTTTTGAGCTGAATGGTGTTCCTAAATTTCAGGAGGCGCTCCCGCTCGCTTTGCAGCATGTTGTAGCCATGATCGTTGGCTGTGTTACTCCGGCAATTATTGTGGCAGGAGCAGTAGGTGGTAATGGACTGAGTGCGAAAGACCGTGTCATATTGATCCAGGCTTCGCTGGTGGTATCTGCCCTGTCTACATTGCTCCAGCTGTTTCCAATTGGAAAAAAGGGTGGTTTTACCCTTGGCTCAGGGCTTCCAATGATCATGGGTGTCAGCTTTGCCTATGTACCGAGCATGCAGGCGATCGCGGAGGGATATGGCATCAGCACCATACTGGGAGCACAGATCGTAGGTGGTGTAGTTGCCTTTATTATGGGAATTCTTGTAAAGAAAATTCGTGTGTTTTTCCCACCATTGATTACAGGAACTGTTGTATTTACCATTGGTCTGTCATTGTATCCTACAGCTATTAATTATATGGCGGGCGGTACAAGTAATCCGAATTATGGATCCTGGCAGAACTGGCTGATCGCATTTCTGACACTTGTAGTTGTAACTGCTCTTAATCACTTTGGAAAAGGAATCCTGAAGCTTGCTTCTATTCTGATCGGTATTATAGTGGGATATGTGGCTTCCATACCATTTGGCATGGTAAGTCTTACCAGTGTGAGCGAGGCAAAAGTATTTCAGGTGCCTCAGTTTATGCATTTTGGAGTGAAGTTTGAAATATCTGCCTGTGTTGCGATTGGACTTCTGTTTGCAATCAATTCCGTACAGGCAATCGGTGATTATTCTGCAACAACAATAGGTGCAATGGACAGAACACCGAAAGACAAAGAACTGCAGAATGGTATTATGGCATATGGTGTGACAAATATTATAGGTGCATTGTTCGGAGGACTTCCAACAGCAACCTACAGCCAGAATGTTGGTATTGTAACCACAACAAAAGTCATTAACCGCTGCGTACTTGGACTGGCAGCAGTTATTCTCGGAATTGCAGGTATTGTGCCGAAATTTTCAGCATTACTGACAACTATTCCACAGTGCGTTCTCGGTGGTGCTACAGTATCTGTTTTTGCATCAATTGCAATGACTGGTATGAAACTTGTTGCTTCAGCAGAGATGGACTACAGAAACTCATCTATTGTAGGACTGGCAGCAGCCATTGGTGTCGGTGTATCCCAGGCTTCAGCAGCACTGGCAAGTTTTCCGGACTGGGTAACAACTATTTTCGGAAAATCTCCGGTAGTTCTGGCAACACTGATCGCAGTAGTTTTGAATATTATCCTGCCGAAGCATAAAGATGAAATAAAAGAAGAAGAAAAACTGAAAAAGGAAGTTAAAAAGCAGATCAGAAAAGATCATGAAGAATTTGAGCGTGAATCTCAGAACTGATTATTATTTTGACCAGCAATATGAAATTTGAATAGTTCCGCAAAAAAGGTGCCACATGACAGAAATCATGTGACACCTTTTTTTACATACATGAAAAAATTATTTGCGGTATACAAATGCCGGAAGTCCGTCTTCGCCGGTGGGGACAGAGATACTTCCCTGGATCAGAGGACGTGCATAGGCGATAAAGTCTTCGGTAACATCGGATCCGTCAGCTGTGATCCATTCTGGTGGAACTGTTTTTTCTTCGTTGCAGATGAGATTTACATCTTCCAGTCCGCAGGACATTTTGTAGGAACCGTCAGGAGTAGTTTCACGTACAAAGGACACCATTTTTCCTGTTTCCCCGGAAAGAGCAGCCTGTACACCAAATTTACCGGCAGCAACTGCCTCCTGCTGGTCTGTAGCTGAAATAAGAGAAGCAGAACAACGCTGACTTACATTCAGTTCAACAGAACGCGCTTTGACGCCGAGACGGGAACGGACAAGGTTTTCGAGATATTTGCCGCAGCCTGCAAGCATTTTGTGCCCGAAAGTGTCAGTACCGACAGAACTGTCATATTCACAGATAAAAGTACCGGAGGCATCATGGATTCCCTCAGATACGCAGACTATGATATTGCAGTTTTTGTCCAGAGCTTTTTCTACATCAGTGAGGAAAATCTCCTGGTCAAAATCTGTTTCAGGAAGATAGATAAACAGAGGATTGTCGCCCTGGTATTTACGTGCGAGGGCACCTGCTGCTGTAAGCCATCCTGCATGACGGCCCATGATCTCGATGATAGTAACAGATTTCTTTTCGTATACGTTTGCATCAAGAGTGATCTCACGCACAGTGGAGGCTACATATCTGGCAGCGCTTCCGAAGCCCGGAGTATGGTCTGTATGGACAAGATCATTATCAATGGTTTTCGGTTCGCCGATCACACGGATTGGGCTTCCTGTCTGAGCTGCATAACGGGAAAGTTTGCTTACTGTATCCATAGAGTCATTGCCTCCGATATAGAAAAACCATCCGATGTTCAGTTCTTCAAATCTGCGGAACAGTTCAGGATAAACCGGATCTTCCAGTGATTCCGGCAGTTTGTAACGGCAGGAACCGAGATAAGCACCAGGTGTATGCTTCAGACTTTCAAGTTTTTCACCGGGAAGTGCCTCCTGAAAATCCAGTACTGTGCCGTTCAGAAAACCTTCAATACCATTTACCATACCATAGACATGGTCAATTTCTTCCGGATGTGCAAATCCTTCAGAAACGACTCCGTAAAGACTGCTGTTAATAACTGCTGTAGGTCCGCCGGACTGTCCGACGATCAGATTTTTTTTTGACATGATATACCTCCGATTTGGGATATTATTATTACTGAGAACAGTCATAGTTGGGGGCTTTTGCCCCAACATCTTATCAATTCTATCATAAAATAATGGAATTTAACAGACTTGTATTTCGATAATTGTTTTCAGTGAATATGGACTACAGGATTGCCAGAAGATATGTTATACTGTAAAGAAAAGATTAATCTTGATATCAGATCTGTAAACGTCATATATCAGATGGCGAAGGAGGAGCAAGTTATGACAGATACAAATAATAAGCAGCCCAAAAAGAAAAAAGGAGATATTCTTCTGACACTGGCACTTATTGTGGCCATTGCCGTATTTTGTTTTGCTGCATATAATCTGTACCATATTTATACAGAATATAAGAAGGGAACAGATGAATATAATCAGATCGAACAGATGGCTGTAACAGACAGAGATCCGGATAAGCAGGGCGAAGTGGCGGGACCGGATGCACAGCCACAGGCACCGATTAATGTTGATTTTGCAAAATTGAAAAGCGTTAACGAAGATGTTGTCGGATGGATATATGTGGAGGCACTGGACGGACTCAGTTATCCGGTTGTAAAGGGAAAGGATAATTCTACATACCTTCATCAGACATATGAAAAGAATTACAACTTTGCAGGTACAATTTTTGTGGATTACGAGAACAGTGGAGATTTCAGCGACTGCAATACGCTGGTTTACGGACATAACATGAAAAACGGCTCCATGTTCGGGCATCTGAAGAAATTTGTGGAGAGCGATGAAACCTACAAAAAAAGCAAATATTTCTGGATACTCACTCCGGAAAAAAACTATCGTTATGAAATTATTTCAGCGTATACAACAGGTGTGAACAGTGACACTTATACCTTATTTAAAGGTCCTGGCGAGGAATTTGAACAGTATCTTCAGAAAATTAAAGGATATTCGGAAATTCAGACAGAGGAAAATGAACTTACGATCAAAGATAAGATAGTAACATTGTCAACCTGTACAGGAAATGAATCTACAAGGTTTGTTGTGCAGGGAAAAAGAGTCAACTCGGTTGATGTAACGCAGTAATCAGAGGTGAACCGGAAGAATCCGGAAGGAGGAATGTTTTATGGATGAAAAAATCACTAAACTTCAACAGCTGATCGATGAACATGATAATATTGTATTTTTTGGAGGAGCAGGAGTGTCAACAGAGAGTGGAATCCCGGATTTCAGATCTCAGGATGGACTTTACCATCAGAAATATGATTATCCGCCGGAAACGATTCTCAGCCATACATTCTTTATGCAGCGCCCGGATGAATTTTACAAGTTTTACAGGGACAAAATGCTCTGCGATACAGCGAAACCAAATGCTGCTCATCTCAAGCTTGCCGAGTTGGAAACAGCAGGTAAACTTAAGGCAGTGATCACGCAGAATATTGATAATCTTCATCAAATGGCAGGAAGCAAAAATGTTCTGGAACTTCACGGAAGTGTATACCGCAATTACTGTATGAAATGTGGCAGATCTTATGACTTTGCCCATATGAAACACAGCACCGGTGTACCGAGATGTGAATGTGGAGGAATCATTAAACCTGATGTTGTTCTTTATGAAGAGGGACTGAATAATACCACCATTGAAAAATCTGTAAGGGCGATTTCGGAAGCACAGGTTCTGATCATCGGGGGAACATCTCTTGCAGTTTATCCGGCTGCAGGATTGATCGATTATTTCAGAGGCGAGGCCCTTGTAGTGATCAATAAATCTTCCACACCAAGGGACAGAAATGCAGATCTGCTTATCAAAGAACCGATCGGGCAGGTCTTCTCACAGATAAAAGTGAATTAATATAAGGAGTATAGACGATATGGGATTTATCTATGAGGTCGGAGATGTTGTTACCTTGAAAAAGGGTCATCCATGCGGCAGCAAAGAATGGGAAATCCTGCGTGTTGGCGCAGATTTCAGACTGAAATGTATGGGCTGTGGGCATCAGATCATGGTACCACGCAAAATGGTTGAAAAAAACACCAGAAATCTTAAGAAAAAAGAGAAGGCTGATTGACAGTAAATCAGTAAAGCTATATAATATTTAGACAGTTGTTTGCGGGAGTGAACGAATGAAACCCGTATAACATTAATGGAAAATCCGGTGAGAATCCGGAACAGACAGTAGTCTGCTGTGAATATAAGTCAGTATCCGCTGTAAAACCTGATTGATTCAGATTTTATGGCGGATTTTTGCTCTCTGATATCAGTCAGGGAGCTTTTTTTATGTAAATTGAGGGATTCAGGAAGTTTGAAGCGGATTGCGAATATCCGCTTTAATGACGGCAGGAAGGAGAACAGTTAAATGAGAAGAAAGCAGCTTATGAAATTCAGTGCAGTAATTCTTTCAGCAGTGATGGCTGCCGGGTCGCTGACAGTGTCGGCAGAAGCAGTTGATTTTGGAGATGAAATTATAATTGATACAGATACAGAAGAACAATCCGATGAAGTCCAGGAAGAATCGGTGGAAACAGAAATAACAGAAATTTCGGAAACAGAAGAGCAGAACGAAGAAACAAACCAGAGTTTGACAGAAGAGTTTTCGGATAGTGTCGGTGAAGCGGCGACAACAGAAACTGACAATGAAGAAAGTTATACAGATGAAACTGCAAATACGGATGTAACAGGTGTTACGTCTGTACAGGCACAGTTATATGGACAGAACAGTAATGGAACAGTAATTTCAAAATATGTAGATGCTGAATTTACCAGTGAAATAGTGAGTCGGCGTACAATGGATAACAAACAACAGACATGGAGAGTTGTCAATCTGGTATTTGGTAAAGATGACGCAACACTTCCAACTGGAAATATAACTGTGCACAGTCGGTTCAGAATTGGTACAGAGGATATAGAAACCCCGGTTCAGAATCAGATGACAGTGGGTAATGGCTATTATCTTTATAATGATTCAGTTTGCAACAACAATTATAACAGTACAGATAAATCCTGGAACACAGCAGGTTTTGGTGGACATACGCTGATGCATGGAGAATCCACGGAAACTTTTGGCAATGAATATTACTGTATCTACAGAAATAATGGAAAGATGATACGTTACCTTTTCAAAATTAAAAGACAGGGCTGGGCAGGTCTGGTTACACAGCCATATTATAATGAGGAAAATCCGATAACGGCTGATCTGGCAGACTGGGTTTACGATCCGGAAAATGACAGATATATGGTTACAATTGCTGAAATAGAAAAACTGCTTAGTGACAAAGCTGTTCAGAAAGTGAACGAAAACGGAACACTTGGTGGAAAAATCAAATGGGAATGTCTGATATCAGAAGATTCGACGCAGCCGATATACAGAGATGATGCAAATATTTATATCAGTAAAGCCGGACAGTATAATGCCTATCATGCGTCATATGCAGGTGTGGAATATAAAATACCGATCAGATTTTCCTACAGATTTGGTTCAGATGAAGGTGCCACACTGCAGCTTGAAAAACTTCTGACAGACGGCATTACAGATTTGAGTGATTATGAAACAATTGAAGAATTTACAGCTCTTTTCCCAAAAGCACACCAGGAAAAAGCCCGGGAATATTATGAGCAGGTGATGGCTCTTAAGAAAACATTTGATAATACAAGAACAGGTACTTACCGTGGAGACTGGGATTACAGTATTACCGGAAAAAGTTATGGCTCTGATAAGTTGAAAAAATGGGTGGATAACTGTGAAAGTGCAAAAGTTGATAAGGCAAAAGAACTTTCAGTGGAAATCTGGGAAAATATTTTTGGGCTTAAAGATGCAAGAGAGGCAATTAATAAATATACAGATTCAGACAAGCTGACAGGTGACAGAGTAATAAAGATGGCAGTACTTAGGGAAAGTTATCTTCAGGAACTGGAAAAGTCCTATAAGAATCATACTCTTGAAAAATTGTCCGATGTGGAAAAACTGATAGATGATCTGAAAGATGACAGTGAAGATATCAGAAAACAGGAACCCGGTTATACACCTAAACCACCTGTGGATTCGAAACCGGCAGTGAAACCGGGAAGCACAACAACACCGAAACCTGCTGTAAAACCTGTCACAGATACAGCAGCAAAACCGGCAGGACTTCTGAAACTTCCATATACATCATGTACGAAGACGGAAGGCGGTAAAGCATTCAGTTTGAGGGTAACTACAACACGCAAGGCAGCGCTTACTTATAAGAGTAGTAACGGCAAAGTTATTACTATAGACAAAAAGGGCAAAGTAAAAATCAAAGGACCTGGTCGTGCAGTGATTACAGTGACCGGAAAGGCTTCAGGAATGAAAGCCGAGACATCGAAAATCACTGTGACAGTGAAACCATCAGCAAAACTTTCTGCGAAAGCTACAGCACAGAGCGGAAAGAAACTGAAAGTTACGTGGAAACGCAACAAAAAAGCCAGCGGATATCAGATTGTAGTGTCTACAGACAAATCCTTTAAAAAAGTTGTCAAAACTGTAAATGTCAAAAAGAACAAAACAGTAAAAACAACAATAAAAGGCCTGAAAAAAGGAAAGAGATATTATGTCAGAATCCGGAGCATAAAGAAAGCTGCCGGTGGAAACATATATGGAAGCTGGTGTAAAACAAAAGCAGTAAAAATAAACAGATAAATACCTCATTACAGATCCCCATAGAAAAGACCCCGCATTATACTTATGTTTGATGCGGGGTCTTTTGTTATGAAACAAAGGTGAAAGGAATTGTCAATTACTTGACAATAAATACATAAAAATATATAATATTCATACAGTTGTTTTTAACATTAATGGAAAATCCGGTGTGAATCCGGAACAGACGAAATGTCTACTGTATATAAGTCAGAGCCCGCTGTATTTACCTGTCGGATACAGGAAATACGAGCGTAGTGTCTCCTAATCTTCCTGATATCTCTCAGGAGGATTTTTTTTATGTTTTTAATCAATGAAAAGGAGGAGACAGAAAACATGAAAAGAAAAGAATTCACGAAATTTCTCGCAATGATGATGTGCGTTGCCATGGTTACAGGCAGCGGAGTACCGGTAAGCGCAGCAGATCTTGCTGCAGACGAAATCGCTGTGGAAACACAGGAAGAAGACGAAGATTATACAGAGGGCGATACCGAAGAAGTTGTAGCTGATGAAGAAGCCGATGCGGACACAGATGTGGCTGGCAACGCAGAAGACGCAGCAGATCTGTTCTCTGATGAAGAGACGGATGTACCGGACGCAGGAGAAGAGACTTCGACGGAATTCAGTCTTAAAGCATCTTTAAATGGTAACTCAGCAGTTGATGCAGTAGTAACAGATACACTCGAAAGTGGTTTGTTTAAGGTTGTTAATGTTACTTTTAGCGGTTCAGACTTAAAAGAAACAGGTAATACCATTGCTCTGACGCCAACAGTTGGTGCTGGCGATACTGTGGAAATTGGTTCGTACAGACCAGGCTTTATAATGCCGACTTATACAAAAGGCGATGATGGTGTATTTACACTTAATAGTCCGATTGATACAGTAGATGGAACATATTGTGACTGCCGCGTGACTCATTCCAATAGTTCTATGGACTATTACAGGATTCATTATAGTGTTTACGTAAAAAAAGAAATGGCACTGAGCGGTCAGATCACTAATGGCGATTATACCAGCACATTCAAAGATGCAACTGTAACAGAAAATACAGGTACATACAATAAATTTGCATGGACAAAAGAAGTTAACCTCACATTTGAAAGCAAAGATGCGAAAGAATCGGGAACCAATACTCTGAAGTTCAAACCTGTCATTGGTGAGGGCGAGTCTCTGGTAATTGGTACCAGTGCAAATTACAAAGATGGCAGTATTTCAAATCAGTTAACAGCCGATGCTGACGGAAATTACAGTATCAGCCTTGGAACAGGTAACGGCCCGACAAAAGTAACTAAAACATGTTACTGTACACGTACCTATGCTGATGGAACAACAGAAAATTATAAAATTGTTATAACTCGCAAAGGCTATGCATCACTGAAAATAAATTTTGGAAACAGTGAGAATAATCCGTCTGATGGTGTGTGGAGTTATTATGAATGGAATGAAAAAACCGGAGATCAGTGGATGGGAACAACCCTTTCAAATTATACAGGCTGGGTTGGTGTAACAGCAACAGACGCAGAGGGAAATAACGCTAATTCTAAGGCAAAAGCAGTAATAAATCCTGATTATAAGGGAAATATTTTCGAACTGGACGAGAAAAATATTGTTCATGCACATCGTGCAGGCGCTTCCAGCGATTATATTACTATAGAATGTGGTGATTTGAGTGTTCCGGTTTATTTGAAAGCATTATATACGAAGACTCGTGGAGAAACTCTGCTAAATGCAAGGCAAACCGATGGAACGACAACAATAAATACAACAAATTTTGTAAATCCAGATGCTTTTGCAGCGCTGTTCCCGGACAATAAAAAAGAAGATGCGAAAAAATATTATAATTTGGTTACAGATCTTCAGGAAGTTCTTTCAAATAACAAAAATAGCGGAGAAGGATCTTGGGACTACGAAGTATCCAAAACCGGACAGAAAAAATTCTGGAGTGAAACCTGCGAAAGCGCAAAGGTCAATAAGATCCTTGATATGTCCTCCGACATCTGGGCCAACATCTACGGCATCAAAGATGCAAAAGATACCCTGACTGCAGCAGCAGATCTTGAACATGTAACTGATGAATCCAAGAAAGCAGAACTTGAAACAGCATTAAATGAGGCTATCGCAAAGATTGATGCTGATTACAAAGATGGTAAGATCACCAGTATTGCTGATGTAAATGAACTTGTAGAAGCAGGAAAGAAAGATATCTATACCATCAATCCGATCAGCATTGCAGACTTTGACTTCACGCTTTCAGAAAAAGTGTTTACATATGATGGAAAGGCAAAGACACCGGAAGTAACAGTTAAGAATGGTGAGACAGTTCTGAAAGCTGGAGAAGATTATGATGTAGAGTATAAAAATAATACAAAAGGTGGCATGGCAACAGTAACTGTAACAGGTAAGGGTATTTATACAGGAGTCAAAGAACTTACATTTACAATTGAATCTCCAGAGCAGAAACCGGTAACGCCTGGTACAACAGTAAAGGATCCGAATAAAACAAATACAACTATCAGTACGAATACAGCAAAAACAGAATACAAAGTTTTGAACGTTGCAAAGGCTTCCTTTACCAAGACAGAAGGAAACAAGGCATTCAAACTTGGTGTCAAGACAAAAGTCAAAGGTACTGTTGCATACAAGAGCAGCAACAAGAAAGTTGTCACTGTAGATAAGAAAGGTAAAGTAAAAGTAAAAGGACCTGGACGTGCAGTGATCACAGTTACAGGTAAAGCAAAAGGATTTAAGAATGAAACTGCAAAGATTACGATCACAGTAAAACCGTCAGCAAAACTTTCTGCAAAAGCAGCAGCACAGAGTGGAAAGAAACTGAAAGTTACATGGAAACGCAATAAGAAAGCAAGTGGATATCAGATCGTAGTTGCAACAGATAAATCATTCAAGAACGTAGTAAAAACAGTAAATGTTAAGAAAAACAAAACAGTTAAGGCTACTGTAAAGGGTCTTAAGAGTGGCAAGAAATATTATGTAAGAGTTCGCAGCATGAAGAAATCTTCCGGTGTAAAGGTATATGGAAACTGGAGCAAAGCAAAACCGGTTAAGGCAAAAAAATAATTGCTGTGAAAAGTAACAGGACAGTGTAAGCTGTGAGACGGTCACAGGGGGAGATTAGTACTTCCCCTGTGACTTTATCTATAAATACTGAGGAAATATGAAAAGAAATAAATTAATTTTGAATATAACCGGCATGGTAATAGCAATCTCCATGCTGTTCACAAATATATATGTTCAGGGTGCAGAAGTATCGGGGGCGGTTCAGAAATCGGATGCAGAGACATCTGCACAGGCAGCAGAATCATCTGAGACGGAACCGTCAGCAACGCCAACCCCGACCCCGGAAATCTCAGAGATGCCAACACCTACTCCGGCACCTGAAGTGTCAGCGACACCGACCGGAGTACCGGAAGTAACCCCGACTCCAACACCGGAGTTATCGGTTACTCCGATACCGACTTTGACACCGGAGTTATCAGTTACTCCGATACCGACTTTGATACCGGAAGTATCAGTAACGCCAACACCGCCCCCGGAAATTTCAGCGACACCAACGCCTACTCCGACACCATCTGTAACACCTGTTCCCGAGGGAGCACCAAAGCTTCTTACACTGGAAGCGGGAGACAGTTACAGCAGTCTGGAAAAAATGAGTCCTGCTTTCAGCTCGGATACTTATGTGTACCATTTTATGGACACAAGCTCCGTGGGGCGTCTGAGAGTAATGAATGCAACTGTAGATCCGGGAGTTACTGTAACAGTAAACGGAGAAGAAGTTCCGGTAAGTGCGGACGGCAAATGCACACTGACAATCATGTATAAATCATCAGGCAGTGAAAATGATGTGGTTCTTACCCGAAAAGATACTGGAGAAACGACTACATATCAGTTTCATACATTTGCTCATGGTGTAACGAATTATTCCGGAAGTTATTCGCTCGTAAATTCAAAAGGTGAAAAAGACACGGCAAATATCAGTGACTTTAAGGCTCAGGGATATTCCAGCGTCTATGATGCCACTGTTAATCTTGAAAAAGTAAGGCTGCAGATGCAGGTCAGCCCGGGCGAGAATGAAATCTTTGAGGCGGATTTGACAGATAGCAATAATAAAAAAATAGATTCTTATGTTTATGGAGGCGGAGAGGAAGGCGAGAGCTATAATGTACAGTCAAAAGTCCTCAATCTCCAGGAAGGTGAGAATGTTTTCTATCTGAAATGTTATGGAGAAAGTTATCACTGGGTTGACGGCAAACCGGTAAGAGAGTCTGGCGTATATACAGTAACTTTCCGCATTTACAGAAATAAACAGGAAGATCCGGCAGAGTTTACCAATACAGTCCTGAGTGATATCAGCCTTTCCATAAACGGACTGGATACGGGAAACTGCCTTACCGGTTTTTCACAGGATAAAAAGAAATATACAATTAATCTTACTCCCGAGGATTTTGACCAGCTGAGTGATGATAATAAACTCTGGCTGACTGTGAAGGGCAGTGATGACAGACAGAAAATCCGTGTTCACGGGAAATGTACCATGCACGGAGTAAGTGCAGATGATGTAAAAAAACAGGGCAACGGAAGTTATATTCTTGCAGAATATAATTCAAATGACCTTTACAGTGTAGATTCTTTTACTACGAAGATCTATGTGACAGCGCCGGATAATATTACAACAGCGACATATGAACTTACGGTGCAAAGAAGCGGAAAATCCGGAATGATCATGGTAGATGCATACAGACATACCAGATTTACCATAGTTCCTTCACAGCCGGAAAGAAAGATGATTCTTGTGCTTGCATCAATAAAAATATATGACAATGGTGCACTGGTCACAGGTTCACAGGCAATCGCAAGGGGAAATATGAAAATCCAGATTCACAATATTTCGATTATCTCAGAAGAGGAAAACACAACCAGTTCTGGATTTACTGTGCGACTGAACGGGCCGGGTACCACTCCGGTTGATGTTGTTTATGATGATGGAAAGGCTCATTATGAAGAACAGATACTTGTATCCGTGTATTATAATGAAGCAGGACTTCTCAATGAGATCAATGTGGCACAGGAACTTCTGGATACAACGCAGAAAAGTGACCGTATATATGCCGATGGTGCGGCAGATACTTTTTCAGCAGCCATAAGAAGTGCACGTGAGGTTTATATTCGTTATGTAAATATGAATCTGAATGATGAACAGGCAGAAACTGTTACAAATGCAGTGACTGCGCTTCAGAATGCAGAAGATATCTATCGAAGATCTGAAATTGGAAAGAAGATCACAGCATTTACACCTCTGGCATGGAACATTGCCAGCCAGAATGTTGCAAATAATTCTTCTATCCTGAGAGTAAAAAGGCCGGATACGCTGGAAGTGACAATTGATGGAAAAAAAGAAACCATATCAGGAGTTACCTGGAGTTCCAGACCGGCATGGCAGATAAAAACAGATCAGGAGATCCTTTATCGTTTTACACCACAGCTTCCGGCAGGATATGTTGTAATGGAAGGAGTGCAGTATCCTGTGATCACAGTGTCACGTAAGGCAAAAACGCTCCCCATAGAAGTCAAGAAAACAATACCACTCGATGAGTCGGTACTGGTACAGCATGTTCCGTATGGTACACGTAAGACGCAGCTGGATCTGCCGGAATATCTGGAGATGTACCGTCAGGAGGGGGCAGGAGAAGCAGGAGGCATTATTCAGGTTCCCGTCCGCTGGATTGATGTAGATGGTTATAACGGAAAGGTTCCGGGAACTTATACGTTTGAGTCAGCACTGAATGCGGCTGATTCGGATTTCAGATTGTCGCAGAACACCACTCAGAATCCGATGCAGACAATCAAAATAATTGTAGATCCACCGAAAGACAGTGGCAATGGTGGAAATGGCAGCGGTAATGGTGGAAATAACGGAAATGGAAATGGCGGAACCGGAAATGGAACAGGTACAGGTACAGGAACAGGCGCCGGAACCGGAAGTGGTACCGGATCGGGAACCGGTACGACCGGGGAGAACGGAAAAGGTTCCGGTGAAGGCAATGGCTTAGGAACAAGTAAAAATAATGGCTCTGGATCAGGCAAAAAGAACAAAAAGGGCAATGGTAAGAACAGTGGTACAGACAGCAATAATTCTGATGAAAGCGGAAGCGGAACCGGTAATCAGAAAAATGAACCGGAGTCCGAAAAATCAGGAGAAGCTTCAGGTACTGATAAGAAGACAGAAGAAACTTCAGGAAGTGACAGCTCTGGAAAAGAGGGGGGAAGTGCTGCTTCTGAAATGAAGGGAAACGATTCTGAAAAACTCTCTGATTATGAGAAGAATGGAGATGCTGGGGAAAATGGCTCAAAAGGAAAGAAAACAAAATGGAAAGTTGCGGAAATTGTTCAGGATCAGGTAGTATCTCACAGAAAAGAAATGATATTCCTGGGAATAGTGATTATTTTGTTACTGATTTATGGTGGTTTCAGAGAATACAGGAGGCATAGGGAGGATGACGAAGAGTAGTGACAGAAACAGAACTGTAAAATATTTTCTTCTGGGATTTATTATGTTTTTCTGCTGGATTTTATTTGGAACAGCAGCGGTACATGCAGATAATGCACCTAAGGGAAAAATTGTCATGTCCGTTGAAAAATCAACCATCGGACAGGGGTTTATTATGGAACCACAGTACGTGGATTTTTATGAGGGTGATACGCTGGCAACAGTGACGCTTCGAGAACTTACAAGAATCGGCCGAAGATATAATTATGACGGAAGAACAAACAATGGTTTTTATCTGTCAGAGATTTCTGATCCGAACCGTGGTTCCATAAAGGTTCCGGATTATCTCATGAATGTCATAAATAAAAGTGGTTATAAATTTTATGAAAAAGATTTTACACCTGAATATCTGGGTGAAAAAGATTACTGTTCTCAGTCCGGCTGGGTATATGATTATAACGGAGTACAGCCACAGGTTTCTGCCTGTGATGTTACACCGAAAGACGGAGATGTCCTTCAGTGGAAATTTACTCTTGCAACTCTTGGAAGAGACGTAGAAGGTGACGTCAGTAAAAGCAGTACAAGACCTGACAGAGTGAAACTTAATAAACTGCTGGCAGAAGTACGTAAACAGCCGGAACTTCTGAAAAATTCCGAAGTAAAAAATGCATATGACCGCTGTCTGGCACTGACTGTGGATCTGAATACTTCCAGAAGTGATCTCACTGTTCATATGAATACTCTGCGTAAGGCACTGTCCTGGAATACAATTTCAGATATACATATATGGGGAAGCCAGGGAACGAAAATTGCGGTAAAAAACGGTACAGAACAGAAAGATATTGTATTTCCGACTTTGCTTCGGGCTTACAAAAGCGGCAGTACATCCCAGATAAATATTCCGGTGTCTTCCTGGACATGTGATGATAAATATGATCCGTCCAAAGCAGGGGAATATCTGTTCTATCCTGTGATTCCGGATGCCTATGTGGTAGATGAAAATGCGGAACTTCCTGCATTTACAGTGCAGGTACGTAAATTTGGTGATGTAAATGAGGATGACAGTGTAAATACTGCTGATATCGAAGAAATGATGAGCACAACGAATGATTATTTCGGAAAAAAATTTGAATCAGATGAAGGCGGAGCAGTCTGTGATCTGAATAATGACGGTATTGTAGATATGCTGGATTATTCACTGCTTGTGGGTGCAGTAAACAATACTGAGATCCGTTCGGAAGATGAAGGAAGGCTTGTGCTGAAATTTGCGAAGTCAGACTGTGTGGCGGGTGAAGAGACAACAGCAGAGCTGATGCTTTACTGTGGAAAGCTGGATACAGTTGGAATTCAGCTGAACACGTCCGGGATACAGCAGGGAATCAAGCTGAAATGCAATAAAGATTTTCAGATTGAATACAGCAAAGAAAATGAGAACGGTATTTTTCTGATGCTGGGAAGACGCCAGGGTGCAGTCAGTGCACAGAGTCTTAAGGGCATCAGTATCGGAACACTGACCTTTACCTGCAAAACAGGTGGAAACCCGGCACTCTCATTCGGAAACCCGGTTGAAAATATTTCATATGATCAGTCTGTCCTGGGATACAGAAATGGCTATAAGGTTACATTTGATACATCTGTAAATTACGGAAAAGATACAAGATTTGCTTTTCAGCTGAATAATGGCAATGTAAGGACAGGAAAAATTTCTGATGATGAAATTACAGAAGACGGTGTGACAATGAAAGAAGTACAGGTTACATTCCGCGCTTCTGATGCAGAAAATGCGAAAGAAAACCGTGTCCGTGTTCTTGCACAGCTTCCGGAAGGATATACTCTGCAGATTGGTGGTTCACTGAAAAACGGAGAAATCACTGATCCTCTGACTCAGGAATCAGATGGTGTATATTATGCAAAAGGAACAGCAGGATGCCTTACAGGCGGCCAGTCTGCACAGAGAGAAAGCTGTGTCCTTTATGGAGTGCTCACTGACGGAACAAATAAAACATATTATAAATTTAATATCGACAGAAAAGGATACAAAAAGACAACCTGGAATTATACAGGTTTCAATCCACTTGTACTTAACACCTGGTCAGAAAGTAATCCGGAAATTCTTTCCGGAAAGTGGAGTGCGAAAGATGCGGGTATTACAGGCTGGGATGCAGATGGAAATCCGATGACAGATCTTCATGTTGTTATGCCGAATTCAGATACATCACAGTCACTGTACTATAAAGAGGACAGCAATGGAGAAGGTACTCTCTATGCAAAAGAAGCCGGTGATTACTGGCTGGAGATCCAGGACAGTACAGGAGAGGTTAGAGGAAAAATCCGTGTGCTTGCCACTTATCCATATGATGCGGCGGCATATTTTGTAAAAAAAGCGCAGGAGATATCTCTGGAATCCTCAGATTATAATGCGTCAGTGGCAGATCAGCTTTTTATTTACCGTGATATGATAAACAAAGCCAGCAAGGTGCAGCAGAAATATCCTGAAAATCTTCCTGTATATCTTACCGGACTTGGTGGTCTTACGCTGGAAGAAACTGGAAACAGGGCTTCAGATTCAGAAGGATATGAATTTTTTGCAGATTCGCTGCGAACAGATTCTGTTAATGAACTCCGGCAGGGAATCAGGGAAATACGTCCTGTCCTTGAAAAAAATAAAAAATCAGCAACTGTGGTGACGCCAAAACCGGACAACAGTACGAAAAAACCTGCGCAGACACAGCAGAAAAAAACAGTTACTTTTTCCGGCTCTGATACTGTAAATAAAGAGTTTGCGAAGAAATCCTTTAACCTGGGAATAAAAGTAAACAGCAACGGAAAAGTTACATACGAAAGTTCCAACAAAAAAGTAGCGACTGTCAGTGCCTCTGGAAAGATCACCATGAAAAGTATGGGGAAAACCGTGATTACCATAAAGACTGCAGAAACTTCCACATACAAAGCCGGTATCAGAAAAGTCACACTGAATCTGAATCCGAAAAAAACTCAGTTGAAATCGCTGAAATCTCAGAAGAAAAAGACAGCAGCAGTAAAATGGAAAAAAGTCAAAGGCATCAGCGGATACCAGATACAGTACTCCATATCAAAGAATTTTAAGGGTGCAAAGACAGCAAAAGCATCCAAGAAAGCGGTGTCAGGCACTATTAAAAAACTGAAAAGAAAAAAAATATATTATGTGCGTATCCGTACATATAAAAAAGCTTATGGACAGACTGTGTACAGCAGCTGGAGCAAAGTAAAGAAGGTTAAAGTTAAATAAACCGGGAGGAAAAAATGAATCAGTCATTAGTAGATATTCTTCATGTGGCAGGACAGGCTATCCGAATTCCCTGTAACATAGTTCTGATCGTTCTGATGATCGTATCAGTAGTTCAGATGGGACATGTGTTTGTGGAGAGCTGGTTTGAGATAAAACATGGAAAGCTCAACAGTATAGCACTGGCAAGAAATCTGTGCGGTAAGGGTAAAGAAGAAAAAATTCAGCTGATAGAAAACAGTCTTCTGAACGGAAGAGAAAAAGCCATGCTGAAAGAGCTGATTAAATCAGCTGATATGAGTGAAGACATGCGCCAGGCAATTGCGGAGAGACTTCTGGAGGCACAGGAGGCACGTTACAAAAGAATCCTTCATATTACGGAACTGGTGGCGAAACTGGGACCGATGTTCGGACTTCTCGGAACTCTGATACCATTGGGACCTGGAATCGTAGCATTGGGAACAGGCGATGTTCAGACACTTTCCAACTCTATGGAAATGGCATTTGATACAACAATTGCCGGTGTGATCAGTGCAGCAGTGTGCAGTGTCCTTACCGGAATCCGGAAGCGCTGGTATAACCGGAATATGCAGAATATTCAACTGATCATGGAATCCTTGCTGTAGAGGTGATATAATGAAAAACTCACGATTAAAAAGAAGAGGCAGGAGCAGTTTTTTTGAGGAAGAAGAACAGAACCCCATGGAAGGTGTGGCAAACCTTGTGGATGCCATGCTGGTTCTTGCATGTGGACTGATGATGGCTATTATTTCTTTTTACAATGTAGACATCAAAGGAACAGCTTCCAGAACCGAAGAACTGAAACAGGAACAACTTCAGGAAGTGGACGACTACGGAGTGATCGATGATGAGGGAAATGTTTCAGGTGGATTCGAATCACGTGGAAAAGTCTATGAAGATAAGAAAACCGGCAAACTGTATGTAGTGACAGAAGATACTACAGATGAAACCGGTACAGATACTTCGGATCAGTCAGAGCAGAAATAATTAACAAACGCATTCAGGAGATTGACAACATAATGAATAAAAAGAAAGTAGCCGCACTTCTCTGTGCCTCCCTTGTTATGACAACAGGCCCGGCAGGAAATTTTGCCCTGTCAGTGGCAGCAGCAGAGAATGATGCAGGCGGTAACGCGGAAACAGAAGAAAATAAGGCCGGGTCTGATACTGAAAGCGGACAGGAAATCACTGTGGAAGAGGGAGAGTCTGCCTCTTCAGATAATAGTGCTTCAGACTCGGAAGATAACAACAGTGATGGAAATAAAGACAATTCCGAAAATTCAGGAAACGAAACCAGACAGGAGGATGCTGTTCCTTCACAGGAAGTCACTGATGAAGTTCAGATATCAGCAGGCAGTGATGACATAGAGGAAGATATCAGATTTATCACGGAGGCTGTGGAAGAAGCGGAGAAACAGTCAGTGCCGGATATGACATCAGAAGTGATGAAGGATTTTCTTACAGCTTCTGGTCTTTATGATGATATGGCGCCCGAAGCTCAGAAGGCAGTACCGCCATCTGTGGTACAGAAGATTGAAACGATCAGACAGCGTATTATGGAGGTGAACCGGACTTCCGGCGGAGTGACAGCTGATATTGGCTACTGGTACATAGCTCTTCATGCGGAAGAAACGACACAGGAAGAAATCCAGTTAGCATCACAGTTGTATCAGAACAGTAATCCCGGAAGCACGGTAAGTATGAAATATGCAGTAAAACTTTCGTACAGTGATGTCCGTTATGGCAGTGAACGCAAACCGGGGAAAAATATCTCACTGTCCTTCCCGGTTCCAGAGGGATATTCACAGATGAAAAATCCGCAGATTTTTACCGTTGCGGACGGTAAGATCAGCCTTCTTACCCCGGAAGATGAGGAAAATGGAAATTTTCATCTGGAAGATGGCAAAGATGTGCAGAATATTTATATTGCAGATATATCTACTTCAATTCAGAAAATAGCGCTGGATGAGAATGCAAGTGTAAATATCGGACAGAAAACCACCCTGGAAGTTACAACTATGCCAGAAAAAATCACCGAAGGTTATGAACTTCAGTGGAAAAGCAGTGACGAAACAGTCGCACAGGTGGACAAAAACGGACAGGTGACTGGTAAAAAACAGGGAACAGCCACAATAACCGTTTCTGTGAAGGGGAATGATAAGATTCAGGCCTCCTGTAAAATGTCTGTAGTTCAGGGAGCAAATGTACTTAATAAATCAGCTGACCAGGTGCTTTCCGAGACAATCTCATATGTACAGGCGCTGGATACAAATCCTGCGCGGGGAAGTGAATGGTTTGTGCTCTCACGTGCGAGAAACGGCGAAAATCTGAATTCCTCCTATTTTTCAACATATTATAATCATTTTGCAAATTACCTGCAGGAAAACAAAGGTGTTCTTACCACTACCATAAAATATACAGAATATTCCAAGGCTATCCTGACTATGACTGCCATAGGAAAAGATGCCAGAAATGTAGCAGGATATAACCTTTTTGACCCGCTTGCAGATTTTGACAATACAGTAGAACAGGGACCGAACGGAGCAATATGGGCGCTGATTGCCCTGGATTCAAATCCTGCTTATTCATTTCCCACTGTAAAAGCAGGCGGAAATCAGAATTCAAGGGAAAAACTGATAGACTATCTTCTCAGTGTGCAGATGCCGGGAGGCGGTTGGGCAATGTCCGGCACAAAAGCTGATTCAGATCTTACAGGAATGGCTTTACAGGCGCTGGCACCATACTACCACAAATCGGGTTATGAAAATGTAACGGCAGCCATTGACCAGGCACTGAGTGTACTGAGTAACATGCAGAATCCTACAGGTGGATTTTCTACAGTAGGAACAGAAACCGTAGAGTCCTGTGCACAGGTTCTGACAGGACTCTGTGCGCTTGGAATCGATCCGGAAAAAGATTCCCGGTTTATCAAGGGCGGAAACTGGATGATCGCAAATCTGCTTTCTTATCATATTGATAACAGTGGATTTATGCATGTAAAATCAGGATCTGCCAATAACGGTGGCGGTGAGGCAGGAAAGGTCAACGGTATAGCTACGGAACAGGGCTTTTACTCACTGGTGGCATACCAGAGGTTGAAAAGAGGACAGACCAGCCTTTATAATATGTCAGATATTAAACTGGCAGCAGGAGCAAAAGGAGACGGAAAAGGAACCGGAATCGTGACACCGACACCGAAGCCGACAGTCACCAAAAAACCTTCTTCAATAAAAAAGAGTAAGAAGAACAAAAACAGTGGCGATTTTTCTGATTCTTCAAAAAAATCAGGAAAATCACTGAACAGTACACCGGGTGGTAAGGGTAAATCTTTATCAGGTGGAGGCACAGGAAAGTCACTTTCAGATAAAAAAAGTTCATCTTCTGACAAGAATAAAAAGTCATCTAAAGGCTGGGGATTTGAGGCTGAACCATATGTTGACGATAAGGATAAATCAAAAACAACAGGAAAAACTCTTACAAATGCAACAACTGAAAGTGCAGATTCCGAACCGGAGGAAACATATCAGGAAGAAATAACTGCAGAGCAGGAACCAGACAGAAAATGGGATGGATTCCCATCAGCAGTCTGGGGCTTTATCGGAGTATGTGCAGGTGTATTTATAACAAAAGGACCGGAGCAGATAAATAAATGGAGGAAACGAAAAAAGGATGAATAAAAGGCGGAGTTTATTAAAAGCATTACTTGGACTGACCATGTGCGGCATGCTTCTGACAGGATGCGGGGAGCAGAAGCAGGAAACAACAGCAAAAGAAACTGTACAGACCACAGAGCCACAGAAAGAAACAAAAGAAGAAAAGAAGACAGATGACAAAAAGGGCAGCGCAGAGTCTCTGAAGGAAGAAAATCAGATCCCTGATGACGGAGTGATCACTCAGGAACAGATGGAAACCATTGCCGGAACAGATGGGCAGTATAAGTTTAACGGAGAAACATCTGACGGGATAAAATATACATGGATCTATGACGGAACCAAGATTCAGAATCCTGTTGAACAGAAACTGAAAGTGGAATTTACAGAGGACGGGCTGGATGACATTAAGGAACAGGCAGACCAGGCACCTTATGGAATGCAGGTAAAACTTCAGAAGATGGAACTTGCTGCACCGGCGACTCTGGAGGTAACCCTTACCGAGAAATGGGAAGCAGACAGGGTTCTTTACTGCATTTATCAGGATGACAAAATTTATCAGCTGGATCAGGCTGAAATAGAAGATGTTAAAGAAAATGATCAGGCTGTATCAAAAATCACTTTCCAGGTGACAAAAGCAGACGGAGATGTTTATGTGCTTCTTGGCGGTTCTTCTGAAGGAACAGCGGAGGATGAGCAGAACGATGTTTCCAGTGGAGATAATGGAAGTGCAGATAATGGAGGAGAGAGTGGAGAAACAGAAAGCAGCGGAGATACAACAGTAAGTAGTGACAGCGGTTCATCAGGAGATGACAGTTCTTCTTCACAGGAAGAGAGCCATACATGTACAATTTCCATTGAGTGTTCATCTATTCTTGACAACTGGGATGATCTGAAATCTTCAAAGGCAGAATTTGTACCTTCAGACGGATGGATCCTTTATCCTTCCGAAATATCCTTTACGCCGGGAGATACTGTGTTTGATGTGCTGAAAAGTGCCTGCAGTCAGGCAGGAATCCAGATGTCTTCAAAATATACACCGTTGTATGGCAGTTATTATATTGAAGGAATCAATCAGCTCTACGAATTTGACTGTGGACAGAATTCCGGTTGGATGTACAGTGTAAACGGCTGGTTCCCGAATTATGGATGCTCCAGCTATACTGTGGAAGACGGAGATAACATTGAGTGGAAATATACCTGTGATCTTGGATCAGATGTAGGAAACAGCTATGGAGGTTAAAGCAGGAAAAGATTCATTTTCAGGTTGCCATCCCATATTAAATTTCTTTTACTTCGGGGTGATACTGGCATTTACCATGTTTAATCAGCATCCGGTTTTTCTGGCTGTATCTTATGCAGGCGCAGTTGTTTATTCAGGAATCCTGAATGGCTGGAAAAAAACTCTGAAACAGAGTTTCCTTTTGACACTGCCCGGACTTCTGATCGTGGCACTTCTGAACCCTATGTTTAATCATTATGGAGTGACCATGCTGTTCTATATAGAAAGCAGTGGAAACTGGGTAACACTTGAAGCCCTTGTTTATGGAATTGTCCTTGGGGCAGTAATGTTTGTCGTGATCCAGTGGTTTTCCTGTTATAACCAGATCATGACAAGTGATAAATTTGTTTATATTTTTGGCAGGATCATACCGGCATTGTCTATGATTCTTTCCATGGCACTCCGGTTTGTTCCGCGGTTTACAGCACAGCTTCATGTGATCCGGAACGGACAGAAGGCGATGGGACGTGATACCGGCAATGGAAATATAATAAGCCGTGCCCGTCATGGCCTGAACATGCTTTCAATCCTGATCACATGGGCACTTGAAAATGCCATAGAGACATCAGACTCCATGAGAAGCCGGGGATACGGACTTCGCGGGAGAACTGCATTTTCTATTTATCGTTTTACCAGAAGAGATAAGATCCTGGGTGCGATAATGACAGGCCTGTTTGTGATCATTACAGTGGGCTGTGCCAGAGGTGCTGTATTTGCCCAGTATAACCCCAGAATTTTACTGGCGGGATTTACCGTTCAGGGAAGAACAGCCCCGGTTTCATGCAGTCCTGTGCTGGCCTTTGCAACTTATATATCATTTGGATTTTTTTGCTTCCTTCCTGTGATCCTGGACGTGGCAGAAACCAAAAGTCTGGAGAGAAGCCGGAAAAATGTGGGACAGGATATTGGCCTTACATACAGGCAGATTTACGAAGAGATGGAAGAGGAAGGAATCAGATCATGAATATACTGGAAGTAAAAGATTTCAGTTTTGCTTACCCTGATCAGAGAAAAGAAGCTTTGGTTCATGCAAATATGAAAATTGAGGAAGGCACGCTGAATGTGGTTTGCGGGAGAAGCGGCTGCGGCAAAAGCACATTGCTACGGCAGATGAAATCAGTGCTGGCACCTCACGGAGCGTCAACAGGAAGTATTTTATTTAAGGGAAAATCACTGAAGCATGTGGATCATCGAACCCAGAGCAGTGAGATTGGATTTGTAATGCAGAATCCGGATAATCAGATTGTTACGGATAAGGTGTGGCATGAGCTTGCCTTTGGTCTGGAGAGCCTAGGATATCGTACAGATGATATCCGCCTCAGAGTTGCCGAGATGGCCAGCTATTTTGGCATTCACCAGTGGTTTTATAAAAATGTGGCTGAACTGTCAGGAGGACAGAAGCAGCTTCTGAATCTGGCAGCAGTTATGGCAATGCACCCTTCACTTCTGATACTGGACGAACCTACATCCCAGCTGGATCCGATCGCAGCTTCAGATTTTCTGGCAACAGTGAGGAAGATAAACAGAGATATTGGAACAACTGTTATTATCACAGAGCATCGTCTTCAGGATATCATTCCTTATGCAGACCGAGTCTTTGTTATGGATAAAGGAAGTGTGTTTCTGGAAGGAGCGCCGAGAGAAGTAGGCGAAAAGCTGAAAGATATGGATCATGGAATCTATCTTTCCATGCCTGTGCCTGTGCAGATTTATGGAGAAATGGAAAGTAAATTATCCTGTCCGCTGACTGTCAGCGAGGGACGTGTCTGGATGCGTGAGTATCTGGAAAAAGAGATGGAAAAGAGAATTCCGGAACTGGAAGAGAGGACAGAACCGGGCAGTGCTGCCAGGGCAGAGTCCCATACAAAAACAGAAAAATTATCAAAAGAAGACTATGCCATAGAAATGAAAGATGTCTGGTTCCGCTACGAAAAAGACAGTCCGGATGTAGTGCAGGATCTTTCCATGAAAATAAAAAAAGGCGAGTTTTTTGCTTTGGTAGGAGGTAATGGAACAGGCAAAAGTACAACACTGTCATTACTGAGCCGTGTCCGTCAGCCTTACAGGGGAAGAATATATTTTGAGGGAAAAGACATCCGCACATTTAAAGACAGGGACCTATATTGTGGGTATCTTGGCGTTATGCCACAGAATCCACAGAGTATTTTTCTTAAAAAAACAGTACTGGAGGATCTTTATTCCGTGATCGGAGGAAAGAAAAACAAAACATCACCGGAATATCCGATAGAAATGAAAAAAGAAAAAGCAATTGAGGGAATTGTCAGCCTTACGAAACTTGAGGATCTTCTGGATCGTCATCCATATGACCTGAGTGGCGGGGAACAGCAGAGGCTTGCACTTGCCAAAGTCCTTCTGCTTCGTCCGCATATTCTTCTGATGGATGAGCCTACAAAGGGCATGGATGCGGAATACAAAGAAGAGCTTGGAAAAATCCTCAAAAAACTTCAGCAGCATGGAATGACGATCTTTATGATTTCTCATGATATTGAATTTGTAGCAGAGTATGCAGACCGTGCAGGACTGTTTTTCCAGGGAAATATCGTGACCAGCAAAGAAACACGGGAGTTTTTTGCAGGAAATAATTTCTATACAACTGCGGCAAACAGACTGGCGAGACAGTTCTTCCCGGAGGCTGTTACCGGAAAGGATGTGGTGGAATGCTTAAAGAGCAGGAATTAGACCGGTTTCTGGATGAATTTCTGGATGGAGCATCTCCCACAGAACAGGAAAACAAGGTAACTCCGGAAGAAATGGAAGAGTATACACTTCCGTCTGACGGTCTGATCATACGCCAGATGAAAAAAGATGGAAAAGTCAGCCGCCGTACCTGGGTGGCTCTGGCACTCATGCTTCTGACAGTACCGCTGATCCTTTATTTATCTGTGAGGTTTTTTCACGGAAGAAAATATATGGTCTGCAGCCTGATTGTTGTAGTTGCAGCAATGCTTCCATTCTTTATGATGTTTGAAGGAAGAAAGCCCAAAGCAAGAGAAATTATGGTAATCTCGGTCCTTGCAGCTATTGGAGTTGCCGGACGTGCTGCCTTTTTTATGATACCGAGTTTTAAACCGATTGCGGCAATTGTGATTATTACAGGGGTATCTTTTGGAGGAGAGGCCGGATTTCTGGTTGGTTGTCTGATCATGCTGATCTCCAATATGTTTATGGGACACGGACCGTGGACTCCATGGCAGATGTTTTCCTATGGGCTGATAGGATTTATGGCGGGAATTCTTTATCAGAAGGGAATTCTGAAGGCACGTAAGCTGGATCTCTGTATTTATGGCTTCCTCAGTGTAATCTTTATTTTTGGCGGTATCATGAATCCGGCGAGTATCCTGATGTCATATGGATATATTACGAAAGAAAGCCTGATCGCATATTACATATCCGGAATACCGGTAGATATGGTGCATGCCAGCTCTACAGTATTTTTTCTCTGGACCATGAGCAGACCGCTCCTTGAGAAACTTGAAAGAATCAAAAGAAAATACGGACTGATCGAACCACAGGAGGAAGAACTTTGATATATGTAAGCCATCTGATACCAGATGAAGACATGAAGACAATTATAAAAAAATATAACGTAGGCGTGGAAAGCATAGATTTTTCTATTTCAGATAATCTGGATCACCTGCAGGAATCAATCAATAATTACAGAAAAAAGCAGCAGGATATGGGAAATCCACGGCTGGTCCTTCATGGCCCTTTTCTGGATATCAATCCGGCGTCTTATGACAGTCTGGTAAGAGAGGCAACAATGACCAGATTCGGACAGTGCTATGAAGCAGCAGTACAGCTTGGCGCTGACAAAATCGTTTTTCATTCAGGAATGAATCCTTATGTATATTATCCGGAGTACTGGGCTGATCATGTGTCATTGTTCTGGAGGGAATTCATGGAAAACAGAAAAGAAATACCTGTGGTACTTGAAAATGTTTTTGACAATGACTGGAAACTTTTGCTTGATGTGTACAGGCAGGTGAACAGAGAGAATTTTACTTTGTGTCTGGATATCGGGCACAGTCACTGCTATTCAGATATTGATGTACTGAAATGGGCAGAGTCTCTTGCTCCTTATGTCACGCATGTGCATGTGCATGATAACTGTGGAGACAGGGACGCACATATGGGGCTTGGAAAGGGAAATCTTCCATGGAAAAAAGTCCTGGAATTTTTACCTGAGACAGAAGAACGAACATGGACAATTGAATGTCCGAAGGTGGAAGATGCAGAGATATGCTGCGAGAAACTTTGCGGAGATGATCAGAAGGGAAGGGCATAAGATGGCAGATAATATTACCAGAATTCAAGAGGAACTGGCAAAAGTAATTATCGGAAAAAAAGATGTCACAGATAAGATGCTGATGGCATTATTTGCCGGAGGGCATATTCTTCTGGAGGATGTTCCAGGGGTAGGAAAAACGACCACAGCAATTGGACTGAGCAAAATTCTCGGACTGGATTTCAGAAGAATACAGTTTACACCAGATGTTGTTCCTTCAGATGTGACCGGCTTTACTATGTATGACAAGGAAACTTCAGAATTCAGATACAGACCTGGAGCTATTATGTGTAATATGCTTCTTGCAGATGAGATCAACCGTACCTCAAGCAAAACCCAGTCTGCACTTCTTGAGGTTATGGAAGAGGGACATGTGACTGTAGATGGTGTGACTTATGAGGTTCCGAAACCTTTTGTGGTGATCGCGACACAGAACCCTGTAGGTACTGCCGGAACACAGATGCTTCCGGAATCACAGCTTGACCGTTTTATGGTGAAACTCAGTATGGGTTATCCGGATATACAAAGTCAGGTAGAACTTCTACGCGACAGACAGAAACAGAATCCGATGGATCTTGTTGAACAGGTGCTGAATGGGAAAAGCCTTATTAAGATGCAGCAGGAAGCAGGAGATATTTACATTTCGGATGCTGTTCTGGAATATATCAGCCGCCTGACTGCAAAGACAAGAGAAGACGAGGTGATCACTCTTGGTGTAAGTCCACGTGGAGCACTTGCACTCAGCAGAATGGCAAAAGCAAGGGCATATCTTCTGGGACGTGATTATGTGGTTCCGGAAGATGTGCAGGAAGTGTTTACTGATGTCTGCGGGCACAGAATTGTTTTGAATCCGAAAGCGAGGATCAGCAATGTTACACCAGAAACAGTACTCAATAAAATTCTTCAAAATACAGAAGCACCGGGAGTGGAATAATGAAAAAGACCAGAATCACGGCGGGAATACTGGCTGTACTGGGAATCGGTATCTATCTGGCAGACGGATCTTATGGTGTCCTTTGTATTCTGGTATCTGCTTTTTTTGTACTGCTGTGTATGGCACTGTATACACTGGCAGAGGGGCGGGAGACAGAACTTGGTTCTTTTTTTCCGGAAAACGGAGAAAAAAATCAGAATATAAACGGCAGCATTATCATAAAAAACAGCTCGCATTTTCCTGTATTTCGCGGCAGGTGTCAGCTTAACTGGAAAAACACCCTGACAGGTGAAGAAGGAAAGGAAAAGCTGAGTTTTGCAGCTGCGGCAGGAAAAACAACAAAAATTCCTGTTTCTGTCTGTACAGAGTACAGTGGTGTCTGTCAGCTGTCTGTAGATGAACTGGAATATACAGATCCTTTTGTATTGTTCAGACGCAGGGAAAATAAACATACAGAAGCAAAAATTACAGTATTTCCGACAATATATGACATACCAGAGAAAATGCTGGATAATGAGAGCTTTAATATGGAAAGCTTTCTGTATTCTTCAGAACGGAGCGGAGAAGATTACGGTGAAACTTATCAGGTTCGTGAATACAGAGCGGGAGATAATATGAAACAGGTCCACTGGAAACTGAGTGCCAGACTTGGAGAAATGACTGTGCGGGAGCCTGGATACCCGGTCAGCCATGCAGTGATGGTCTTCATGGAGACAGGATTTGACGGAAAGTTTCCGGAGCCGCAGAAAATGGATCAGCAGATCTCGCTTGCACTGTCATTTCTGAAGGCTTTTGCAGATGAGGGAATTTCATGCCAGCTTGGATTTTATGATTTCGACGAAGAAAGGGCAAAAGTCCTCCAGGCAGAGAATACAGATGAATTCTGGCAGACAGCAGAATTTGCTATTGGTGCAGGAAGAAGCTGTGAAGGTCTGTCCGGTTTGATAAAATTTCTGGAAAGTGCCGAAGAGTGGCAGGCAGCACATTATATTTATGTAACAGCAGGAAAAGAGACAGATGATGTGGAGTATCTCAGAAGGGAAGCCACAGTAACTGTTTTTGATGAAAATACAGAATTTCCCGGATAATAATAGGAGACGGACATGAAGGTTTGTGTGGGACAGATACAGAACAGAAAAAAACTGAACAGGCTTCTTACTGAAAGTCTCACTGCATGGTTTTTGGCATCCGGGCTGATGATTACAGCTGACAGGATTTTGGGAACAGGTGTTTCGTGGATTATTCTGGTTCTTGCAGCCGGTATTCCGGTGTTATTGTTTGAACTGATTCCACGGAAAGAAGTTTCATATGCAGGAACAACGGTGCTGATCCTTATACCGGCACTTCTGGCACTGGCCGGGCAGAAGAATTTTGTAAACGGACTTCTTATACTGAATAACTGTATGGCAGAGGCAGCAGGCAGAAATAATGGAATCATACTAAAACAGTATGCTCTGAAGAGTACGGAGACAGCAGGAAATGACCTGATCATAGCTGCAGTGTTCGCAGGGCTTCTTACAGGCGCAGTTATGTACTGGGTGATGAAGTATGGAAGAATCTGGCTGACAGTCTTTTGGCTGATACTGCTGATGGGTTTTGCAGCTTTGACAGGAAACAGTGCGGGATATATGGGACCTGTACTGACTGGTGCTGGATTTCTGGGAATGTTTTCCCTTCGTGTTTATGTAAATGCAAAAACAGAAGTGAAGGGAGGAGACAGCACAGTATCCTTTATCATGTATCTTTTTCTTATAGTTACTGCGGGATTAGGAATGATACTGACTGTCTGGATAAATCCTCCGAAATCATATAATGAACCGGATCTTACAAAAAAAATCAGGGCTGCAGAAAAAGAAGCTGTAGAATCTGTGCGTTATGGAAACAAAAAGATCAATTCACTGCCAAAAGGCAATCTGAAAAACCTTGGCAGCTGGAGGGCATCGGGAGAGACTGCACTGACGGTGACAATGAGTGAACCGCAGTCATTGTATCTGCGTGGATTTACAGGCTCAGATTACAGTTCTGGTGAATGGAAAAAACTTTTAAATGAAGAATATTATGATTCAGATTCCCTGTTTTACTGGCTTCATCAGGAAGGATTTGACAGCAGTGCCCAGCTTGACACAGCAAGACAGCTGGTCAGTGACCCGGATCTTTCAGATCAGGATATTACAGTTGCAGTGAAGAACAATAATGCTGACAGCGAATATCTTTATGTACCTTATGAGTTGAAAAAGGACTCATGGGGCAGTAAAAAACTGAAACATAATGCGGATGAATCGCTGGAATCAGCAGGATTTTTTGGTATCAGAGATTATGGATTCCATACGACAGGAAATCTTGTAAAAGATTTTCCAAAACTTGCCGCAGAAACGTTTCTTATGATGACAGAAAATCCGGATACGGAATATGAACAGGCAGAAAGTTATTATAATGTTTTTGCATATAAGCATTACACAGAACTGACAAGATCGCAGAATGAACTGATGCAGAAGCTTCTGGGGGATCCGGGTGAGCAGAAGGAAGGACATATTGATTATTATTCTGCAATTACGGAGATTCGGAAATTTTTTGATAAAAATATCAGTTTTAATAAAGAATGCGGAACAGTTCCAAAGGGGAAAGATCCTGTTAATTATTTCCTTACAGAATCAGGAACAGGATATGATGTGCATTATGCGTCGGCAGCAGTTCTGATGTTCCGTTACTATGGAATACCGTCAAGATATGTGGAGGGATATGTGATCACTCCGGAGGCAGCAGAAAATGCAGAAGCCGGTTCCGCAATAAAGATTCCGGCATCTGACGGACATGCCTGGCCGGAAATATACATAGACGGACTTGGCTGGGTACCAGTTGAAGTATCACCGGATTTTGAAAAAGTAATGGAACAGCCGGATCTGACAGAAGGTCTTGAGGCAGGAACAACAGCAGCGTCCGCACAGAGTATGGTGGAAGACAGCGAAGAAATTCAGGAAAAATCTCTTCCGGAACTTCTCAAAGAAACTATGTTTGATCTGTTAAGGATTGTTTTTGTACTGTTTGTCGGATTTGATCTTATTGTCCTATTATTTATAATTATATCTGTAATACGAAGAATTACAGCTGCATTCAGAAGGAAAAAGCTGTTCCGTGTACAAAACAGCGAAAAGGCAGTTCTTGCGATGATGAAATATGCATCAGATCTGTTTCTTTATGGACACAGTGATCTTTATGGAATAAAAAAATCTGAAAAAGTACAATATCTCAGAGATAATTATTCAGAAGAGCTGGCACAGATGTATCTGAAAGCATGTGAATCCGGAGAGCGTGCTGCTTTCAGCAGACATTCTGTCTCAAAAGAAGAGAGAGAAAAAGTGAAAGAGTATATGGAACAGCTCCGCAGGGAAGTATTGAAAAAAGCCGGATGGTATGACCGTTTTATGATGCGCTATATAGAAAGACTTTGTTGATAAATACAGGAGAAAGGAGACGGCACAGATGAAGTCAGATAAAAATAAAAAAAGACTTTGGGCAGCAGGACTTATACTGTGTCTTTTGCTTCTTGTAATTCTACTTGGAGGATCAGTTTCCGGTCAGAGTGAAGCAGTTCCGGAAAATCCTCTTCATGGAATCAATAAAGAAAGATCGCAGGTTGTATACAGAGGAAAAGGCTTCTATACACCGGCGGTGAGTGGGGACGGAAAAGATACCCCGCAGCTTCTTAATACGGAAGTCCTTGCTTCAGAAGAGCCGGAGGAAAAATCCGATGAAGAAAACCCGGCAGAAGAACAGCAGGAAACTGAAGATTTTCAGGATGACGGCTCTGGTGACAGTACCAGTGATGGCGGGGGTGAATCGGAAAATGTCTCAGCGACAGACGAAACAGGAGCAAATACATCTGATGAAGACGGAGATGGCGCTCCCGTGACAGAAACTTTCGGCGATTCCGAAGCAGACATTTCGCAGGATCATGGGAATTCGGCAGATGATGACCGTAATCAGCAGAATGCAGTTCTGCCGACACCCACGGAAACCCCACAGGATACACCGGAACCAGTAGATTACAGGCCGACTATCAGTTCTGATCTTACGGATGGAGAAACAATTCACAAAGAATCAAGAGTTTTTTCTGTATATGCGGAAGATTATAAAGAAAGAGCTCTTACTTCGTCTCAGCTCAATGTTACCTGCAATGGCAAAAAACTGTCAAGCATATCCACGGACAATGGTGTGATACGTTATAAGGCATATCTTGATGACAACAATGAAATAAGTATTACGGCGACAGACCGATATGGAAATACAGATACGGTCAGTGTTACAGTTTACAAAGAAATAACAGGAAATGAGGAAGAGGAAAAACCGGCAGGTACGATAACGTTCAGTCTTGAGGCTTCTACTATAGGACTGGGAAATATTATAGGTCCTGTAGAAGTTCCGTTTTATGATGAGGAAACACTTCCTTATGTGCTGAACAGAGTCCTTTATTCTGCAGGCTGTCAGTATCATTTTACAGGAAGTATGGATTCAGGATTTTATCTGAAATCAGTTGACAGGGCAGGGATTACAGATGGATATGAGATTCCTTCGCAGATAGAGGAACATCTGGAAGAGGTAAATGATATCCCCGATCCGGATACCTGTTCACCGGACTGGCTTGGCGAGGGTACGCTGACTGGCGGATCCGGCTGGATGTTTTCTGTAAATGGAACATATTTAAGCACTGGAATGAATACGTATTTTCCGGCAGATGGAGATGTGATAAGAGTAAGATTTACTTTACATTATGGCGCAGACATAGGTGAGGCTATGCTTGGCGGAGAAACATGGGGGGATTGGTAATATGAAAGAGAGATGCCTGGCAGTTCTTATGTCAGTATTCATGTTATTCAGCAGTGTCCCTGTGAATGCAGCCGGGCAGGCAGGAACAGATACTGTACTGTCAGAACAGACAAATACTGGTCAGGAGGAAGCAGCACAGTCAGGAACAGAATCGCGGGAAACAGAAGAATCTGAAACTGGTCAGAAAGATCCGGACCAGACAGAAGCGGAACAGAAGAACCCGGAGACAGAAGCAGAGGTTACAGAGATTCCGGACCCGGCAGAAGCAGATCAGAAGGATTCGGAAACAGAGACAGAGATTACAGAGACTCCGGATCAGGAAGAAGAAAATCAGGATACAGAGCAGGAAGAAGACCAGTTCTCAGATGGAGAAGAGATCACTCTGGAAAGTGGCGACGGAGAGGAAACAGACGACTGGCTGGAACAGATGAAATTTGGTTCTTCCAGTTTTGGCTCATCTGCACTGCCATATCCTACAGTTCCTGAATTTTCACCGGAGATTCATGAGTATACTCTTTATTTTCCAGATTACTTGAAGGGAATTTACAATCTGTCAACTTCAATTTTTTCCGAAAATGTTATGGCCTATTTCAAAGACTGCAACGGGAAAGATGAGTCAGTAATACTTAATGCTTATGCCAAGTACGGTAATTATGCTGCGATGGACTATGTTGTAGACTATGGCCCTGACGAAAATACAATAAGGATACACAGCAGTAAAGGAACCAAAGACTATCTGGTTCACATAAAACGTGTTCTTACGCTGGGAGAACTCAAAGCAAAATACAAAGGAATGGATTATACATTTTATAATCATGAAAGAGAAGAGCTGTTTTCAAAAGCAGGTGTGGATTTTCAGAAAGAATATGATGTAAACCTTCCAGGTGATATAAAAGGCGGGACATTGTCGATACTGCCAGTTACATATTTCTACCAATACACTGAAAACCGTACAAAATATAAGGTGGAGATCAATGGAGTGGAAACTCCTACAGACGAATATTATGATTATACGCTGAAAGGTGGAGAGGAAGATATTCAGGTAAAGGTCTCATACGAAGGCTTTGAAGATACTGTTTATGTAATTCATGTACATCCGGTAGAAAAACAGGTAAATGTAAACTTTGTTTCTGATACGGAAGGTACACAAGATACTTTTTTTGTAAAACTTTTTGATAAGTATGGTGCTGAAATAAAGACCAACACAGATGATCCGCTCACTTTTACACAGCTTCTCGACCAGAATGAATATACGTATACGGCATATGCAGAAGGGTATAAGCCGGTAAAAGGAAAATTTACGGCAACAGAGGATAGCGGTGATATCAAAATTGAATTTCAGGAAAAAGCGGCGGGGCGCTACCTGGAATCACTTGGGGTTTATACAAGGGATTACGGAGGTACTGCAAACGATACAAAAGACCTGGTCCGTCATGAAGAACTTGATAAAGAGTTTGGCGGTGTTGTATATACTGTAGATTACAGCAGCCAGTACAGTTCAGAATATTCTTTCTACGTATCTGCAAAACTTTCTGCATATGCACCGGAGAATGCTGATGCAATTGTAAGCGTAGTTTCAGCGGATGGAACGAGGAAAAAGAAAAGCATACTGCTTGCAACAGAAGATCATGAATTTCGAAATTCAGTACCGTGTAAATTTTTCGGTTCAGATGAAGAGGGAGCAAGACGTGGGGTCTGCACACTCACTGTTGGAAGCGGAGATGATACGGAAGTATATAAAATTATTGTCAACCGTGTACTGGAACTGAAAAATCTTTCCTGTTCGGATATTCCGGGTGGAAGTAATATTTATAATGAAACAAGATTTACGAGAACAAGGCACGAGTACACAGTGTCTGTTTCTGATGAAGTCAACAGTCTTTATCTGAAACCGGAACTTTATGATGGCCTGGTGGAACAGGTAATGATAAACGGAGTTCCATGTAAATCAGGAGAGGAAACAGAAGTTCCACTGGAGGAGACAGTTACCGATATTCAGGTCCGACTGGCGAAAGAAGAGACGTATTCAGATCCGGAATTTGCCGGTATGACTTATACATCTGAAGGAATTTACACCATAAAAGTAACCAGATCAAAAGTATCAGATGTGACATTTCATGTTGATCCGCCAGATGCTGCTGTATGTGTATATGATGCACAGGGAAAAAGAGTGTATTCATCTCTGGAGAAGCCGCTTTTGTTTACCGGACTGAAAGGCGGTCTGGAATATTCCTATACAGTAAGCTGTTATGGATTTCTTACAGAGAGTGGCAAATTCACTGCGGAACCGGGTGGAGAGATAACTGTCAAACTGACCAGGTCAGATACAAAATATCCGGAGCTTGATAATAATGAATGGTGGAATTATCGAAACAATGAAGAAAATAATGGAGTTACCAGTGTAAGTACTCCAAATAACAGCAGGGAAACTAGTGAAAAATGGTCACTGCAGATAGGAGGAAGCTGGAATGAATCCTGTACACCGCCATTAATCCTCGGAGGATATTTGTATACAGGCGCAGGAAAATATATTTATAAGCTGGACAAAGAGACAGGAAAGATTCTTATGGTCAGTGACCAGCTGAAAGGAAGTCTTGTATTTGCGCTGAACCCTCTTACGTATGCGGAAGGAATGATCTTTGCACAGATTGGAAACGGGCAGATACAGGCAATCAGTGCAACGACCATGAAATCACTGTGGATCAGTGAGGCAATAGGAGGACAGACACTTTCACCGATCACCTATAAAGACGGATATTTATATACGGGAACATGGAATTCAGAAAGCAAAGAAGGATCCTATTTCTGTCTGACAGTAACAGACGAAGATCCGGACAATCCTGCAGAGATCAAGAAATGTACATGGAAGTATTCACATAAAGGTGGATTTTACTGGGCTGGTTCTTATGCAACGTCTGATTATGTGGTCTTTGGTTCAGATGACGGATCAGCAGAGGGAAATTATACAGTGTCGTCGATATTGTATTCCGTGTCTACAAAGACCGGGCTTCTCATAGATTCACTTGAGAATCTGCAGGGAGATATAAGAACTTCTGTAGTTTATAATAATGGATATATTTATTTCGCCACTAAGGGTGGAATGCTGTATCGTGTAAAGATGAATGCTGACGGAACATTCGGGGCTGTCGCATTTTATTATCTGGGTGGCATGGCAACAGCATCGCCTGTAGTCTATAAGGGAAGAATCTATATTGGTGTATGTGGAACCGGCGGACAGTTTAATGAAGATGCCGGACACCATTTTGATGTCCTTCAGGAGGACAGCAATGGAATAAGTCTTGCTTATTCTGTACCTGTAAAAGGGTATCCACAGGCAGGAGCAACTCTTTCTACAGCCTATGAAAATGAGGATTATAATGGCGATGGAAAGCCTGATGGAAGAGTATATCTGTATTTTACCTATAACGTTTATCCGGGAGGAATCAGTTTCCTGTCTGATGAACCGGGTCAGACAGAAGGAAAGGCTGAGGACCTGTTTGTGCCGGAAACAAAAAAACAGCAGTACTGTATCAGTACAATTTGTGCTGACAGTGATGGGACACTTTATTACAAAAATGATTCCGGTTATCTGATGGCTGTTTCTTCCAACAGTGCATATCTTGATGATATTGATGTAACATGCAGGGAAGGAAAGATAAAATGGGATGATGATTTTGATTCGTCCAGAGGAAATTATGCGCTGACAGTTCCGGACAGTACAAGAGAGGTAAGTGTGAGACTCACGGTTCCAAAAGACCGTACAGCTACAGTGAACGGACAGAACTACACAGGAACCTGTACAGTAAGCCTGGATGACAAAGGAGAGGGAGAAATCCAGATTGTTGTCATGTATAAGCAGCAGAAGAGAACTTACAGGATAAAGGTGATGGGGCTTGGCAGTAATGCAGATCTTTCCGGTCTTGTGATAAGTGATAACAACTCAGTGAATGTAACTGCTTCACATATATCCTATAGTCCGGCTTTTAAAGCAGAGAATACACAGTATATATCAGATGTTTATACAGGAGAAAAGAAATTTCTGAACATTTATGCTTCGGCAAAGGGAATTTATTCAAAGATAGAAGCTGAGGCAGGTGACGGAGTCCGGAGAATCCTGCGTTTCCAGAATGCGGCAGGAGCAGGAAACATGACAAGGTTTGCAGTTTATTTTGATGATGACCAGTCAAGTGCGGAAGTGACACTGAAAGTAACTGCAGGTGACGGAGTGACAACAAAAGATTATCATATAAATCTTCTCAGAACAGATATTTATGGTCCGGTGCTTACAGATGCAAAAGCATGGAGAACAGACGGGGAAACGGGACAGATCTCATTTCACTCCAATGAAAATGGATATTTTTACTGCATGACTACAGAAGCAGGTGGAAAAGAACCGGAATTTGATCTGACACAGTCGGGAACTGAATTAAAAAAAGGTGGAAACAGTTATACACTGAGTAATATAGGAAGTGAAGCGAAAGATATTTATATTTTTGCAGTGGATATTCAGGGAAATAAGATAAAAGCACCACTAAAACTCAGTATCCGGCAGTACGAGGAGATCAGCTGCAGGTTTGATATAAAACCGGTGAATGCGAAGGTTGAAATAAAGGATGACAGTGGAAAAGAAATTGCACTGAAAGATGGAAAATGTACATTGGTGATCGGAAATCATTATACAGTTTCCGTAAGCTGTGAAGGTTATTACAGCAAAACCATGGAGTTTACAGCTGAAGCAGGAACAGACCATTATGAGATCAGCCTGGAAAGCAGCAGAAGTTCCAATGCACTTCTGAAAGCTCTTTACGCAGGCAGTTCTGATAAATATGGAAAGGGAATTCTTACACTGAAACCTGCATTTAAGTCGGATGTAATTAATTATGAAGCGACTTATGACAGAGAGCGCAGCTACCTGAATCTCTGGATAGAACCGGAGGATACCAGGGCTGCTGTGAAAGTGTATGCACTCGGCGGGGTAAAGGGATCTACTGTTTCCAGAGAAGATGAGTCCATAAAAACAGAAACCGTGGATGGACATTTCTGCTGCAAGGTATATTTTGAAAAACAGATATTTGAGGCATCAGTACGTGTCTCAGTTACAGCTGAAGATGGAACGCAGAAGGACTATTTTGTAAAATTATTTATCCACGATACTACAGCACCGGTGCTGAAAGCAGTTTCAGCCAGCAGGATCAACGTAAAAAAGGCTTCTGTCATATTTAAGTCTTCAGAAAAAGGAAGATATTATTATACCTTAACAGACAAAAAGGGTATTATAGTGCCGGATACTTCCTCAAAAGGATACGAAGGCATAGAAGGTACCAATATTATTACACTGAACAGTCTGAAAAGGGGGAAGAAGTATATCCATATTATAATGAAAGATGACTTCGGAAACTTCAGTAAGGTGCTTACAGTCAGTATTCCCGACAGCAGAAAATCTGCGTCGGATAATCATAAAAATCAGGAATCCGGAAACAGCGGAGGAAAATATCCCAGAGGACCTGAAGGAAAACAGTCTTCTGCATATACCAGGGACAACCGTGACAGTGTGGAAGAAGGAAGTGGAATACTGAAAAAAATGAATAAAAATTCTTCGGAAGAACCGCAGAAAGAAAATAATTCGAAGGTGGAAGAAAATACTGAAAAGGAATCGGAAGAAGAAAAGAAAGGAGAAAAGAAAGGAAAAACAGAAAAGAAAGGAAAGACTGTTAAACAAACAGAAACAAACAGTGATTCAGAACAAAATGTTTCAGAAGAAAAGGAAAAGAATGTTACAGACAGAAGCAAAAGCCAGGATCATATGCGGAAAAAAGATGGCTGGAAAGCTCTGCCATTCAGACTGAAAGCAGCATCATTCATTTCCATAGCGGGACTTCTGTATCTGTTATTCTGGATTCGGGCATGCATGGTCAACCGAAGGAAAACGGAATGGAAAAGAAAAGTACGAAAGGAGATTAACAGAGTATGAAAGATTTAAAGAGATACACAAAGGTACTTCTGGCAACTGCTGCAGTTTCAGCAGCAATGATGGCAGCACCGGCAACTGTTCATGCAATGAAGGGACCGGTAGAACTGGCAGAAGATAATACATATACAGATGACCAGGAACTTGTGTATAAATTTTCGGTGTCAGGTTCAATTGCAACACTTGCCTCTATTGATGATAGTAATTTTGACGGGGAAGAATATTCAGTAGATGTTCCGGGAAGTGTTATAAAAAATGGAACAGATACTCCAGTAGATGTAACAAAATTAGGCAGAGCAGTTTTTGCGGGGAATACTAAAATAGTAAATATTGATCTCAGTGATACTAAAATTGCAACTATTACGCAAATGTCATATGGAAAGACGTCATTTGAAAAGTGCTCAAATCTGGAAACAATTAAACTTCCGAATACATTAACTGCTTTACCGAATTATATGTTTGCGGGTTGTGGAAAATTAACAGAGGTAGAGATTCCTAAAAAAGTGGTAAATTTTGGACTACCTAATAAGGCACATACCAGAATCTTTGAAGGCTGTGACAGCCTGAAAGAAATTAATGTAGCAGAGGGCAATACAGCTTTTAAATCTGATGATGGTGTCCTCTACAGTGCAGATGGAACAAAACTGTATGCATATCCGAATGGAAAAAAGAATGCAGAATTCCGTGTACCAGATGGAGTAAATATGATTTACTATGGTGCATTCCAGACAGTGCAGAATCTGAGGACAGTATACTTCCCTGCATCACTTACTGAAATTGGACAGTATGCTTTTAACGGTTCAGGAACAGCCAGTGATACCAATAACTCTCTGGAAACAGCCGTATTCTATGGTGACAAGAGTAAGGTTAAAAAAGGAAACGGTGCATTCCTCAGTTCAGTACAGCAGATTCAGAATGCAACAGGAGTTTCCATTACATCAGGAGATACCTGCAAAGGAAGTCTTCAGCTTACAGCAGCAGTAGAACCGGAATCAGCAAATAATAAGAAGGTAATGTGGTCTGTAGATAAACCTTCAGTAGCTACTGTTGATGATGCAGGCCTTCTCACAGCAAAAGCAGCAGGAACAGTAACAGTAACTGCTACAACTGAGGATACAGACTGGGCTGGAAATGCATTTACAGCTACAAAAGAAGTTAAAGTAACTCCGGTAATAAAGAGCGTTAAAGTATCTGAAAGCAATGGACAGAGTACCGTTGAAGCAGGCAAAACACTTGAATTCATTGCAATGGTTAATCCGGAAGGCAGCGGAGAGAATGGAGTAGAATGGAGTGTTGATAACATTGCCCTTGCAACTATCGATGAGAACGGCCTGTTCACAGCAAAAGCAGCAGGAACAGTAACAGTAAAGGCAACAAGCAAAGATGACAGCAGTAAGTCAGATACTTACACAGTAACTGTCACAGATCCGGCAGTAGAGAGCGTTACAGTTAGCGAAAAGAGTGGAAAGAATACAGTTGAAGTAGGAAAAACACTTGAATTCACAGCAACAACCAGTCCGGAAGGAAGCGGAAAAGCAGGAGTAGAATGGAGCGTTGATAACACTGCCCTTGCATCTATCAGTGAAAGTGGCCTGTTCACAGCAAAAGCAGCAGGAACAGTAACAGTAAAGGCAACAAGCAAAGATGACAGCAATGTATCAGGAACTTATAAAGTAACTGTCACAGAACCTGCAAAATCTGCAGAACCAGAAAAACCTGTAAAACCTGTAGCACCGACAGTAAAACCTTCAGAGAACACAACTACACCTGCAGCAACAGAACCTGTAAAAGCAGAAAAAGCTTCCGCATCCCAGATCAAGATCAGCTGGACAAAAGATGTTGCAGCAAAAACAGGTTATCGTGTTTATGTTAAAGCTGGACATGCAAAGAAATGGACAAAAGTTGCAGAAGTAAAATCAACTAAGACATCCTTTACATTAAAGAAGCTGAACGGTAAGGCACTCAAAGCAGGTACAGATTATCAGTTCAGAATTACTTCTCTTGTAAATAACAAAAAAGCAGAAGGCAAACAGCTTATTCTGAAAGCTTCCACAGCACCTGGTAAGACAGGACTTACAGCTAAGAAAGTCAAAAAAGCAACAGCTCAGATCAAATGGAAAAAAGTAAAAGGAGCTTCCGGTTACGAAATCCAGATGAAGACTTCCAAGAAAGGTTCTTATAAGACTGTAAAAATTACAGGAAAGAAAGCATCTTCCTTTAAACAGAAAGGCCTTGGAAAGACAAAGAGAGCATATTATCGTGTAAGAGCATTCAAAGTAGTAAACGGTAAAAAAGTAAACGGCGCATGGTCAACAAAGAGTGTAAAACTCAGATAAAAGTAAACGCTGATTACTGGTAACAGAAGTAATAATTAACATGCAAACAGGATCATCACAGATTTCACTGAGGTGGTCCTGTTTGTGAAGAAAGAGGAAAAATGAAGAAAAAGAAATTAATCTGGTCAAAACGTACACTAAGTTGGCTCCTTGCAGTCACATTGGCCGGAATCAGTCTGACGCTTCCTGTGCAGGCGTCCGATTTTACAGATGAGACAGCTGTAGAGGCGGCGGCAGACAATGAAACAGAAGTTTCAGAAGATACCGGGGAAGAAACAGAAAGTTCGGAAGAGAGTATTCTGGAAGAGGATATTCCGGAAGAAAATATTGCTGAAGAAGAAACTGAGATTACAGAAGAGGAAGACTCAGATTCTGATGAAGAAAGTGAGACAGACTTTGATGCCGGAGATTCGGAGGAAGAGTTTTCAGCAGAGGAAGAAAACGCAGGAAATGACTTCAGCGATACAGATAACCAGGCACTTGCCCGTGAAGGTGCGGAACTGGCAGTAAAGCATCAGAAACAGAAATATGCGTCAGGTTTTACTTATAAAGATATATGGGGAATTTATACACTTCTCCGTCATGGTGAAACAGTTCCACAGAAGCAGAAAGATGCGTTTTATGATGAAGTGGCTGCCCAGGTAAAAACATGGGACAGAGATACAAAACCTACATACCTGGCGGGGGCAGCCCTCGGTATAACAATTATCGGGAAGGATATCACTGATGTAGAGGGCGTAAATCTTGCGGAACTGATGTACAATGCATCGGGGCTTACAGATGGTTCTAATGAACTGACCTGGGTTCTTCTTGCACTGGATGCAGCGAATGTCACGATTCCTGACAATGCGAAATGGAACAGAGAGAAGATGGTAAACGCACTCATTGACCGGTTCCAGAATCCGTCAAATGGAGGAATCGGGCTTTTTGATAACAGAAGCGCAGATGTTGATCTTACAGGAATGGCACTTCAGGCACTTGCAAGGTACCGTTACAGTAGTGAAAAAGTCAGCACAGCAGTAGACAGGGCACTTACATATTTAAGAAATCAGATGACAGATGACTGTGGATATAGAAATTCATATTCAAAAGATGGAAATCCAAATCCAAATTCAACAGCAGAAGTACTTCTGGCAGTTGTATCTCTTGGAATAGATCCGACATCAGAAGAGTCCGGCTTCGGATCTGAAAAAAAGAATATGATCACTCATCTTATGAAATATGCTGTCACAACAACAGGCGGGGAAGGATTTGCATACACCACAAGCACAGGCAAAAAGGTAAATGACATGGCAACGTATCAGGTACTTGAGGCACTGGATGCATATCTTATGTTTGTTAATGAAGACAGAGGATACTGGGATCTGGGAGGAACCAGCCATGTTGCTCACAAATGGACGGGGGAGATTGTTGTAAAACAGCCGACCTGCACAGAAAAAGGAAGCAAAGTTTCAGTCTGTTCCATATGTGGACAGAAGAGAACAGTGTCAATTCCTGCAACAGGCCATAAGTGGAGCCAGTGGCAGATTGTTTCTAAGGCAACTGTATTACAGAAAGAAATCCAAAGACGCAGCTGCTCAGTTTGCAAAAAGACAGAAACCAGAGAAGTCGGAAACAAAGTAACACCGACTGCAAAAATATCAGCTTCATCATTGCCACTTAAAGTGAAACAGACAATTCGCAATTTCAGAGTTACAGGAATGGTAAAAGGTGATTCTGTACAGTCCTGGAAATCCAGTAATACAAAGATTGTAAAAGTAACCGGAAAGGAAGACGGAACCTGCAGAATTACAGCACAGAAGCGAACAGGTAAGGCAAAGATCACAATAACGCTGAAGAGTGGTCTGCAAAAGGTCCTTACAGTTAAAGTCCAGAAAAGTGCGGTAAAGATTAAAAAGATCAACGGATTTAAGGATGGAAAAAAATCCATCATACTGAAAAAGGGACAGAAATATACTTTGACTCCTCTTTGCACACCAATTTCCTGTGTACAGAAAGCAAATTACACAAGCTCCAATAAAAAAGTCGCAAAAGTAGATTCCAAAGGCCGTATCAAAGCACGGAAGCCTGGAAAGACAATTATTACTATTAAAATAGGAAATAAAAAGGCAAAATTCAAAGTTACAGTAAAAAAATGAGGTCTTATGAAATGAAAAAAAGAAAAAAATGTCTGCTGTCAGTGATTCTGACAGCGGCAGTTCTGTCAGGATGCAGTTCAGGAACTGTAAAACTGGAAGACGCATTGAAGAAAACCGTATCATATGAGCAGGAAACAGTTACTTCTCCGACATCGGATACACTTGGAGGTGAGTGGGTAGTTATCCCACTGGCACGGTCTTCTCAGAAAGTTGACAGGGAGTATTTTAAAAAATATAAAGAGAATCTTGAAAAAAAGCTGGAGGAGCAGAATGGAATTCTCAGCGACTATAAATATACAGAATATTCCCGTGCGGTACTTGCAGTAAAGGCAATAGGAAATGATCCCGCAGATATTGGCGGCTATGATATTCAGAAGCCTCTGGAGGATTTTGAAACAGTTACTTCACAGGGGCTGAATGGAGCAATTTTTGCACTGCTTGCACTTAATGCAGACAGAAGTGATATCAGTGGCGAACTTGAACAGAAATATCTGAATTATATTCTTCAGCAGGAAAAAGCAGATGGAGGATTTTCACTTGATAATAATGCAGAAAAGGGAGATGCAGATATCACGGCAATGACACTTCAGAGCCTGGAACCATATCAGAAAGATAAAGATGTGAAAAAGGTTACTGACAGAGCAGTGGACTTTCTGGCAGATGCGCAGGATGCGGATGGAGGATATAAGGCTTATGGAGAGTACAGTTCTGAGTCTGTATCGCAGGTGATCATAGCCTTAAGCACTCTGGGGATCGACTGTAACAGTGATTCACGTTTTGTAAAAAATAAAAAAGGTCTGTATGACATTCTGATGGAGTATTACCAGAAGGACGGAAGCTTTTCGCATACACTGGACGGGAAGTCAGATCCTATGGCTACAGACCAGGCATTCTGTGCACTTGTGTCGTATGAAAGATTCAAAGATGGAAAAAACAGCCTGTATAATATGACTGATGAATGAGTTACTGTTCACTCCGTTCACAGTAACATGAATGATCCACAATGCTGCAGGAACGATAAAATAAATTGAAAATAACAGAAAAAGTGCTATAATTGATTTAATAGAGAAAAACAATTACCGGTTTTGAGTTCCCGGAGTAATATCTGGGCTGAGAGGGAATCAGGTGAGAATCCTGAACAGTCGTGCTACTGTATTTGCGTAGGTGTTTCATTACCATTGTACGAAGACGGTATGAGAAGGGAAACACTGTGATTGCATAAGCCAGGAGACCTGCTTAAAATTGTAGCCATTTGTTACACGATATAATAAATGGATCGGGACGTTGTTTTACATAGACAGTCCTTATTCAGACAGGTTGTAGCAGGTAATGGTTGAAGGATAAGCAAGGCGTGATGTTCTGAAGAGGATGTCGCGTCTTTTTATTATTAAGAAATATTTTCATCATGCAAGCCAGGCATACTACAGGAGAGGAAAAATGGGAATCAAAGGCATTTATACCAGAGAAGATGCAAGAAAAAATAAAGAAAAAAAACTTGTGATTGGGGAGAATTATCATTGTATTGCAGAGGGAGCTTTCCAGAATAATATCAAGGTAAGAGCATTGTATCTGGACAGAAATGTCCGCGAGATCAGACGAAAAGCTTTTCTGAACTGCACAGCTATCAAAAAAATTGAAATGCCTGGAGTACGGGTTATTGGACAGGAAGCTTTTGGGGGGTGTGTGAACCTAACAGGGGCAACTCTTCCAGATACAGTAGAAACAATGGGAAATTCAGCCTTTTCCGGATGCAAACGGCTGACGTCTGTTCAAATAGGAAAAATGAGTCAGGACAGGGTGATAAGGCGGGACACTTTTCGTGACTGCGTCAGCCTGAAAGATATTCAGCTGCCTCAGAAAATAAAAACAATAGAGGATTTTGCGTTTTATAAATGCCAGAACCTGTCAGAATTTTTCTTTTCAAAATTTATTCGTGAAATAGGAAATTCAGCCTTTTATGGCTGCGGTTTTAATGAACTGGACCTGACTGACGGACTGGAAAGAATTGGAGACAGTGCATTTTTGAAATGTCGAAATCTGGAATATGTCAGAATTCCTGAAAGTGTGAAGATCATAGAAAAATGGGCTTTCCATGGCTGCAATCGTCTGAAAGTTATTGAAATTGCCCACGAACCGGAAAATATAGGAGACTGGATTATTAATCGCAGTGTTACGGTACGTTGCTATAAGGGTGGAAAAGTGGATAAGTATTGTAAAAAATTCCAGTTTAAAACAGAATATCTCAGTGAGAAATGAAAAATTGGTAAAATGTTAAGCTAGTAAAAAACAGGAAAACCTACTATGAGGCTGGTTATTAATTTGTCGAAAAATGTCGAAAATTAAAGAAAATAAGAGATGAAAAAAGATTGAAAAAGAAAACCAGAGGTGTTACTATAAAATCAAAGCATATTTCTAACAGTTCAAGGTGATTCACCCATCTCTTTTCTAAATTCATTTCAGAAATTCGTGCTTTTAAATTCCAATAAAAAATAAAAGCAGGGGTTCTGAATAATAAAATAAAGCACAAAATGTTCTTTGACTCCTGCAAAACAGGAGGTATGCCTATGGCAAAAAGAAAAAACAAAAAGCAGGCAATAATGAAGAAAACACAAGATACCGGTCAGTACCTGACAGCGAACAGAAATTACAAAGATACCGTGTTCAGATTACTGTTTTCTAACAGGAGAAACCTGCTGTCACTTTATAACGCAATTAATGGAACAGGGTATACTGATCCGGAAGAACTGGAGATTGCGACACTTGAAAATGCTATTTATATGGGAATGAAGAATGACCTGGCATTTATCATTAATACCAACTTGTTTCTTTATGAACATCAGTCAACATATAACCCGAATATGCCGCTACGAGATCTTTTCTACATATCCAGTGAGTATCAGAAACTGGTGAATAATAAATCACTTTATTCATCGAAACTGCAGAAGATTCCTGCACCAAGTTTTGTGGTATTTTATAATGGAAAGGAAAAAGAAGAGGATACCTGGGTGAGTTATCTGTCAGATGCATATGAAAACCAGGCAGGGGAGCCAAATCTGGAATTGAAAGTGATAACGCTGAATATCAATGAGGGACATAATAAAGAATTGATGGAACAGTGCCGGACACTAAAGGAATATGCACAATATGTAGAAAAAGTAAGGAAATATGCAAAAGATAAAGAACTGGATACAGCAGTAGAAGAGGCAGTAGATGAATGTATTCAGGAAGGAATCCTCGCAGAATTTCTGAGAAAACATAAGTCGGAGGTTAAAGCGATGAGTATATTTGAATATAACAAAGAAGAAGAGGAAAAGAAATTGCGGAAAGCTGAATATGAATATGGATATGAAGGTGGATTTGAGGCTGGACAAAGAGATGGATATAATGCCGGACAAAAAACCGGGTATGAAGCCGGACAAAAAACCGGGTATGAAGCCGGACAAAAATCGGGAATAAATGAGGTAATTGTTCGTATGATAAGAAGTAAAAAATACACAATCGATGATATTGCAGAAGTTTCTGGTGTGAGTGTAAAAGAAATCAGAAAAATTGTTGAGTCAATAGAATAAAAGCCTTTTGTTATAACGAAAAAACGTTACTGCTCACTCCATTCACAGCAACTTGGTCAAAATCCATTCCAAATCACCTTCGGTGATGGGATTTTGCCCCGTATGTCTCGGGATTTTGCCATATTTATGGCAAAACACCTCGCGGAATATTACCTGTGAACAGTTACGAAAAAACGTCAAATGCTATGAAAATCGACAAAGGAATTGTAAATTATCTGATACAGTGGTATAATTAAATCCAATTGAAAAAAGAAAAACAATTACCGGCTTTAAGTTCTTGTATTTTTTAGATTAAAAGGGAATCAGGTGAAAGTCCTGAACAGTCGTGCTACTGTATTTGTATATTACATAAGTCAGAAGACCTGCTTAAAGTTGCGGCTATTTATTACACGTTATGGTAAATAGATTGGGACATTGTTTTAAAATATTTTCATATATTATGGAAATATAAGCTATTGCAAATACAAGAAGCAGTAGCAGCGAAAGTCCCAGTTCAGGTATGCTGTATCCGGTAAATACAACAAGGATAAACCAAGGCGTAATGTTCTGAATAAGGACATTACGTCTTTTTTGTTTATAAAAAAACCAAAAGGAGGAGCAAGAGTTGAAGAAAAAAGAATTATTCAACAGACTGACGGCGGTTTCTATGGCTGCAATGATGACCGTGACTATGCTGCCGGCAAATGCCTTTGCATCAGAAATTGATTTTACTGATGACGGGCAGGAAGTAACAGCAGAGGTGGAAGCAGAAGATGATTCCAGCCAGGAGGCAGATGATGCTGATATCGACGAAAAAGAAGTGGCAGATGAAGCTGCAGATGAGATCTCAATTGCAGAAGACAATGAGGAAGTATCAGCAGATGAAGACTATGAGGATTTCAGCGATGAGCTGGAGGCAGCTGGGGCTGAGACAGATGATGCTATTGCTGCTAAGAAAAAAGCAGCTGAGAAATGGCTTGAGGAAACATATATTACCGGAACCAGAAAACTTATCAGCAATGGCGGAACAGGCGTTACAAAAAGCACAGATGGACTTTCATATTCAGTTGGCTTAAAAACAAATGGAACTGGAAATGCGATAACCAGCATAAGATTTTTTACAACGCCGTCTTCAGATTTCAAAACAGGATTATATGCAAAGAGTAGTTATTTAAATAAAGAAATTAAACCATCAAATCCTGGAAGCATAAGTATTAAAAGACCTTCAGCGACTGAGGGTGCACAGACTTTTGATGCAGTTCTGAGAGTATTTGATAATAGTGCTGATATAACAGATTCTATAATAGATGACGAAAACCAGGCAGCAGATAAGGCACTTGCTTCTATAACATTTAAAATTACTATAGAAGCAGAAGACCCTGAGTATACACAGGCATTTACAATTCAGAACAGTAAGACAAAAGAACTACTTACTGAAGCAGATGTAGTCCTGAAAAAGGGGAGCGGATACTCTGCTAAGGACGTAGCACCATCAGAAGATGGCACTTATAAAATGGAAAATGGTTCTTCATATACTGTTACTGTAAAGAAAACAGGATATAATGATTATAAAGAAGAATTTACATTTACCGGTGATCCTAAAAACATCAACAGCACAAAGGTTATCAACATGAAACCAGTTGTTGAAAGAACGGTATCCTTCAAAATTGTTGACGAGAATACAGGTGAAGAGATTCCAGGTGCTGCTGAAAAGCTGCAGGTAAAAGAAGGCTACTCTACTACACTAAAAGCTGAGAATGACGGTACATACAAACTGACAGAAGATAAAAAATATAATTATTCTGTATCAGGAATTAAAAATTATAAGAATGTTTCCAGCACAGATTTCACTGTTACAGAAAATGACTCAGACATGATAACTATCCCGATGGAAGTGGATATCTCTGAATACAAAGTAACTATTCAGCCGAAAGACGGAAATACAGAGATTACTTCTGCTGCAATAGAAGTTAACAGTGTTGAGATTGACTGGGATGATGAAGAAACAAGGGAGAAAGTGGATGCTCAGGCAGATGGCACCTATCTTCTCAGAAAAGGCACTAAGTACGAATATGAAATCAAAGCAGACGGATATAAGGCCGCTAAAGGAAGTTTTACACCTTCTGGCAACGATGAGAATATTACACTTCCTGTTCAGATGGTAAAAGATGCGGAAGTATCTGAAGCAGATCAGAAAACTGTAGACGATCTCAAAACAGCATTCAACAGCGTGTTTAATATGGGCAAAGTTCGTCCTAAATATGCTGCGGAAAAAAATGTTGTAGAGTTTGTGAAAAACAAGCTTGCCGGAAAAGCTGACATTTCGGGAGTAAATATTGCCCTTGTGAGTTCAGATGATCTGAGTGTAATAGGAACGGATGGAACCATTCATTACAGAGCAAAGAAGATGAATACAGGGTTTGGTATTAACAGCTTTAATGTAGAAACAGTGTTCCGGTTCGAGTTGAATGGTGCTGTAGCAACTGTTGAAGCAACAACACAGGTAGGATGGGACTGCAAGTATTTCAATAATCAGATGCAGGCAGAGTCAGAAAAACTGTCCTGGAATATGATCAAAGGTTCCAATGAAGATGCAGCAGCGGTAACAACCGACCTCAGCCTTCCACAGTGTATGAGTACCAGTGCAAAAACGGCATGGTCAGAAATTACATGGGAATCATCAGATCCGGAAGTAATTACTTTTGAAGATACCGGTTATGGAGCTCTTATTAATCCTAAAAAAGGCGTGATCCATCCTCGCCCGGATGATACAGAAGTAACACTGACAGCTACATTTAAAGCAAATGACAATCTGTTAAATGGAAATGTAGAGTCTGTAGATGATTTTGCAACATACACCAGAGAATTCAAGATTACTGTAGTTGGCACTCATATTGCACCACCTACAAAAGAAGAACTGACAGCTATCCTGGATAAATATTATACAGTAGACAGTATCAAAGATTTTGTAACAGATAAAGCTTTGGATCTCAGTAATTGTCAGTCCGATCTTAAGCTGCCAAGATACACACGAATCAAAGATGATGACGGAAACCTTGTATTTAATAACAAAGAGATTACCGTAACTTCTGAGAATAAAGCAATTTCCATTCCATCAAATTCATACAGAGCTTATACAGATGTCTTCTATGATAAAGATATCACAGGTGACCTTGTGGTAACATTTACACGTCAGGGTGTAACTGTAGAAAAGAGAATTCCTGTAACAGTCAAACCTCTGTCAGAGGAAGCACTGGATGCAGAAGTTGCAATGATGGAGCAGGCCAAATTACATTACTTTGACGGAATCAATGACAGAGCAAATGTAGACAAAGACACTGTTAAGGAAAATCTCCATGCATTTAAAGAAATGACACTTGATGCAGCAGGAAAACCTGTATGGGTATATAATGTTGACGATGTAAAAGGAACAGGTATCATTGTTGATGATATGTTTGATGATTCATGGATCATGGAAGGCGCAGGTTATAATAAATTCAAATCCTCCAATCAGGCAGTCATCGCACACGACAATCTTCTTGTTAATTGCAGAGAAACAGACGAAGAGATTACAATTTCTTCTGTACTCAGCAGTGAGAGATATGGAGTATTTGCAAAGAACCATCCGGAAAATACAAAACTTCAGAAACTGTATAAACAGCCTGTTTCTGTAACTGTAACAGTAAAAGGAACAAAAGCTCCGGCAGAAGGTCTTGCTGATCTGATCACAAGCACAGAAAAACTGTTAGGTGAGATCAAAGAAGGCAAAGAGCCAGGACAGTATCCGGAAGGAACAAAAGACAAACTTCAGGCAGCATTAACGGCAGCAAAAGAAGTACAGGCTAAAGAAGATGCCACAGATGCAGAACGTGAACAGGCGATCAAAGCGCTGAAGGCAGCAGTAAAAGAAGCAGAGGCAGCACAGAATGTTGTAGTTGCCGATGTAACAGTAAGAGTAAACCAGGCATCAGGACAGCTTCCGATGGTTAAGAAACTGTCCGTAAAAGCAACAACAGCTGAATCTTACGGTTATGTAAAACCGGAAGAAATGAAAAACAAAGTAACAGCAGCAGATGCGTTCTATGCAATGCATGCAGCTGTATACGGTGAAGATTTCGAAAAAGAACCTGAGAAATATATTTCTATCGGTGAAAACGGCTGGATAAATGTAATGTTTGGAAAGCCTGCATCAAGCAGCTCATATTATGTAAATAATATATATCCTGTAGATGAAAACGGCGTAGGAACAGTTGCAAATAACACTGTTCTTAAGAGTGGTGACGAACTGAGCTTCTTCTTCTACTCAGATACAAAAAACTGGAGTGATAAGTATCTCTACTTCAAAGATCTGCCGTCAAAAGCAGAAGCAAAAGTTGCTTTCAATGTTACTCTGTTTGCAAATGGATATCCGACAGATACAGCAGTTGAAGGTGCAAAAGTTGCTCTCAAAAACACAGTAACAGGCGCAATTACAGAAGCTAAGACAAATGCAAAAGGTGTTGCCACACTGAAAGCTGATCAGGCAGGAACATATCAGATTTATGTATCAGAAGCACCATATAAATATTATGTTGTACCAAGTACAGATCTTACAGTTGCAGCCCATACACACAGCTACACATGGAAAACTGTTTCCAAAGCAACTGTATTCCAGCCTGAAAAACAGGAAGGAACATGCTCTGTATGCGGTGAAAAGTCAACAAGAACTGTTGGAAACAAACTTACAGCAACAATCAAACTGAATGCAAAATCCATTAAGCTTCAGAAGAAACAGACAACTAAGAAGATCAAAGTTACAATGGCAAATGGCGATTATGTTAAATCCTGGAAATCCAGCAACAAGAAGATCGTAACTGTTAATAAGAATGGTGTGATCAAAGCTGGCAAGAAGACAGGAAAGGCAAAAATCACAGTAACACTTGCAAGTGGTAAGAAAGCAACACTGAAAGTCAAAGTTCAGAAAGCGAAAGTAACAACAACCAAGATCACCGGACTGAAATCCAAAGTGACAATAAAGAAAGGTGAAAAACTTGCACTGAAAGCAAATCTGAAACCACTGACAACACAGAACAAAGTAACTTATAAATCTTCCAATAAGAAAGTGGCAACCGTCAATAAGAAAGGTGTCATTACAGCAAAGAAAAAAGGTACAGTAAAAATTACTGTCAAGTCAGGCAAAAAGACAAAAGTAATCAAAGTAACAGTTAAATAATAAGAAATACAGGCAGGCTGAAATCCACGGATCAAAGTGGAACAGCCTGCCTGTTCTTTATATGGATGATTATTCTGAAAAGTATCAGATTCTGTAACATTCAGAAGAGAATGACCTATAGACGAAGTTCTTAAAAGGCGTTATACTGGTTCTAAAAAGAGACACGAAAGGGGAACGATTCAATGTGGGAGAAAATCAGTAAAATACTGAAAGGCCAGATCATTACATCTATACTTTATATTGCATTCGGAGTCTGTCTGGTGCTTATGCCTGTCAACATGGTAAACATTATCTGTAAATTTGTATTTGGAATATTGTTGATACTTGTGGGTATTTATCACATACTCATCTATGTGGCAGAGAAACTCAGCGCAACTATATTTGATCTGTTTTCAGGAGGCATACTTCTTGTATTGGGAATCTTTTTGTTTATGAATCCTCAGGTAGTAGTGAAACTTCTTCCAACCCTTCTTGGAACCTTCATTCTTGTAGACAGTATCTGGACGCTGAAAGGAAGCTTTCGCCTGAAAAAAAGAGACCAGGGAACCTGGAAAGCACTTCTTATAGGAAGTCTGATTTTTATTGCACTCGGTATTGCTCTTATCATGAATCCGTTTGCTGCAATAAAATATACAGTCATGTTTGCAGGCGGAATCTTTGTTGTAAACGGAATCACAGATGTTATATTCTGGGCAATGCTGAAACGTGGACTGAAAGAACTGAAACAGGATCTGGAAGCTGTTGACACGGAAGGCGAGTTTACAGAAGAAAATCAGACAGGCAGTGAATATGAGCACGAAATACAGCCTGAACCAGCCGAACCTGAACCAGAGTATGCACCCTGGAGCTCCAGAATGGAAGTCAGAAAGGAATCCGAAGAAGTAAAATCGTCCGAAGATTGCAATGTAATTGGCGATGAAGCTGACAGCCCGTCGGAATCATTCCAAACACCGGAAACATCAGAAAATCCGGACGAATCAGAAACAGAAGGAGAGGATTCACAGTCAACAGATACATTCAGTGATCAGGAATCCGTACATCCGGACATGAACAATGCATCAAATGTCGTATCGCAGGCAACCATAACCGACTCAGACCTTTCCGACACCAAAGACGAAAGTCTTTTATCAGTTTTCTCACGAAAACGAAAATCCCATAAAGAAGACTGACATCAAAGACTAGTACATCGTTTTCGAAATAACTATACCACTCACTTGTCTGCGAATCCGATTGCACAGGTCTAAAAGCCTCAGCGTAGCCCACTACGTCTGCGTTTTTATACCAGCACACTCGAATCCGCATCCTATGCGATTGGTATAGTTATTTACGAAACGATGTACTAGCATAAAAATTGAGCTATTACTGCACTGGAACCAGGCACATAAACCCGTATTTGCTGGCCTGAAAAACCTCGATCACTTATCACAACCTGCAACATAATACAGAACTCCCGTCATATACAAGCCCGGGGGTGTTAAGAGGGGACTGGCAAGGTCCCCTCTTATATTTTTCCTTTTTCTAAAAATGATTCTTTTATAAAAAATGAAAAAAGAACATGTTTCTTGATTTTTTATCATGGTGTAAAAACTCTCCAAAAACTATAATAAAACCAGTTGAAAAAAGAACAAATCATACAAGTAAAGGAGAGAAAAAACACTATGAAAATGAAAAAAGTAACAGCAATGGGAATGGCAGTTATGATGGCAGCAACCATGATTCCGGCAGTACCGGCTATGGCAGATGGCGGCGGAAAAGTTTATTATCTGAACTTCAAACCGGAACAGGATGAAGCTTGGCAGAATCTTGCAAAAGCATATACAGAAGAGACAGGAACAGAAGTAACAGTTGTAACAGCAGCTTCCGGACAGTATGAGACAACTCTTCAGTCTGAAATGGCAAAAAGCGATGCACCTACACTGTTCCAGGTAAACGGACCTGTAGGACTGAAAAACTGGAAAGATTATTGCTATGATCTTACAGATGCTGAAATCACAAAAGGCCTTACATCTGACGCATATGAACTGAAAGACGGTGATGCAGTAGATGGTATCGCATACGTAATCGAGTCCTATGGACTGATCGTAAACAAAACCTTACTTGAAAAAGCAGGCTACACTCTGGACGATATCAAGAGCTATGATGATCTGAAAAAAGTTGCAGATGACATTCAGGCAAGAAAAGATGAACTCGGAGTAAAAGGTGCTTTCACATCAGCAGGTATGGATGGTTCTTCTGACTGGAGATTCAAGACACATCTTGCAAACCTTCCGATCTACTACGAATACAAAGAAGACGGAATTGATGATACAGATGCAATCAAAGGAACATACCTTGATAACTACAAAAATGTTTTTGACCTGTACATCACAGATTCCACCTGCGAAGGATCTGAACTTTCTGCAAAAACAGCAGATGATTCAAGAAACGAATTTATTAACGGTGATGCGGTATTCTATCAGAATGGTTCCTGGGAATACGCAGAACTGTCCAAGACATACAGTGACGATGAACTGGCTATGATCCCAATCTACTTCGGTGTAGATGATGAAAACGAAGGTCTTGCAACAGGTACAGAAAACTACTGGTGTGTAAACAAAAATGCATCTGAAGAAGATGTTCAGGCAACACTTGATTTCATGAACTGGTGTGTAACATCTGAAGCCGGAACAAAATCAATGGCAGAAGATATGGGATTCACAATTCCTTTCAAAACAGCTCAGGCTCCTACAAATGTATTTGTAAAACAGGATGCTGAATACACAGAAGCAGGCCTGACACCTGTATCATGGAACTTCACAACAATGCCTTCCGAAGAATGGAAAAACGGTCTTGGCACAGCACTTACTGCATATGCAGCAGAAACTGGATCCTGGGACGATGTTGTAAGCGCATTTGTTGATGGATGGGCAACAGAAAAAGCACTTTCTGAATAATCCGGAATAAATCAAACAGCAACAGGGAGGCAGGAGTTCCGGCCTCCCTGTATTAACGAAAAGAGGGAGATTTTATGGTAGGAAAGACAATCAAAAAGTGGTGGCCGGTTTTTGTACTGCCTACATTTGCAGCATTTGTGATCGGTTTCCTTTGGCCTTTTATCTGGGGCATCTATCTTTCATTCTGTAAGTTCACAACTGTACAGGATGTGACTTTTGTAGGATTTTCAAATTATTCCAAGATTTTACTGGATAATACATTCAGTCATTCATTCTGGCTGACTGTTATCTTTGCATTTGTATCAAGTATCCTGATCAATGTGCTGGCATTCTTCATTGCGCTTGCACTCACAAAGGGATACAGAGGAACCAATGCATTTCGTACAGTATTCTTCATGCCGAACCTGATCGGTGGTATTGTACTTGGTTATATCTGGCAGACACTGCTGAATGGACTTCTCTCAAAATGGGGACAGCCACTTCTGTCACTTTCTGCAAGAAACGGCTTTATCGGTATGCTGATCCTTCTGATGTGGCAGCAGATCGGTTATATGATGATCATTTATATTGCAGGACTGAATAACGTATCACCGGATCTGATCGAAGCAGCAAAGATTGACGGTGCTACAAACAGGCAGATCCTGTTCAAGATTAAAATCCCGATGATCATGCCATCTGTAACAATCTGTACATTCCTGACACTGACAAATGGATTTAAGATGTTTGACCAGAACCTTTCTCTTACAGGCGGAGATCCCGGCAAACAGTCACAGTTACTGGCTCTTAATATTTATGATACATTCTATGCAAGAAGCGGACCACAGTGGAAAGGTATCGGCCAGGCGAAGGCCGTTGTATTCTTCCTTCTGGTCATCGTCATTGCGCTTGTTCAGCTTAGAGCAACATCATCCAAGGAGGTGCAGCAGTAATGGAAAACAAGAAAAAAAGTCCTCTTGCGACAATCATACTTACGATCGTCTGTGTTCTCTGGATGTATCCGATTTTACTGATTTTCATCAACGCACTGAAGAAAGAAGCTGCTATTACCACAACTGGTGTATTCAGTCTTCCTGATTCCGAAACATGGAATGGCCTGACAAACTTTGTGGCCAGTGTGACGCAGATGGATTTTCTGAAATCTTTCTGGTACAGCCTTATTATTTCAGTAATGTCAGTTGTATTGATCATGCTTTGCTGTTCAATGGCTGCATGGTATATCGTACGTGTAAACGGTAAGCTCTCCAAAATATTCTATTACCTCTGTGTATTCAGTATGGTAGTACCATTCCAGATGGTTATGTTTACACTTGCAAAAACAGCAGATACACTGAAATTAAATAATCCATATAATATCTGCATTATTTATCTTGGTTTTGGTGCCGGTCTTGCAGTTTTTATGTTTTCCGGGTTTGTAAAGGGAATACCGCTGGAGATCGAAGAAGCTGCGCTTATTGACGGCTGCACTCCACTGCAGGTTTATTTCAAAGTGCTTATTCCGATTCTGAAACCAACAATCATTTCTACAGCAATCCTGGAACTGATGTGGGTATGGAATGATTACCTTCTGCCTACACTGGTTCTTGATATCAAAAAATACCGTACTATCCCGATGGCTGTTCAGTACTTCCGTGGAAGTTACGGACACGTACAGATGGGACCTATGATGGCGAGCATCATGATAGACATCATTCCGATCATTATTGTATATCTGGTGTGCCAGAAGCACATTATTGAGGGTGTTGTTGCAGGTGCGGTAAAAGGATGACAGTTTCATAGTGTTGTTTTACTTTTATAATGGGTCCCCGGAATTTTCCGGGGACCTCTCTCTATACTTCCAGTCCATAAAATGGTACAATAGAAGCAAAACAGTGATACAACAGAGATGGGGAGGAAAAAGTATGATTCATGTTCTTATTGTGGATGATGAAAGAATAGAAAGAGAAGGTTTGAAATATCTACTCTCTATGGAAGAAGGAGAGCGTGAAATATATGAAGCATCTAACGGAAAGCAGGCACTTCAGATTATCCGTACAGAGGATATACAGCTTCTGCTTACAGATATTAAAATGCCGCATATGGATGGACTGGAGCTGGCACGCAGGGCAAAAGAAGAAAAACCGGGTCTTCAGATTGTAATATTCAGCGGATATAATGATTTTACTTTTGCACAGGAAGCTATCCGTTATGGCGTTACAGAATATATTCTGAAGCCGGTAGATCCGGATAGTTTTCATTCAGTGATAGAAAAAGTAGAAAAAGAAATCTCGCTTCGAAAACAGAAAGAGACAAAGGAAATCAAAGAGAAAAATTTCCTTCATCAGTATTTCCTTCAGAATTATCTGTATTCCGGGAGCAGGGAAATCCTTAACCGTGCTGCAGAACTTATTGATCTCGAAAAATGGGAAGGGTGGCATTGCGCAATTCTGATAGAATCCAGCCAGGTCTTTTTTGATACAGCAGAAGAAAAATTTCAGGAAGAGCTGCAAAAGGAACTTCACCGTAAATTTTTTTATCTGAACCTGAATGCCAGACAGTCGCTTCTTCTGTTTCAGGATGTATACTGCGATTACCAGCTTGTGGCAAATCATATTTACAGTTTCCTGAAGCGTAACTACAGAAATCATTTTTATCTTGCTGTCAGTCGTAAATTTGAAGGGTATGAATGTCTTCCTGATATTCTGAATCAGCTGGAGCAGCAGATGGAAGAAGAATTTTACCATCCCGAAAAACATATTTATTCCAGTGATGAAGATTCTCTTAATCTGTCGGTTGGAGAAGTGCAGGATTCTCAGCTGATGCAGATGATATCAGAAGATATCAGCCGTAAGGATACAGAACAGCTGCGGAGACATTTTGAATGTCTGAAACAGAAATATCATGATAATACACAGTATTCAGCTATGTATATCAAATTTGTATTTTCCAATGTGATACAGGAACTTTATCAGGAGAATCAGTTTTCAGGGGAACGCCGTCTGGAACAGGAAGTAGAAAGACTGTACAGCTGCCAGAATATCATGGAGATCATCAAAGTAACAGAAGATAATATAAGTGAATACGAAAAATTTCTGGAACAGTCCATGAGTGAATCCCGAAATGAAGTAGCTACTGTAAAAAAATATATTTATCAGCATTACGACGAGGATCTGAATCTGGAAATGCTTGCAGAGAAGGTATATCTTTCTTCCGGATATCTCAGCTTTATTTTTAAGAAAGAGACCGGAATGAATCTTAACCGTTTTATCCGTGTATTTCGCATGGAAAAGGCAAAAGAATTTCTGTGTAATACAAATATGAAGGTTGCACAGGTAAGTGAAAAAGTTGGTTTTGCCAATGTGTCTTATTTCTGCCGCAGCTTCAGAGAGTATTACGGAAGCAGTCCGGAATCCTACAGGAAAGGAACGGGAGAGGATGAACAGAATCCTTAAAATATACAAAAACATGAAATACCGCCATAAACTGACGGTACTTCTGATTGTTGCCAGCCTTGTACCCATGACAGTCCTGGCACTGTACAGTCATATACGTATGAGTACCTTTATCCGTAACAGCGAAAAAGAAGACATGCAGTCGATACTGGAACAGACGAGGGAAAATACGGACAGTCAGGTGGAAATCTATGCCAGTCTTTTGAATTATCTTACATATTCACCGGATATTCAGGAGATCATTGAAGAGAAAAATATTGATAATTACGCTGCATATGAAAAATATACAGGGATAGCAGACCCGCTTCTTTCTGTACCGAAGTCCTATCATGATGCAATCAAGAAGATTCAGTTATTTGCAGACAGCATTCAGGTTGAACATGAGTACACCCTTGTTCCGCTGAAAAAAATACAGGATCAGTGGTGGAGTGAAGACCTGGAAGATCAGGTACAGATCCAGTGGAGGGTAGATCTTGAAAAAAAAGAAGTTGCCGCAGTCAGGGAAATTTACGAAAATCAGAAACTGGAAGCTGCATTATGTATAATTCTTGATTATAACAAAGTGTTTCAGCCATTTACAAATATCCTGGAAAAAGATAACGGCGTGCTCATTACGGATGCAGAGGGTAATGTACTTTACAACAGAACCAATATTTCAAGACTGAAAAAAATGTCACCTGAGAATCATCAGGAATTTCTTGATGAAATAAAAAGAAACTGTGTCCTGACACAGAGCATCAGTGAACAGAATTACTGGAACTTTTATATGTACAAATCCCAGAGTGCGATTTCCAGATCAGTGAGACGACTTTTCCTTGAAGAAATTCCGCTGATCATTCTCTGCGCAGGTATCATTCTGTTTATCGGAACCGTATTTTCAAGGCTTTTTACAAGAAAAATCGAAGAGCTGACAGCAAATATGGACCGTGTGAATCATGGAAGCAGGGAGGTAACAGTTACCAGTAACTCAGAGGATGAAGTGGGAATTCTGATCCAGAGTTTTCACAGTATGATGGATGAGATCAACCGGCTGATCGATGAAGTTTATGTCAATAAGATCGCGCTGAAAGAATTTGAGCTGAAAGCACTTCAGGCGCAGATCAATCCACATTTTCTTTATAATACACTTTCTGTGATGAACTGGATGGCAATTCGCAGCGGGCAGAAAGATATAAGTAAAGTTACGCTTGCATTGTCAACTTTTTACCGGACTGCGCTGAGCAAAGGTGAGGATATGGTCACTGTGGAAACATGTATCCGAAATATGGAAGCTTATCTTGAGATTCAGCTGGTCATGCATGATCATGATTTTACCGTAGACTGGGAAATTGATCCGGCAGTCAAAAATGAAAAAGTTCCGAAACTGCTTTTGCAGCCGGTAGTTGAGAATGCACTGGAACATGGACTGGATGAAAAAGAAACAGGTGACAAAAAGTTGTCGTTGTCTTTTGCTGATAAAGGTGAAGAAGTAGAAATTATCGTTAAAGATAACGGGCTTGGAATGGAACAGGAGAAAGCAGAGACTCTTGTTACTTACCAGGCCAAGGGATACGGACTGAAAAATGTAAATGATCGTATCTGTCTTTTGTATGGGGAAAAATATGCTATTCGGATATTCAGTGCCCCTGAAAAAGGAACTACAGTAATTATGAGATTTCCTAAGGAAGGAAAAAAACATGAAGTATAAGATGTTTTTTCCGGCGCTTGCCGCATGTGTGTGTTTACTGTCAGGCTGTTCCGGAAATACAGAGAAGCAGATAAAAACGCAGACAGAGGCTGCAGGATATAAAAAAGATCCGGAACAGTGGAAAAATGCAGCAGAAACGCCTTATGGTAAATACCCGGAACTGGTTACTTATACGCTGGGACAGATGAGTGGAGCCAACAATTCAAATCTTCCGGAAGGGAATACTTATGAGGATAATGCATATACCCGTTATCTCCGCAAGATGTTGAATATCCAGAATGAAAATGTCTATATGGAAAGCGAGGACAGGTATGATGATTTGGTGAATATACTGGTTCAGGATCAGACGATCCCGGATGTTCTTGTTGTATCTGACAGAGGCACTTTGAAGAAACTTGTGGAAAATGATCTTGTAGAGGATCTGACAGAGGTGTATGAAAACTGTACATCTCCCAAGATAAAAGAGATGTTTGACAGTTATGGCGGGGATCTTCTGGAAGCAGGAAAATTTGACGGGAAGCTAATGGCAATACCTGAAACTGTTGTAGATCACGGGCCGTGTCTGATGTGGCTGCGAAAGGACTGGATGGACCAGCTTGGACTCGAGAATCCGGAAACCCTGGAAGATGCTTATGATATCATAGATGAATTTGTAAAAAACAGAATGGGTACGGAAGAAGGAGAAACTCCGGTGGGACTCGTATGTGATACAAGTCTTGTCGGAACAACAAGTTCCAGTTATTCTGTAGATCCGGTTTTTGACAGTTTCGGAGCAAGTCCAAAAAGGTGGATCAGCCAGAATGGAGAGATAACTTACGGATCTCTTACAAAAGAGACAAAAGAAGCATTGAAATGCCTCAGTGAACTGTATAAAAGGGGCACGATTGATCAGAATTTTGCACTGAGAGCACAGAATAATCTGCGTGATCTGGTGGTAAACGGCCAGTGCGGCGCCTTTTTTGGTCTGTGGTGGACGCCAAATAATCCGCTGGTTGATGTTTATGAAAAAGATCCGTCTGCGGACTGGCAGCCATATTATCTGCAGGCACCTTCCGGAGAAAATAAATATGCATCTTTCCGGGACAATAAATATGTAGTTGTTCGGAAGGGGTATGCACATCCGGAAATCGTTATGAAAATTATCAGTGTACTTTTTGATTATACAAGATATGAAGCTGATGATGCAGATGAGGTGAATGAATATTTTGCTCTGAACGTAGATCCGACAGCGAGACCGTTAGTCATTAATGTAGATTTTTATGAGGCTACTTACCAGATTACAAGAGATATAAGAGAAGTTCTGTTTGGTTCCCGAAAAGAAGATTCGCTTACAGCAATTGAAAAATCGTATTATGAGGCCAGCAATAATTATCTGAGAGGAACTTCGCGTACGGCAGAAGACTGGGCTGCATATAAGTCAAGGGTATCAGCAGTTGGACTCCTGGTAGATGGAAATTACACTCCACCTGTCAGAAAATATCTGGATGATACAGATGGTGAGATACCCCAGTCCCTGCAGCAGCTGGAAAAAAATTCTTTTATCCAGATCATCATGGGTGAAAAACCAATCAGTTATTTTGACACCTTTGTTCAGGAATGGTACAGACAGGGTGGGGAAGAACTGACTGAACAGATCCGAAACTCCAATCCGGCAGAATAAATGCCGGATCAGAGTTTCAGGAGTTCGGACAGACGCTGGCGTTTTGTACGGGTATCACCTTCTATATGAAGTTTGGAGTAGATTCGGTTGGTGTACTGCTTGACTGTCCCCTCGGAAAGATACATGGCAGAAGCGATTTCACGGTTACTTAGTCTGCCGGCAATAAGGCGGGCAAGTTCCAGTTCACGGTCTGTCAGGGCAGATGCGGCAGCAGGACGGCTCAGTGCACTGGAAAGTGTCACAGAGTTTTTACAGAAACGTTCACCAAGGTTGTGGATTTTCTGCTCAAAAGTGGAATTCCCAAGAAGTTCTTTTATGTAAATATAGTTTTCACAGAATGGAGCAGCGATTTCATCTGGTTCGGCCAGCTGGATCGCTGTTTTTATATATTCACGTGCTTCTTTGTGATACTGAAGAGAATTACAGGCGCCTGCTGCCTGAATCAGTACATGGATTTCACAGAGAGTGTATGGAAAGTGTCTGCAGAGAGCCAGCAACGCATCTGTGCGGCCGAGAACTTCAACATAGGATTTCTGCGACAGGTATACCTGGTTCTCAATAAGAGCCATCATGGGTCTGGCAGGGTGCAGATAATGAATCTCATTCAGCCGATGTTCCCTGAAAACTTCCGGAATTTTGTCGGGCAGACGGAGAAGCGCATAGTAATATGCACAGATGCTGTCGAAAATATTCAGAAAGAGTGCGTTTCCCATCAGAACAAGTTCAGCACGTTTCTTTTCCTGGAGAATCCATGGATGGGGTGTTTTATCAAAAAATCCAAGGCGGAGAAACAGAAAATCGCAGCAGAGATCCATATTTTTCTGAGCATTTCCCGCTGTTTTCTGATATGCCCTGGAAAGAACAACCGATGAGTTCAGAAAATTTCCATGTGCATATTCTGCTTCTGCTTCCATTATAAGTTCTGCGCCCATGCCATGACCTGAAGTGACCTGATAATAATAGGGCATTGCTTCATTCATAATATGGATTTCGTCTGCTAGTTTTCCGGATTCTCTGTGAAACATCATAAGAACAGAAGGAGAGCCAAAAGTCCAGGAGCCATAACTGTAGATGGATACTGCAGGACCGGACATCTGTTTGCAGGCACTTTTGTGAAGACGACTCATGGCAGCAATATTGTTATAACACAAAAAACTCATGATCAGATCACATTCGCCAAGAAGATTTCCACGTTCTTTATCTGAGAAAGAAGGATTATCTGTTACTTCGCAGATCAGAAGATCTTTAAGATGGAGCATTTGGGGAAGTTTCTGCCAGGTAAAAAGTCTTCGCATCAGTACGAGGAGACTTCCGGGATGAGATCGGAGGATCTTTTCGGGGCATTGCTCAAGAACATGAAAAATATCTTCGGGACGCACAGAAGCCAGCATAACACCAGCGTCTTTCTGGATAATGCGGAGCCAGGAATCATAGTTGGAAGATTTTTCATAAAAAAGCAGTGCCCGGAGATAGTCCTTGTGGTTCTCGTAATACTGGCCGTAAAGTTCCTGGCATTCTTTTTGTCTGTCAGTTGAAAACTGACGGAAAAGAAGAGCGGCACAGTACTGGAGCATATGGTGAAAGCGGAATTTCTGCTCAGGGAGCCGTATAATAAAGGCATTATTTTCAGTCATCTGTTTCAGTATCTGTTCGGAGTCAGGAAGACAGGTCACAAAATTAGCCATTGGGCCGGTAAATTCATCAGCAGAACTTAAACATGCGAGGAACATTTTTTCGGAAGATGAAAGTGGGTCAATGAGTGCCTCGGTTATCATATTATATATGTCATCATATTTGTCCAGAAGAGAGCCGCGTTGTGTATAGGTGCGGAGATTCAGATAAACAACGGAAAACCAGCCTTCACTTGTCTGGTAGAGCTGTTCTGCCTGTTTTTTTGTTATGCGTATTCCGCTGCGGTGTGCATAGGAAAGAAGATCTGAAGAGGTTAATTTCAGATCTTCTGCACTGATGTGATGGATTTTTTTGCCGAGACGCAGAATATCATGACCGGTAAGAAAACGATTCCTGCCTGCTATGATCAGGTGAACATCAGAAGATGCAAATTCTGCAAGTGTGCAGAAAAGTTTAACTGCAAGGGAATCATTCAGCAGGTGAAAATCATCCAGGAACAGATAAGTACTTCCGGAAAAAGAATGAAAATGATTCGACAGGTGCTGAGCAAGAAGAATCACTTCTTCAGTGGTCTGAGGATACTGAAAATGCATGATATCCGGATCTGATTCTTTCAGAGAGGCCTGAAAACCTCTCCAGAAAAGGGCAGTGCTGTCAGAGTAAATATTAATACGGAAAATCTGACAGTTGTTATCAGAGGAGGCCGTATCCAGAAACCAGTTTACAGCGGTGCTTTTGCCGTAGCCCATAGGGGCGATTACAGACGTGAGTGCATAGTCGGGAACAGAATTCAGAGACTGCTGCAGTCTGGAAGAGATAAAAGTCTGACTAAGTTCCTGTAAATGGTTCATGGAAGAGCCTCCTTGCTGTTATTTATACCAGAGTTTCAGGCATTTTACTTTGCGGTTTTGCGGATCTGTGATAAGTTTGCCTACGTATACTTTGATGCGTTTGGTTTTCCCTGGTTTCAGATTGACTTTGTGGTTTTTGGTCAGTGTTATGGTTTCATTCAGAGTCATGGTGTATCGTAATTTAACTTTTGTTATGGTTCGCTGAGAAGTATTTCTGAATGTAAGATAGTAATAGGTTTTTCCGGTGTTCGGATTATAGGTATATCCGGAAATTTTTACTTTCAGCTGATTCAGTTTCGGAGCGGGCCGTTGAACTGTAAAACGGATTGATTTACGTTTTCCGTTCAGAGTAAATGTGATGGTTGCTTTGCCGGGCTTTCTGGCAGTCAGTTTTTTGCCGGAAACAGAGATTACACTTTTTTTATTTGATTTTACATTCTTAATAGAGCATTTTCCGATTCCCATCTGAAATACATAATTCGAAATATGTTTTTTCTGCTTTAAAGTTATAGAAGCAGAAGAAGGAACATAAAAAGAGGTTTTGTGGACCGTAATTGACTGCTTCGATGTGACACCACGGTAAGTTACGATGCACTGTGTGGTTCCTGCTTTCTGGGCACGGATGTGGAGCTGGAGGGAAGTACCTAAAAAGTCTTTTTTGGTCAGAGATACAATGGATGGATCTGAAAATCTGACAGAAACCTGCTCTGGCTGTACATATTCCCAGTATGGTAATTTCGGATCAGAGATACTGAGAGAAAGCGTGTCATTGTCTCCGGGGTAAAGAGGGTTTATGCTGTTTGGTTCCAGAGAAACCTTTGGTGGTTTCGGTGCAGCAGGCTGTGGCTTTACTGTCGGTTTCGGAACAGCAGGTGAAGGTTTGGGTACTTCCTGAAGTGTGAAATCAAGGCTGAAAGTATATTCATCAATAGATCCGTCCCATTCATCTTCCTCATCAAGCGGAAAACTGAGTTTCAGTTCAGACGGATGGACATTGTAAAGGGTCCGTTTATCGCTATATGTTGTACTACCTTTATTATACATAGTAACGCTTTCGCCGTCTACAGAATATGTGATCCATTTCGGAAGATTTGCCGGAGCCTGCTGTGGATTATCAAAGGAGACAGAAATACTTAAAGAATAATCTGCAGGGTCTGAGGATGGCATTTGAAGTTCTTCACGATACGTATCATCAAGAAAAGATATGACTTCTGTGCCCTTAAGGTGGACACCGTTGGTGAGCTTTTCCTGGGTAATATCAGCCTGGACAGGGGTTGGAAAAAGCAGTGTCAGACATGCTGCAAGGAGCAGCAGAAGAATCCGGATGGGATAAAATGTTCCGGACAGAGAATTGTTTTCCTTTTTCATATAAAAATCCCTCCTTTTTATTTTTATTCTATAAAAAAGGAGGGAAAGATTCTAGTAACTAAAGGTTATATTTGATTAGTATATATTATTTTCCGAGATGCCAGATGTCATTGTCATATTCCTCTATAGTACGGTCGGAGGAGAAAAAGCCGGCTTTGGCAATGTTGATCAGAGTACGGCGTGTCCAGTCTTCCCGGTTATGGGCATAATCATTCATTGCCTGCTGTTTGCGTACAACATAAGCATTGAAATCAGGGAGTGTCTGGAACCAGTCTTTTCCGATCAGTTCATTCTGAAGGCGAAGGAGATTTTCCTGATTTCCGTATTTCATCATTTCATCACCGGTAAGAAAATCAATGGCACGGTGAAGATTCGGATCAGCTTCATACCAGTCACGGGAACAGTAATCACCAGCTGCATAACGGTGGATGACCTGCTTGCTGCTCTGACCGAAGATATAGATATTTTCATTTCCTACTGCTTCACAGATTTCGACATTTGCGCCATCCATTGTACCAAGAGTCAGGGCACCATTAAGCATGAATTTCATATTTCCCGTGCCGGAAGCTTCTTTTGAGGCAAGACTGATCTGCTCGGAAAGATCACAGGCAGGAATCATTTTTTCAGCAGCTGATACGTTATAGTTTTCAACGAAAGCAAGCTGCAGCCATGGAGATACCTGAGGATCATTTTTGAACACTTCAGACAGTGTAAGGAGTGCGTGAATAATATCTTTGGCAATAACATATGCTGGCGCTGCCTTTGCACCAAAGATACTGACAAGTGGTACTGCAGGAACATGTCCTGCTTTAATTTCCAGATATTCATGAATAAGAAACAGAAGATTCAGCTGCTGACGTTTATATTCATGAAGCCTTTTGGACTGGATAGAAAACATGGCTTCTGTATTAAGGTGAAGTCCCTGTTTCTGCTCGAGCCATTTTGCAAGGGCTGTTTTGTTTTCCTTTTTGATCTGAGCAAGTCTGTCCAGAACTTTTTTGTTGTCTTTATAATCTAACAGTTTTTCCAGGCCGGAAGCATCTTTTTTGAAGTCATTTCCGATAAGAGATTCAATTTCTTCCGTAAGGGCAGGGTTACATTTCAGAAGCCAACGGCGGAAAGTGATCCCATTTGTCTTGTTGTTGAATTTCTGTGGATACAGATGATAAAAACCGGAAAGCTCGCTTTCCTTCAGGATTTCAGTATGCAGTGCAGCCACTCCGTTAGTAGAGTGAGAAAAATGAATGTCCATATGAGCCATGTGGATAATCTGGTTATGATCAATGATAGCCAGATTTTCATCATCAGTGCGTGTTTTAGCCAGAGCATCCAGCTTTTCAATAACCGGGATAAGCTGCGGAACTACCTGTTCCAGATAATGCCGAGGCCATTTCTCAAGGGCTTCTGCAAGAATTGTGTGATTTGTATATGCACAGGTGTCTGTGACAATCTGTACTGCCTCATCAAAAGAGATTCCTTTTTCTCCCAGAAGACGGATCAGTTCAGGAATAACCATACTTGGATGAGTATCATTGATCTGGATTGCTGCATAATCAGCAAGATCATGATAATCACATCCACGTGCTTCACATTCTGAAAGAATCAGCTGTGCACCGGCAGAAACCATCAGGTACTGCTGGTAAATACGGAGCAGTCTTCCATTTTCATCAGAATCATCAGGATAGAGGAAGAGGGTAAGATTTCTGGCAATATCTTTTTTATCAAAAGAGATACCTTCTCCAATGATTGACTCATCTATGGTATCCAGATCAAAAAGATTCAGGGTATTGGTGCGTCCCTCATAACCTGTTACCGGCAGTTTATAAAGTCGTGCCTGATAGGTATTTCCTGCAAGTGTTACCGGAAATACTGTGTCTGTGGCCTGAGCAGCACACTGATCTGTCAGCCAGAAATCAGGAGTTTCATTCTGGACATTGTTTTTGAAGTTCTGGTGGAAAAGCCCGCAGTGATAACGGAGGCCTACTCCATCACCAGGAAGGTCGAGGGTTGCAAGGCTGTCAAGAAAACATGCAGCAAGGCGTCCAAGTCCACCGTTTCCAAGACTCGGCTCCGGTTCCTGCTCTTCAATGTCAGCCAGGGATTTTCCTGCTTCTTTTAATATTTCCCGTACATCGTCATAAAGGCCAAGATTGATAAGATTGTTGGAAAGCAATTTGCCTATAAGGAATTCAGCAGATATATAATAAAGTTTTCGACCAGTTACTTCTTTGGTCTGTTCTGCACTTTTTTCATGGATTAGTTTAAGCAGCGCAGAATAGATTTCACTGTCTGCAGCATCTTTAAGGGATTTTCCACAGTAGTCATTAAGCTTCTGGAATAAATTTTTGTTCATGGAAGTTACTCCTTTCATATAGCGTAATAATATTTCGCATCTTCTGATATATTTATAGCATATTTTAACAGTCGATTCTTGTAAAAACAGGGCAAATAGTGATACAATCCTATCATATTATAAAGGAGGTACTGAATTATGGAGAGAGAATGCAGTATAGAATTTCAGGAAACAAAACAACATGGAAGCAGACTATTTCCATTTAATATATATCCCTGTACAATTCCACTGGATTTCCCATCTGTTTCACTTCACTGGCATAATGAGATGGAACTGATATATGTAAAAAAAGGAACAGGGACTGTTCAGATGGAAACGGAGATTTTTCAGGGAAAGGCAGGTGATATTTTTGTCGTACCGCCGGGAACACTCCATGCGCTTCAAAAATCAAAAGGCTTTTCGATGGAATATGAAAATATTATATTTGAGACTGGTTTTCTGGGCGCAGGAGCAGCGGATTTATGTGCCGGGGAATTCCTTGTTCCACTGGCTGCCGGAAAACTTCTGCCTGCAGTCTGCCTCAGCCCGGAGGATACAGGATATGAGGCGGTTAAAAAATGTCTTGTGCAGATGGAAGAACTCTGCAGATCGAGGGAAAAAGGATATGAGCTTGGTGTGAAGGCAGCTGTACTTCAGATGTTGTTTCTGCTTATAAGAAAATATCCTTATATAAAAGAAGTTTCTTCGCCAGACAGGGAGAGATTAAAAGACGTACTGCAGGAAATTACAGAAAAAACAGGGGAAAGTCTTACTGTTTCTTATATGGCAGAGTTTTGCGGGTTCAGCTGCAGTCATTTTATGAGATGGTTCAAAAAGATGACGGGTGTAAGTTTTACTGCATATGTTAATGAAAGAAAGCTTGCATGGGCAGCAGAGAAATTACGCCAGACAGAGGACAAGATACTTGCTGTTTCACAAGAGGCCGGATTCCTGAATCTGTCAAACTTTAACCGGCAGTTTAAAAAAAGATATGGAGTAACTCCTAGAGAATACAGAGAAATGATAGGCATTTAAAGATATAAAATTTCAAAATATCATGGAAACTGTCATTTTATCCCATGTTTATTGCAGTTTTGATATGCTTTCTATATTATATAAACATTAAGCAACTCCTTCATAAAAACAAAGAGAGGAAGAGAATATGAAAAACTGGAAAAAAATAATGGCAATGTTATGTGTGGCTGCTACATTGACCGGAGGTGCATCATCTGTGCTTGCCGCAGAAAGCAAAGATGAAACAGCAACAGAAGAAACTGCTGATGAAGCAGTAAATGATAAAAAGATCATCGGCGATGGTGATCTTTTTTTGAAAAAATTGAAAAAAGTGTTGACAGCCCGGTTAGAAAGTGTTATTCTAACTAAGCTGTCGCAAGAAATTGTTTCTTCTGCATCAACAATTTGAAAAGTTTTGAAAAAATAAAAAATAATTATTGACAAAGAGAAATGAGTGTGATAAGATAGCAAAGTCGCTTGAGAGAGCGGCACATCACTTCAAAAAAAGTTTGAAAAAAGCTTAAAAAAGTTCTTGACAAACAGAAATGAATGTGGTAACCTATATGAGCTGTCCGAGAGACGGACACAAAGAACATTGATAACTGAACAGTGAAACACATACGATTCTCGAAAATTTCTTTAATGAATCATCATTCATAAGAATGAACTTTTTATAACAGTAATGACGAGAGATAACTAAGCTAGTTGGTTGTCTTGAGTGCATCAAACACTTTATCAGAGAGTTTGATCCT
>CAKRLX010000006.1 GCA_934359835.1 uncultured Blautia sp.
TCTACCAACCACTCCATATTGATTGCCGCAATATTAACGCCCATAATATTGCAAGTTGGAATGCGTTTTTTATCAACTATTCTCTTATACTCCATTTCTCGCACCTTTACCTCTTTTCTACTTATATAGAAGGCTCATATTGAGCCAATCAAGCTGTAAGCAAGCTATCTAAAACAGTATATTCATCATCTGTGACTTATCCACATGCTGCTCTCACACAACTATGATTATCATTTTTCTCACGATGGTCATCTTTCAATCACCACTGAAACTTTTATATAAACCTGTTATGGTCTACTTCCTCATTTTCCATGCAGCTGGACTTTATAGCATACATCTTCACGCCAGCATACTTTATTAAAACTACCCAGATTCTTGCTCACTCTTTATTGCAACATGAACAAGAATCTGTCGTCATCATCGAATTACTAGGCCTTATTGTCGTACTTTTTCCCATTACTTCTCTATCGTTTAAAAGTACTGACCCTTATTGTCCTAACCTGTCCCAGCCGCAGCCGCAACCGTACCCTCACCACAACATCTCACTCTCCCACACATCTACTCCCGAATCCTGGAACACATCGTTCAGTCTTTCTCTCAACTTTTCTTTCGTGATTCCTTTTTTCAGGATTACCTGCAGGAAGCCGCCGCCTCCGGCGCCGCAGATCATTTTGCCGTCGATGAGGTCTTCGATCACTGCAAAGATCTGGTCGATACAGGTGTTGGTGCTTCCGCTGTCCAGTTTTTTGGAAAGTTCCCAGTGCTGGTTCAGAAGCTCGGCGAAGCCGTCTACATTTCCACGCTCCAGCTCGAAACGCATCAGAACTGCCACTTTCTGTATTTCAGACAGCGCAGATAATGCATCCGGCTCGCTGCCGATGTACCGTCCAACCACATCTCTCAGAAGATTTCGTGCGAGACGTCTCTGACCTGTATAGATAAGCGCAAAACGTTCTTGCAGTTCGCTACATGTTTCCGGGCTCAGTTCCAGCTGCTGTACTTTGGGATACTGGTGCATGCCCGGTGCAGACGTTATATATTTGACACCGTTGCTTAAGCCTCCTACCTGATCCTGCCAGCCACCGCCTGTGGACATCAGCTGTTCCATGCACAGGACATGGTCATAAAGATCTTCCTGTGTGTAAGTAATTCCTGTAAATTCAAATAATGCTTTCACACAGGCACCTGCAAGTATGCTGCTTGTTCCAAGGCCACTGCCCTTCGGAACATTAACTACTTCTGTGCTCATGAAGATTCCTCCGCCAATACGGTCCAGAATCTCATTCAGGCTGCTGCCCTCTGTAGGGATGATCCCGCACACCAGAAGTGCTGCTTTCTGCAGAGCAAATGGATCGTAAGGATCGCCGCAGTTCTGCAGTTCTTCTATTTCTGTAAATTCTCCATGGGTGTCCATATCTCTGCTGTCGAAAACAATCTTGTTCTCTGCCAGTCTGCGAAGGGTGACTTTTACAGGCAGATCGCCGTTCAGGCTGATCGCAGCGTTCAGTACGGTTCCGCCATTTTCGTTGCAGTATGGCGGAGTGTCACTCCAGCCACCGCCCCAGTTCACACGAAGCGGCAGGCAGACAGTGTGTTCATCTGTCTGGATCCGGCATTCTTCATGTACTTTTATGGTATCAAGAGTTCCCTGCAGGATCTTTTCTCCTATTACAGAGAAGCAATTATCTATGTATTTTTCTCCTTCTACTCCGCCAAGAGCCTGTCCGACATAATAGTACAGACGGATCATGCTTCCGAATCCACCACGCTGCAGATGTCGTTCCAGCCATTCTTTCTGGATCTTTGTGAGGACTGGTTTCTGCAGGAGATTTCTGACTTCTTCTACGGTTCCGCCTCTGTGGATCACCTGCTCCAGGCTGTCCATTTTTACAAGTTCATGCATACGTGCCTGCCAGTCGATCAGGGCTCCCGGTGATGCTGCGCCAAATCCGGAACAAAGGCTTGTTCTGGATGCTTTTCGCCAGCTTTCTGTATCTCCGTTTCCACTTACCATCTTGTATATATTAAGGGCAGCTTCCACAGCCTCCGAAATGGTTTCGCAGACAGGATAAAGTCTTGCATTCCACAGTGTCCGCGCATCGTTTTTGTCCCAGAGTTCTTCCTCTGAGATCTGATTTCTGTCCATAAAATCTCTCAGTGTTCCTGTCAGGAACTGACATCCGCCATCTGTAAGTTCGGTCTTCGGGTTATCATGAATTCCATAAATACGAACAACAAATTTCTGATCACGCTGTTTCAGTCCATGAAGTACTGCCTCATCCGGAATCGTTTCTCCGTGTATATCTATATAGGAAAGAATTACATTATTTCCAATCTTTGAGCCTGAATGTACATAGCTTACTTCCAGATAACAGTTATCTCCGCACTCTGCATTTCTGGACAAAACGCTGTCCAGCGCAGCTGTTTTTCTGTTCAGAACATTTTGTCCCACAGTGCTGTTGACATGATTATTCCAGCCCAGATGGCTGTATTTACGGAAGTCTTCGGTCATCAGTTTCAGGACTTCTCTGGTGGTTCCAAAATGCAGGAATTTCGCCGGGGACAGGCGCAGCAATTTCATTCGATACGGGCGCAGTATCTCCCATACAACTTCCCTTGCAGCTGTCAGTTCCGGACAGAATTCACCTTCCGGTTTTTCCTTATAAAAAGCCTCCAGTGTAGAATCCACGGCCAGTGGATAGAGAAAATCTCCATACAGGGAAAGCCGTACTTTTTCGTTTACGTATGTATCATATTTTGCCCTGTCAAATTTTCCATTCACGCTTATCATGCTGTACAGACTGTGGAGCATTTCTGTGGAAAAAATCACCATGCCTGTATCAATATCTACTGCATTCTGCTCATTGACAGCACCCTGGCTGCGCAGTGTTTCCGTGGTCTGTTTGTGGAGAAATTTTGCAACATTTCCATCTTCTCCCATAAGAAATACGCCGTGATTTTTGCCTGTTTCTACGTTTTCTTTAAAGGAGACTGCAGCCGCTCCTCTTCCCGGAAAATCAATCTGCAGTGAGTTAAAAAGCAGGAGAACATCTCCCGAAAGAAGTACCATTCCTTCTCTTATGCGTCCTGCAACTCCGCTCATTTCTGCCATAAATTCATCAAACAATGTGGCAGTTCTTCCGTCCGGAAGTTTATGTGGTACAGGTGAAAAAAGCTTTCCCAGCGCGGAGTACTGAGGTACTCGTTTGCTGTCTCCGCCACTGTGGATAACGAGGATTTTTTTGCCGCTGAAATCTCCGCTTCCCTGTTCTTCTGCTACTGCACGGAGTACATTTAATGTGGCACCGCCACTGCCTACACGCTTCCCATCAGGATCTGGCAGAACCAAAAATTTCGTCTGTGCCGGCAGAAATCCTTCTTCCTGACGAAGTTCAATCTGCCCACGAAATCCTTCTGCCTGCTCCTCATTGGAAGCGGTCAGAACCACATAATCCCATCTTGCAAACCTTTCTTTTTTCAGTGAACGGTTATAATCCGCCCATGCATCCTGATAAGACTGAGATAAAAAAAGAGACGCCATTGACTCAGCCTGGTTGTCTCTGACAGGTATCTGATTTTTCATATTCATACGTTCCTCCATTGTTAAATCTTGCGGTTGTAGCCTTATGGGGAATCTCCCATTTTCTTTTCTGTTATCTCGTGACTTTATTTCTATTTATCTATATAACTTCGAGCACTCTCAGAGCTTATAACTCCTGTCTTCCCGGGGGCCTCATAGGTCTCCGGTGGGCGGCGCTCTGCCCGAAAGCAGTTCCATATAGAAACTGCTCTCCTGATAATTTCTTATCTTTCATTTATAAAAACCATGAATTTATCACAGTGTTTATCATTTAAATTTCAGAATCTCTGAAATCCGTTTATCAGAACTCCGATCAATGCTTCTGCGAAAATCCATTGAGACATTTCTGTCCCAGATTGTGTGCCATATTCAGGTATCTGTTACCCTGATGACCGTTCTCGCAGATGAATTCTGTTCCTTTTCGCCGGATCTTTCCTCCGCAGATACTGCATACAGAACTGATCTCCTGCTGCTGGATCTCTGTTGTGACAATTCCCTGCTGCCAACCTTTGTATTTCAGTTTTTCACGGATGGATTTATGAAGTGAAAGTGGCGAATCCACACCTGCTGTTGCCATGATGATCTTCGAATATTCCGGATCATACTCCGGCAAAACCAGCACTTTTACTTCGTTCTTTACGCAGTAATCAATGACCTGTCTGCTGAACTGATGTGCATAATGATCATGGATATTTTTGAGTTTCTGCCAGTATCGTCTGTTTGCCTGCGGATTGTTTCCTGCACCTTCTGAGAACCTGGATTTCTCGATTTTTCCCCTGATCTGTCTGCATGCATGTGTATATTCTCTGCCGCCTCTGACGAAAAGACTGCCTGTTCTCTCTCCATTTCTGTTCATTACACAGCAGGTCATACAGGTATCCTGTCCTGTAAAAATAACTGAGCAGATTTTTTCGCCTGCTGCCATACGGACTTTCAGGTTTCTTCCATCTTCTACCGGTGTTTTCCATGGAATATGAAGCTCTGCCGTTTTTCCGTTAAGCACAAGTGCAGGTGACATCATCTGTCCTGTTTGTGGTACAGTATTTCCACGAAGCCGCACAGAACACCATTTCCAGTTCTCACCGTCCCACAGTTTCAGCTCGATTTTTGTTCCGGTAAATTCCCGGTACATACCTTTATAAAAGGTTACTGACTCAGTAAATTTCTCTGACGGTTTTTGTTGATCTTCTCTTGCCAGATAGCTTCTCGCTGCCGCTGCAGCGGTATTGATTGCTGCACGTCTGAAGTACAGAGGAAGTTTTTTCCAGGGAAGTGGATCTGAAACCGGCATTTTATCCCGGCCCGAGACTGTCATTTTTTCCAGAATACGGAGGGTTTCCAGTGTACCCGGCTGATTTTCGCTTAAATTCTTCAGATACAGGTTGTAATAAAACAGAAGAATTTCATTATAAAGTTCCTGTGTTTTACGGAACCACTCTGTATGATCAGAAAGCACGTTGAACTTTCTGACTGTGATCGAATAACAGGAACTCCCAGCCATTTTCAACACCTCTGAACTCGTATATTTATCTCGTGTAGGATATTTGGTATCTTACTTCCCACTTTCTTTTCTGATTATAGGATATACATTATCTTATGTCAACGTCAATAAAGGCTTAAATATCCTGTTTTTCTGCCACACACTATGTACATTCCTTGTGAAAAATAACCATTATGTTGATATTTTTTTCACGAAAAACTTTGTATATAAACACAAACATGCATGATTCATATTTATTTTTTCTTTTTCGCTGTGCTATACTAAATCCGCAAAGCAGCATTCCACCGGATATCTGCTTTTTTCTATGGCACATTCATGCCAAATCCACAACTTCAAAGAAAGGTATTGAAAAAGAAAATGAATTCTCTGAAACCAATGTTACTCACCTGTCTGAAATCTTATGACAAAAATCAGTTTGTCAAAGATGTCACTGCCGGTATCATCGTAGCGATCATCGCTCTTCCACTTTCTATCGCTCTTGCCCTTGCCTCCGGAGTTGGCCCGGAAGCCGGAATTTTTACCGCTATTGTTGCCGGTTTTGTAATATCTGCCCTTGGTGGAAGTAATGTACAGATTGCAGGGCCTACCGCAGCATTTGCAACTATCGTCGCCGGAATCGTTGCCCGTGACGGTATGGATGGACTTGTTATTGCTACTGTAATGGCAGGTATTTTTCTGATTTTGATGGGCCTCTGCCATTTCGGAAGTCTGATCAAATTTATCCCCTATACTATCACTACAGGATTCACTTCAGGAATCGCTGTGACCATCGTTATCGGCCAGCTGAAAGATTTCTTCGGTGTCACTTACCCTGACGGTGTAAAACCAATCGAAACAACCGAAAAACTGGAAGCCTTTGTACATAACATTTCTTCCATAAATACTGATGCTGTTATCGTCGGAGCTGTAAGCCTTGCAATCCTGATCATTGCACCTTACATCTTCAAAAAAATCCCCGGCTCACTGATTGCCGTTATCGCAGGTATCCTCATGGTGCAATTCCTTCCGCTGAAAGTATCCACCATCGGAAACCTCTACACGATCAGCAATTCTCTGCCTCAGTTTCATCTGCCTGCTGTAAAAATCAGCACGCTCAGTTCAGCACTTCCGAACGCTTTTACCATTGCTGTTCTTGCAGCCATTGAATCACTGCTTTCCTGCGTGGTTGCAGACGGTATGATCAACACAAAACACCGCTCTGACATGGAACTCGTAGCTCAGGGTGCCGGAAATATTGCCTCTGCACTCTTTGGAGGAATTCCTGCAACAGGCGCTATTGCAAGAACTGCTGCAAACATCAAAAACGGCGGCCGCACTCCGATTGCCGGCATGGTTCACTCTGTCACTCTTGTGATCGTTCTGGTGATTCTGATGCCTTATGCCGGAATGATCCCGATGCCGACGATCGCTGCGATTCTTTTTATCGTAGCCTACAATATGTGCCAGTGGAGAACTTTCCGTGATCTGCTGAAGACGGCACCAAAGAGTGATATTATCGTACTTATTGCTACCTTTGTCCTGACAGTTGTTTTTGACCTGGTTGTTGCGATCGAAGTCGGTATGGTTCTTGCCTGCCTCCTCTTTATCAAACGTATGAGCGAAGAAACGCACGTAGACAGCTGGGTTTATGCTGATGATGACACTCCTGATATTGACGATCATCTCCGCAGACTGCCGCTTCAGATCCGTGTCTATGAAATCACAGGCCCGCTGTTTTTCGGTGCGGCAGATGCCATAGAACATATCGTGGTAAAAGATTTCACCAGATGCCTTGTCATACGTATGAGAAGTGTTCCGGCGCTGGACAGCACTGCTCTGAATGCACTTAAAAATCTCGTAACCGTCTGCGAACGCAAGGGAATCACCCTGGTATTTTCTCATGTAAATGAACAGCCTATGCGCGTCATGAAAAAAGCCGGCTTCCCTGAACTTGTAGGTGAGCAGAATTTCTGCCCGAACATCTCCGCAGCCCTGACAAGAGCTGAAGAGGTTATATGATATCTCGTTTATTGAATTCATGTTCATAGTGAGTTAATAGTGAGTTAATAGTGCCTGACACTTTTGACACTCTTTTGAACACTCAAAAACTCTGATTATCCACTATAAAGCAAAAAAAATAGCAATACTCAGGATTTCTCTGAGTATTGCTATTTTTATATAAAACCAAGGGTTCACACACTATTAGTCAAGCGGATATTCGCAATCCGCTTTGCTACTTGCTCATAACCGAATAACTGCTTCGCAGTTCGGTTAAATTACTGAATATAATTTTTCCACAGACTGCTGAATAGATTTTTCCGGATCCATAAGATATCTTCCATCTGTGATTTCCAGTGAAAGACTGTGTTTATATCCATATTCATCAAACTGTTTAAGGTATCCTTCCATATCAAGAATTCCGTCTCCCCATGCCAGATGACCTCTGGGAGTACCGTCAATAAAATGAACATGTATCAGCTTATCTCCAAATACTTTAAGATAATCTGACGGAGATTTGTTTTCCAGAACCATCGGACAGGTATCCAGCATTGCACCTATATGGTCATGGTTTAATTCATCCATCATCTTTTTTAATGATTCAAGATTGTTAATCAGATTACTTTCGTCTTCTCTCCATGCTTCCAGTGCAAGTGTGATTCCATAATGTTCAGCCAGATCTCCCAGCTGCATCAGTCCTTCTTTTCCATATTTCCATGCTTCTTCATAATCACTTCCATCAAAGTACCCTGTTCCGGCAGTCACCAGAACTTTATCTGTACCCAATTCAGAAGCAACTCTTACAGCATCTTCAAAAAACTTAAGACTTCTTCGTCTTTCAGACTCATAAGGTGCTGCCAGGTTAATAGGATAGATACATTGTTCCGGTGTATAACAGATGAGTTTAAGTCCTCTTCGTTCAATTTCATGGCGAACAGCAACTATATCGCGGTAGGTCATATCTTCCGGATGAAAATGTGGTGCCGCTCCCCATAATTCAACCGCCTGAACCTGATTTTTCACAGCGTCATCCAGAAATTTAGTCAGTGGAAAGAATTTATACTGAATATTCATAATTGCCACCTGACTGCGTTTTAAATTAACCATCTGGCATTACCTCCTCGTATTTAATCATTATCCTGCAATGTGAACTTGCACTCATAATAGTCTGCATTAAGGACATCTTTGGAGAAAAATATCGGTTTTTTATTCTGATCATAAAACGTGTTTTTCATGAACAAGAGTGCACTGCCTCTTTCTACATTCAACAGTTCAGCCTCTTCTTTTGTTGCATTGCAAATAGCAATACTTTTTTGTGCTGCTTTGAGCTTTACCCCATGTTCCTGAAGCAAAGAATGTATGGAACCTGTCAGATCCTCCATAAGAAGATACAGATACTCTCTGGAAAAGCGCATTTCTTCAATTGTCAGCGGAATTCCATCCACATATCTCAGCCTTTTTATACTAAGCACCATATTATCATTCAGTTCCAGTCTCTGCAAATCAGCAGCTTCTGCCTTCTTCAGCTCTGCTCCCAGAAGTTCTGTTTTCACCACATGGCCTTCTGCTTCATAAGTTTTGCTGAAACTGAATATATTTCCCGGATTCCAGAGAAGTCTTCGTGGTGCAACAAAAGTCCCCATTCTTCGCTTTCGGATCAGAATCTCTTCCCCCACCAGTATCTCCATCGCTTTTCTTACAGTAATCCTGCTCACTCCATAGATCTTTTCCAGCTCTGTTTCTGTAGGTATCTGTTCATTCTCTTTATATTCGCCTGTCTGGATTTTCTTTTTAATATCTTCTGCAATCTGCTGATACATTGGTTCTGATGCTGTTTTTCCCATCTTATCCTCCATTGACTTATGCCTGTTGTATTGTTAATACATATAACAATATATAACATATTAACATATATATCCTTAAATCGATATATTTTTATCTAAAAATTTTGTAATAAGATGACAGCCTGTTCCTGCAGACGTCTACATTTTTGTCTGCTTTAGCATTATTATCTGAACCACATGATACATTCTATTTCTATATTTACCTCAACAATCAACTGCAGACTCTGATTTTTAGAATTCTGTCGTTGCTGGCTACTCACCCATTACTTCTATATAGTATGTTCTCATCTGTGGTCCATCAAATTCTGCGAAATAAATATCCTGTGCAAAACGGATCAGTGCCTTTCCTTCAATTACAGGGAACATTACTTCATATCCCGTGAGCATCTGTTTCAGATGACCAGGCGCATTTCCACCAGTTGCTCCATAACTTGGCAGATAATGGCTGTGTGCGTAATCAGCAACTACCGGAGCCATCTTATCAAGAGTTGCTTCAATATCAGTATGTAAACATGTCAGATCTTCATTAACCATTACACCTGCTGTAGTATGAGCACTCATTACAAGTACAAATCCATTCTGAATACCACTTTCTTCTACTGCTTTAATCACTTCATCTCTGATAGAAATCAGCTGAAACTCTGTTTCGCTGAGCACTTTTTTTGTTGTAAGTTTTACCATGTTATTTTACCTCCAGACCAAGGAATTTTTCTGCGTTTCCGCCAAGGATTTTTTCAAGTGTTTCAGGACGGATATCAAGAGATTCCAGTCCTCGTTTGATGCGTGCTGTACGGAATCTGGGATTATTGGAGCCAAACATAATCTTGTCACCAAAATCATTATCCAGCCACAGACGACCAAACTGATTCATAAACACATCTTTCATAAACTGTTCTGGAGAATCCATATACAACATGGAAGTATCTGCATAAACATTCGGATATTTAAGAATCATGGCAGCTGTTTCATAAATAAACGGCCAGCCCATATGTCCGATACATATACGGAGCTCCGGATATTTTATTGCTACCGGTTCAAAATTAAGTGGTTTTCCATATTTCATCAGGCAATCATCACAGAATGACATACCCGCTGAAAAAATAATAGGTTTGTTATATTCAACACATTTTTCATAAATTTTGTCCATCATAGGGTCATCCGGGAAAAACGCCTGTTTTGAAGGATTCAGATACAGACCCATCAATCCCTGTTCTTTAAATGCTTTTTCCAGAATTTCAAGTGCATCTTCACGATACGGATCCACACTTGCAAATCCAAAGAAGAGATCCGGTGCTTCTTGTACCATTGTGCATACCTGCTCATTGGACACTACCCATCCTCCTGCACTGGTAGTAAGATCCATTGGAAGAAGTACCAGTTTATCTACCTGCGCAAATTTCATCTGTGTTCTTGTAAGTTCTACCGGAAATGGGGACATCAGATCCCAGTGCGCCTGTTTTTTTCTGAATTCCAGTTCCTCTTTGTCACCGCTAATTTTTTCATAAAATCCTGGATGAACATGTACATCAATTACCATACTCATGTCTCTCTCTCCTTTGTAAGTTAAAAATTTTAATTGTTTACCCTTTTACTGAACCGGCTGTAAGACCTTCAACAATATATTTCTGCATGAAAATAAACAGAATGATAACAGGTGCAGCAACTATTGTTCCAAAAGCCATTGCCTGACTCCATGCAGTTCCATATCTTCCGATAGCATTATAAATTCCCACTGTTACCGGCCATTTTGTAGAATCATTAATATATGTCAGTGAATATACCAGGTCGCTGTATGCAAACAGGAAAGAAAATACAAATGCTACAGCAACTCCACCAGAGCACATAGGAAGTACTACTTTTATAAATGACTGAAGTGAATTGCAGCCATCAATGCGGGCAGCTTCGTCAATTTCCTTCGGTATACTTATAAAATATGTTCTGAGCATCAATATACAAAATGGTATTCCCAATGTTGCATCTGCAAATATCGGAGCCAGATATGTATTATAAATAGACAATTTCTGAAAAATAATAAAGTTAGGAACCAATGTTGAAATCTGCGGCAGCATCTGTGATACCATAAACAGCAGCAATATGATTCTTTTTCCCTTTAATTTAAATCTGGCCATTCCATAAGCTGCCGGAATCGACAGTACCACCGAAATAATCATAGCAAAGAAAGAAATGATCAGACTATTTTTCAGACCCTGAAGAATATTAAATACTGTAGACGTAAACTGTATGACATATGCAGATATTGTTGGTTTTAACGGAAAAAGCTGAGGCGGTGTAGCAAATACCATCTTTTCTTCTTTAAAAGAAGTAATGATCATCCAGTATAATGGAAACATCATTGCCACGAATAAAACAACTGCAATAACCGTCATGAGGGTGTTTTTTATTTTCTTTTTCTTCTTAGCACTCTTCATAATCACATCTCCTCATCATCTCTCATCATACGAATGTAAAATACACCTACTATTAATAAAATGAACATCAGAATATTTGAAATTGTACCACCTACTGAAAAATTAAATTTAGTAAATGAATTTTTATAAGAATATAATGTCAGCAATTCCGTTCCATTGACAGGTCCGCCGCCAGTCATAACATAAATCAGTTCAAAAGCTCTGAAAGTATATACAATTCCAAGAACGAGAGAAGCCTGAATTGATGCTTTTACACTTGGTACGGTTATATAAATAAACTGCTGCCATGCAGTTGCCCCATCTATTCTCGCACTTTCATAAAAGTCCAGAGGGATATTTGCCAGGCCCGTAGAAAGAAGTATCATAAAGAATGGGATACCACACCATATATTAGCTACAATTACGGAAAACATCGCTGTCCACGGATGTTGGAGCCATTCAATCCCATGATCCATAATTCCAAGTCCAACCAGAATTTCATTGATAAATCCACCATTGGTAGCAAAAAAGAATTTCCAGAGGATTGCGTTTACCGTAACAGGTATGATATAAGGGATAAGCATCAGAGATTTCATAACCCTAAATGCTGCACCGCTTCTTTTAAACACCATAGCAAGTGCAAAACCACCTATAAACTGAAAGAAAATACAGACTACTGTAAACACACAGTTCAAAAACAGTGCATTCCAGAATTCTCTCTGTTTAAAAACATCAATGTAATTTTTCAGTCCGACAAATTCTTTGTGCGGTGAAAGCAATGTGTTAACCGTTACATCCTGAAGGCTAAGAATCAGATTATATATAATAGGATAAAATATAAACACCAGCATAAACAGCAGTGCCGGTAATACATATATATATCCCTCTCCTTTTCTGAGAAATCGTTTCATAATCATCTCCCTTTCTATAATATCAGCAGTATTTAAAATACTGCTGATATTATTATCATGTAACCGTTAGCTTGTTATTCTTTTGCTGCATCGATCAGTGCCTGTCCATCTGCAAGCGCCTGATCTACTGACTGCTGTCCTGAAAGTGCTTCCTGAATTGCCTGCTGATATCCTTCGGATACGCTTGGCCAGTATGTTACAACATCTCTTGCGCGAGAATTTGGAACCATATCAATAAAAGGTTTCATTTCTTCTGTCTGGAAACGTTCATCTGCCACTGCATCATCACATGCTGTGAAATGGTCGATGGCCTTATCCCATTCACTGATTCTGTCATAATCTTCCATCCACTCAAGGAATTCAAGAGCATTCTCAGTATTCTTTCCTTTGATTACACAAAGGTTCTCACCACCATACACAGTAGCTTTTTCGCCGCCTTCTGTTGCTGATGGAATTTCTACAACACCATAGTTCAGATCATGATCTTTATAAGGTGTAATATTCCAGCATCCCATTACATGCATTGCAATATTTCCGCTTTCAAACTGAGATGCAAGTTCTGACTGTGTCCATGTAATACAATCCTTCGGCATATATCCTTCAGCAACCATGTCTGACCAGAGAGAAAGTGCTGTTTTTCCAGCATCACTGTTAAGGTTCATAGTTTCTCCACCTGCTGTCCAGAAGAAAGGCAGAAACTGATATGTAGATTCTTCACTCTGTATTCCTGATACTGCAAATCCTTTATATTTGTCTGTCGTAGTTTTTTCTGCCAGTTCTTTCAGATCATCAAATGTCCAGTCATTTGTCGGATACTCTACACCCAGTTCATCAAAAATATCTTTGTTATAAATAATCTCAAGGTTATTAGATTCTAAAGGCATACCATATACCTTATCTTCATATTTACATGTGTTCAGAATTTCCGGGAAATAATTCTGATAAGATTTCCAGTTTTCTACTTCATCAGTAATGTCTTCAAGGATTCCCATTGCTGCATAAGATACAGTGTCACAGTTATCAATCATAGCCAGATCTGGTAATGATGATGCCGCTGCCCCTACTGTCAGCTGTTTCTTGAAATCTGCAAAAGGAAGAACTGTTACCTTAACTTCTGTTTTGTCTGACTGTGCATTAAATTCATCTACATATTCCTGAAATCTCTGCTGAGATCCCTCGGTTGAAAAATAATGCCATAAGGTAATTTCTGTTTTTGCGTCTGCCTGTGCTGTATTAACTCCGGCAAACACCCCTGTTAACACCATCCCGCTCATTAAAAGTGCCATCATCTGTTTTTTTCTCATTTTGTACTTCTCCTTTCGTTATATTGATTCGCTCAATTGTTATGCGTTTATAATACATATTCTCTTTCGTTATGTCAATACTATTATTGATTTTCCACATTTATCACAATTTATTTCTGTTTAATTTATGCATTTTGTCCTATTTTTGTATTATTTTGGTTATTTCATATTTCATTTTAAGTTATTCTTTATATTTTAATTGACATATCTTTTTGTTTGTGTTAGCATTTTAAATATAACAATTAAAGAAATTCTATGTAATTAATTTTATGTAAAGGAGCGATCATTAATGAAAGTTGCAGCTATTGGTTTTTCTTGTATAGATGTTTATCAGAATCTTAACAAGCGATATGCTACCGGAAACGGAATTGACTGCATTGTTAATCTGGCAAAACGTGGAATCCAGACCTCTGCAATAACAACTGTAGGTACCGACTTATACGGAAAAGAAATGCTGGATTTATGCAGGGAATATGAGATTGATTCTTCTCATATACAGGTAAATGAAGGTGATACTTCTGTTTTTTACATGACATTAAAAAACGGGACTGACAGATTTCATATCAAAAATGTTCCAGGCGTAATGGAAAATTATACTCCAACCAGAGAAGATATAGAATTCACTAAAACGCATGATTATGTTCATACTGATATGTTTGGTCATGTACTTCATCTTCTCCCTGAATTTCGCGAAGCAGGATGTAAAGTAATTCTGGATTTTTCTCTTAATAAAGATTTTGATGTCCTTGAGCCTGTTCTCAGGAATACCAATTATGGGTTCTTTTCTTTTGAAAAATATGATGACGATATCCAGGATTTTCTCAAAAAAGCTTATTCCTATGGGCCTGACATTGTAACTGCCACATTTGGAGAAGAAGGCAGTATGAGTTATGACGGCAGCACTTTCTATAGACAGGGGATTTACCCTGCTGCTGAAATTGTCAACACTGTAGGTGCCGGAGACTCCTTTATATCCGGTTTTGTGTATGGTTTGATCCAGGGAATGGACATTCCGGGATGTCTTGACTGTGGTGCGCGCACTTCATCTGAAATCGTGCAGAAATTTAATCCATATTGATCAATATTATGTAGTGTAACTATTATAAAAAACGGGAAATGATAATCTGCAAGGCAGGTTTATCATTTCCCGTTTATTGAATTCATGCTCACGTTGTGCTATAGTGAGGTCAGTTAACCGACTATATATTGCTGCACCGAACAGCAGCAATAATCATCAAGGGGGAGGAAAATACATGAAGAACAAATTTCTTACACTGATGCTTGCTTTTACCGTAACGATGAGCGGCATTCCGTTCGCAGGCACAGTTCAGGCAGATGCATCTGAATTCACAGCCACAGAAAACACCATCGATAATACATCCGCTGTCATTGCCGATGCAGAATCCGATAATGAAACTTCTGACAATACAGTAGTTTCTGACGATTCCACTGACACAGACGAGCCAGATACTGATGACAGCACCATCTCGGAGGCTTCTCCTGATCTCGCTGATGCAGATCCTGAAGAAGCAGTTCCCGAAACACCGGACACAGATTCTGATGAAACATCCATTGAAACTGAAGAAGAAGCATTCTCAGATGATGCCGGAATTGCAATTGAGTCCGAAGATGAAGAACTTCCTGAAGCGGAAGAAGAAACAGAAGACACTGACATTGCTGCAGGCGAAAACACTGTCAGTCTCGGTGCGAACGGTCAGAAAATCAGAGATACATATGGAATTAAAACTATCTACCAGGTACAGGGCAAAGGAAATGTCCGTTCTGAAGTAAACGGTTATATCAATAATCGTGATGATCTTTCCACACCGACAATGATCTACTTCCCGGCAGGTTCCTACACAATGTCCGGTCAGCTGAGAGTCGGTGAAAACCTCTATATCGTTGCAGAAAATAACAGCACTTTTACAGGCACCACTGTAAATATGTCCGGTTCTGACAGTCTTGTTTACGGTGGTGTATGGAATGGTAACTTCCATATCGCCGGAACCTCCAACCGCGTAGAGAACTGTACGATCCAGAATGTAACCGGAAACAACGGTCACGGTGTCGGTGTATACAGCACTCAGACAGCCACTGTCACCAACTGTAAGATCCTTAATAATGCAGTATGTGGTATTTCCGTATATGGCGGTGCTCATGTAAATGTTTACGGCTGCAATATCTCCGGAAACGGTCACAACGGCATCGGAGTCCGCAAAAATGCTTCTGTCACAACAGGACGCAATTGCGTGTTTGACGGCAATAAATACGACGGTATTGCTGTTGCAGACAAATCCCGGGCTGTCATCAATGACACTGTCATCAGCAGAAGCGGTTACATGGGCGTAACAGTATGCGACAGTTCCCAGGCTACCATCTCAGGCTCTACTATTACCGGCAGCAAATCCATCAACCTTGTTGTTGTTACCAACGACAAATCCTCCGGTCCTTCTACTGTAACAATGAATGGCCAAAACACCATTTCCAGTTCAAAGGAATCTCAGGGCATCAGTGTTACAGGAAAAGGAAATACTCTTGTGATCACAGGCAGCACCACTGTCTCAGGCAACGCAAAGAACGGTATCTGTGTCAATCCGGGCGGTATTCTGAAACTGACAGGTGCCGCAACAATTACAGGCAACAAAGCACACGGTATCACCCTTGAAACAGCAACTGCGATCATCAAAAATGCTACTGTCAAGAATAACAAGCTCAGTGGTATCATGGTGAGCAAAAAATCAAAGGTAAGTGAACTCAGCAATAATACTGTCACAGGAAACAAACAGTTTGGAATTGCTCTTTTAAATTCCACTGTAAAAAAAGTAAAAAAGAACAAGCTGAGTAATCCGTCAGCGTCATCTGAGATCATGGTCAGCAAATGCAAAACCAATGCAAAAAACCTTTCCCGCATCTCTGCGAAAAAGATTCGTTCGTCTTCCAGAAAAGTAACCGGCAAAGCTCAGAAAAAGACCTCCATTATCATCACCGGTGGAAAGAAAACATACAAAGGCAAGGTAGCTGCAAACGGAAAATACTCTGTACGTATTGCGAAACAGAAAAAAGGAACCAGACTCAGGATTGCAGCACGAGATAAAAACAAAAACGAAGCATTCACAACTGTAAAAGTAAAATAATCAGCGCATAAATACGCATCACCTCATAAAAGGGACATGTCACAGGCGGCATGTCCCTTTTGTAAATTTATTCTAATTCTTCAGTTCCACAACCCGCGTGCATACTTTTTTCAGCAGTTCCTGATTATGGCTTACTACGATCATTCCAATGTTTCTTTTTTCTGTTTCCTCTATAAGGAAGTTCCATATCTGTGCCTGTGTGATCACATCCAGCATCGTACTGATTTCGTCTGCAAAGAGGAAACGTGTACCTGCAAACAATGATCTGGCTACACAGAAACGCTGCAGTTCTCCACCTGAAAGTTCCCGCGGATACCTCTCCAGCCAGTCTTTTTCTATTCCCAGTCTTTTCATTATCTCTTCATTGTACATCCCTGATTCCTGAAGCACTTTTTTCATTTTCCACCTGGGATTGATCGCTTTTTCAGGATGCTGATAAATAAGCTGAACAGGGCTTACACCTTTCAGCGGCAATGGCTTTCCGTCCAGAAGGATTTCTCCCTTTTCAGGTTTCAGATAACCGGCCATCAGTTTAATAAGAGTGCTTTTTCCACGCCCGCTGGGTCCCAGAAGTCCCACACGTTCTCCTTCCTCCACACTCAGACTGACATTTTCCAGCACCCACGGTGATTTGTCGTTATATCGAAAACTGATATTTTTTGCCTCAATTTGCATGTATACACCTCACCAGTCCTCCACGTACTTCACTCATGGATATTTTTTTTCCGCATTCTCCCGTTCTGTGTGGACATCTCGGATAATAGAGACAGCCTTCGGGCAGATATTTTGCATAAGGCTGAAATCCTGGAACCGGCTGAAATCCGTTCTGTGGCAAAGCTTTCCACAGTGCCCGTGAATATGGATGGCGTAATTTTCCCGGTCCTTCCAGGAAATCCGATGCGTCCGCTATCTCCAGGGTACTTCCCGCATAAAAAACTGCCACTCTGTCTGCTATATGAAAAGCCAGATCAATATCATGTGTGATCAGTATCACAGCTTTTCCTTCGTCCGCCAGTTCTCTGAAAATTTTCAGCGTCTCCAGTGCCATTTCCAGATCAAGGCCCGGAGTCGGTTCATCAGCAATGATTACTTCCGCACCACTGAGTACGGCTGTTGATACCAATACTCTTCTTGCCATTCCACCAGACAACTGGAAGGGATATAATTTCTCCGTACTTTCCTTTAACCGTAATCTGCGGAAAATCTTTTTCTGCTCATTTCTTTTTTCCGGATTTTTTCCCCTGATCTGGTTTCCTGTACGCATCAGTGGATCAAGATATGACACCGACTGCGGCACAAGCGCCAGCTCTTTTCCCCGCAGATTTTCTTTATCTTTCTGATCCAGTTTTATGCCTTTATATACGATTTCACCTTTAAGAGTGGCATTCTCGGGAAGAAGCCCCATCACAGCATGCGCCAGAAGGCTTTTCCCTGATCCGCTGGAACCTGCAATTGCTACGATTTCTCCCGGACATACTTCCAGATCCAGATTTGAGATAACTTTCAAATCATATTGTTCCAGTCCTTTGTCGTACATATGAAAGGATACAGATAAATCTTTTACTGTCAAAATTGGTTCTCTTTCCATGGTTTCTCCTATTCATGACTGCTGTACGGGTCAATGATTTTTTTCAGATTTTCTCCCAGTCTGTCAAACAGCAATACAATGATCACAAGCATAAGTCCCGGAAAAAAAGCCAGCCACCACATTCCGGTTGACAGATATTTCATAGATTCTGACAAAATAATTCCGATCGCCGGCTGTTCCGGTGAAAGCCCGAATCCCAGGAAAGTAAGACCAGATTCATGCATGATCGCATGTGGGAACATCAGTATCAGACCAATTATAAACTGTGGAATCATATGTGGCAGAATATGGTGAACTGTGATCCACCAGCTGGAATGTCCCAGTTTTCTGGATATTTCAATATACTGCTGCGACCGTATCTGCAGCACCTCACTTCGGATAATACGTGCCAGTCCTGTCCAGTGGGTCACTGCAACGCCTATAAGAACTCCTTTCAGCCCTTTTCCACATGCAAAAGAGATCAGTATCAGTAATACTGTATGTGGAATTCCCATAACCAGATCGATCAGCCAGTTAATAAAATTATCCATCCACGAAGTTCCTGTCGCTGCTACTACTCCCACGATCAGTGCGATCACTGCACTTACACTGGACGCAACTGTTCCCACTGTAACACTTACAGAAAGACCTTTTATGGTTCTTATCAGCATATCCCGTCCCAGCATATCCGTCCCGAAAGGATGTTTAAGGGACGGTTTCAGACCTTTCTGTGCAAAATCCGCCACGATCAGATCATCACTTATCATAGTTCCCGCCAGGTAGATTCCTGAAAGAACTGCCAGAATGACAACAACAAGCAAAATCAGTTTTGTCCTTCTGTTTACCGTGTTCCGACTTACCGTGCTTCTCTTTATGCCAGTCTTTGCAGTTATTATATTATCTGCCGTCTGCTCCATTTATGTACCCCTCTCTTATCTGTGGATCTACGATCCCATAGATGATATTTGCAAGCATATTTCCTGTAAAAACAAATAATGCGCTAAAAAGCGTAATTCCCAGTAAAAGTGGCACATCTGAACCCATTCCTGCTGCCGAAGCCGCAGCTCCCAGCCCCGGATATGAAAATACAGTTTCAGCAAGGACAGATCCGCCAAACAATTCGCTGAAAGAACCGAACTGCATGGTCACTGCCGGCAGCATGATATTTCTGAATCCATGGTTTTTCAGGATACTCCAGCGTGATTCTCCCCTTGCTTTTGCAAACAGTACATAATCACTCTCCAGAACATCTGTCAGTTTCTCACGTGTATGGAGTGCTACATTTGCAAAGGACAGAAAACTCAGCGTCAGCGCCGGCAAAATCAGATGATGTATTCTCTGCCAGACAGTCACATCTTCCGTGGCAACTCCCTGCGGCACACTCATTCCCATCGGAAACCATCCCAGTTTCACGGAGAAAACCATCAGAAAAACAATACCGATCCAGAATGTGGGAATCGAACACATTATAAGGCATAGTTTTTTCAGTATTTTATCCGGCCATTTTCCATTAAATATTCCCATAATGCATCCGATCGCAAAACCAGTGATCCCGGAGAAAAGCCACGCAGTTATCATCAATGCCAGCGAAGCAGAAAATTTTTCTTTTATGATATCCAGTACAGGTCTTCGATAGATCAGGGACGTGCCGAAATCTCCGTGCAAAAGTGCTTTTCCCCAGTTCACAAACCTCTCTGCCGGCGGATCATTCAGCCCCCAGTATTCTGCGATTTTTTCTCTCTGTTCCACACTGACATTTGGTATTGCCCCTACATACTGCTGTACCGGATCGACCGGCGACAGACTTACAAGTATGAAACTTACTATACTGACTGCAATGAGAAGCGTCACAACCCGAATCAGATATCTTCCGGTAAATCTCAGATAATATTTATTTTTCATATTTTATTCCCATTTCCATTCAGCCAGATTTGCGATCAGCGGCCATGCCTGACCATGTGCATGGATTCTCTGTTTACCGATATTCAGCCCATCTTTTACATAGTAGAGATGCGTCATGTTTACATAAAATGCCCATGGAGCTTCGCCTTTCATGCAGGTTCCTGTCTCACCGTCCCACTGGGCCTTTTTCCACCATTCATAAGAATCTTCGATGGACAGTGAATTCATTGCCTTTTCCATATATTCATCGGTTTTATCACTGGTGTAGAATTCAGGGTTATAGAAGTCTGTTTTTCCTGCGTTACTGCTGTCAAAAAGCATGTAAGAAGTCATCGGACTATCTGATCCCCATCCCATGATCATAGGTTCCGAAAACATTCTCTTAACTGTATCATCCGCACTTACACCTTCTACAGTAATGTCAAATCCCATGTTTTCTTTTGCCTGATTTGCAACGGACATTGCCACTGCCTGACGCATGGAATCGCCGGCAAAATACATCAGATTAAATGCCAGTTTTTCTCCGTCTTTTTCCCTGATGCCATCTCCGTCTGTATCTTCCCATCCGGATTCTTCAAGGAGCTGAACAGCATAATTGACATCTGTCTCTATAACATCTTCCTCATTCCACCACGGCATTCCGTCACATTCTGAGTATGCAGGTTTTGCAAATCCATTCAGAGCTTCATCAATGATCTGTGTCCTGTCGATTCCATAGCACAGTGCTTTTCTCACATTCACATCACAGGTAATATTATTTCCGATCTTATATCCGTCTTCTGTTGTTTTTCCTTCGTCCGGAACAGTCGGAAGTGTAATACCTCTGTTGTCTACAGACTCCACTTCTTCCACATGCATTCCATCTATGTCTGTGGTTGCGAGTGTTGCTGATGTAAGTGCAATGTCTACATTTCCTGCCTGTGCCGCTACAAATCTGGCATCTTCTTCCTGGACCAGCACTACTGCACGTTTTATTGCAGGCTGTTCTCCATAATAATCTTCATTTGCTTCCAGAATGAACTGCTGGCCTTTGTCCCACTGAACCATCTTGTATGGGCCGGAACCGATGACCTGATCTGCGGATAAACCAAACTGATCACTGTATGCATTTTCGGGCACAATACCAACCTGCGCTACCGTATAGATAAATGTCACACATGGCTTGGTCAGTTTGAATTCTACTGTCGTATCGTCCAGTGCTGTACAGCTTTCAAGCATGGTCAGATCCATATATGTAGCTTTTTCTTTTGTTGTATTAAATGTAAATGCGACATCAGAAGCCTTAAGTGAATCGCCATTTGTAAATTTCACATCATCACGGATCTTAAATGTCCATGTCAACGTATCCTCACTGACTGTGTATTCTGTCGCAAGATCGTTTTCCAGCTGGTCATCACCATTTACCTTTACCAGACAGGAATATAACGGAGAGCCCGTATAACCAAATCCTGTACACGGATCAAAAGAATCTCCTTCACTGGAAAATCCGATCGTCACCTCTGTTTTTGTATCTGTTCCCTCAGAAGAAGCAAATACGGTCGCAGCCCCTCCTGCAAACGATGCTGTCATACAAACTACCATCATAACCGCCAGTAATTTTCTCTTCATTATCTCATTTCCTCCTTTTGTTCTCATTTATGCACAGTGCTGTATCTATCGCCAATTTTGCGATTTATTTTTATTTATTATGCATAATAAGTTCTATCAGTATACCATCAATTTCAGCTGTATATAACCGTCCCGGGGGGATATTGATCTATTCATATATCGCATAGATCATACTGTTTTTTTCATAGTTCAGTATCCCCCTGGGAGGCTTGTTTTTACACTGCATTTTGTTAAAATATAGTCAACACAAAGAACTGTGTTATTTTATCAAGTAAAGGTGCACAGACCTCCACTCGTATAGCACCAGAACCCCATAATCAATGGAGATATAACCAATTGCTCCGTATTATGAAATGAAAAAAGTACTTCCAATCCGCGGGAAGTACTTTTTTTATTTCATTTTCAATTCGTGTTCTTCATTCATAACTGCAAATCTGGTTCCAAGTGTTTCTGCCAGCTGCCGGTTATGAGTGATCGTAATCAATGTTTTACCTGCTTTATGAAACTTTTTCAAAAAATCAAGAAGAAACTGCTGTGTTTTTTCATCTAATCCGGCAAGTGGCTCATCCAGTATCAATACTTCCGGATTCAATGAAAGAATACAGGCAAGCGAAACTTTACGTTTTTCTCCCCCACTCAAATGATATGGGGGTCTTTTTCTGAGTTTTTCCAGCTCAAACAATCTCAGACAGTCTTCGGTTCTTTTGCGGATTTCATCCTCCGAAAGCCCCATCTGAACAGGACCAAATGCAATTTCTTCCTCTACACTTCCACAGAACAACTGCGTATCTGCATTCTGAAACACATATCCCATCTGCTGATGAAACCATTTCGCAAACTGTCTGTCCTTCAGACTTTTTTCTGTAATTTGGTGATCTTTATAAAAATAATATCCCTCAGACGGATATATAATTCCATTCAATATCTTGATAAGTGTTGACTTTCCGCAGCCGTTAGGTCCCTGAATGACTACAGATTCCCCTTTTTCAATATGAAGGTCTATATACCTGAGTGCAATCTCATTTTCATACGCAAAACATACTTTTTCCAGCGTAATCATAGCTCTCTCCATTCGTACCATATTTCACATATTTCCATTCATATAAATGAACAGGCCCGTACAGACCGCCATCATTAAAACATAAGGAATATCATTCACACATATTCTATATTTCTTCTGTTTCTGATATTCACCCGTAAATCCCCTACAACACATCGCTGCATACATTTCCTCTGCCATTTCACTCGATTTAAGAAATGTAATTCCAAGGACACCAGAAAAAGATTTCGCCTTATCTGGATTTTTTCCTACCGATCTCAGTCCTACCGATCTCAGAATATCCACACATATTTCACCCAGAACTGAAATATATTTCAAAGTAATATCCAACGTAAAAATAAGCAATGAAGGAATTCGGAAAGTTCTCATACTGCCCGTAATTCTATTCCATGATGTTCCTGCTGACAAAATTCCAATTAAAGTTACCGACACATAAACTCTTGCAGTAATATTCATCAATGTCTGGGGATTTCCCATAAATACAGCCGGCAAAAGAAGCAATAGTGAAATTAAAACTGCTCCTGCTGTTCCTCTTAAAATCTGCCGTATGGATGTTGACGGAAAGAATGCCAGCCTTACTGTCACAGCAGCACACATGATTATTACAAACAAATAATTTCGTGCAGATGCCGTTAATATGATATAGACCAGCGTATAAAACAATTTAAGAGAAGGACTGGCAGAAAATCTGCCATCCTTCCCTTCATAAAATCTCAATTTTGCAAGCACAGCTAAAACAGATCTCGTACTTTTTGTAAGAAAAGCTTCCTTATCACCAGAGGGATTATATTTTTCATCTGTACACAGCCACTTCGGAATTTCTGTCTTTTCTGTTCTGTATCTATCCATCATTATGCAGCTTTCTTTTTGAAGTCAACTTTATCTCTCATAAGAGATGAAACAATCTTAAAGAAAATTACCAGAAGTGCCACTCCAACAACGGCAGACAGAATATAGCCGGTCCATTCCGGCATTCCTGTCATAGAATAATCAGGGAACAGTGCCGAAAGTTCAAATCCGCTTTCCATTCCTGCCGGAGTATATCCCAACTGCGTACCACCGCTGACAAGAGTTGCCATTTCATCAACGCCCCATTCACCCCAGGCAGTACCTGTTGCCAGAAGCCCAATCGGTGTCAGAATAATGAGCACAGCAATGAGTATATACAAAGGTTTAAATGAGGTCTTATTCGGAACTGTATCCAGTGCCGATGGTGAAACTTTCTCTACAAATGTCAGCACCACTACAGTCAATATAATCTCTGCCAGGCCAAACAAGGTAATATGTCCGATCATCATTGCCGGTATGGACACACTTAAAGGATATGGACAGTAAAGTGCCTGACCTGCGGAATTCTTAAACAGTAATGGTTGTATACCAAATTCAACAGCGGCACAGAATGCTGCTGCATTGATTCCTATATATGCGCCAATTGCAGCACTGAGCTTACGCATTCCGGTTTTATTCAAGAGTAATTTATACAGGAAAAATCCCAGATACGGCAACACAAATGCCATATTGAAACAGTTTGCTCCAAATGCGAGGATTCCTCCGTCTCCAAAAAGAAGTGCCTGTATCAGCAATGCAATAGAAACAGATATACATCCTGCTGCCGGGCTTCCTGTAAGGATTGCTATGAGAGTACCTCCTACCGCATGTCCTGTAGTACCTCCCGGAAGCGGCACATTAAACATCATTCCAAGAAATGAAAAAGCTGCACCAATACCAAGAAGAGGCATCTTAGCTTTTGGTATTTCTGTTCTGACTTTGTTAATTGAATATCCCCATGCCGGAATCATAGCTGCTGTCATCACAGCACATGTAGATGGGCTTAAATAGTTCTCAGGTATATGCATAGATATACTTCCTTTCCCTGTGAAAACTTTATTTTATTCGGTGCGCGCCTCGTAATTAGCTATATTGTAGCACCACACTAAAGCGCCAACAACCTGCCCTAGGGGATACAGAGCTATTCTTATTTGTCATAGATAAATAATATTTTTCATATCTCCAGACTACTGTCCCATAGATATCCGATTTCTTTTGCAATTTTCTCAGCAATATCAATATCCAACATATCACCAATCAGTCCCAGAGTCATATCCATTGCTGCCATCGTTGTACTGCTGGAATAATATTTCCCATCTGAAATCCAGTCTTCACCGCTAATATAATTGATTCCTACTGTAAACATCCGCTTCCAGTTTTCGTCATAGTCATAATCTGCCACCTGCCTGTGAAACAAGAGTCCTGTTCTGGCCAGCATTGCAGAAGCATTTTGAACCATCATACAAAATTCAGCTTCCTCTACCGCCTGTTTCAATGCCTGTCGTTCTTTGTCACCCTCTGTATGGAGAAAACTTCGTACTCCCTTTCCACCCGGAATCAAAAATATGTCCTCAATCTCAATCGGATTCAATGGTTCGGTCCATATTTTAACACCCTGTTTTCCGGTGATCAGACCTCCTCTTAAAGATATATAACGTATGTAAAACTTCTCCGGTGCGCTGCCAAAAATCTGTACCGGACCAAACACATCCATCGCTTCAAAATCATCAAACAGAAAAACATTTACAACCATACTTCCTGCCCCCCGGTTCTTATTCGTCGATTATTATGCTATTGATTTACAAAACTGAATCTATTAAGTTCTTCGTATAATCCATCTTCGGGTGATTGATGACATCATCCGGAGTTCCGTATTCTACGGTCTTTCCATGATAAAGAACCAGTACTTTGTCACAGAATGCCTGCACCAGCGCAAGGTCGTGGCAGATCAGGATAAATGACAGGTTCTCTTTCTGTTTCAATCCAATCAGCAATTCCAGGATCTGTTTCTGTACGGTTACGTCAAGTGCGCTGGTTACTTCATCACAGATCAGAATTTCCGGATTTACCGCAAGTGCTCTGGCAATTGCGGCTCTCTGGCACTGTCCTCCGCTGACCTGATGTGGATAGCGGTCTGCATATTCTGCATTCAGGCCGCATCTTTCGAGAAGGTTTTCCACACTTTTCCGTGTTTCTGTACGGCTTATCCCCATATTCCGAAGACTTTCCCCAATTCCATCGCCCAAAGTGCATCTTGGATCAAAAGATTCCATCGGCATCTGAAAAACCATCTGAATATCCTGATAGATTTTTCTTAAACTTTTGCTTCCGGCGTGGGTAATGTCCTTTCCCTTAAGGAAAATCTGTCCTTCAGTCACTGGCTCAAGATGTGTGATCATTTTGGCAATCGTACTTTTGCCGGAGCCAGATTCACCTACGATTCCAAGGCATTCTCCCCGCCCCAGTTCTAAGCTGACATCGTCCACTGCAGTCATGGATTTTTTCCCTGATATAAATACTTTTTTTAGATGATCAGCTTTCAGGATAATATCTGTCATTTCAGTGCACCTCCTGATTCTCTGTCCGTCTCAGATGAAGCACGGAACTCATCAGCTTCTTTGTATAGGGATCTTTCGGACTGTCCAGGACAGTCTCAGTTTCTCCATATTCTCTTACCTGCCCATTCTGAAGAACCAGTATCCTGTCTGCCATCTTCCTTACAACACCAATATTGTGGGTCACAAGAATCATCGCAGTATTATATTCTTTACGCATAAGCAAAAGTTCTTCTACCACCTGCTTCTGAACAGTTACATCCAATGCACTGGTCGGTTCATCTGCCAGAAGCAGATTGGGATGCATGATCATGGCTGTACAGATCCCCACTCTCTGGTTCATTCCACCGGAGAGTTCAAACGGATAGCTGTCCAGCACACGTTCACTGTCATCCAGACCGATCTTCTTCATGATCTCTCCTGCACGTTTCCGGACTTCCTTTTTGCTGATTTTCTCATGTTCTGACACTGCCTCATGTATCTGTGCCCCAATCGTCCGGACAGGACACAATGCGGCTTTACAGTCCTGAAATACCATTCCGATCTCTGTTCCCAGAAGCTTACGGAGATTTTTTTCGCTCATATCTGTAAGGTTTTCGCCTTTGTACCAGATATCGCCTCTTGTAACCAGACCTTCTTCTCCCAGAAGTCCCATGATCGCCTTGATGATCGTACTTTTGCCGCTTCCGGACTCGCCCACGATCCCAAGGATTTCACCCTGCTGTAACTCAAAGCTGACATCTTCGACTGTCGGTATTCCGTTATAAGAAATTGTCACATGCTCTACACGAAGCAATGAATTCATAGTTTTTTATTCTCCTCAGGATTTTACTCTACGTCCAGATCCGCAGTAATTTCATAGTAATCACATGGATGTGCTGCCATTCCTGTGACGTTTGATTTTGTCACGATTCCCATGTTCAGATGTGATATGAAGAAGAACGCATCGTCATCCAGAATATCCTGCTGAAGTTCTACGGCAAGTTTGCTTCTTTCGTCTTTGTCAAAAGTCTGATGAAGCTGCTCTGTCAGTTTCGTTACTTCCTCATTCTGATAATTTCCATAATTTTTTGCACCTGTTACTGTGCTGGTAAAGAAGTATTCCGGATCACCAGTCGGTGCTGTGGTTGTAGAACTTACATATACGTCAAAATCTCCACTCTTGGCAATCGTCATATGATCTGAAGTATTATTTACAACCACATCAATACCGATATCCTTCAGTGTAGCCTGTGCATACTCTGCAAGCTTCGGCTGCTCCAGACGAGTCGGATATGTCAGCCAGTTAATGCTTAACTTCTGACCATCTTTATCCACGTATCCATCACCATCCGTATCTGTCCATCCGGATTCTTCAAGAAGCTTCTTTGCTCCGTCCGGATCATAGGAAACGGTTTCTACAGCGTCATTTCCATAGGAAAAGCTGCTCGGGAAGGCTGCTTTTGCCGGAACTCCACGTCCCTGCATGATCACAGAACAGAATCCGTCTTTGTCGATTCCCATCTCAACAGCTTTGCGGACATTCTGGTCCTGCATGATCTCTGAATCCATATTGAACTGTCCGAAGAAGCAGCGGCTGGTCGCACAGGAGTTAATGGTATAGTCTGAATTGTTTTCAAACAGAGGATAGTTGTCATACTGCAGTCCATAAGTCCCCTGAATATCTCCGGTCTGAAGAGCTGCTGTCAATGCACTTCCATCTGCAAAAGATTTGACCGTCACTTTATCTACTTTTACTTCTCCACCCCAGTAATTATCATTTTTTACCAGATCGATCTGGGTTGGAGTAACATTCTCTGCGATGTATGGACCTGTTCCGGCAACATTGGCAGAACCGCCTTCTCCCTGGATTCCATAATCCATATCAATGATCGCACCATATGGATCTCCAAGATAATTGATGATTGCCGGACATGGCTCTGTCGTATAAATGGTAAGTGTCAGACCGTCTGCATCGATATGATCGATCTTGAGATCATAAGGCGCACGGTCATGCACTGCGATCAGATCTTCCAGGCATTCCTTCACTGCTTCTGCATCCATTGTTCGCCCACTGGAAAACTGCACTCCGTCACGAAGTGTGATTTTTACAGTTGTATCATCTACAAATTCATAATCTGTTGCAAGCCACGGCTCCACTTCCATATTGTCATTGTATTTAAAAAGAGTTTCGCCAACACCGTAGCGAAGTGCACTCCATCCGGAATAGTTATCATGCGGATTTAATCCGGCATCTCCCATTTCTTCACTGTATCCGGTTGTTCCATACACAAATGACTTTTCGCCGTCAGCCCATACACTCACTGACATTCCAGCTGCCAGCATTGCTCCTGTAAGAATTGCTGCAATTAATTTCTTCTTCATAATAGTTATTTCCTTTCTGTGTTTTATTGTCTTTTTGCTCTCTCTTTTGGATCCATATAATCTCTGAGTGTATCTCCGAGAAGATTAAAGATCATAACAGTTATAAATATGGCAAGTCCCGGTGCAAGTACCATCCATGGTGAAATCTGAAGCATACTTCTTCCATCATTGATCATACTTCCCCATTCTGCCATCGGCGGCTGTACTCCCAGTCCAAGGAAGGAAAGCCCGGCAAGTTCCATCATCATAGTTCCTATATCAAGAACAGAAGTAACCAGAATCGGACCTGCAATATTCGGCAAAATATGTTTGAACATAATTTTGCATGTGCTGCTTCCCGACAGTTTCACCGCCATCAGGTATGGAGCTTCTTTCTGGGCAAGGGTCAGACCTCTGGCAAGTCTGGCAAACTTCGGCCACCCGATGACTGCCAGTGCTATGATCGCATTCTGAACACCTCCACCAAGTACTCCTGCTACTGCAAGAGCAAAGACAAGACTTGGAAATGCCAGGAACAGATCCGATATGCGCATCAGTACAGTATCCAGAACTCCTCCACACCAGCCGCATATAATACCAATTACGGTTCCAAATACAGTAACAATCGCTACCAGCAGCAATGTTGCATAAATACTGGTTGTACTTCCTACAAGCACACGTGAAAGCATGTCTCTTCCATAACGGTCGGTTCCCAGTATATGTTCCGCACTGGGTGGTTTCTGCGCCAGAAGAAGATCCTGTATATCCGGGTCATACGGACAGAGTTTCCGTGCAAAGGCTGCGACAACAAGCAGAACCAGCGCCAGTATGGTAAAAAAGATCAGCTTTTCTCTGACATGATTTTTCTTTATTTTCTGTTTTCGGACAGATACCTGTTTCTTTTTCTGTGTCATGCTCTGTCACCTCCCAATCTCACCCGAGGATCCAGATAATGATAAATGATATCTGTGATCAGATTTACAACCACATATATAATTGCCATCCATGCCACATATGCCTGAATGATCGGATAATCTCTCATGGTAATGGCATCTACTGCCATTTTGCCAACACCATCCCACATAAAAATGGTCTCAACAATTGTAGTTCCTCCCAAAAGATTTCCTATCGATAATGCCAGCAGGGTAATAATCGTGAGCATGGAAGATTTCATCACATTCTTCCAGATGATCACACTCCCTCTGACACCTCTTGCTCTTGCTCCTGCTACATAATCCTTATTCAGTTCTTCAAGGATTGTTGCCCTCACCTGTCTGGTATATTTGGATGCCATAGATATGGCAAGAGTCAGTGTGGGCAAAATCAGACTTAATGCAATATTGTCACTGGTAATGACCGGAAGCCATCCAAGTCTGATGGAAAAGAAGTACATCAGCACCAGTGCTGCAAAAAAATTCGGCATTGAGTTCCCAATAAAGCTTAAAAAGCGAATTAAATAATCAATCCATTTGTTATGTTTTACTGCTGAAATAATTCCAAGGGGAATTGCGATCAGCATTGTCAGTAATACAGAAGATACTGTCAGTAAGATTGTTGCCGGTAGTTTTTCGATAAAAGTTTCATAAACATCCCTCTTGGATACATAGCTCTTGCCCATGTCTCCGGTTGCCATTCCTGCAAACCACTTCGCATACTGAACAAGAAATGGCTGATCCAGACCATACTCCTTTTTTGTCTCATCAATCACTTCCTGCGAAACTGCCGACCCTGCATTTTCATACATATAAGTGACTGCATCACCACCTGCCAGACGCATCATGGCAAAAGACAAAAAAGTGATTCCTATTAAAATCGGAATCAGCTGAAGAAGTCTTTTTAAAATGTATTTAATCATTTATTCTCCTTTATGTCTGCACATCAGACAAGATATCCGTATAATAATTCATCAGATAAAGTCTATCAAATGAAAAAATAGCAAACAACCCTCCCCCCGGGTTGCGTGCTATTCTAAATCTGCATATGTTTTGTTTGTTTTGGAATAAGTCGGATTTAACTTTTTGGAAGGCGACTTCGGAGAAATTCAATAAATTCTCCTACGCTACAATCCAGAATCTCACCCTTATGTGTAATAACACCAAAAATTACTTTGTTTCCGTCTATATCCAACGGCATACCAGGTGTTGTGCCTTTCTTATCTCCTGAAAGATAGCTTCCACTCACATTTGACAGTCTGCTGTTTCTGAGCATTTTTTCCATTACATAATCACTGTTTGTAAGAACAGCAATATCCAGATCTTTCCATTGAAAAGAATCATCCTGTGCAGCACCCAGGTCAAAAAATTCGTCCTGATAATTCTGAATAAAACGCATTTCTTTCAAGTCGTTCAACGACAACTCAGGCCTGTCTTTGCTCAAAAGTTCTGTAAGTTTTCCAGGATAAAGCATTACATCTGTTTCATAAAAAGCTTCAAACTGCAGTTTGTTTTTTGCAAGTTCATACAGAAAATTCTCTTTCTGATGACTCAGTATGTAGACAAACCCTATATCATCCAGATAATCTCTGACTCTTTCCATAATATTTCGGACACCGGCTGTTGTCAGTTGGAAATGATAATTTTTGTCATAGGTTTCATTATAAAATTCCACAAACTGATCCGCAAACCATGAGCTGGGATTAAAAGATATTCTCAGCCATTTTGTCATTCCACTGGAGGACATGTTTTCCAGCAATTCCACTTCGTTTGTGATTTTACATGCATAATGATAAACTTTCTGTCCCTGCACAGTCAGCCGTATTCCTCTTGGCAGGCGTTCAAAAAGCTGCATTCCCAGATTGTCTTCCAATGATTTTATTACCTTACTCACACTCGGCTGTGTGGAATAAAGAATCTTCGCCGCATCACTGAAAGAGCCTGTCTGTGCACAGGCAATAAAGTACTGTAACTGTTTTAAATCCATATTTTCTCCATTATTTTCTGGTTCTCAGCATAAACATCGGTGTCGGATTGTAGAACTCATCTTTTTCCAGATAAATCCTGCTGCTGATTCCCAGATCTACCTGAAATTCTTCCAGTTTCATAGCTCCGAGAGTTTCCAGATCCCATGCAGGACGGCTGTAGGAGCTGATCGGAAGCTGGCGTTTAATTTCTTCACATTCTCTCATCATCTCATCACCAAGTGTATGATGTGCATGGGTTTCCGGAAGATCACTGACGTTGGAAAAATCAGTAATACCGTAGTTTGCATCGAAATTCAGAAGCACTCCGCCCTTTTTCAGGACACGCACCCATTCTTTGTAAGCATGTTTTACATGAGGCAGGGTCCAGGTAAGGTTTCTGGAAATGACAACGTCAAAAGTCTCGTCCGGAAAATCCGGATTTTCTGCATCCATAACCTGGAATTCACAGGAAACTTTTTCTTCTTCTGCAAGCTGACGGGCATTTTTGATCATGTCCGGAGTCAGGTCGATTCCCGTTACCTGATGACCTTCTCTGGCAAGAAGTACAGAAAAGAATCCGGCACCACAGCCTACATCAAGAATGCGGAGTTTTTTGCCTTCCGGAAGCTGTTTCCGGATCTCTTTTATCCAGCGTTCAGCCATGGCACTGTGAAGTTCCTGCCTTTTCTGAGAAAGAAAACTGTCGCTTCTTTTTCCCCAGTAATTAACGATACGCTCTTTACGTTCATCGTAAGGACTGATGATTCTTCCATAGGCGATCATCGGACTGTTGCCCGGAATCTGCAGAGTCCCGCACTGATAAAGAATCACACCGTCAAATTCTGCAATACTGATTTCTTTTATGTTCCCTTCATAGTCCCTTACTTCACCAAGAAGGTCGCCTTCTTTGAAGACATCACCGGCTTTTTTGAACGGATACCAGAGACCTGTTTCTTCCGCATCCTGATAGCGTACATCTGTTACTTCAAGAGGATAATATGTACGAAAATCCTTCTGTCCGAGATAGATTCCGAGGTGGCAGAGAATGTTTCTTACATCTCTTCTTGTAGAACTGGCCTCCTCATAAGTCCATGCTCCCATTCCGCCTCTTTCGATAAGAATGCTTGGAATTCCCTGTGATGCAGCATAGTTATAAGAACCGCCGGAAGTTACGTTGGATTTTACCATATAAGGTACATCCACCTGTTCCGCCATTCTCCTGGATTCGGTTACAGTGTCCTCAGATGCAACGCCTGCATAATAAACATAAGGTGTCAGAGTCTCAAAATCATCTCCGCTGTGAAGGTCTATATAGTAGTCCGCTATGGGCTGTAATTCCTGTGAAACTGCCCATGCAAGCTGCTCCATTTCTGTTCCATCCGGGTTTCCCGGGAATACCCGATTGAGGTTTTTGCCATCGGTCAGACCCAGGCTTCCATTACGGTTTTCAAAGGCCGGGCGATTCAGAACTTTGATAATAATCACCGTTCCTGCTACTTTTTCGATGTCCAGTTTCAGTGATAATTCTACTGCTGCCTGGATTCCCACATACTCACCTGCATGCACTCCGGCAGTGATCAGCATCGTTTTGCCAGGGCGTTTCCCGTGGAAAACAGTTGTCGGGAATTTCAGTTTTCCATTGTTCAGTTCCAGCTCACCGTTCCATATTTTTCCAGGTTCTGCTTCTATATTTTTAAATACGAAACTGTCTCTTTTTCTGTTTCCCTTCAGAAGAAAAATCGGTGAAGAACTGTTGTTAAGGATCTCTTCTTCTGTCCACACTTCTTTCCATACTTCACGTTCACATTCAACATTCACAAAACCGGCAGCTTTCATGGCTTCCATATCCCATTCAGGCCTTTTCAGCTGACTTAATGGTACCTGTCTGGCAATCTCTTCCATCTTCTCAATGTCGGTTCCTTTATAATAATCTTCCACGTTCTGGTCTTCTGTCTGCTGACGGTCTTTTTCGTATCCTTCTCTTTTTTCCTCGTTAAAAAGATGGCCGTACCAGTCAGCATCAAAGTTATAAAGAACGCCGCCTTTTTTCAGCATGCGGTTCCACTCTCTGTATGCTTTCGCCGGATCCGGCAGATTCCAGGTCACGTTTCTGGTAACTACTGCATCAAAACTTTCACTTTCTAATTCCAGTTCCTGAGCATCCCCAACTCTCCATTGAATTTTCTCTGCCAGTTCGCCTGCATTCTGTCTGGCTTCTTTCAGCATTTCCTCTGTATAATCCACTGCAGTCACCTGATATCCGGCTTCTGCGAGAAGAATTGCAAAAAATCCCGGGCCGGTTCCCACGTCCAGGATCCTGATTTCTTCATGTTTTCTGTTCGGAAACTGCCCCTCCAGAAGCCGAAGAAGCTTATCCCTCCACATGGTTCTTCTGGCATCTGCCATTTCCTGCTGATTATATTCTGAATAACCTCTGGCACGGTTCGTCCAGTAGTCATGAATGTCGTTTTTAAGATTGTTCATGGTATTTCTCGCTTTTTTATTTTATTGTACAAAAAAACTACCCCTCCCACAAGCCTCCTGGGGGGATAGTTCGTCATAAGAATAACAAATGTGTTACTGTTCACAGGTAATATTCCGCGAGGTGTTTTGCCATGAATATGGCAAAATCCCGAGACATACGGGGCAAAATCCCATCACCGAAGGTGATATGGAATGGATTTTGACCAAGTTACTGTGAACGGAGTGAACAGTAACACAAATGATTGTTGTCAGATTTGTTCATACTGGCCATTCAGGCATTCTTGAATTTATGCCCGAAGGAATATACTCCACAGACAGATTGTCGGAAGTGACAGAAGTGTGGAAAAAATAACCATCTTCGTCGCAAATGCCGGATCAGAATCATATTTTTCCGCAAGGATACTGGTTGTTGCACCAGCCGGCATTCCAGCCAGAATAACACTGATACCAAGCACCATCTTTGGTAAATGAAGCGGAAGAACTGTACATACTATATAAACTACTGCCGGAATGACAATCAGTCTCTGAACTGTATATTTTACAACTGTCCAGTCCCAGAATTCCTTTGGATCAATATCTGCAAGAATCATTCCGATTACCATCATGGACATGGCCGTATTGCAATTGGATAATGAATTTACCATTCCGCTGATTCCAGCCGGAAGTTTCCAGCCTGTCAGCATCAGTATGATACCCAGTTCGCAGGTGATAATGCACGGATGTGTCAGAACTTTTTTTAATGCGGCTTTTTTATTGCTTGTCTCTGTAAAAACAGAAAGTCCTGATGACCACATCATAATTCTCATTGGGATCAGATAGAAGCTGGTAAGTACAAGTCCCTCTGTCCCATAAATGCCTTCCGATATCGGATTTCCAAGGAATCCTGAATTCGAGCAGATAGTTCCATACTGGAGGCATTTGTATCGGTCTTTCGATTCATTCCGGTACATGATTTTTCCATAAAACACACAGAAGATCTGTATACACATGGAAATCACCAGTATCTCAAGATACTGCATGAACTGTGCTCCGTCTGCTGCTCCTTCTGTAAATGCGTGAAGGATGTTGCATGGTAAAATCACATAAATGACCATGTCATTGAGATTTTTCTGTCCCTGAGGACCTACTATATGAATCCTTTTTAACACAAATCCTACAGCGATCAGAAGGAATAATGTAATCTGTAATGTTATTACTGTTATCATTTCTTTTTCCTGTTACTCCTTTTTTGCATATTGTTGTCGGCAGGTGTCTCAACCATAATACCTGCTGCCTGTGCACTGACATGCACTGACACGCACTTCCATAAGTTTAGCACATGGGAATATTCCCTGCAATATCTCCCCCTTTCATGCATCCCAAAATAAACAAGGATGCCAGATTGACTGCCGGCCTCCGTTGACGGCTTTGGATTTATCATGTAATATTTGTATATGATCTGGGGGATTTTCTCCCTGAAACACTTTTATTCAGATGAGGTTTTCATATGGACAGTAAATGGGAAAAACGCCGGAAACGGCTGTTTGAAATTATAGAGATCGGTTCAAATTATGACGCTGTATGCTGGGGATATGATTTCTTTAACACCTTCACCATAATCCTGAATCTTGCAGTCAGCATCTTATACACTTTCGATAATATGGAGTTGAAATACGGACCGCTCCTGCTCACACTGGAACGTCTTACGGTTGCTTTTTTTGCAATAGATTTTGCACTCCGCGTATACACCGCCAGATATATGTATCCTGATGTCTCGCAGCCGAGAGCCATCTCCAAATACCTGCTGTCCTTTTCCGGAATTGTAGATATTCTGTCATTCGTTCCATATTATATGCCGTTTTTCTTCCCTTCGGGGGCAGTGGCTTTCCGTATGCTGCGAATCGTCAGGATCTTCCGTCTTTTCCGGATCAATGCCTATTACGATTCACTGAATGTTATCACAGAAGTAATCATTGGCAAAAAACAGCAGCTGCTGTCTTCTGTTTTCATCATTCTGATACTGATGCTGTCTTCCAGTCTCTGCATGTACAGCCTTGAAAACCGCGCACAGCCGGAAGTCTTTACAAATGCATTTTCCGGAATCTGGTGGGCAGCCTCCACTTTGCTGACCGTAGGCTACGGAGATATCTACCCGGTCACCACCATGGGCAAAATTTTCGGTATTTTTATCGCATTTCTTGGTGTTGGTATGGTCGCTATCCCCACCGGTATTATTTCTGCCGGCTTCGTTGAACAATACTCCCGCCTCAAGAGAATCGGCGAATATGGTCAGGAAGAAGACGTACATTTTATCCGCATCCAGCTCAGCAAAAACGACAAATGGACCGGTCACAGCATTGCCGAGCTGAATCTGCCCGAAAAGATCATCATCGCAGTTGTACAGCGCAGCCACCGGATTCTGGTTCCCAAAGGAGATCTGGTTCTTCAGCCTGACGATGTACTGGTCATCGGTGCAGAATCTTTCCAGGACAAAGACCGTATTAAGCTTAAGGAGATCACTCTCCTTGCCAAAAATCCCTGGACCGGCCAGAAAATCCGTGACCTTGATATCTCCCGCCATTCTATCATTGTGCTTGTCAAGCGCCACAAAAAACTACTTATTCCCAGCGGAAACATGACACTTCTGGAAGGGGATACTGTTATCCTGTATACCCAGACTCTCATGGCCAATGCAGATGACCTGGAAATATAATGCCAATATCCTGATAACCACAAATACAATCTTCTCTTGACTGTTTTCAGTCTTCCATGCTACAATCCTGTTGTCATAAAACATGGACAGTAATTCATGTTTTATTATTTCCAAAACACAGTGTGGATTTTTCTGGCACAGTCGTTTTCGACACAGCTATTTTTCGCCACACAATTACCTTTATCTGAGGGTAGTTGTGTGGCTTTTATTTTGTTCATTTGCTTTGCTATATTTTCAACAAGGAGGATAAATTTTTGAATCAGTCTTTTATGAAAGAAAAACCGGTATTTCCGCTTCTTGTATCCATGGCACTTCCCATGGTCATTTCCATGCTTGTAAATTCACTGTACAATATCGTGGATAGTTTTTTTGTAGCACAGATCAGCGAAAATGCCATGACTGCCCTGTCTCTGGTTTTTCCGATCCAGAACTTTGCAAATGCAGTAGCTATCGGGTTTGGAATCGGAATCAGCTCATATATTGCAATTTCTCTCGGTGCCGGCAATGCCGAAACTGCCGGAAAAGCAGCAACCCACGGGCTTGTCCTGTCTGCCATTCATGGAGTTATTCTTACTATAGTATGTATCCTGATCATGCCCGGTTTTCTCGCTCTTTTTACTTCCAGCAAAGATGTTATCAAAGCCGGATGTCACTATTCAACTATTGTTTTTCTTTTTGCAGTTATTAACACAATAAACCTTGCCTATGAAAAAATCTTTCAGGGTGTAGGACAAATGAAGATTACTATGATCGGTCTGATGGTTGGCTGCGTTTCTAATATCATTCTGGATCCTCTGCTTATTTTTGGCATTGGGCCTTTCCCTGCTATGGGAATTGAAGGAGCTGCCCTTGCTACAGGACTTGGCCAGGCGCTGAATCTGATTTTTTATCTGATCGTTTATGCTGTTTATCCAATCCCGGCAAAAATCCGACGCAAATATCTCCACCCTGACAGGCGGATTGACGGCCGTCTGTATTCTGTTGGAATTCCAGGTGCACTGAATCTTGCGCTTCCGTCACTTCTGGTTTCTGCACTGAATGGTCTTCTTTCTGCATATTCTCAGAGTTATGTGGTGATTCTCGGTATTTACTACAAACTGCAGACTTTTCTTTATCTTCCGGCCAGCGGTATCGTCCAGGGTATGCGTCCTGTGATCGGTTATAATTATGGTGCCGGAGAACACAGACGTGTCCGCAAAATTTATCAGGTAACTCTTGTCATGAGTGGTGTGATCATGCTGATCGGAACTGTCATCTGTCTGACTGTACCGGGACAGCTGATCGGTATGTTTACAACAAATCCTGAAACAATTTCTGCCGGAAAAACTGCTCTTCGTATCATATGTGCAGGTTTTCTGGTCTCCTCTGTCTCAGTAACTGCCTGTGGTGCACTGGAAGGACTGGGCCGTGGTACAGCTTCACTGGTAGTCTCTCTCTGCAGATATCTGCTGGTCATACTGCCTGCAGCATTTATCCTGAGCCGGTTTTTCGGAGCTGTGGGAGTGTGGAATGCGTTCTGGGTTGCGGAGGCTGCGACCGCAGTGATCTCCTATTACCTCAGCAAGAAAATTATTGGAATCTGAGGTGGAGTCAGAAAACAGTGATGATTTTAATTAATTTAAATAGTGTATAATTCACGCAGTTGCATAAAAAAATATCCCCATGCCTTTAGTAAATCAGGAATTCAGAAACACTATGATTCATAGAACTTTGCTAAAACCATCAGAAAAAATGTCAAACTCGCCTTCGGCTCAGACAATCCATTTTTTCTGATAACGCAAAAACCTATTCATCAAGTATTTCTACAAATTCCTTCAAGCACACAGGCATGGGGATATTTTTTATTCCACTGCTGATCTGATATTTATCCACTCTTCAAATATTTACCAAACTGTTTTCTTCCCCCTTTGCTCAGAACGAGGCTGCCGCACCGGACCGCGGTTCTCCGAACCGCTAACAATCCCCCACACGAAAGAAGATATGATAACGGGGAGGAAAAAATGGTGCAGCATTTATCTGGACTGGCAGGTGAACAGGCAGCTTTTCAGGTCATCTGTGGGAGAACACTCTGCAGGGATTGCGCAAATACTTGATGAGAGAAATCTGTGTTATGAAGAAAAATCGTAACTGTTCACAGGTAATATCCCGCGAGGTGTTTTGCCATGAATATGGCAAAATCCCGAGACATACGGGGCAAAATCCCATCACCGAAGGTGATTTGGAATGGATTTTGACCAAGTTGCTGTGAACGGAGTGAACAGTAACGAAAAATCGTAACTGTCTGAGCGCAGCGAGTTCGTGATTTTTCTGAATGTTCTTAACAGATTTATCGAATCTTAGTATTTCTCAATCTCGAAGCCCGTTCTCCTCACAGATGCCTGAAATAGCTGCCGTTCTTCCAACCCTCTCAGTAAAACACACTCCATTTTTACTCCTCAAAATCATAAACTTTCAGGATTTTCTTGACAAATACCCCCAAGGGGTATATATTCATCTCATGAAGATACCCCCACAGGGTATCCAGCAACCCCAAACATTCACTTTTCATCTAACCAACCACTATCCGAAAGGAGACTTTATGGAAGAAAATAAAATCCCCGAAAAAGAAACCTGTTCCTGCTGCTGCGGTACAAAACACACCGACCGCACAGACGCAGAACGCAAAAAACTCATCAACCGCCTGAAGCGTATTGAAGGCCAGATTCGGGGAATCATAGGAATGCTGGAAAACGATGCCTACTGCAATGATATCCTGATCCAGTCTGCAGCCGTCAATGCAGCTGTCAATGCTTTTAACCGCGAACTGCTTTCCAATCACATACACAACTGTGTAGCGAGAGACATTCGCCAGGGCAAAGACGAAACCATTGATGAACTGGTAGCAACCCTTCAGAAACTGATGAAATAACCACTTACTGTAAACAACACCTATCCACTTAGACATAACATTCTGAAAGTGAGGAAATTTATTATGGAACAATATAACGTCACCGGCATGAGCTGTGCAGCCTGCAGCTCCCGGGTAGAAAAAGCCGTGTCAAAGGTTCCCGGAGTAACATCCTGCTCTGTCAGCCTTCTGACAAACTCCATGAGCGTAGAAGGAACAGCCACTTCCCAGGCCATTATCACAGCTGTAGAGCAGGCCGGATACGGTGCCTCCCTGAAAGGTGCCAGCAAACAGCAGGTCTCCATGTCCGAAGCAGAAGAAGCTCTGGAAGATCACGAGACTCCTGTTCTGAAACGCCGTCTGATCGCATCTGTAGGATTTTTACTTGTACTTATGTACTTCTCCATGGGACATATGATGTGGGGTTGGCCTCTTCCCGCCTGGTTCAATGATAATCACATAGCCATGGGCCTGGTACAGCTTCTGCTGGCAGGCATCGTCATGGTCATCAACCAGAAATTTTTTATCAGCGGTTTCAAAAGCCTGTGGCACCGTGCGCCAAACATGGACACACTTGTTGCACTTGGCTCCATGGCCTCTTTCGTATGGAGTGTCTATGCACTTTTCGCAATGACAAGAGTCCAGGTTGACGGAGATTCTGCTGCAGTCATGAACTATATGATGGAATTTTATTTTGAGTCTGCAGCAATGATCCTGACGCTGATCACCGTTGGAAAAATGCTTGAAGCACGATCCAAGGGAAAAACAACAGATGCTCTGAAAAGTCTCATGAAGCTGGCTCCGAAAACTGCTGTTATCCTGAAAAACGGTCAGGAAACCACTGTTCCGATCGAACAGGTACAGAAGGGAGACATTTTTGTTGTACGCCCTGGTGAAAATATTCCTGTTGATGGTGTGATCCTTGAAGGAACAAGTGCTGTCAATGAAGCAGCCCTTACAGGTGAAAGCATTCCTGTTGATAAAGCTGCCGGAGATATGGTTTCTGCCGCAACTGTAAACCAGTCCGGCTTTATCAGATGCGAGGCTACAAGAGTCGGTGAGGACACCACACTCTCCCAGATCATCAAAATGGTCAGCGATGCTGCTGCAACCAAGGCTCCTATTGCCAAAATCGCAGACAAAGTCTCCGGAATTTTTGTACCGACAGTTATTACAATTGCCATTGTCACAACACTCATATGGCTCCTGACAGGACATGAATTCGGCTACGCACTTGCACGAGGAATCTCTGTTCTTGTTATCAGCTGCCCGTGTGCACTCGGACTTGCCACTCCTGTGGCGATCATGGTCGGCAACGGCATGGGTGCCAAAAGCGGAATCCTGTTTAAAACCGCTGTTTCCCTTGAAGAAGCAGGCAAGATCCAGATTGTTGCCCTTGACAAAACCGGTACCATCACAAGCGGTCAGCCGGAAGTTACCGATATTCTCCCTGCCAGTGGAATCAATGAAACTGACCTTCTTCTCAATGCATTTGCACTTGAGAAAAAGAGTGAACATCCGCTTGCAAAAGCTATCCTGCACAGAGCTGAAGAACGTTCTCTTACTGCTCCTGAGGTATCTGATTTCCAGGCTCTTCCGGGAAATGGACTTACAGCTACATTAGACAACGAATCACTTCTTGGTGGAAGCATGAAATATATCAGCAGCCAGATAAATGTTCCTGCTGACCTGAAACAGCAGGCCGAAAAGCTTGCAGAAAACGGTAAAACTCCGCTTCTTTTTGCCAGAAACGGACAGCTTCTGGGAATCATTGCTGTTGCCGATGTAATCAAACCAGACAGCCCGCAGGCAGTAAAAGAACTCCAGAACATGGGAATCCGTGTGGTAATGCTTACCGGTGACAATGAACGCACAGCCAGAGCGATCGGCGCCCAGGCAGGTGTGGATGAAGTTATTGCCGGAGTCCTTCCTGATGGTAAAGAAAGCGTGATCCGTACCCTGAAAGAAAAAGGTAAAGTCGCTATGGTAGGAGACGGAATCAACGATGCCCCAGCCCTCACAAGAGCCGATATCGGTATTGCTATCGGTGCCGGAACAGATATTGCCATTGATGCAGCTGATGTTGTCCTGATGAAAAGCCAGCTCAGTGATGTACCGGCTGCTATCCGCTTAAGCCGTGCCACACTGAAAAATATCCACGAAAATCTCTTCTGGGCATTTTTCTACAATGTAATCGGGATTCCGCTGGCCGCCGGTGTATGGATTCCAATCTTCGGATGGACTCTGAATCCTATGTTTGGTGCCGCTGCCATGAGTCTTTCCAGTTTCTGCGTAGTATCAAACGCACTGCGCCTGAACTTCTTCAGGATCCATGACACTGCAAAAGATAAGAAAATCAAAGGGGCTGTTCCCATTGATGATATAAAAAATGAATTTAATAATGAAGAAAAGGAGAACAGAAAAATGATCAAAGTAACAGTAAATGTAACAGGAATGATGTGCCCTCACTGTGAAGCACACGTAAATGAATCCATTAAAAAAGCTTTCGGTGCAGAAGATGTTGTATCTTCCCATGAAAAAGAAACTACTGTATTCACAGCTGCCGAAAAAGTTGACGAAGACAAAGTTCGTCAGACTATCAAAGATGCCGGATATGAAGTTACCGGTATCACCCAGGAATAATATACGGATCACAGGTAACGATCACAAATTTTCGACTCCGCCTCTTTTCAGGCGGAGTCGTTTTGCGTATAATAAAAGCATAAATGTTACAAGCGGAGGGAAACTATGAATACTACACAAGATAAACCAGCTCAGGAAGAAATCCGAAACCTGCAGTATTACGTCAGCCATATCAGACGGGATATAACAAATCTGTTCAAATGGCTGATCCTGGCTGTTGCCACAGGCCTTATCGTAGGCGCTGTCAGCAGTTTTTTTGCTGATTCACTGAAAAAAGTCACTTCACTGCGTGGTATTTATCCGCAGATTTTTCTGCTTCTTCCGGTTTCCGGTCTTTTGATCGTATTTCTTTATCAGAAAATCGGCAAAGAAGACGGTGGAACCAACCAGGTACTTTCCACTATACGTTCCCGGGATGACGTACCTTTCCGTTCTGCACCACTGATTTTTATTTCCACGATCCTGACACATGTCACAGGCGGATCCGCCGGTCGTGAGGGTGCTGCCATACAGCTCGGCGGCAGTATCGGAAATCAGCTTGGCAGGTGGCTGAAATTAGACGAAGAAGATACCCATGTCATGATCATGTGCGGAATGAGTGCCGCCTTTTCTGCAGTTTTCGGAACCCCAATGGCTGCTGCAGTCTTTTCCATGGAGGTTATAAGTGTTGGTATTATGTACTATGCAGCACTCCTTCCATGCGTGATTGCTTCAATCATTGCTGCCAGATTTGCCACAGGCTTCGGCATCAACCCGGAAACTTTTCATGTTGTAAATATTCCTGAACTGACTGTTGAAACAGGCGTCAAAATGGTCATCGTAGCCGCTGCCTGCGCAGCTGTAAGTATCATTTTCTGCATGGCACTTCAGGGCGTCAGCAAACTTTACAGCCGCTTTTTTAAAAATCCTTATATACGTATTGTGGCAGCCGGCTTTATCATCATTGGCATCACGATACTGCTGCACACAACTGATTATATGGGTGCCGGCAATAATCTGATCGAGCTTGCAGTCGAAAAAGGCCAGACAAAACCTCTGGATTTTTTCTGGAAAATGCTCCTTACTGCGCTGACTATGCGTGCCGGATTCCGCGGCGGTGAAATCGTTCCTTCTTTCTGCATCGGTGCCACCTTCGGATGCCTGATGGGACAGATCATCGGTCTTTCACCTTCTATCTGCGCAGCTGCCGGAATGACTGCATTATTCTGCGGTGTGACCAACTGTCCGATTACCTCGATCCTGATCGCATTTGAACTTTTTGGCTTCCACGGTGTCTCCTATTATCTGATCGCTGTGGCAATAAGTTATTCTGTATCCGGCTATTATGGCCTGTACAAAGATCAGACCATCGTGTACTCGAAATACAAAGCCAAATACATCAACCGTCATACCAGATTCTGAGTAACTGTTCACTCCGTTCACAGCAACTTTTGTTACAAAAATAACGTTCGATTTCACCTAGAATTTACTTGTACAAAACGGATTATGTGATAGAATAGAGGTGTATTTTTTATAGAAAAACAGGAGGATTATATATGCGCAAAACCAAAATCATCTGCACTTTGGGTCCATCCACTGATAAAGAAGGCATTCTGGAACAGCTCGTTAAAGAAGGCATGAACGTTGCACGTTTTAACTTCTCTCATGGTTCCCACGAGGAACAAAAAGGCCGACTTGATCAGTTAAAAGAAATCAGAACACGTCTCAATAAACCGATCGCAGCGCTTCTGGACACTAAAGGCCCTGAAATTCGTATCCGTGACTTTGCAAACGGCAAGATCACTCTGGAAGAAGGTCAGGAATTTACTTTAACAGCAGATGAAATCGAAGGAAATGAAAGTATCGTTTCCGTTACTTATAAAGACTTATACAAAGATGTAAAACCAGGTAATACCATCCTTATCGATGATGGTCTTATCGGTCTGGAAGTTAAGAAAATCAAAGGACATGACATTGTCTGTTCCGTCAAAAACGGTGGTGTTGTATCCAACAAAAAAGGTGTAAACCTTCCTGGCGTTGAAGTAAATATGCCTTTCATCAGCCAGAAAGATCACGATGATATTCTGTTTGGTATTCAGGAAGGATTTGACTTCATTGCCGCTTCTTTCACCAGAACAGCTGAAGATATTCTTTCAATACGTAAGATCCTTGAAGATAATGGTGGAAAAGGCATCAATATCATTGCCAAGATTGAAAACCAGCAGGGTGTTGATAACATTGATGACATTATCCGCGTTGCTGACGGTATCATGATCGCTCGTGGAGATATGGGTGTTGAGATTCCTCTGGAAGACGTACCGGTTATCCAGAAAGACATCATCACCAAAGTCTACAATGCCGGCAAACAGGTCATCACTGCTACCCAGATGCTGGATTCCATGATGAAAAACCCACGTCCGACACGTGCTGAGACAACTGATGTTGCCAATGCCATCTATCAGGGAACAAGTGCTATCATGCTTTCCGGTGAAACAGCTGCAGGTAAATATCCTGTAGAAGCACTGCAGACCATGGTCAAGATTGCACGCCGTACAGAAGATGATGTTCCGTACAATCAGATGTTCAGCATTCGTGCCAAAGACCAGACTACCAGTGTAACAAATGCTATTTCCCATGCTACCTGCATGACAGCTATCGATCTTGGTGCAAAGGCCATCATCACAGTCACACATTCCGGAAACACTTCCCGCATGGTTTCCAAGTACCGTCCGGGATGCCTGATCGTAGGCTGCTCACCAGATGAGCGTATCTGCCGTCAGCTGAATCTTTCCTGGGGTGTTGCACCTATCTATATTAAAGAAGAATACAGTATGGAAATCCTTCTTCTTCACGCAACAGAAGCTGCCGAAAAAGCCGGCCATGTAAAACAGGGAGATGTTGTTGTACTTACCGTAGGTGTTCCGCTTGGACGCCCGGGCAATACCAACCTTCTGAAAGCTGCTGTAGTTGGTGAATATTAATATCTGAACAAACTTCAGGGCGGCTGCCTGCTCCTATATAGGTTGCAAAACAGCCGCCCTGATTTTTATGTTTTATGGGGGTGGGCAAAATCATAATTTCAAAATTCTATTTCTTTTTCCTGAATTTGATACACAGGACAGTTATCGTTACTCCTGTCACAAAAGCAACAACACCTACAAATACATAAACACTGCCACCATTGTGAAGGACTACTGAACCATATCCTCCTTCTACAGTTGAAAGGCCTGCTGTCTCTACCCTGTTAAGCATTGAAAAAATGCAGCTTATAAGTATAACACAACTACATAGCAGTTCGCCCAACTGTCGATTTTCGTAACGTCGTCTGTATATTCTGCGCTTTTGACGTATCTTCCGCATTCTCTCTTCATTTACATCTTGCATTCAACAGTCTCCCTTTCTCTGTTTTTGTTTTCTATCTAATAAAAGACACTTTCTTTCAATTCCTTTCACCAAAAATAAAAAATATGCCTGTTTTTTTACAGACATACTTTTACCTCAGTCACCTATTCGATTTCTATTTTTATCCTTGAAAAAATTCCCTTCAGTATAAACAATATCAGGATCAGTCCTGACGGGAAAAGATAGCCGACAGTTTTCCAGCCACCGTTCCCACTGATCAGCAGGTTATATACGCCATGAAATACTATACATGCACCAACGATACCTACGGTTCCGGTAAGGGCGATCCAGCTTCTGCGAAAAACATGTGCAACTCCATAACCAACTGCAATCCCGCACAGTATATGAAGTGCTCCCGCAGAAATGCCCCTGATAAGAAGAACAGAAAAGCTTTCAGCTCCATTTTCTGTAAGATAACATACGTTTTCAAAAGTTCCAAATCCTACGGCAATTCCAAGAGAAGCAGATGTAATATCTCTGGGATTCGGTTCAAAAACTGCCAGATAAAACAGCAGCGGCAATACTTTCATAACTTCCTCACACACAGGTGTGATCTCTACTACTGATGCAACAGAACCCGCCCCATAATATCCCACAAAAAAACTGCTGACATATGCAGAAAGAAGACAGATTCCCATTCCAACAATAACAAAAGCCGTAAATCTTCTTTCTTTTCCTGTCCTGAAAAAAAGGCTCAATATCAATGGTATTGCAATACAGATAAAAATATTTTCTATGTAGGTCATTCTGCTTCTACCTCTCTCTTAAGCGCCGGAAGTAACGCTGCCATAGCAAATGTCAACATGATATCTATCGCAAAATAAAGGTTAAAATTCGTATAATCCTTAATAAATGACGAAATACCATACAGACTTATCTGCAAAATCACCACAAGTAAAAACAGAACGTCAAGCAGTTTCGCAGAATCTTTCTGACAGAGTCCCCATATAGATCTGTAGACTATTGTTCCAGCCGTCACCGAAAATGCAATTTCAGTGACCGGCGATGGTCCCATGATCTTCATAAGCATGCTCATAACAGTGACAAAAACTGCGCCTACGGTTGCCGGTATACATGATTTTTCCTGAACATTCGTCCGAAATAATGATACAGAAAGATAAAAAAGATAGGCTGCGATCCAGGATATTTCTGCAACATAAAAAACCTGCGGTACTTTTCCGGTAATAATAAGACACAGTACATAATACAACGTTGCCAGCGACATACAGATGTATCCGCATGAAAGCAGCAGATATTCTTTGCTGCTCTCACGCAATGCCATTGTCCCTGAAATAAGTGCCATCAATCCAATAACGATCACCTGAAAAAAATTATCTATGATCTCAAAACTCATCTGTATCCCTTTCTTTTGAATCTCGTTTATTTCTTTCACGGATTTTATACATAAAAATCGTCAGACAAACTCCGAGGGCAAATGCAAGAATCCCCATTATGATATAACTCAGAGCACCGTTTTTCGCAATGATACTTGCTGTTGCTGATGTCTGCTGTATATTTTGGAAAGAAAGATTCTGAGTCAGGGAAGGCATATAAAATCCTGTACATATGATAATTGCGAAGCAAGCTGCAACACATGCAATTTCACTGAATATCTGTTTCTTTCTGCTGTCCTGATGCTTTATTTCAGCAGTCCTTTTTCGTATTTTTTTCATGCGTTCTTCATCAGTCATCATAATACTCAAACCCCTCCTTTCCCAGAATTTCTCTGAGGCTTTTTTTGCCTCTGTGCACAAGATTTGTAACCTGACTTTCTGATTTTCCCAGAACTTTTCCTGCTTCCCGGTAACTCATATCTTCAAAATAAACCAGATACAGTGCTTCCTGATATTCTTTTTTCAGTTTTTCAAGTGCCATGTACAACTGACTGTTTCGTTCGCTGTTAAACAATCCGGCCTCCGGAAGTTCTCCGCTCGGAATTTCAAATGGCAGAGTTTCCAGCCCAATATGTAGTATACGATGTTTTTTCTTTGTTTTGCCTGCCAGATTTCTGGCTGTTCTGTACAAATATGCTCTGAAACTGCCCTCACCGGATACCGGTCTTCTGCGTGCGAACATCAGTGCAAAAGTTTCAATCATCAGATCTTCTGCCTCATGCATATCTTTCAAGTAACCATTGATATACAAAGTGAGGATATCTCCATGCCTCAACACCAGTTCGTCTGCAGCTTTTTCTTCTCCCTGCCAGTAAAACTCATATAATGTCTCATCTGTTTTCATTCGGGCTGCCCTCCTTCACTGGTTTTGACCATACTATAAGAATACCCCTTTTTTATCTTTTTTCAACACTTTTTGTAAGATCTTTGATCACTTCACCTGCAATGATCAGGCCTGCTACAGACGGCACAAATGCAGTGGAACCCGGTATATCACGACGTTCTGTGCATTTATGAGCAGCCCCCGGCGGACAGATGCAGTTGGTTCTGCAGCTGATCGACATATCCTCAAGCGGCCGGATCGGTTTTTCCTGAGAGTATACCACCTTCAGTTTCTTTATACCGCGTTTTTTCAGTTCACGACGCATTACTTTTGCCAGAGGGCAGACAGATGTCTTATAGATATCAGCCACCTGAAATGCTGAAGGATCCAGTTTGTTCCCGGCTCCCATGCTGCTGATGATCGGAACTCCGGCTTCTTTTGCCTCCATAACAAGCTGGATTTTTGCAGTTACTGTATCTACGGCATCAACCACATAAGAATACTGTGAAAAGTTAAACTCATCTTTTGTTTCCGGAAGGTAAAAGCATTTATGAACGTTGACTTCTACCTTGGGGTTGATATCCAGGATACGTTCTTTCATAACATCTACTTTATATTTACCTACTGTACTTCTGGTCGCAATGATCTGTCTGTTCAGATTTGTAAGACATACTTTGTCATCATCGATCAGATCAATCGCACCGACTCCGCTTCGTACCAGCGCCTCAACTGTATAACCGCCAACTCCTCCGATACCGAATACGGCAACTCTCGAGCCGGCAAGTTTCTCCATAGCTTCTTTGCCAAAAAGAAGTTCTGTTCTGGAAAACTGATTTAACATATTTTTCTCTCCATTTATTTATCTGAAATTAGCCTACTATTCAAGTGTGTATTATAACATACGAAAATATTCCCCACAATATTAAAGCTTCCCTCTTTACAAAAAACCAGCCGGCATATCAGAATGCCGACCGGTTTTCTCTGCTGTTTATTTTTTAATTTTTACAGATTTTGCTTTACTCCATGATGAATAATATTTCCTGCCATTAACTGTTTTATATGTACGAATGCGCACATAATATTTCTTGCCTTTTTTGAGCTTCTTCACTGTCTTTGAAACAGTAGAATTTTTGTTCACTGTTACAGTTTTGGATCCTGAAGTAAATTTCTTATTTGTTGAATACTGGATCTGGTATCCGTTGACCGCTTTGTTTTTCTTCCACTTAACAGTCATCTTTCTTGTCTTTGTATTCTTGACAGAAGAAAGAGTTGTTCCTTTAACTGTGACCGGTTTTTCTACCACCGGTGTCGGAGTTGCAGGCTTCGGAGTGGTCGGTTTTACTACAGGAGTTGATGGTTTTGTGACAGGCGCGCTCTTGATGTTGAAACGGATCGTTGCCTCACCTGCATAATTTCCGGTTCCTTTTACAATGATGATTGCAGTTCCGACATTTGTGTTGGATGCATATTCCACTGTGTAATCTCTGCCTGATACAAGACCAGGAAGCTGTACAGCCGGTGAGATCGGTTTGCCTGTATATGTCTGCTCAGCAATCGTTGGCAGCTTGATCTGAATGATATTTTCCGGTTCAATCGTGAACGTTCTCTGAGCAATACCTGTATAATCATTCAATCCTACAACATAAACTGTCGCTGTTCCTGCATTGATATTATTGCTGTAGATCAGCTCATAATCTTTGCCTTCTGCCAGTTTCTGGTTTCCGAAAGTAACTGTAACTTCTGCCTTACACTCAGCACCAGTATAGATCATGCCGCCTGCTACAGTAATATTGGTTTTTAAGATACTGATTCCGGCATTGCCTGTGACTTCTTTTACAGTTACTGTGCAGGAAGCTTCTGTTGAAGTACCTTTTACTTTTGCCGTGACCACTGTCTTTCCGGCTTTTAATGCTGTAAGAATTCCTTTTTCTGTAATGCTTGCAACAGTGTCATCAGAGCTTTCCCACTCAATCTCAACTTTATCAGTTGTATTTGCAGGGGTCAGAAGAACTTTCAGTTCTTTTTCCTGACCTTTGTAAATTTCTTCTGTCTTGTTTACAAGGGCAATTTCCTCCAGAGTAATTCCCTGGATCACATAATCTGCAGTCACAGTTCCCTGATAATTGCCAATACCTGTTGCTTTTACGTGAGCGGTTCCCGGTTCAGTATTGTCTGTATACTCAAGTACATAATCCTGATTAAGAACAAGTCCTGTTTCTCCTGCAGTCAGTGTAACTGCCGGTGAAATTTCTTTTCCTGTATATGTCTGTTCTGCAATGTTACTGAACGTCGCTGATTCAATATTCTGACGGCTGATCTCAAACTCTTTTTTCGCAACACCCTTGTAATCGTTCTGTCCGACTACATAGAGCAGACCTTTGCCGGCATTTACATTGTTTTCACACAGAAGTGTATAATCGTTTCCTTCTTTCAGCGTCGTACCTTTTACTTTTACGGTTACAGAAGGTGTCTGTTCTGTTCCGTTATATTCCAGATCTCCATTAACAGTAATCTCCGCATTTGAAAGATCTGTTCTTGTATCCAGTGTGGAATCTGTTACTTTCAGTGTGTATTCTGCTGATATGGAAGTACCTTTTACAGCTGCCGTGATCACTGTTGTTCCGGCTTTCAGAGCTTTTACAACTCCGTCTGTTACAGAAGCTACTGTCGGCTCACTGGAAGTCCACTGAATATCCACAGAATCTGTAGTGTTTACAGGGCTCAGTGTGACGATAAGTTTTTCCTCATCACCTTTTTCCATGGAGCCTTCGGTCTTGTTCAGGCTGATTCCATTCAGTAAAATACCCTGGATTGTAAACTGTTTCTCAGTATTTCCCTGATAATTGCCTTTTGCGGTGATGATTGCTTTTGCAGTTCCCGGTTTCGTATTATTCTCATAGGTAACTGCATAATCTTCATTTAATGTAAGTTCTGTACCACCATCTTTAACCTGAACTGCCGGAGCGATTGGAACACCTGTGTACTGCTGATCTGCAATCTCACTTACTTCACATTCTGAAAGGTTCTTCGGTACAATCGTAAATGTCTTCTCAACAATACCTGTGTATTTACTCATTCCCACAAGAGAAACTTTTACTTCACCTGCATTGATGTTGTTGCTGCAGACTGTCTGATAATCTGTTCCTTCGGTGAGTGTTTTACCAAGAAGTGTTACTGTGATTTCCGGAAGGATTGCCTTTCCTGTATAGGTAAATTCTTCCTCATTGAATGTCACTGTCGCGTCACTGATATCGGTCTGCTGGATCTCCTCCGGCTCAGTTACAATGACTGTACATTTTGCTTCGTATGTTCCACTTTCGGATTTAAGAGTGATGACTGCTTTTCCTGGTGCCACAGCAGTTACATTACCATTTTCGTCTACTGTTGCAACCTTATAGTTATCCGTAGACCAGGAGAATTTTTCACTGATCGTACCATTTACATAATACTCCAGCTGATGAGTGGACTCTGTCTCCATTGCAATCACATCTTCTGTCAGAACTACTGATGGATCACTGACTGTTACCACGCATTCTGTATAATGACTACCATCTGCCACATAAGCTCTTACAATTGTAGAGCCACAGGCATTGGCTGTTACTGTTCCATCAGCCCCTACAGAAGCAATATCTTCATCTTCTGTGTACCATTCAAGAGAAGTATCTGTAGCATCTTCCGGATAAACAGAAACTGTTATCTTTTCTGATTCTTCCGGTTCCATGTACAGAGTACATTTATCTGATGTAACTTTTTCTACCGGAACTGTGGTGTCTGTTACGTTAATAGTACAGCTGTTTGCATATTTGCGGTCTGCTGTCATGAAAATAATCTTCGTTGTGCCGGCATTATTTGGCTGGATTTCTCCTTCTTCTGTTACAGAAGCTACTGACGGATCAAGTGAATAGATATTAACTGTCTTGGTACCATCATCTTCACGGAATAATGTGTATAAAGACTTCGTATCGATTGTTTTGCCTTTTTCTGCTTTTTCTAATGATGTCGAATTTTTGATTACAATTGCCCCATCATTATCTTCTGTTTTCAGTATCTGATAGAAACTGCTTCCCACATCGCTGACATTTTTATTCTTTTCATGGGCAACATATTTCAGAATCGTATTGGCACTTACCTGAATTCCATCAGAAGTATATTCTGTGCTGTACTGGTCTGGTGTGGAGCCATCTGTTGTGTAATAAATCAGCGCACCTTCTTCACCGGTGAGATGTACTGTAGTTACATCTGACAGTTCACCGGATTCAACGTCGGCTACAGGAGTTTTCGCTGTTTCCAGATAAGCGAACATAGGATATACCGCCATATCAGATGTTACATTCAGGTAATCTGCATTGTTCCATCCCATAAAGCTCATGCCGTCTTTTGTCGGAGCTTCCGGAGCATTTGCAGCCTGTCCATATTCAACTTCTTCTGTACTCAGTACCTCTGCATCTGCATCATAAAAGTTTACTGTATATTTCTTTCTTGCATATCTGGAAGTCAGCGTCATATTTCCTGTGACTTCTGTTTCACTTGTTATCTGATTTCCAGCTGCATCAAACCAGCCGGTCATCTCATATCCTTCTACGTCTTTGGAAACAGGGATAACAAGCTGATCACCATATTCATATGTTTCTGTCTGAATTTCCTGGCGATCCCAGTCAACCCAGTTTACAACAAAACTTTCTTTTTCATATCTGGCTACGATAGTCAGATCATAACGGATATTTGTATTTCCTGAACTCCATCCGATGAAACGGTAATTTTCTTTCTGCGGGTTTGCAGGAAGTTCTGCTGTTCCACCCTCTGTTACTTCCTGTGTAGAAATAACAGTTCCGTCTTCATTTACAAATTTAACTGTATAAACCGGCTTCGGTGCCTGAATCGTATCCAGATAGACAAGTTCCGTAGATCCTTCCAGCGCAAGGCATACTGTAAAATCACCGGTAACTGCCGAAGGCTCTTCTCTTGTTGTATAAGTAAAGCTGTAGGAACCGTCTTCACCGACTACACTCTGTCCTACGAATTCATTGTTGTAATCCGCCGGTTCTGCGCCCTTAAATACAACCAGCATGATCTGTTTGCCGGCAAAATCTGCGGAAAGTTTACCAGAGGCAGTTCTCTGTGTTCCTGATGTGTCTTCTGTATCCTGAGTCGTTGCTTTGTAACGGTATACTGTTCTGGTTTCTACTTCTTTCGTTCCTGACGCAGTTGCTTCGTCTGTTGACCATGATGACCAGTCTGACCATTTTTCATGGGTATAAGTGTAAACCTTACTTCTGTCAGCATAACGATATTCCACATGGGTTACAGGCTGTACATAGCTGCTTCCTTCCAGGAACCACAGTTCATCACTGAAGTAAAACTTATTTCCATTCGGAACATATCCGGTATGTCCGCTGTATGTTCCATAAACACGCATGCCGGTATCAATTCCCACACGTTCATTGTAAGTGTATTTTGTTCCTCCCATATTGGAAGAATATGTATAGTAATATTTACTTGCTGATGAATTCCAGTATCTGTAGAAATAGAATTTATTTAATGTATATCCAGGTGTATCTGTTACTGTTCTTGTTTCTACTTTACGGCTGGCAGAATTGCTGTAAGCAGTTCTTGACCATCCACTCCATGCACCGTAATCGCCCCAGCTTTCGGTAGCACCGGTCTGTGTCCAGCCATCCAGATATGAATTGTTACTGGTAGTTGTTAATTTGTCTCTGTATCTGTATTCTGTTCTCTGCTCTACCTCATAATTTCCTTCCGGCTCTTTTTCCTGCCAGTCGCTCCAGTCACGGCTTATAGTCTGGCTGGAACTTACAGAAAGAGGAATTCCTGATGAAAAACTGTCTACAATAACGATTTCCGCAACAGAAGCTACGCCTTCATAGGGAACAAACACTTCCTGTCCTTTTTTCGTAGTATCTTTCGGAATGGTAAACGCATTGGATTCTGTAGTTACCAGAAGTTTTCCAGTAGATGTCTTCAGAGATACGATTGCACGTCCTCTTGTTTTGCTGTCCGGATAATTAGTAATGTCATAGTTTACAGTGTAACCGTCTTCTTCATATTTACAGCTGTTCATCGTTACAACAATCGGAAGTTTCATGTTGTTCCATACATAACTTGCTGTAATGGTCATGTTCTTTTTGACACAGGTATAATCGTTTGAATTCCAGCCTGCAAAAATATAACCTGTACGGTTGGAAGTCGGATTTTCCGGAGCTTCTACACTTGTCTTGTATTCTACAGTTTCTTCTTTCAGTTTCGTACCGTCATCATTTACAAAAGTAACTGTGTAGGTATTGATCTTGTATTTCGCATTTACAGTAAGGTCTCCTGTAATGTTACTGTACGCTCTGTCCCAGCCCTGGAATGTATGCCCTTCCATTGTAGGCGCTGTCGGAGCTGTTGCATTATAACCATAACGGACAGTCTCTGTTTTCAGGATTTCCTGCTGACCATCTTCATTGGTCTGCTGGAAAACGACTGTAGACGGATCATGTGCGGTAAGTGTACGGTTAAGTTTCGCCACATCACTGTTTACCTGACCTTTGGCAATGGCAGTTACCTGATAAGTTCCAGCATTTGGAAGCATCAGGGTAACATTTGTGGAATTCTGACCCTGTACCTGAACTGTATTTGTATATTCTGGTCCGGTTAAGGACTTAACGGTAACCTCATATCCGTTGGCAGCACTGGAATCAGCACCCCAGCTGACAGTTACATTGTCACCTGCTGCAATGTCTGTTTTATTTACAGACAGATTCGGAGTTGATGGCTTTGAAACACCTGTTGTCTTTATTGTATAGGTATCTGAGAAATAATTTTTACCATTTGTTTTGATAAAGAACTTGTATTTATAGGTAGTTCCCGGTGTAAGTGTAATATTAAGATCTGTTTTTGTATTTTCGTGGATCAGTGCAGATGACTGATAACTTCCAACTCCATATGGATGTGCAGCTTCATGGCTGGTTTTGATTTCCGTTCCGTTGGCATTCATAAGAACCATACCCAGATCTTCTATGCGGGCGCCTGACGGATTATAGCAGCGTGCAGAACGGCTGAATCCTGTGTTATCCACATAATCACTGCCATCACCTACCTGCTGTGCAGAAGAATTCTTAACAGGGATGTCTCCTCCACCTGAAGTATAAATATAGTTGATCATCCACTTTTCATTGTTGACTGGTATTGCATCCCAAAAATTATTCGGAGAGCCTGTCCTGATACCAAAATGCAGATGGGCTCCTGTTGCATTTCCGGAATCTCCTACACGTCCGAGAAACTGTCCCTGTGTAACGTGAGCACCCCAGTGCACATTAGCCGGGAAAGAATTCTGCATCATATGAGGATATTCTGCCCAGGTACCATCATCATTCAGGATATATACTCCATTTCCGATTCCTTTGGTGCCATCATTGTAACCATGATTACAATCTACTCTGCCTGCCGACTGATGCCAGCAGCTGTTATAAAATCTCTTAATTGTTCCAGATTTCGTGGCAATAACCGGTGATCCTTTAGCAGCTGCAATATCTATAGCTGTATGTTCACTGGAATAATGGGTCGTGATCCTGTCTCTCGATGACGGAACCGGCCATACATAACCCTCTCCACCTGCTGCATCTGCCTCTTCCTCTTCTTCCAGATTTCCATCATCGCTGAGTTCATCTGTCTGTGTTTCTGCATCCGTTTCGGTCTCAATTTCTTCACCGGCATCTTCCTGTACTTCTTCTGCCTGTACTTCATCAGAAACTACCTGCATTTCCAGCTCAGCTGTGATTCCCATTTCGCAGGTAAGAATTACGCTTCCCTCACTGACTGCAGTTACAAGTCCGTTTTCATCTATGGTCGCAACATTTTCATCGGAACTCTTCCATTTAAGAATGGGACTTCCTGCTGTTGTCACTTCCTGCAGAAGATCTCTTTCAAATCCCAGACTTACTGTTTCACCAACAGCCATCTGCGTACTGTCTGTAACAATACGCAATCCGTCTGTCTTATATTCCAGCTGGTTATCCACAGCATACTTCTCTGCGCAGCTGTCTTTTCCACAGTAAATAACAATCTGCTGTGCAAAATCTGCAAACGTATCTGCTTCGATTGAAGCTACTGAATCTGGAATAAATACCTGCTGAAGCCCTGTACAGTCTGCAAATGCATCTTTATTAACTGCTGTAACCGGGATCTTCGCATCATTTACAGTAATCTCAGATGGAATAATGACAGCAACTGCTTCGCTGATTTTCTGCACGGAAGCAGTATTTCCCTGTTCATCTTCCTGAATGCTGTATGTGATTCCATCAGCAGCAACTGTGTTTTTGTTTTCTTCGGATCCGTCCGCAATTGTATCCGGGTTTTCATCTGAGACAGATGCTGTTCCGTCATCAAAGAAATCTGCATCTTCCCCATTGTCTGACTGTCCGTCATCTTCCAGGGAAATATCTGTACTTTCTTCCCCTGATACATCTTCTGATTCAGTAGTCAGTTCCACTGAACCGTCGGCACTGCTGTCTTCTTCCTCAACAGACATTTCCACCGCTGCATCATCTGTAAAGACATCCGCTGCATAAACCGGTGAAAACGATCCCGCCATGAGGCTCAAAGAAGTAAAAACAGCCAGTAACTTCTTCATTTTCATACGCTTTTCTCCTCCTGAATAGTTTCTGGTTATCTCTGTTTACAATAAGCTTTTATTTCTGCCGTAAACAGACGTTATTTGTTTTTCATTTTATCGTATACATACTGTTGATGCAATATATAAACATCAAAAAAGCGCAATACCACAGATATTTTGTACCTGTAATATTACGCTCTCTGTTTATCAGAAATCAAATCTTCTGATCTCGCAGTTTTTTATTCCGAATGCTGCGTATTCCTCATTTGTCATTTCATAAAAATAAGACTGAACAACACGTGAAATTCCATTATGCGCAACCAGAATATAAGTTTTTTTATCTGATTCTGCCTTTATATCATCAAGAAGGTTGTAAATCCTCTGTGCGAGATGAAGCATGGACTCTCCGCCTTCATATCTGGTGACAAACTGCTGTTTTGCTTTCCTGAATTCTTCTCCGTCACGGGGTGTGGACTCATATTTTCCAAAATTCTGCTCAATCAGTCTTGGTTCCTCTCTCGCCGGAATTCCTGTTATCTCTGAGATATGTCTGGCAGTGTCTGCTGCACGCATCAGTGGTGAATACAGAATCTCATCTGCCTTGATTCCCTGTTTTAATATCTCATTTCCAGTCTCTATCGCCTGCTGATGTCCCTTCTCTGTCAGAGCAATATCCGTAGCCCCGCAGATTTTGTTTTCCACATTCCATATGGTCTGCCCGTGTCTCACAAAATAAAAATGTCCCATTATAGTCCTCCTTGAAATTTATTTTACATCGAAAAGAATATAAAATGTGTAAATCGATGCCTATTCCCGCAATAATGAGTCATATCTGGCATCGGAAAACAGAAAATCTCTCTAAATCGATGCTAGAAATCTCTATAATGAGTCATATCCGGCATCGGAAAACAGAAAATCTCTCTAAATCGATGCCAACTCCTACCAATAACGCACATATCTGGCATCGGAAAACAGAAAATCTCTCTAAATCGATGCTTAGCTTCCAGCAACTGAGTGTACTCAAATATGATCTCAAAAATTCTCGATCATATCGCCCTTTCTATCAGCAAAAAGAGAATACAACTTTTCAGTTATATCCTCTTCTTATTCTCATTCATCAAAATTCACTGCATAAATGCCTTCCGGGAGTCTCATAGTAAGGATTCCCAGATTAAACTCATGATCCATCACTGTAATGTGATATTCAAAGATCACATCATCTTCAAATTTGGAAAGCAGTACATAAGTTCCATTTTCTTTGCCATCAATCTGGTCACAGATATCATCATACACTGCCTCCCCGGAAATCTCTCTCGGATAACCGGACTCTTTTATTTTCTGTTCGATTGCCTGATATAATTCTTCCATTACATGTCTCCTTTTCAGTATCGGATTCCAAACCGCCGTTCCTCTTCATCCAAAGGAATCCTTTTCCTCCGAAAGTCATCAATTTCTATATATCGGTCATTGTAAAGTGCCTGCAGGATCTTGTCAATATCTTCTTCCAGTCCCTGTAATTCTGTAGTTACAGAACCGTCATATTCATTTCTTGCCCAGCCTGTGACACTGTATTTATCTGCCAGATACCTGAGTTTATATCTGAATCCCACACCCTGGACCCGACCATAAAAAGTAATGGATTCTCGTATTTTATTCACAATTACTTCCTCGTTATTCCAGTCCGTAATTAATTTTCATTTTACAGATCAGTATTTACTTGATTTTTTTCAGTTCACCTTCAATAAGATAGACATCATCTCCCTCATTAATGTCCATTTCATAAAGAAGAGCATCTTTTTCTTTGATAAAAAGTTCTTCTCCGCTATGTTTCTTCAGCAGCACACGGTCTACAGGTTCTTCCCCTTCCGGCCGCCCTTCACAGCCAAAATCAGGTTCTTCAATCCGAAGAACTGTATACGTTTCCATCATAATAATACATCCCCTTTAATCTATTCCCCTTTGCCGGCATCTTCCATGACAATACATTCCCGCCTCATGATCACGATCTCAGGCCTGTCAGATTCCTATTTCATGGAATACTGCATCATTTCGTAATGCAATATGCACCCCTCATAAATCTCTGCCGGAAGAAGTGCTCTTGCTACAAGTTTCAGCTCTTCCTCTGGTCTGTCAACTCTCTGCAGGTGTGCATAATCACCATCAATCTGCTTTACAAGGTAATCACATTCTAACATCGTTTTTCTCCTTTACTGTAAAATTTATATTCTGAGTTTCTTTCTGAATTCCCGCAGCATATCCTTTTTCTGGAAAATAAAAAGTCCTGCAATCACCAGAAAACTGACTCCCACACAGACAACTGAAGGAATCCGATAATGAATAAGGCCTGTCCACAACAGTATTACCGGCAGACATCCGATAAGTGCAGCCTGGATCAGATAATACAGATATTCCTCCGGTTCGAGGCGATTAACTTTTGCAATGACCGGTATGGAACCAAGCACAGCCAGACTTCCAAACGGGAATACAAAATCCAGTGACCAGCCTCTCCAACCGGTAAAATGATCCCACAAAATACAGAGCACAGTTATGATCAGAAGCTGCCAGGTTTCATTTTTCAGAATATTCCGCCGCTTCGCATATGCAACATAAACAACCAGCCATGCACAGAAACATCCGGCTGCAGCAAACCAGAACCAGTTCAGTGTTTCCAGTGTCAGATAATTCAGCATTCCACAGAATACCGCAACTACAAGGCAGAGGAAACTGAATGTCTGCATTACTTTGCGTTCCTCTTTCTGCTGAATTTCACCACATCCGGGAAATTCATTTTTCTCTTCTTTATATGGAATTTCTTCCTCCTTCAATATTTTCATAAAGTTTCTCTGAATACTGTCATCCGGTATTTTTGATGTAAATCCAAGAACCAGCTGGTCTTCATAGGAACAGGAACATAACTGTAATGAATTTGTACTTGCAAAGATGCCAAAACGGTCGATATATTTTTTATATTCTTCCGGAAGATGTATGATTCCAATATTTGAATACACCGCCGTAATACTTCTACTTCCCAGATTTGCACCAGCCATAAGGAAATATTTTTTTATTTCAAGTGGAACAGCACGTACCAGAGGATTCTTCTCAATGCGGACATAACCATTCATATTCATGGCTATTTTTTCCTTCTGAAGTTCATTCCGGAACTGTTCCTTTACACTGTTCAGCACTTCCTCAAATGTTGTTTCATCTTCAAAAACATATCCAACTTCTATCCATCCGAAGAAATTTCCCATAGACTGTGATGGAAAATAATTCCTAAGATTTACAGGAATCATCAGTGCTATCGGCTTTTTCTGCCGGTTCTTCGGAATCTCTTCATGTATGGCACAAAGCAACATTGCTGTCAGAAAAACTGTGATCGAAACTCCATAAGAACGTGCCTTTGTCAGTGTCTCCTTTACAGGAATAATGACTTCTGTAATATCCATATCCGAGTGTACAAGTTTCTCTCCTTTAAGCTTTACAGCTGCCATTTTTTTCTCTTTATTTCGTGGAATTTCCGATGAATAATATTGTGAAAAACTGTCCTCTTCCTGATCTCCCGGAGTTATATTTTCCTCATATTTTACTCTGGGCAGCCCTGCTTCCGGGTATGCCAGAATCAGATAATTCTGTACCAGTTCTGAAAGAAAATTCATAGCTCCCGTACCATCCGTTAACGCATGATATACCTCAAAATTCATACGGTTTTCATGGTAACTTACCTGAAACAGAAGAGATTTTTTGTCCGGAATATAAAGTCTGCTGCAAGGCGGCAGTTTCTCAGGCTTCACTGCTGCATGAATATCTCTTCGCTCCAGATAAAACCAGAATAATCCCTTGCGCAAAACAGCCTGAAACAGCGGATATTTTTCCATTGTCTGATCAAGTGCCCGCTGAAGAAGTTCCCCGTTTACAGTCTCCTTCAGCTGGCAGTAAAAACGAAATACCCTGGTATCATTCTTACCTGTTACAAGCGGAAAAGCCAGCGCCGCGTTATCCAGTTTTCTCCATTTTGAATATCCTTTTTCCACCTTTTATTCGCTTCCTTTTTTCAAAAATGCATTCATGATTTCAAAACTTTCCTGTACATGAAGGAACCGTATTCCAAGGGCAAAATACCCGTGAAGCGCCTCTGGAATCCGATGTATTTCCACATAATTTCCGGCTTCTTTCAGACGTTTTCCATATTCCTCTCCTTCATCTCGAAGAGGATCAAATTCTGCTGTCAGAATCAGTGTAGCCGGAAGATTCCGATAGTTTTTTTCCATGAGAGGCGCAAAATATGGATTTTCTCTGTCCTCCGGTCCACTCTCATAAAGCTTCAGATAATCTTCCATTTTTACTGCTGTGAGAAGGTAATCTTCCCCGTTTTCCTGTACTGATTTATATGGGGATTTTTCTGTATAACAGTTATTTACTGCAGGATAGATAAGAATCTGTTTCTTTGGTGAAAAATCTCCTGTATCACGGGCCTTCAGGCATACTGCTGCTGCAAGATTACCGCCTGCACTGTCCCCGATGATCGTAATCCTGTCCGGATCAGCCGGCAAGATCAGGCGGTTATTGTACAGTGCTTTTGCAGCTTCATAGCAGTCATCAAACGCTGTCGGAAAACGATATTCCGGAGCCAGACGATACTCCACAGAAACCACAACATGGCCTGTAGACTGGGCCATTCGGCTGCATACCCTGTCATAATTTTCAATACTTTCTGTTACCCAGCCGCCACCGTGAAAGAACAGCAGAACAGGATATTTCTGCTCCACCACATCTCCGCTCATTGCTTCTTCTGTGGGAAAATAAAGCCTTATCGGAACTTCGTAATTCCCATTATATACTTTCGTGTCCAGTTTCCTGCAAAATATCCGCATGGCATCCAGTTTTTTCAGATCAGCCAGTCTCCTGGACGCCTCCACCTCTATATTTCCATAAGATAGTGCGTGTAAAATAGTGCGCATTGTCTTTGAAATCAATGTTTTCTCCTCCTGAAATGACGAACTTTATTCTTCATAAGTAATTCTGAAATAATCCAGATATCTTTTAAATTTATCCTGTGCTGTAAGACAAGTGTCTCTTAAATAGTCTCGTTCCTGTTTCCACTCATGCAGCCCACGGTAATAATACAGTTTCAGTTCTTCATCAATAATAAAAGGAACAATATTATTTCTCAGACATTCTTTAAATAAAATCAGTCTTCCCACACGGCCATTTCCGTCCTGAAATGGATGAATAGCTTCAAATTCATAATGAAATTCCAGAATCTCTTCAAAAGTTTTGGTCTTATTTTTATTATACTTCGTTAACAACTGCTGTATTTTTTCTTCTACCTGTTCCGGTAAAACAGTCTCCATTCCACCAACCTCGTTGGGATAGCGTTTATACTCTCCTACTGCGAACCAGTCCTTCCTGGAATCGCTTGTACCACTCTTTAATACAAAATGCAGCTGTTTTATAAATCTTTCGCTTAATTTATAGTTAGCATTATCTATGATCATGTCAATACACTTGAAATGATTCGCAGTTTCTACAATATCATCTATATTTATGATTTCATCTTTTATGCCGATGGTGTTTGTTTCATAAATATATCGGGTCTGGTCATGAGAAAGTCTGCTTCCTTCAATGTGATTTGAATTATAGGTGAGCTCAATCTGTACTTTGTGATAAATTCCACCCTTTGTTTTGCTTTCTTTTTCTGCTTTCAGTATTTCCAGTAATGTTCTCGGTGCTGTGTTTTTATTTTTGCGTTCGGGTCTCTGTACCTGTTCTGGAATTCGCCATGTCTTTCCATCCAAAAAAGCACCCGGAATCCTTCCCGATGCACAATAATTACGAACAGTTCGCTCTGATATGTTCCATTTTGACGAAATCTCTGCTACTGAAAAATACTTCATGTTCACGCAATGCCTCCATATAAGTTTATTATATGAAATTATCGGCAAATTATCAATTTTATTTTATATATTTTCCCATTTTCATGCCGATAAAATAAAATGCCGGGGTCTGGTTTCGGCACTTTTGATTTGTTGGCTTTTTCACCTCTATCAGTTGTCAAGGATTCCCTGACAACTGATTTTATTAATAATCTTCTACATCAAAGTATCTCACAATCTCTGTACTCAAGACATCTCACCGCTTCTTCTGTGCAAAATGCAATCTGATATGTCGGATATGTAAATTTCGCAAGAACCCAAAATTGTTCTCTTGTGATTACACCATCCATATAATCAGAAATAAGGTTGTAAATCTGATCATCAGCCATTGCTCCAATTACAATATCATAATCATGGCTCTTTTCGCTTCGACAATCTATGATAAAATCAAGCCATTCCTCCGTCATTTCCTTAAAATCTTTTATCCTTAGATTAGAATTTATTCGTACTTCATAAATGGAAACAATCTTCGTATCATAACGTCTTGCCCGTCTTTGTGCCTGCTCTTTGACAGTCATGCAATAAAACCCTATTCCAAAATCTTTAGTATCATAACCTTCCTTGATTTCTGGCTTTTTTTCTGCCTGATACCCTCCATGATATACTGTCATACCAGCCATCTTCTACTTCTTCTTTCAGTTCTGTAAACATTTTATAAAATTCATTTTTAGCATCATTTATTATACTGAGTGCAATATTCTGATTGTACGAATGAGTTACATTGTTTCTCGCCTGCAATGCCCGTAACCACAGTTTTTCATCTTTTATCATTCCTGCCTTGTAGGCTGTTTTTAATATAATCTTAGGTGAACCAGTAGCACCTTCTTCATAACCATGGTTTTCAAGAATCTCTTTCATCATTTTCCATGACTGTTCAAATGTAATTCTGTATATCCATACAATCCCCATCCGTATAACATTATTATACGGCTCCTGATAATTGTAAATTTCACTCATGTTACTTAAAGATTTACAGAATTTTTCATATTCACTCATACAGCAGCCTGCTTTCTTTTCTGTGTACATTTCCTGTTATTTTATTATATCTGTTATTCTATTTATCATCAACAAATTTCCCAAAATATATGCCCTGTAAGTCTTTCGTGGAAAGATTCACAGGGCATGTGTATGTGGTGTTATTTATTTTCAGAATTTGATTACTTCCGGTTCGTGAGTGAATGCGCTGAGTGTTGCAGTAGCATTTCTGAAGTAAAATACCTGAGTGTTTCCATCATCAGCAGCGTACATTTTCTGAAGGGAAGGATATGCGTCCAGCATAGACTGTCTTGCTTCTACTCTGTCATCTTCTACCAATTCACCTGCAACTCTGATCCATTCTTCACCTTTGAATGCACAGATTTCTGCTTTCGGATTTGCCATCAGCTGTTTGGATACGTCTTTTACTTTTCCGGTCTGTATGTACAATTTTCCTTCATATAAATGAGCTGTTCCAAAAGGTCTTACGCGAGGCTGATCTCCCTCTGCTGTTGCCAGATAATATGTTTCTGCATCTTTCAGAAACTTGGTTACTTTTTCGATTCCTGTCATTTTTGATTTCTCCTTTCGTTGTATTCCTATGCCTGTATTATAGTTCTTCACGGCAGTATTTTAAACAGAAAATTTCGATTTTTGTCGGATCGTTTATATTGACGTATATCTGTTACTTACTTATAATGAAAGAAATTTAACTCCTACATAAGATAAAGAATTGAAAATAATTCACTATCATATATGTTAGGAGGATTTTCATTGTTTCAAATTTCATATTCTAGAAAAGCAGTTAAATTCTTAAAAAAGCAAAATATCTCCACGCAAAATCGAATAATAACTGCTATTTCAAAGCTTCCACTGGAAGGTGATATTAAAAAATTACAGGGCACATATGGCTATCGTCTTCGCATAGGCACTTTTCGTGTACTATTCAATATTAATGGTATAATAATAGATATCATCGATATCGGCAATCGTGGACAAATTTATAAAGGAGTATGAGCATATGTCTAAAATAAAAGAACGAATTTTCGGAGCAGTAAGTATCATGAGCGACGAAGATGCTCAAAAAGTATGGGAGTTGATTCTTTCTACATTCGCTCTTAATAACATTGAAGCTGACCAACCCGATCCGGAAGAACAGGCTGCTCTTGAAGCATACCAAAACGGGGATCCTGATTATCAGCCCGCCATCACACAGGCAGAACTTCTTAAAACGCTTAATTTGAAATAAACAAGGGGCTGTCTATTTCCCGACAGCCCCTCATAATAAACATCTCTTTATCTTACAGTCACTTTTACTTTCTTTGTGAGGCCATTCAGTCCATAGCAGTAAATATAGCAGGTGCCTTTTGCTTTGGCTGTTACTTTGCCCTTGCTGTTTACTGTTGCTATATCACGGTTTGTGGAAATATAACGTACACGTAAAGTATGGTCTTTTACTTTTTTGCTTGTGTTTTTGACTGTTGCTTTGATTTTTGCAGTCTTTCCTGTTTTCAGTTTCAGTGTTGATTTATTGACTGTGATCTTCTTTGCATATCCGTATCCCTTACCTGTTGTAGCTGCATGCATGTCGGAAGACTGTCCGATGATCACTTTCTTTCCGTTCACCATCTTATAGGCAACTACATAGTATTTATAATAAGTTCCGGCTTTCAGTTTCTTCTGCTTCCAGGTGCGGGTATTCTTTCCGACCGTTTTCTTCAGGCTGGTTTTCTTTCCGCACTTTCCACCGTAAATCATATATCCATCTGCACCGGATACTTTGCTCCATTTCAGGGTTACCGCTTTTTTCGCACCTTTTACCTGAAGCTGCATTACCTGGATTGCGGCAATATCTTCACTCTGTGCAAAATTACAGGTTGCGCAGTAATGTTCTCTTGCACCGGAAAGACCAAGGCCAGCTGCTTTCAGAATCTTCCATGCCCCGTAATTGTGTGATGCTTTCTGCAGTTTCGCACCACATTTTGTACATTCTTTCCAGTGGGAAGTTTTGTCATTTACCCACTGGGTCAGTTTCGAATGTGTATAAACAGGTGCTGTTCCTGTTATTTTTCCCTTAAGTGAAGTACAGTCTGCACTGATCTCACCGTTGTTTGAGATTGCAAGTCCTGACGGTACTGTCAGAGTTGTCGGTTCAACTACTCTGAGTTTGTGGTTCCTGCGTACTTCTACATTTCCGGGAACCACTGCATTTCCGGTTACTTTTCCTTCATTTTTCTCAAAAACGACACTGTTCTTTACTGTTCGTGTTCCTTCAATACTTGCTGCTGCATCAACCCAGGAATCTGTGATATTGACTGCTGAATAATTCCCGTCATCGTCTGCTGCTATGATACTTGTTTCAAAATTACCCACTTCTTTGCGAACCGCATCTGCAAGCACGATACCTCTGTTGATATTAATATCGCCCACAGCATCAAGAGAATATCCCGGTCCCTCAGTTCTTACAGTACTGTTCGCAATATCTATCATTGACTGTGATCGTATAGCTGACACATTCGCTGTATCTTTGATACTGTTTGCAGTTGTTTTTGCAGTCACATTGGAATTATCGCTGATCTGAACTTTGTCTGCATATATTCCATAACCTGAATCCGTTTCTTCATTGGAGTTCACATTAATCTTGCTGTTTTTAACAATCAAAGTTGCTCCTTTTTTCTGCTCTGTTACATAAATTCCTCCCTGAAGATTCAAAATACTTCCGTCCTGAATTGTGACAGGTTTATCCGTATCTATAGTCCTGCTGTTTTTGGATTCCAGGGTAAGGCTGCTGTCTGATATTGTGATCTTACGTGATTCCGGCTTCTTTGCTGCCAGATTTGAACTTTTGTAGTCAGCTATACAGTCATTCTGTGTTTTTAAATGAATCTCTGATTTATTTTTGATTTCCAGTTCTCCATTTACGGCTATCCCTGCCTTCGTAACCTTTTTCTCATCCGTCGTAGCCAGATCAAGCTTCGCTCCGTCAAGCGCCAGGTTTCCATAACAGTTGATAAATGTTTCTTCTCCTCCGGCTATCTTAAGCGAGCCATTTCCTGTAATGATTAATGTACATTTGAGATGCAATGAATTAATCCCTTCACCTAATTCATTTTGTCCCCTTAACTCTATTGTCAGATTGTTCATCTCTGCCGTACTAATATTTTTTACTTTTTTATCTATGTTATCTAAAATCAGCCTGTGCTGTTCCGGAATATAAACGATAGATCTGGCATCTCCATCCCGATCTTCAAGTACATCATCTTTATTTTCTGATGTCACACTGATATACTCAGATTTATCACCATAATTTACACCTACCTCATAGGTCTCCACACCAGCAGCATCGGTAAACTCCTCTTCCTCATCTCCGGCAGCCACACTCTGTTCTTCACTTTCTGCTGACAATACGACTTCATCTGAATCTTGTTCCTCTGCCTCTATTTCTTCCTCGTCTGCAACAGGAATCTCTTCCTCTGAGAAAAACTCCTCAGTATCACCAGCTTCAGCCTCTGTTTCCTCCGAAGCATCTGTCTCCATTGTTTCAGAATCTGTCATTTCTGTTTCCTGATTTTCTGTATCATCAACAAATGCCTCTGTTGTTTCTTCTGCCGCACTTATATCTGCCGCTGCTGCAGGTACACTGCAAAGACTCGACATCATTGCCGCTGCCATCAGAATTGCAAGCATGCTTTTTGATTTTTTTCTCATTGTCGAATTGCCTCCCCTTCTTATATTTTAATATTTAAAAGGCGATTTTTTTCAAATCCTTTCATTCTTTATGAAAAAAGACCCCTGCCTTTTTCTCTCTGACAGGAGTCTTTCTGTGAACCTATACTTATTTAACGGTTACTTTTACTTTCTTTGTAAGACCATTCAGCGCATAGCAGTAAATATAGCAGGTGCCTGCTGATTTTGCGGTAATTTTACCTTTTGCATTTACTGTTGCAACATCATTGTTTGTAGAAATATAACGTATACGTACGGTATGGTCTTTTACTTTCTTGCTTGTATTTTTGAGTGTCGCTTTGATCGTAGCAGTTTTTCCAACGCTGAGTTTAAATGTGGATTTTTTGACTGTGATCTTCTTTGCATAGCCATATCCTTTTCCAGTTGTAGCTGTATGTATATCAGAGGATTCTCCGATGACAACTTTCTTTCCGTTAACCAGTTTGTACGCTGCCACATAATATTTATAGTAAGTTCCGGCTTTCAGTTTCTTCTGTTTCCAGGTACGTACATTCTTTCCAACTGTTTTCTTAAGCTTGAGTTTTCCACCACATTTTGCACTGTAGATCATGTAACCATCTGCACCGGATACTTTGTTCCATTTCAAAGTGACAGATTTTTTGCCGCCTTTTGCCAGAAGCTGCATTACCTGAACTGCTGCAATATCTTCGCCCTGTGTATGACCGCATACGGTACAATGACGTTCTTTTGCACCGGAAGTTCCAAGGCCTGCTGCTTTCAGTGTTTTCCAGGAACCATATCTGTGTGCTTCCGCTGCTGCCACTTTCTCACCACATCTCGTGCATGCTTTCCAGTGGGAAGTTTTGTCATATACCCATTTTGTGGTATTTGCATGTGTATAAACAGGTGCTGTTCCTGTTACTGTTCCTCTGATAGAAGTACAGTAAGCATTGATTATACCGTTGTTTGCAATTGCAAGTCCTGAAGGTGCTGTAATAGTTGTAGGTTCAGCCACTGTAAGTTTATGATTCTTACGAACTTCTACATTATCAGGAATTACTGGATTTCCTGTAACTTTACCATCGTTTTCTTCAAAAACAACGCTGTCTCCGACATTTACAGTTCCATCAATTAATGCCGCTGCATCAACCCAGGAGTTGGTGATATTGACGTTCTTCGGGCCTTCATCCTCGTTACCGTAAGCTATAATACTAATCAGCCCGGAACCATCATCCATAGCTGCGTCTGCAATTACAATCCCCTTGTCGATATTGACATCACCATAGGAATCAATTGAATATCCAGTTCCGGTTGCCGTTACTTTACTGTCTGTGATATCAATACCACTCCGTGTCCTTAAAGCTCCGTATGGGCTATACTTACCCCTAAACATATTTACAGTTACATTGGATTTATTACGGATGTGAATTCTTCCCTTATCTGTCTGAATTCCACTGGTTGTACCAGTTGTTGTTACAACTGCATTGTTTTCAATAGTAATATCTCCATCCTGTGCTGCCAGACCATACTGTGATCCACTTGATGTTACCTTACTGTCATTAATATCTATGCCTTTGTAACTTAATATAGCAGTTACAGCCTCCTCATCTGTGAGAGTAGCAGTCACCTCAGATTTATTGTGGATTTTAAGATTATCAATATCAAAATCAAAAGAACCGGCAGTTACTTTTACCTTACTGTTATCTATATCTAAAGTTGCACCAACTGGATCGTTATATAAATGATTATATATCATACCCTCTGACTCAAGAGTACTGTTCTGAATTGTTATATCTTTTTCCGAAAGTATTGTAGTCCTTTCAGATGTCAGGTTTACTTTACTGCCTGATATAGTGATTTTTCCTTCAGGTTTCTGTTCAGTTGCTCTTGCGGAGTATACTGCTGTGATATTATAAGCATTGATACAGTAGCCGGTGGTATTCATAGTTATATTAGAATCATTTTTAATTTCCAGATTTCCAGCTATGCTTATTCCATCAATACTGTTTACTCCATTTTTCAAAGCAAATTCCAGTTTCACACCATCAATAACCAAATCTCCCTTGTCATAGATAAATGATTTTCCCATATCTGATGCTTTCAGAGAGCCTTTACCTGTTATAGTCAGCTTATCTCCCCAAAACTCTATAATTCCCTCAGTTGAACTATTAAAATCTTCTGTTATTTCATTCTGCCCCTTCAATTCAAGAGTTACATCTCCACTGATTCTGAAATCTATCGGTCCATCAACTTTTGCATTATTTAAGGTCAGTTTTTGTGTGTCGGCATCATAACTGGCAGTTCCATCTTTCAGAATATCTGCTGCATTTCCCGGCGTTATCCATGTACTTCCAAGCCATCCATATCCATCAACTACGCCATCCCCTGCTGCATCATCGGTAAATTCTTCCTCATCTCCGACTGCTTCAGCCTCATCTTCGTTTTCTACAGCCAGTTCGTCAGTTTCTTCGTCCTCTGCAGCGATTTCATCATCCTCTTCTACAGAAATTTCGTCCTCTGCGGAAAAATCCTCTGCTTCTGCTGCTTCCGGCTCTTCTGTTTCAGTCTCCTGTGTCTCTTCTGCTTCAACTACAGGTGTCTCTGAAACAACTCCCCCAATTTCTGTCTCTGCCGCTGCTGCCGGTACACTGCACAGACTTGACATCATTGCGACAGCCATTAAAATCGCAAGAGTACTTTTTGATTTCTTTCTCATTCGAAATTGCCTCCCTTTTAATAATAATAATATAATTCTATCACTCAGCATCAGCAAAGCGCAACATATTTAACGAAAAGACGTCATTTTTTTCATATGCAATTGGCAATTTTATCCCACAAAACAAAAATCGACAGAAAGACTATACAGTCAATCTGTCGATTTTGTCCCGTCATCAGTCGTGACGCTGTTCTTTGTTGTCATATGTTTCGCAGAATCTTGCTGCAAATGCAGGCGGTTCATTATGTACATATAAATGCGAAATATCACCGAAAGAGCTCACACGGAAACTTGCAATTCCCTCTCGCCGTTCTTCTGTATTTACGGTTGTTACAGAGCTTGGTGCCGCACACATACCATGCCACAGTACCATCGGCGAAACATTCAGAAGGTGACTGAGAAGGACACATTCCAGTCCGAAATGGCAAAAGAACACAAGCGTATCTTCGTTAGCTTTTTCTACACGATAATAATGTCCATCTCTTACATACCCATGTTTCGCAAGAAGTTCATCAAATTTGCCGGTCACATGATCATAGTAGCCTTTTGCATCAGCAGCCGTCATTCTTTCATTCTCAAACCAGTGATCATACTGGAAAAACCTTTCGTCTTTTGTCCAGTCCTGAGGCAGCCAGTCCCAGAGAATAATCTTACGGTCCGTCACATCCGGACGGTCAATAAGAACATCAAATTCCCGGAGCCATTCACACTCTACAGCTGTCCTGTTCATTTTTTTCAAAGTACAGGAAGCTGTATCCTTCGCCCTTCCAAGTGGAGATACATAAAAATAATCAAGTTTCATCCGGGAAAGTTTTTCAGAAAGATACTCCGCTTCTTTCCAGCCTTTTTCAGTAAGAGAATCTATCGTATAATCCGGATCTCCATGCCTTACGATCAGTAATTTCATTGTTTTTTCCTTTTACTTTCTTCCACAACATTTCTTATATTTCTTACCGCTTCCACATGGACATGGATCATTCGGGTAAATTTTCTTCGGTGCTGTTACCGGTGTTTTTTTCATCGGGATCGGAACTGCCACATGACCTTTTTCTTCTGGTGTATGACCACGGAAATCCAGCATTCTTGTATGATTGTTTGCATCTACAAGAAGAGTGGTGAATTTTTTCATCTGCTCATCAGAATCAAACACAACATTTTCTTTATTAAAAATATCCATTATATCGGACAGCATCCCGTTCATGGAGAATTCTTTATATACAATATAAAGAAGATAATCTGCCTCTTCTTTTGTCTTGTGCATTTCTTCTGTCATGAACTGATATATATTGTAATAAGCAGGTTCTCTGGAAGGATAACCGTTCACTGCATAATCCAGTACTTCCTCTGTAGACGGAATGTAAAAATCATTTCCGTACTGCACACGTTCAATATCTCTGTACAGGCTGTTCTCAAGAACAGCTTTGTAGATCATTTTATCATCTTTGATGATACAGATATTGGCTTCCTCATCAATGCTGTTAAATACCCTGAGGAACTCGTCCATATCTGCTTCAAAGCCCTGACGACCACTGTAGATCTGATGCATAAGTTTTACCGGAGCTACTGCATAAACAAATCCAAGGAAGGATTCGCAGTCAAGCAACCAGCCGATTTTTGTACGCAGATTCTGGAATTCTTCTGTATTGATCTGATTGTATGTCTGAATAACTTCCTGTGGAACTTCTGCACGTTCATCACTGTATGCGACCAGATATCCTGCTGCTCCTGCCCAGTCCAGTGCTGCCCATTCTTCTTCTGTCGGTGTAAAGCATTTCCTGTCCATTGCATCTTCAAAAACTCTTATCTGAGTATCGTCAACGAGAAGAAGTTTTTTCTTCATTGTCTCAGGTGTAAGAATTTCATCTGCAATTTTCTGAGCCAGTTCATCTTTACTCAGACCTTCACTGGAAATTTTCAGTTCTTTTGCCTGATTTTCCAGTTCTTCCCTGGAAAATGCAGCCAGATAATCTTTAACTTTTGGTTCTCTGGATAATTCCATGTCATCTGCTGCAGTTTTTACAGACATCAGGAAATTTTTGCCCAGGCGTGTATTAACTTCTTTCGGATCTGTCCAGAATTCATCAATTTCCGGTTCACTGCACTTAATGATCATCGGCCATAACAGAGGTGTTTTACTTCCTTCTTTACCGATTTCTGTATTTGGGATTACTTTTTCGATATTTGCTCTGTACTGCGGAAGATCTCTGTCCGGATCATTGATTCTGAATGTAAACCATTCCTCATTTTCCATCCAGATATTTATCTCCGCATCTGCACTCAGAACTTCAAATCGGGACTGTTCCTGACCTTCTGCTGTCTTTCTGAACTGAACTTTTTTCTGGAAAAATTCAAATTCATACTGATCAGAAGATTCAAACTGAAGGATATCTTCCATAATAGCTGCCAGCCTGTCAAAAGTGATGTCTGCCGGTATCAGGCATCGCCTCCAGATCGGTGGTTTGCTCCCTTTTCTTACTATTTTTAACTGATAAAATTTCATACTATTCGTCCTTTGTTTCTGTGATTGTGTTTTAACACCATTCCATGTATTATACTAGACCTTTGGCATTCAGACAAGTAAAGTTTTCGCCATTTATATCCTAATTAATTTATGCTGTCTATGGGATTTTTTTCCTGATAAGTGTTATACTGGATATACATAACTCTCGGCCGCACCTCATACAGCGACTGTAACCACTATAAAAAGAAAGAGGAATTTACCTTGAATTCATCAAAAAACACTACAACAGCCACCAATCCGCTTGGCTCTGCTCCTGTAGGAAATCTGATCGCAAAATTTGCAATACCGGCTATTATCAGCATGCTGGTAAATGCACTTTATAATATTGTAGACCAGATTTTTATCGGACAGGGTGTGGGAATGCTCGGAAATGCAGCAACTAATATTGCCTTTCCTGTTACCACAATTTCCACTGCCGCAGCACTGCTCCTCGGAATAGGAAGTGCTTCTAATTACAACCTCGAAACGGGTGCCGGAAATGAGGAAAAAGCCAGCCGGATCGCTGGAACCGGATTATCAATGCTGGTGATCGTCGGAATTTCGATTGCAGCAATCATGCTTATTTTTCTGCATCCACTGCTTCTTCTGTTCGGCGGAACAACAGACGTTATGCCGTACGCTACAGATTATGTCAGCATTATAGCTATCGGTCTTCCATTTTTTACCTTATCTGTAGGAGGCAACCATCTGATCCGTGCAGACCGGAGTCCGACTTATTCCATGGTCTGCACTCTCATCGGAGCAATAATCAATACGATTCTTGACCCACTTTTTATCTTTGGATTTAAATGGGGAATCAAAGGCGGTGCCTGGGCTACCGTTACCGGCCAGATAGTCTCTGCTTTTCTTGTGATCATTTATTTTGCAAAATTCCGCAAAATGAATCTGGAACGTTGTATGTTCCGCCCACAGTTATCACTGTTGAAAGCAATCTGCTCTCTTGGACTTGCTTCATGCATCAACCAGATTGCCATTACAGCTGTACAGATCGTTATGAACAATATCCTCCGTTACTACGGAGCTGCTTCTGTTTATGGAAGTGACATTCCCATTGCCTGCGTAGGGATCATCTCCAAGGTCAATATGGTATTCTTATCCATCTGCATTGGTGTGTCTCAGGGATCACAGCCTATCTGGGGATTTAATTACGGGGCAAAAAAATTCGACCGGGTACGACAAACTTATAAATATTCTGCAACCATCTGTACCACTGTTGCAGTAATTTTCTTCCTTTGTTTTCAGCTTTTCCCCCATCAGATCGTAGGAGCTTTTGGAAGCGGAAGTGAACTTTATTTCCAGTTTGCAGAACGGTACCTGAGAATTTTCATGCTGCTCACTTTCGTCAATGGTATCCAGCCAATGTCCTCCGGTTTCTTTACTTCTATGGGTAAAGCCAGGCTTGGTATCGTTGTGTCCCTCACCAGGCAGGTAATTTTCCTGCTTCCTCTTGTAATCATCTTCCCACTTTTTATGGGAATTGACGGTGTCATGTATGCGGGACCTATTGCTGATGCCGCTGCTTTTATACTGACTGTTTTTTTCACCAGACGAGAACTGGCTATAATGAAACAGGATACTCCTCAATAAGCACTTTTCTGTTCAGGATTCCTTTTTTCCAGATCATAAGATAAATCTTATAATCTATGGAATCCTGTGCAGTTGTAAATGGTTCTTCTCTCAGTATAATCGACTGTTGTCCTTTATTTTTCAGAAGTTCCTGACGGCGCTGAACTTTGTGAAAAGCTTCCTGAATCTTGCATTCCACATCCCTGCCGAAATTCCGGCGGGGATATTTTTTTGAAGCCACTCTGATCTCCTCATTGATCATATCCACCACTTTACCATGACTGTTTCTGTGCAGCATATTTCCAATTCTTTTTGCAATAAAAGGGACCGGGAACTTTCTGTACAGTTTCAGTATTTTTCCCAGAGTCCTGTCTTTTGCCCTGGAAGCAAATTCATCCATTACATTCAGTGCCGCCTCAGTCGGCACCCATGGATTTTCTTTTGGGACAATATACTTCTCCGGTACTGCCGGATAACAGCAGTAATTCAACGGAGGAAAATCCACCAGCTGTGCCAGTCTTTTTTCCTTTTCATTACAGTATTCTTCACCAAGATAATCATACTTGTCTCTCAGAATCGCAAGTCTGTATTCCATCTGTCTGAGATATTCATAATTTTTCACCCAGAAATGCCCTATTGTTCCATACTCATATAGATGATTTTCAATAACAAGATCGTCAAAAAACAGCGTAACTACTGTCTCTCCCTGACGTACAATAAGGACAAATTTCTGCCCCTGTTTTTCCAGAGAAGCTTCCAGTTCTCCCTGATAATCACGGTTATATTCTCCTGTTATTCGCACATTCTTAAATACCAGAAAACTCTCCACTGCATCGTTCATGAGATATACAAGACGAACTTTTTCCTCCTGAAAAATCAGCTCAAACTGATCCTGTTCCAAAAGCCGGGCAAGTTTTCCTACTACTTCATCTGTCATTTTCTTTCCTCAACTGATCTGCCATTTTACATGGCTTCCATCTTCATCTTTTGTCACCAGCAGCTGGTCCTCTATCTCCTGTTTCAACTCTGTTACATGAGAAATAATTCCGATCAGTCTTGAGCCTTCCGCCATTTCCAAAAGGACCCTGACTGCCTGATTTCTGGAATGTTCATCCAGTGATCCAAATCCTTCATCGATAAACATCATGTCAAGATTTACTGCTGCAGAATTTTCCTGAATCTGATCTGCCATTCCAAGTGCCAGAGACAGAGCTGCCATAAAGGATTCTCCGCCGGAAAGTGTCCGCACTTCTCTTTCTTTCCCTGTAACAGTTGAATAAACCATCAGATCAAGTCCCTTATTTCTGCCTTCTCCTGCTTTTTCCAGATCATACATCCGTAGTTCAAACTGTCCTCCCGACATCTCCTGGAATCTGCGGTTTGCAGCATAAAGAACCCGTTCCAGATAATAACGCTGAACATAGGTTTCCAGATCCATACGTGCACCGCTGACATTACCAGATGCCATACGATAAAGAGTGTCAATCCTTCTGTGTTCTTCCAGTACAGTTTTTCTTTTATCCGTTTTTTCTGACAGCGCACTCAGAACCGCCTTATTATCTCTGAGATTTTGTCTCTTTTCATTATAAATCTTCTCTGCATTCTTATAGTTCTGATCTGCAGTTTCTTTTTGCGTCTGAAGGATTTTTATGTCAGGTTTTTCTGCTTTTCCTACTGCTTCCGCAGCAGACTCTTTCTGAATTCTTGCTGCAGTTCTGTTTTCATTATATCTATTTACTGTTTCCAGCAACTCACGCTCTTCTTCTTTTCTGTTTTCTTCTGTTATCGTTTTCCATTGAGATTCTGAAAGACTCTTTTCCGATTTTATGTTTTCATAAGCATCTCTTTTTCTGTCTGCCTGCTCTTTCTGAACAGGGATCTCATTTTTATATTTCTCAATCAATGTCTCTGCATTTTGTCTGCTTTGAGACGCTTTTTTCAGATCTGCATCTGCGTTCTTATATGCCTTCTCTGCTCTGTTTTTTTCGGTTTCCGCCTGTTTCTGCAGATCCATTGCCTCCTGTTTTGTCCTGAATTCACAGGAATTGCAAAGGCTCTTTAATTCTGCTCTGTCCGCAATCAGTCTGGTTTCCGCTTCTTTTTGGACTTTACGGTAATTTTCCAGGCTTTCTCTCAGTGCCTGCTTCTGCTCATCAGTTTTCTGCAATGACTGACGTATTTTTTTCAGATCCTGAGCATCTTTCTGAAGTTTTTTTACAGTTTCCAGAATGCTCTTCTTCCAGGCATTCAATGCTTCTTTCATTTCTGTAAGACCTGATTTATCATGAATTTCCGGAATGTATTTCTGTATTCTTTTCTGGAGTCTTCCAATCGTTTCTACATAAGTATTTTTTCTTGTATTATACTCTGCACCGGCGGCTCCTGCCTCTGTTGACGCTGCTTCCTGTTTTTTTCGCAGATTATCCACATCAGCTCTCATTTTCTCAAGATTTTCAGAGGAGATATCCACATGTTCCACTTTTTTGATAAACGGGTGGGGATGTTCTGTTGCACCACATACTTTGCATGGTTTTCCAGGAACCAGTTCCGCTGCCAGAAGCCCGGCCTGTTCATTAAGTACTGCCTGACGCAGCTGTTCATATCGTCCATTCAGTTCCTGATATTCTATACTTATTTTCCCATAAACAGCTTTTTTATCTTTTGCCTCCTGGAGACTTTTCATCGCCTGTTTTTTTAATTTGTCCGCTGTTTCCAGTTCCTGCTCCAGATTTTGTTCTTCCTGTACTTTCGCCTCCCACTGTGCCAGATTTTTGTCCGTATCCGCAAGTTCTTCACTCTGTTTTTTCCAGAGAATTTCCTGTCCTTCCAGTTTTTCCAGACTCTGTTCCGCCTGTCTGAAATCTTCTTCTGCCTTCTTCACAGCTTTCTGATCGGCTTCCACTGCTTTAGTTTTTTCTTCTATCTGGTCAAAAATTTCTCTGGCTTTCTGAACTTTTTCATTGACTGCACTAAGTTCCTTTATCTTCTGGTCAAACTCTTCTCTGACTGTATTTTCTCTTTCCTTTGCCTTTTTTTCTGCTGACTGAAATCCCGGCAAAAGCTCCGTTTGCTTATTCAGTGCTGTTTCCGTATCTGTCAGCAGTTTATTTGCTTCTGTTAACTGATCATACGTTATCTGTATTTCATATGCATCACGAATCTGTACAGCCAATTGTTTCATTTTCTGAATTTCCGCTTCCTGCTGTTGGTATTTTTCCAGATCCCTTTCTGCTTTTTCCAGCTGATGGAACCATTTGAGAAGTTCTTCTCCTCTGGTCAGTTCCTCCTGCTTCCTGCTTCTGACAGCATCTGCATCTTTGTATTTTTTCCGTGCATCTTCTGTCTGATTTTCCAGCCACTGACATAATTTTTCAAGACTTTCCAGAAACTCTGAAAGATTTGCCATCTGTCCTTCTTCCAGCTGTTTTTTTAATTTCAGCACTGCAGGCGCCTCAGCATATTCCTCCGGTATACAGATTCTGCCTGCTTCTCCCTGGCACTGCGTTTTCAGTATTGCAACTTCTTTATCTTTTTCACGTTTTCTGTTTGCCAGTTCATTAACGATATCCTGATACATTTCCGTATTAAAAAGCTTCCGGAAAATTACTTTTTTGTCGTCAGATTTAGCTCTCAGTAAATCCATAAACTCACCCTGAGCGATCATCGCCACCTGCATAAACTGACTCTTGGTAAGACCTGTGATCTCCTGTAATTTACGCTCTGTTTCTTTTGACGGATACTCTGTCCCATCAGGCATGATCAGGCTTACAGAACCTGGAGTCTCCTTCGGTTTTCCCTTGCTGGCTCCTCTGGTAATAGTCTTTAAGTGTCTTGGAACACGACGTACTGTATAGGTTTCATCATTATCAGAAAAAGTCAGTTCCACAAATGGTTCGTATGCAAGATCCACATACTGACTCTGCAAAACAACTCCGTCTTTTTTATTTGCAGACGAACTTGCTTCCCCATAAAGTGCAAATACGATTGCATCAAAAATCGTTGTTTTTCCCGCTCCTGTATCTCCCGTTATCAGAAAAAGATTCTGATTCACTTTTTCAAAATCAACAGCCGTTTCTTTTCCATAAGAACCAAAAGCCTGCATCTTTAATTTCAAAGGTTTCATCTATTTCACCCCCTGAACAGTATGAAGTATATCCTGAAGCAGTTCTTTTTCTTTTTCATCCAGATCTTTCAAAAAAGAGCAGCACAGTTCATATGGATCCATAAGTGTTTCTGACTGCAGCTCTTTCGTATAATCGGCTTTTCGCAGATGCTCCCGCCGGATTTCCAGAAGATTTGGAAAAGCAATTCGGATTCGCTCCTGCATGTCCATCACATCCAGGTCTATTCTGTCTGTAAGGATTACTGTCACATAATCATTGCATGCTTCTTTTATAACCTCTTCCAGAGTCCCTTTTATGACCCTCACCTGACGGAGCGGTTCCAACGGTAATACAGTGGTCTGTACATAGTTTTTTTCTCCCATTTCCACCATAATGATTCCCTTCTGCTGTTCTGCTTCACTGACTGAACATGCCAGCGGAGTTCCGCAGTAACGTATATTTTCGCTTCCGACTTTCATAGGTTTGTGTATGTGTCCCAATGCTGCATAATCAAATATTTCCAGTACATCTGCCAGAACTTCATCTATATTTCCAACCGTCCGTATTTCAGACTCCATTCTCTCTACTTCTTCTGCCTTTTTTCCAGCAGGAAGATAGAACTGGTGGCTCACAAGTACGTTTCGCTCTTCTGTATTTATATTTTCCCGCTGTACCAGTTTATGGACAGTATCATTATAGGAAAGATTATTTCCATTTTCATCTGTGCCAACTACATTTTTTACCATGGATGGTTTCACAAAAGGCAGTAAATAGAAATTCACTTTTCCATAATTGTCCTGTAGAACAACTTTCTCGATATATTCATTTTCTTTTCTTGGCGGCTGTCCAACCATATATATATTCTGTCTGGAAAGAACAGAACGAAAACAATTCACCCTTGGTGCACTGTCATGATTTCCACTGATCATCATAATCACTGCATCCGGAGCTGCCTCTGTAAGATTTTTTATAAAATGGTCAAAAACTTCCACTGCTTCTGCTGAAGGCACTGCTTTATCATAGATATCTCCTGCGATTATCACGGCATCCGGCTGTTCTTTTTCCGCTGCTTCTGTAATTCTTTCCAATATATATTCCTGGTCTTCTTTTAAATCTCTGTTCATCAGTTTCAGACCTATATGCAGGTCTGACAAATGAAAAAATTTCATATATTCCGTTCCTCATACGATAAAATATGTTGCGTTGATCAGTTTCTCTGGTTTTCATTATAACGTATTTTATTTATAAAAGAAACAGGACAGATATCCTGTCAGATACCCATCCTGTCTTTACAGTTACTGTTTTCTTCATTCACAGCAGCCTGCTCATGTTTTATTTATGTTTTTTCAGTATTCTTGTTTCCAGCCAGTTCAGAACATCGCTGTCTTTTCTGCCATAAAGTACTTCATATTCTTCCGGAACCGGCACAGCCTGTGGTTTCCTTGCATAATTCTGGATAAAGAGATATTCTGTATCTTCTGTCTCTCTGGCTGTTACAGAAACTCCTTCCGGAATAAATGCAAGCGGAGGAACCATTCCAGCTTCTTCTGCTGCTCTGCCAAGGAAGTCTTCATAGAATGCCAGTTCCATATCTGCTGCCACATAATAAATATGACCTTTACCGTAAGCTTTGTGTGTAAGGACCGGATATCCCTGATAAAAGTCTTCTCCATAATGCATCAGTACTTCTGCACCCTGAACTTTTGCCAGCTCGCAGAGGTTTTTGCAGCTGTAAACACCGGTAATTCCCAGGTGGTTTCCTGTTTCCGGAATTCCATGATTTTCCTCCCAGTCATAAAGAGCATCAATCTCTTCTGAGCGGATTCCGGCTGCATCCATCAGTCCGTATGGTGTTCCGCCAAGGAAGCAGCGGTCTGTTTCATCTACAAGACCTGACCAGTAGGAAAGTACCAGAGTGCCGCCGTTTTCCGCAAACTGACGAAGTTTTTCTTCGTATCCTTCTTTGAACATATACGCCATAGGCGCTGTTACAAGCTGATAATCACTGAGGTCATGTTCCATAGTGATGATATCTACATTATAACCTTTTTCACGCAGAGCTCTGTACTGTTTCTGGATGTTTTCCTGATAATGCATATCCTCATTACGGGGGCCCTGAGTCTCTTTAACCGCCCAGTCATTTTCCCTGTCATAAAGGACTGCTGCAGGCGCTTTCATATTGCTTCCTGCAACCTCCTGGATCTGCTCCAGAACCTCTCCGACTTCTGTCACTTCTTTAAATACACGTGTATCATCTCCACTGTAATGATCGATCACTGCACCATGGAATTTCTCAGATGCGCCCTGGCTCTGACGAAGCTGGAAGTACAATACGCTGTCAGAACCATGCGCTACAGCCTGAAGGGAACCGGCAAGAAGCATACCTGGTTTTTTCAGTTTGTTGATCGGTTTCCAGTTAGTTGCAGACGGACAGGATTCCATCAGAAGGAATGGTGCTTTCTTGATACTGCGCATCAGATCATGCTGCATACCTGCATCAACTGCAGTAATAAATTCTTCTTTTTTGTGCCAGCCAGGATAGTTATCCCAGGAGACAATATCCAGCACATCTTTGAATTTTTTGTAATCAAGTCCTGCAAAATCGTACATAAGATTTGCAGTAACAGGAAGTTCGGAACCACCTTCACGAATGCCATCTACTTCATTTTTGATAAAATCAATAGTCTGGTCTGTCACAAAACGTTTCCAGTCAAGCTTCAGTGCATGAAGTTCATTTTCTCCTTTTGGAGACGGACTTTCAATCTGATCAAAACTGTTATAAATGTGACTCCAGAAAGTAGTGCACCAGCGTTTATTCAGATTCTCAATGGTTCCATATTTTTCTTTCAGCCATTCTCTGAACTTTGCCTGGCACAGCGGGCAATGGCATTCGCCACTGAATTCATTCGAGATATGCCACAGGAGTACTGCCGGATGTCTGCCAAATCTTTCAGAAAGTTTTTTGTCAATGGCATGCACTTTTTCTCTGTATACAGGAGATGTAAAACAGTGATTGTGTCTGCCTCCAAAGAAACGTCTTGTACGGTCATCATCCATACGAAGCACTTCCGGATATTTGTCTGCCATCCATTTTGGTCTTGCACCTGAAGGTGTTGCAAGGATAGTATAAATACCTTCTTTATAAAGGTTATTTATGATCTCTTCCAGCCAGTCAAAATTATATTTTCCTTCTTCCGGTTCCAGTACTGCCCAGGAAAAAATTCCTACGGATACTGTGTTAATATGTGCTTTTTTGAAATACTCAATGTCCTGTTTCAGCACGTCCGGTCTGTCCAGCCACTGCTCAGGATTGTAATCCCCACCATGTAAAAAATGTCCGTATTTTATCTGTTCTGCCATAGTCTGTCTCCTCTTTAAAGTCCTTTAAATACAAACGAAAATTCCATTTTGTTATCTGTTTTCAGAAGATATTCTTCATGTGTGCGGGCTCCCCAGCTGTCATCTCCGCCGATGCCCATCTGGTCTTTTGCCACACGAACTACTGTATAATGAACCTCCGGAAGTTCATATGGATGCATTGCATTCTCCATTTCATGTGGTGTATATGGAAGTGCAGAGAACATCATCGGACCGTTGTTTTCGTCCATTTCAAAAAGCATTCCCCTGCCTTTGCGGTCTGTTATCTTTGCCCAGCGAACTTCTTCTTTTGCCCCACATTCCTGAGGTACCATATATCTTGCGATATTGTCCTGGACCATGTTGTCATAGATACCAAGTTTTGCACCTTTTTTACGGTCTGCATAGGTTTCTGCAGGTCCAAGGCCATACCATTCAACATGATCATAATCTGCGTTAAATTTAAAGATCACACCAAATTCCGGCATATCTCCAAGCTCTTTTACAGGGTCATAAGTAAGAGTTGTTTTTACTCTTCCATCACCATAAACTTCGTAAGCAAGTTTGCATTCTGTAAGTGGTGTTGTCGGAATCAGATAAGTATAAGTCACTTTTACGGAGTGCTCTTTTTCTTCTACTTCCGGTACATTTCCCGGGCCGTATGGTCCCTGACGGAAATCTTTGTGGCTGAGATACATGCTGGCAATTTTCCACTGTCCATAACGCATTCCCATAAGATTTCCACAGTCATTATCTGTTGGTGCACGCCAGAAATTCGGTTTCGGAATTGCCTCGATCATCTCTTTTCCGGCATATTTATAAGATGCCAGACCGCCGTTAAGTACAGAGAAAAGCACCTCAAAATGAGCTCCTCTGACACCGATATTGTGTGTACTATGGATCACTGTAAGTGGTTCCTGACAGATCTTTTTCTCTTCTTTAACCTGGTATACATACTGTCCGAAAGCTACTTCATGACCTGCTTTTGCCCATGCTTTATCCTCTTTCAGATGGAAAGAAACAGTTACTGTATACTCTCCAGATTTCTCTTCTTTCTTAACAGGAAGTGCATAGATTTCTTCACTTAAAGATGCTACAGAAGTTTCCATAGAAACCTTTCTGATAACTTTTCCATCTCTGGCTACGGTTACTTTGCACTGGAAATTATCTGTGTTTACAAACAGGTTTTTGTTGATAACTTTTACTGTATCAGCAGTTACTTCTGCAGTAATATTCTGGTAATTAAATTTCACTTCCTGCATCTTCGGTGATGCATCTCTGTTACCGCCGTAAGCAATACCATTTCCACTGAAATTATAGTCTGTCGGACGCTCTCCGAAGTCTCCGCCATAGGCCTGGAATTCTTTTCCATAGCGATCCTTTTTGTATATAGACTGATCAATATAATCCCAGATAAAGCCACCCTGATACTTAGGTTCTGTATCAGTAAGATCTGTATATTTGTGCATGGCTCCACAGGAATTCCCCATTGCATGTGTATATTCACAGCAGATAAACGGTTTGCTGTTATCTTTTGCAAGAAATGCCCTGATTCCTTCTACAGAAGTATACATCTGACTTTCCATATCACTTGTATCATTGAACCTGCGATCATGGAAAACTCCTTCATAATGAACAAGTCTTGTATCATCAACTTTATGGAAGAAACGTGACATTTCGTAAATATCTTTGCCGCCAAATGATTCATTTCCACAGGACCAGATCAGAATCGCCGGATGATTTTTGTCTCTCTGATACATGGAATTTGCGCGGTCAAGCATCATATTCAGCCACTCCGGTTTGTCATGAGGAACTACATAAGTATAGTCTTTTGTAAATTCTGCTGTGTCCCAGGAGCCATGAGATTCCAGGTTTGTCTCATCGATCATATAAAGACCATATTCATCGCACAGTTCATAGATCAGAGAAGCATCCGGGTAATGGCAGGTACGGATCGCATTGATATTATTCTGTTTCATAGTCATCAGATCTTTGCGAAGTTCTGCTTCAGAAACATGTCTTCCGCTGATGGAACTGAATTCATGACGATTTACACCTTTGAATACGATACGTTTACCGTTGAGTGTCATGATTCCGTCCTTCATCTCAAACCGTCTGAATCCCACTTTCTGCGGAATTACTTCCTGAAGATTTCCTGCTTCGTCAAAAACTTCTACAGTAAGATCATAAAGCTGAGGATCCTCTGCACTCCAGAGAACCGGATTCTGTACAGTCCAGGAATATATCTCTTCACCATCCAGTGGCTTTTCTTCATTAATTACTTCTGTTCCATCTTTGGTTAAAACAATTTTTGCTTTACCTTTTCCCCATGTGTTGGTTCTGATCTCAAACGCTGCTTCTGTAAGATCTGCTGACGGGATTGCTTTGACGTAAAGGTCATATACATGCACTTCCGGAACAGTATAAAGATATACATCTCTGTAGATTCCTGAGAAACGGAAGAAATCCTGATCCTCGCACCAGCTGCTCGCTGTCCACTTAAATACCTGTGCGGCCAGTTTATTTTCGCCTTCTTTAACATAATCTGTCAGCTCGAATTCTGAAGGTGTAAAAGAATCTTCACTGTAGCCTACAAACTGTCCGTTCAGCCACAATGCTATTCCGCTTTCTGCTCCCTGGAAGGAAATAAAAAGACGTTTGCCCTGCATTTCTTCAGGCACTTCAAAATATTTCACATAACTTGCAACCGGATTAAAATGCTCCGGAATCTCTCCAGGATGAATGTCTTCATGGCCTTCCCATGGATACTGGACATTTGCATACTGTGGCGCATCATATCCTTCCATCTGAATATGAGCCGGTACTCTGATATCATCCCAGTCTCTGCAGCAATAGTCTGTATTTTCAAAACCCTGAATGGTGCTTCCATAGTTCCGTGCATAGTGGAATTTCCAGATACCATTCAGACTGTAGCGGAAGCTTGTTTCTTTTTCTGCTGCTTCCTCTGTATCTCTGTAGTATGTATGATCTGAATGAGCATCCATTCTTCCATCTTTAAAATATGTAGGATCTTTAACCATTGAATAATCAAAAGATTTCATGAAATTCTCCTTTCGTATTTTCACGATTTTTATTTATTATAGTATGTTTTTTCTATGTATGGTATAATAAGGCAGTCCAAAAAATATAACATTTTGAAACAAGGAGTTCGTTATGCCGATCTATTTCAGAAACTCTCCCGTCACATTACCATTCATGTTTGACTCTGTAGGAAACCACTGGATACAGGAAAGTACCTGTCGTCCCAATGGATACCCCTGCTACCATTATCTTCAGACTGAAAAGGGATGTGGCCGTATTGAAATCCGGGGACGGCAATATATCCTCCGGGAACACGAGGGTATTCTCACCGCACCTTTCGTCCCTCATTCCTATACAAGAGAATCTGACGAATGGCAGACAGCTTTTGCAACCTTTACAGGGACTCTCGCTTCCGGTATTCCGGAAATGCTCCAGAATCGTCCTGTCATCTTTACCGACCGTGAACAGGGATTTCTGATTGAATCTCTGATTTCTTCTGCTGTAACACAATATCAGGAACCTGTTCCTGACCTGCAGGTACTTTCTTCCGACTGTTACCGGATTCTTCTGCACTTTACCGGTTCAGGTGCTTACCGTCCTCTTTTTAAAGATGAATTATACCGGCAGTATGTTGCGCCCATAGTAAAAGAAATCGAAACACATTATTCGGAAGAACTTACTGCCGGAAATCTAAGCAGCCTGGTATATGTCACTCCCCAGTATCTTTCCCGCCTCTTCCGGCGTTTTCTGGGCTGTTCTGTTTATGAATACCTGACCATGTATCGGATCAACCGGGCAAAAGAACTTCTCCTTACTGATGCCTCCATGAAAATCCAGGATGTTGCACAGGCCTGCGGATTCACCGATGCCAGCCACTTTATAGCCATGTTCCGAAAATCCACAGGAATAACTCCTCTTGATTTTCGCAAAATGTATTAATAATATATATTTTTTATATTTTTCTTTTAAAAAAAGGATGCCGCACTGCAGCATCCTTTTCATTTTTACTACTATTTGACAGCACCTGTGATACCTTCTGCAAACTGTTTCTGTAATACAAAGAATACGATCATTGTAGGGATAGAACAGAAAAGTACACCGCACATCAGCTCGCCGTAGTCTGTCACATAACCTGTGATCAGGTTCGCGATCAGCATTGGCATTGTAATAGCATCATTATCTGTCATAATTACCTTCGGCCACAGATAAGAGTTCCATGCATTCATGAATGTGATAACTGCAGCTGCAGCGTAAGTGGATTTCATAGTTGGAATAAACATCTGGAAGAAAATTCTTACTTCACTTAATCCATCAATTCTTGCTGCTTCTATAATGTCAACCGGGAATGACCTTGCATTCTGTCGGAACATCATGATCATAAACGGTGTTGAAATGATCGGAAGGATAAAACCAACAGCTGTATTCAGAAGTCCTGCTTTAGAGAACATCTTGAATAACGGAACCATGGTTGCAACCTGAGGAACCATCATTGCAAGAAGCAGGATTGAGAACAGTCTGTCTTTACCTTTGTCATGATATACTTCAAATCCATAACCTGCGATAGAACAGATCAGAAGACAGATTACAGTTGTCAGAATTGCATAGAAAAATGAATTTCCCAGTGCTCTCCAGAGCGGCTGTTCAGCTGTCAGCTTATTGAAATTATTCATAAAGTAAGAACCTGGCAGCAATTTTCCTCGTGATACATCTGTAGATGAGTTTGTTGCTGCAGAGATCATCCAGTATAACGGGAATACCGAAATAAATGACACGATGATCAGAAAAATATATGTAGGAATCAATCTTCTCTGAATCGCTGATTTGTTTTTCTTAGTCACGTGTATCACCTACTTTCAAGTTGATAAAGGCAAGTACAGCTACCATAATAAATATGATAAATGACATTGCTGCCGCATATCCAAAGTTCGGCACGTTAATGAAACAGGTATTGTAAATGTAATGAGACATTGTAATTGTTGTATTTGCCGGACCACCTTTTGTCAGGTTGACAGACTCGTCGAACAACTGCAGTGTACCATTGATAGACATGATGAATGTCATAATGATTGTAGGTTTCAAAAGCGGAACAGTGATTTTCCAAAATGTTTTCCATCCGTTTGCACCGTCAATCTTGGCTGCCTCATATACTGAATATTCAATATTCTGAAGACCTGCCAGATAGAATACCATGTTATAGCCTGTCCATCTCCAGATCAGGGCAATAATGATAACGATCTTTGCACTGGTAGAGTTACCGAGGAAATTATAGCCTGTTGTCAGGATTCCCATTTTGATCAGAATACTGTTGATCAGACCGTCTGTAGCAAACATGGAACGGAAGATCAGAGAATATGAAACCAGAGAAGTCGCACATGGAAGAAATACACATGTACGGAAAAATCCTCTGAATTTCAGGTCTTTGTTATTCAGAAGCTGTGCAAGAAGAATCGCCAGCACCAGCATGATAGGAACCTGAATGATCAGATACAGGAAAGTATTTCCTATAGACTGCTGAAATACTTTATCTGCAAGAATTCGTTTATAGTTACTGAAGATCGGATCTGCAAAACGCATGTTTGCACCGGCACCTGTCTGTAATGAAATGATAAATGCACGGATCATCGGATAAAAACTCATGACCGCGATCATTACAGTAGCAGGAGTCAGGAAAAGCCATCCGGCAGCTCTCTGTTTTGCGACCAGCGACATACCTTTTTTCTTGGAATTCACAGGAACTCCCCCTTTCAAAACAAAACATCTTTTAACGTAAGACGAGGGACTGCTGGCAGTCCCCCGCACTCTTATCTCAGGTATTTAATCTGTCTTCATAGTTATAAAAAACTATTCAGTCATTTTAAATTCAAGTGTATCCTGTGCTTCCTGAAGAGCATCTTCTTTTGCTGTTCCGTTTACAATATTAACAACTGCTGTGTTGATGCACTCTCTTGCCTCATAGTGATATGGAGTCTTTGTGAACTCCGGAATATGAGAGGAGTACTCTACGATTGTTGAGAAGATCGGCTGGTCATTGAAGAATTCGTTTGGCTCGTTGTAAACTTCAGATTCTCCAGCTGGCAGGTAGCAGGAAATTGCGCCTGTTTCCGGAAGGATTGCATCATAGAAATCTGTGCTTGAACCAAATGTGCTTGCAAGGAAATCTTCAGCAAGTTCTACATTCTTGCAGTTAGATGTAATGTACCAGGAAGATCCACCATTGTTTGCATAGTTTGTAGCTGTATCAACATCATCAACTTTAGGCATTGTTGTGATCTGCCACAGACCTTTCTGATCTTCTGTTCCCATCAGAGTAGCTGTGATCCAGTTACCATTTACGATACCGGCAGCTTCACCGCTTGTAATTGTGGAGATGTATTCATCCCAGTTATTTACAAGTTTAACAACATCGTTCTGGATCATTTCTGTGTAGATATCTACGCATTTTTCAGCAACTTCGTTACCAACGATGTAAGCTTCACCGTCTTCGTTTACGAAGTTTGCTCCACAGGACTGCATCATCATCATCATTGTGTCGCCGCCTGTAGCTTCGCTTGTCAGAAGATATTTACCGGTTTTTTCATGAACGTCTTTACCGATTTCCATGAATTTGGACCATGTGATATCTGTGAGGTCTTCAATTGTGTATCCTGCTTCATCAAGGATATCTGTACGATAGCATGCAATAACTGCACCGTTATCAAACGGAACTCCGTAATGAGTATCATCAACCATAGAATAGGACTGTTTCAGTGCTCCGAAATCATCCCAGTTGATATCCATATCTTTCAGATCTGTAAATGCATCCGGATAGCTCTTCAGATATTTCTGATAGCTGTTGTCCTGCATAAGAACGATATCAGGAAGTGTACTGTAGTCACCTGCATTTGCTGCAGTTGTCAGTTTTGTCTGACAGTCATCAGAAGAAGTTTCGATAACATCTACTTTAAATCCTTCATGATCTTTTGCATACTGTTCGCCTGCGATCTGCATGGATTTAATGTTGAAGTTCTGGTCCCATGCCCATACAGTCAGTGTGTTGTCATCGTCACCTTTTGCATAAACAGCTGTTGTTGTTCCTGCAAATGATGCAGCCATAACACCTGTAAGTAAAACGGCAAGTAATTTTTTCTTCATAGAATTTTCCTCCCTTTTTGAAACCTTCTTTTTTTTATCCGATTTCTTATGTAACTGATTATAGCATTACAAATTCTGTGATAGTTTGCATAACCGCTCATATAATGTGCAATTTCAACCATTTTATTCATTTTGACATATACATATAATTTTTTCATCATTTTTTGGTTATTTTTCTCATTAGAGATTCTATAAAATAAAAAAACACCCCTTTTACATATGTTTTTTATCTAAAAAACCCTATTTCAAAGAGATGTTTGTGTCTTTTTAACGAAAATTTCGTTCGCTTTTTGTGTACATTTCACATATTTTTCTGCGTTTTATGCAAAAAAGACCTTTTCAGGAAACTGTGTTTTCATAGTATGTAACATTTCTTCTGTAAGATCCAGAAGAAGTTTGATCTTAATTCCATCTTCCTTTATGATCATCGTGTAATACGGTACATCGTCATCATAAGAAGTATAATCAAATTTCTTCAAATGCTCAGTCCCACCGTTTTTCTTGTATTTTGCCACTGCCTGATGCCAGTTAGGCGCCGTCACCTCCATCTCATTCAGATCGAGTACATGAGCTGTCTTACGATATTTATTTCCATAAATCACGTCAATAGTCAGCTGTCCGTTTTCCATTGTATATTCATAATCTTTCTGACTGAGCGTGCCGTATACGAAATAGAGACCAGCCAGACAGAAACCGGCAAGCATAAATGCCTGGGAAATTGTAATTCCCATTACGACAAAAACGAAAGCAAACACTGCCATAATTTTTCGCAATGCCCCTGACATTGATTTTTTCTTTCTGGAAACCTGTTCTACAATTTTATAATCATACATTGTAAAATTCTACCATCCTTCCTCTGAATGAATATTAAATTTAAAAAGCTGTTGTTCGTAATTTTCCGGACGTTTCCGCCATTCAAGAGGAGTGACTCCCTTCAACTGTTTAAAGTTTCTGTTGAATGTCGAGTTTGTCGTAAACCCACATTTGTGAGCAACATCTGCAACTGGGGCATCTGTGGTTTCCAGAAGTTCACATGCCGTATAGACACGTACGGTATTAATATATTCCAATGGGCTCATCTTCATGTAGGAAGTAAAAACTCTCCGGAAATGTGTCTCACTGATATGACAGATATTCGCCAGATCCTCTACTTTGATATCCTCCATGTAGTGATATGATACATAATCCAACACACGGGCGATTATATTGGTAAGCTTACCGGCATCTTCCGCAACCTTGTCCTCTCCTGAATCTCTGTTTAACCTGGCAATTTCTATCAGAAGTGCTGCAAGCACTCCCTTTGCCTCCTCCAGAAAAAATTCTTCACCATCTCTCATGATATCCATGATCTTGCGGATTTTTTTCGAGATAGATAAATTCTCCTTCTCTTCAAAAAACAAAACCCTGGAATAGATACGCTGAATCACCTTTTCCGCCTTGACCGGATTATCCAGAAATTTTTTCATAAATCCTTCAACGTCTATAAACAGATATTCCCATTTACTGATCGTCCCGATATCACTGTTCGTCGTATGCGGATAGTTCGGCGGAATTACCGTAACGATGCCTCCATAGAAACGTTCTTCCTCTTCACCAAGCACCATATGTCCGTCGCCGCCATAACAGTACCCTATCTCAAGATAATTATGAAAGTGAAGATAATCCACATCATTCCCATAATTCTGGACCCACTTCTGTCCAAGAAGCGCCAGGATCGGACTTCCCGCCGACATCTGGTAATATCGGAACTCCATTTTAGGTTTTTTCTTTTTCGCCATATTTTTCCCTTTTACAAAATCAAACTTCCAACTTTATTATCATAACGTATTTTTTATTTTTGTTCTACATAATTCGACATATTATTCCGACCCTACATGATATACTTGCACCGTTACCGTCTCGATACTGGTGCAGAAAGGAGGTGCGGCTCCTTGGAACACATATTATCATTGTTGATCTCCATCACGGCTGGTGTGATCTGTCATATTATCAGCAAATGGCTCGATGGAGATAAATAGACGTAACAGGCCTATGGTTTAATCCACCATACATAAACGGAATAGAAAACCCCTGAAGCTAGCACCTTCAGGGGTTTTCGTTTGTCTCTTTTTTCTTGGAATACATATTATCTACAAACCTATTATAACATACGCATTTTTTCATCACAATATCTCATAGAAAAATATCTTAATTTTCGTTCGACAATATTCGACACAATTTGTCTCGCAAAATCACTTCCTGATTTTCTCTCCAATTACATAAATCACAGCAGCCACTACCATACCATTAATGGATGCGATTCCCCAGGATACCACATTGGCAACTACTGCGCCCACAATTACGCCCACAACAGCAAACCAGTTGACTGTTACGATCTCAAAGGCATCTGTATCGTAAGCCTTTTTATTCATGAAATAAGATATAACCAGAATGATACCAACTGGCGGCAGTGTACAGTTCAGGATATTCAGCCATCCGCAGAAGTTGTAATACAGCCATACAGAAAGCAGTGTTCCGATAACACCGGAAATCAGAACCATCGGTTTCTTTCTCTTGTTGAAAATATTTGCAAGACCAAGTCCTGCCGTATACAGTGCATTGTCATTTGTTGTCCAGATATTCAGTCCCAGCACGAGGATTGCAAGATAGAACAGATTCAGACGGATCATGACTTCAAAAATATCATTTCCACCTACAAAAATGTAAGAAATAGCTCCAAAAAAGAACATCAGAGAGTTTCCGATAAAGAAAGCAACTACGGTTGCGATCGTTCCCTGTTTACCATTTTTTGCAAATCGTGTAAAGTTCGGTGTTGCAGTTCCTCCTGACACAAAAGATCCAATTGCAAGTCCGGCACCACCAATAACACTCAAAGATCCGCTGGATGCGGCGAACTGATCTATGATCGTTCCGTCTCCCTGCTTTACTGCCATGATCATTGCAATTGTTCCCAGAATTGCAACAAGCGGCACTGCAATATAACTGATTATTGTCAGAGATTTAATTCCAAAATATGCGGATGCAGTCATACATGCACCTGCGATCAGGATCAGTATCCATTGTACTGCTGCGCTTCCGCCAAAAAGCTCACGTGCTACAGGAATTGCAAACATAGCAACACCTACGCCAAACCATCCGATCTGTGTGAAGCTTGTCAATGCTGAAGAAATATAAGAACCCTTTTCTCCAAACGCTCTCTTAGAAAGCAGATCAAGGCTGAGCCCTGTCTCTGCACCTACATAACCAAGCAGCCCTGTGTAAGCGCCAAGGATCACTCCACCCAGAAGAAGGGCTTTGATAAATCCCCAAAAATCAAGTCCGGCAGCCATTTCCTGACCAACCCACATACTTGCCGAGAAAAAAGTAAATCCCAGCATAATCATAAACATTGTTACAAAACCACGTCTGCTATGTGCAGGTACCGCACTGTCTGCATAATCAACATCTACCGTTTCAGCAACCTGGTTCATACCACTTTCTGTTGTATATTCTCTACTCATCTTTTCTCCCCGTAATGCATATTAATCCAAAATATATTTACGCAGTGCATCTGTAAATTCACCGATTCTCTGCTCCGCAAGTTCTTTCAATGTAATACCATTCATACTTTCAATATATCCAAGCTCCTGACGATACAGCCACTTTGCATCAGCCGGGCGGATTTTTTCATAATGATTGGCTTTTATCCAGTCCTCATAACTGATTGGAGTCGGATAGCCAAGTTTTTCATCAAGAAGCTCTTTGAAATCAATCCTGTCTGCTCTGTCTCTGATTCCTGTCCAGAAATCAAGAACTTCTTCTACATGTTCATGGATTTCATAACGTCTGGCACCACCATCATAAATGATACATTTTTCAAAAAGCGGACTGCACATGGATAAAGTCTCTCTTCTGAATTCAGGTGCGATGATTCCACCTTTCCAATAGAAATCCACATCCGGAAGATTGATCCCGGAAACACCCTTATCCTGATATGTGCTGAAAATTCCTTCATAATAAACAGTGATAAATCCTTCGAATTCCGGCCAGAATTCACGAATCTCTGCAGTAAGCTTCTCAAGAATATCGATTCCCTTGGTTCCACCGATTGTAAAGATAATGATATTACGAAGTCTTGCACCGTGATCTCTGTAGAAATCAGTTACATAGCGAAGGCAGTGGATCAGTGTCTCACCGCTCGCAATAATATCACCGATCATCAGTGTGCTGTCCGGCACCATGGTAAGCTTGCTGTACTTGATCTCCAGCCCTGCGATCTCCTCCTGCTCAAAAACACGCTCACTGGAAAGGAAACTGATGTCATGAACACGTATGTGTTCTCTGTAGCACGCTTCTTCCAAAGGGTAATTCAAAGCTCCTCTTAATATAGAAAGAATATTTGCAGTTGTAACCTTTTTCTGTTCTTTCAGATAATAAAGCATCTGAGATGTAGAGGACACAAGACAATTATAAACTTCATAGCCAACAATCTCAGGTGTGTTCAGAAGTTTTCTTGATTCTGCCTCTGAAATAACATAATATTCATTTGCATAATTTCCGCCTTCCAGACGATAACAGGCCACCCCCTGTTCGTCAAATTCCGGCACCAGAAAGACTTTGTCCCAGTTTTTCATAAGTATTCTTTCCCTTCTTTATAATAAATCACTGTAAGTAAACACTCTAGTTTACAGAGTAAAGTGAACCATCTCAATTGTCAAGTAGATATAGAAAAAGAAGGACTGTTTTTAACAATGTCATTCAAATGAAAAAACATTGTTATTTTCAATCCTTCTTTTTTGCTTTTTATATCGCTCCCAGAATCTCTCTGGCGTTATTGATCCGTTCTTCAGAAGGTGGTCTCACACCCTCCAGTGGATAAGGGATTCCAAGCTGTTCCCACTTAAAAATTCCAAGAGTATGATATGGAAGTACTTCCACTCTCTCTACTGTTTTCAGTGTATGGATAAAATCTGCAAGTCTGTGGAGATACTCATCATTATCACTGCCTCCCGGCACCAGTACATGGCGGATCCACATTGGTTTTCCCATATCTGACAATTTCCGTGCCATTGCCAGAATATTTTTGTTGGATTGTCCGGTAAGCTTAATGTGCTCTGCTTCATCGATCTGCTTGATATCCAGAAGAACAAGGTCCGTATACTTCATAAGTTCAAGCCACTTGGAATAAAAAGGTTCTTTTTCCGTATAAGGATTAGCACTGGTATCAAGAGCTGTATGAACTCCTGCTGCCTTTGCCTGGCGAAACAGTTCTGTCAGAAAATCAATCTGCAGAAGCGGTTCGCCGCCACTTACGGTAATTCCTCCTTTATTTCCCCAGTAATTCTTATAACGAAGTGCCTGCTTCAGAAGCTGGGACGGGGTGTACTGCTGCCCTTCTCCCATTTTCCAGGTATCCGGATTATGGCAGAACTGGCAGCGCATTGCACATCCGCTCAGGAATATCACATATCTGACTCCCGGGCCATCTACAGACCCAAAGCTTTCCAGAGAATGGACATATCCTTTTATTTCATTGTCTGGCATTATTACATTCTGTCGTGGCAGGTTCTGGCAATAACATCCAGCTGCTGCTCTCTTGTAAGATCGATGAATTTAACAGCATATCCGGATACACGGATTGTGAAGTTTGCGTACTCTTCTTTTTCCGGATGTTCCATAGCATCGATCAGTTTTTCTTTACCGAATACGTTAACATTGAGGTGATGAGCACCCTGATCAAAGTATCCGTCAAGTACACGAACAAGGTTCTCTGTACGTTCTTCTTCTGTATGTCCCAGAGCATCAGGGTTGATGGTCTGAGTATTGGAGATTCCGTCAAGGGCATCTTCATAGTCCAGTTTTGCAACAGAGTTGAGGGAAGCAAGAAGTCCGTTCTGCTCTGCGCCGTAGGACGGGTTGGCACCAGGTGCCAGTGGTTCGCCTGCTTTTCTTCCATCCGGAAGGGATCCTGTAGCTTTACCATAAACAACGTTGGATGTAATGGTAAGGATAGAAGTAGTAGGTTTGGAATCACGATAGGTATGGATGTGTTTCAGTTTCTCAAGGAATGTAGAAAGCAGTGTTGTTGCAATCTCATCTGCTCTGTCATCATCGTTACCATAACGTGGGAAGTCACCTTCTACTACGAAATCTGTTGTGATTCCGTCTTCGTCACGGATAGCTTTAACTTTTGCATATTTGATAGCGGACAGGGAGTCTACTACGTGAGAGAATCCAGCGATACCAGTTGCGAAAGAACGGTCAACCTTTGTATCGATCAGAGCCATCTCTGCTGCTTCATAGTAGTATTTGTCATGCATGTAGTGGATCATGTTCAGTGTTCCAACATACAGATGAGCCAGCCAGTCCATCATCTTGTCATATTTTGCAATTACTTCATCATAATCAAGATACTCAGAAGTAACAGGCTGATACTGCGGTCCTACCTGCTGTTTTGTCTTCTCGTCAACACCACCGTTGATAGCGTAAAGAAGGCATTTTGCAAGGTTTGCACGAGCTCCGAAGAACTGCATTTCCTTACCTGTTTCTGTAGCAGATACACAGCAGCAGATGCTGTAGTCATCGCCCCATACCGGACGCATAACATCATCATTTTCATACTGGATAGAGCTTGTCAGAACAGAGATGTCAGCTGCATATTTCTTGAAGTTTTCAGGCAGTCTGGAAGAGTAAAGAACAGTAAGGTTCGGTTCCGGAGCCGGTCCCATATCTTCCAGAGTATGAAGGAAACGGAAGTCGTTCTTTGTTACCATCGGACGTCCGTCTCCGCCCATACCTGCAACTTCCAGAGTAGCCCATACCGGGTCACCGGAGAACAGCTGGTTATAAGAAGGAATACGTGCAAATTTAACCATACGGAATTTCATTACCATGTGGTCAACAAGCTCCTGAGCTTCTTTCTCTGTAATAGTTCCGTTCTGAAGATCTCTTTCGATATAGATATCAAGGAATGTGGAAATACGTCCAACACTCATTGCAGCACCGTTCTGAGTCTTGATTGCTGCAAGATATCCAAAGTACAGCCACTGGAATGCTTCTCTTGCATCTTTAGCCGGCTGGGAAATATCATATCCGTAAGCTTCTGCCATAACTTTCATGCCTTTGAGTGCACGGATCTGATCAGCGATTTCTTCACGAAGCTGGAAGTCATAACGTCTCATACCCTGACGGTCGCATGCAGCAAAATCTCTCTGTTTTCCTTCGATCAGAGCATCGATACCATACAGAGCAACACGTCTGTAGTCACCTACAATACGTCCGCGTCCGTAAGTATCCGGAAGACCTGTAAGGATTTTGTTATGACGGGCTGCTTTCATTTCTGGTGTATAAATATCAAAAACACCCTGATTGTGTGTCTTGAATTCATAGTTATAGAAAACGTCTTTGATCTTGTCACTTACTTTATATCCGTAAGTTTCGCATGCCTGCTCTGCCATTTTGATACCACCATATGGCATGAAAGCACGTTTCAGAGGTTTATCTGTCTGAAGACCAACAACTTTTTCCAGATCTTTCAGATCTTCGTCAATATATCCTGCGCCATATGCGGTCAGAGATGTAACAACTTCTGTCTCCATATCCAGAACGCCGCCTTTTGCACGTTCTTCTTTCTGAAGTTCCTGAAGTTTGCCCCAGAGTTTGTTTGTAGCCTCTGTAGGTTCTTCCAGGAAAGAAGCATCTCCTTCATAAGGTGTATAGTTCATGCTGATAAAGTTACGTACGTCGATTTTTTCTTTCCAACGGTTTCCTTTGAAACCTTCCCACTGTGAAAAGTTTTTCATTAAATTCTGCACCTCTCTTAATAGTTTATTCCGCGTATGTCCAGTCTAACTTTTCTCCTAAAGAAAAATAAGACCGAAATCTTATTATAGTTACAATGTGAATCATTTTGTTCACGGCGATAGTGTACACTACTTAGCACTACAATGTCAATTCTTTAACGAATGCTCTTGATTTTATACAATTTAGAGTCGTTTAACTACTGTTTTCACTCTCTTGCTGAATGTTTTTCTCAACAAAAAATCCTCTGATTATTATAAACCAGAGGATATTTTTTATTCGTCTCTTTTGTTCAGTTCTTTGATCATTAATGCAGTTCTGTCCCAATGGGATTTCACAAGCACAGATGCAGAATAGCTATCTTTCATTTCAAGAGCCTGAATAATTTTTTCATGTTCATCTATAGATTCTTCCAGAGGTGTATCCCTGAAAAAGCCATACTCAAGTCTCTGAATGTGGATCCATAACACATCGCAGAAATCTGTGATATATTCATTCCCCGCCATCTCAAGAATACAGCTGTGAAATTCCTTATCAGCCCTCAAAATCGGCATTGGCTTCGTCTGTTCCTTAACACACTCGGCAAATTCATCTGCCAGCTTCCGCAATCTTCGTATATATTCCGGTGTCACTCTTTCTACCGCCAGTGTAACAGCCAGCTGCTGCAGTGTCGCCATTGGCTGATACCATTTTTCAATATTATCTGTCTCAAGGTCCGTGACAAGCGTTGCTTTTCCCGGATATGATTTCACCAGTTTCTGCGCCTCCAGAAGCTGCAGTGCTTCTCTTACCGGTGTCCGACTGACCTTAAAATAGTCTGCTATCTCAATATCTGATACTTTTTCGTCTGGTTTAAACTGTCCCTCTATAATCCAATCCTTTACTGTTTCATAAACTCTCTGCTTGGCGGAAAGACGTTCAAAAGATGTCTGTTCTTTAGGTAATGGCATTCTATTCTTCATACCTCCTAGGATTTCCTATATAAATAATACCAGAAAATTCAACTATATTCCATATTTTTATGGTAAAATAATAGCATCTTTATTATCATTGTCTCCGTTCACTCCTCACAGCAAAATATATAACAAGGAGCACCACATATGTCTAATTTTTTACAGAAGCTTAACGCCCAATACGATACATTTACCCGTTCCCACAGAACTGTGGCAAATTACCTCAATGAAAACCTTAACGATGTTGCTTTTTGCACTCTTGAAGAAATAGCTGACCGGATCGGTGTCAGCACAACAACTATCATCCGCTTTTCCCGTGCTTTGGGATACAGTGGTTATTCCGATATGCAAAAAGATATCCAGAGCAGCCTCCAGACAAAAGCAAGTCTTCCCGAACGTCTGATAACACTGGAACAATATCCGGCAAATACTCTTCTTGCAGAATCTTTTCAGAATGATATTCTGAATATTCAGCATACCCTTGAAGCCCAGAACGATCAGGAACTGCAACGAGTCATCCATGCCATTTCCTCAGCTCCCAATGTATACGTGCTTGGCATGCGAAGTTCTTTTTCCGTTGCGCATTACATGGCTTCCCGCCTGAGCGAAATCCGCGAGAACATTCACCTTATCCAGTCCGTAGGCATGCTCTATCCGGAAGAAATTGTCAGTGCAAAAGAGGGCGACATCTGCATTGCCTATATGTTTCCGCGATACTCTAAACTGAGCACTACAATCCTGTCCTGGATGAAAAATGCAGGCGTAAAAGTTGTTCTTTTTACCAGCCAAAATTACAGTGCTGTCCAGGGTTATGGCGACATCATCCTTCCCTGCGCTATTTCCAGCCTTTCCTACAAAAACTCCTACGCTGCGCCTTTAAGCCTTTCCAACTATCTGATTGCGGCCATTGCGCAGGAAAACTATGAAGAGTCCCAGAAAGTGCTTGAAAAAACCGAGTCTATCTTGAATCAGGGCTTTTATCTGGGGCTGTAAGGCCCCGGACTCTGACTCTACAAAAGGGCAGAATTTGTCGAACGGTTCTTCTTGTCCTCCTGCTTTCTTCTGTGCTATACTTTCCTCACAGATTCAGCACTGTTGTAAATAATTTTTTATTTTTTACAGTTGTTCCCGCAGTATATCTGCTGCAAAATTCCCATTATTGTCATCTACACAGGTGATGTACAACGCTCCGAAACAGATTCTCATCTTGATGTAGGCTGTCTCCAGTTCTCTATCGAAGAAGTTTTTCTTTCTGAACTGGATCCCCGTCAGATAGAGGAAAATCTTACATATAAAATAAATACCGGGATTCCTCTTTCAGAAGAAGAACAGATGCAGTTTATTATTCTTCCGATGATTTTTCCAGGCACAGAAGACAAACAATCCTGTATCAACCGCTGTTTTGCACTTGCCCGAAAGCTGGAATCAATAGAACTTCAGCGGTTTCTTCTGTCCGGACTTCTGGTATTTACTGATAAAGTTATTTTAAAACAAGATTCTGAAGCTATATGGAGGTGGCTCGACATGACTAAAGTAGGACGTATTTTCGAACAGGAAATGCAGAAAAAATTCCAGCAAGAAAAACAAGAAGTTCTCAAAACTTCTTTTCTGGCTATTGCCAGAAATCTGCTAGAACAGGGACTTTCCATCAATGCAATACAAACCGCAATCCCTGATCTGACCTACGATGAAATTGCTTCATTGAAATAGCGCAAAAGGGATGAAGCCAAATCTCTTTAACTTCATCCCTCTTTTCTTTATACAACTGCATAAATCAATGCTCCGACAACTCCACCTACACACATTCCTGCACAACCGGCAACGTGGAACCACCATAGGGCATAGCAATCACTTTTGCATCTTCACCATATTTTTTCAGTGCCTCGTCCAACGCTTCCTGCGCAGTTGACTGCGGATTCATAAAAATCTGTCGCACAAAATCATCCGGTAGCTCCGATATCAAGTCAATCTGTGCATTTTCAAGTATCATACCTATAGCCGCTGCTTTATGTCCGCCAAGTTCAAAGTGTTTTCCAATCCATTCTACCATAGAATGCGGAGTGTCTGCCTGTAACAGCCATTCTTCAAACTTTTTACTTCCCAGTCCTTCCTGACATGCCCCTATCAAAATAATTCTTCCCCCTTTTTTTACTGCATGTTTTGCATTATCCAGTGCTTTTTGCACCTGATACAAATTGGCATCCTTAGGTGCACCTCCCTGAGATACCATTACAATATCCGCACGACCGGAAATCTTTTTCCGATACATTCTATTCAGATACCGGCAGCCGACTCTGTGCGCTTTTGTGACATCTCCAGCTGTACAATACACAATCTTTTTATGTTCATCAAGGACTACATTAACTATATAATCTATCCCTACCATGCTTCCGGCTTCTTCAATATCTTCTCTCAGATGATTGCCTTCCAGTCTGCCTGCGCAAGAGGATTCCTGAACCATAAGCCTGTGGTTCATCTGAATCGCATCATAGCTTGCAACACCTGGCATTATTGCTTTTGCTCCACCTGAATAACCCGCAAAATAATGAAATTCGATATTTCCCAGGCAGATTCTGAAATCCGCTTCTGCTACTTCCCGGGTTATGTCTACCGGTGTTCCATTCTTCGTTTTTCCGAATGATACACAGTCATTTATATCAGAATCCACACATCGTACTTCCTGATAACACCGTTCGCCCACCAGCTTCTTCTTTTCTTCTTCTGTATGTTTTCTGTGAGATCCAAGTGCAAGTACAACTGTAATATTCTGACTGAGAATACCCGCTTTATACAGTCTGTCAAGAACTCCCGGCAGCACCTCATAAGAAGGCATTGGTCTGGATATATCACTGGTTACGATCACAATTTTCTGCTCCTTCTGAACCAGTGTTTCCAGGCATGGAGCTCCGATCGGATTATCCAGTGCATATTCAACAGCCTCCCGTCCCCGACGTTCATGGGAAATCTGATTTGATTCAAGCACAGCCATCAGATTTTTATCCGGTATTTCCACTTCCTGCACACCCTGTCCATATCCAAATTCTATTTTCATTCTCTCACCTGCCTTTAAACATGATAGTGTTCATACTCACATTCACAGGGATTTCCCTTGCAAAAATAAATATCGCCTGTACCAAGGTTCACAATCATAGAAAAGACTGTTCCCATTCTCAGTCCTTCCGGAACTTTTGGATTGTCATGACGGCATATAGAATCAGGATATTCCACATGATCTTTCAGCACTTCCTTCACATCTTCTATACTTATCGGATTTTCTTTTTTCTCAAGAATTTTCAGAACCCTTCCCCGCCTTATAAAACTATCCGGAGTTTTATATTTCATAGTGTCTTTCCGTGGACGTATTGGAAGTTTCGGACTGCAAAAGTGATTTGTATGCACTGCAACTCCATTCTCTGGATAAAGCACATCAAAATCCTCATTTTCAATCTCCACATGAATACATTCTCCATTTCGGTGACTGAGCATAAAATTAGCACAGCATCCCAATGGCATTCTGGTCACAGCTGTCAGAGCTTCCGAAATCGTCTCACAGTCCATAATCGCCCTCATAGCAATATGAAGTGGTATTCCTTCGGGTGCCTGATTTGTAGACAATGCATTCAGAAAAACACTTAAGCCCGCACTGTTAAATCCAGTTTTTCCAATAATTCCGGCCTCTGTGACCATAAATATTGTCGGTTTTCCGTTTTTCTGATGAAGTTTCATCATTACCATATTTTTTCTCTGCTCTGTTTTCCAGTCCCAGTTGTGTGCACTGATTGCTTCTCCGTTTGCAGCTCGTTCTTTACAGATTCCTATAGATGTACAGCCTCCATCAGCCTTATCAAATTCTTTGCCAACAAACACCAGTTCACTGCGGCAGTTCAGTGCCAGAATATCCTCAAACTCCAGTCCTGCACCATCAGCAACACCTCTGATCTCTTCCAGATAATCTGCGTTATATTCTCTTATAACATCAATAAACTTCCTTGACAGCTCCTTCGCTCTTCTCCATTCAAGCCCGGAATAATCCATAAACATAGCCTTATAACAGTTTATGCTCCCTCTTATCTTCTCTCCGAAATTTCTACCTTCCTGAAACCCTATTTCATAAGGGGTTCCTTCTATTTCGATATAAGGAAAATTGTCCATATTCTTCCCTCCTCTTTATAAAATCCCCACATGATTTTTCAGTAAAAAGTATACAAAAAGAGGGTACAGTTTAATCACCTGTGTACTGGTCAAACCGCGCCCTCTTCCTTTTACCTGTTTCTACAGGCCATATTATTCACTTATTTATTCGCAGGCGATATCCTCGCAGATTGCCGCATATCCTACCAAAGCCTCTTCCATCAGAGAAATTTTAATACGATCTTTCGGACCGTGACAATATTCCTCTTCTGCCGGAGAATATCCGATACAGGTAATTCCGCATTCTTTTACGAAATATGCTGCATCTGTTCCGTAATCCCAGTAATAAGTCTTAGGATTCTGTCCTACTTTTTTCAATGCACCGATAGTTTTCTGCACATATTCGTTATCAATAGAAGTTACAAAGCTTGGTTTATTCAGTTCAGCAAACTCATGAACTCCTGTGTAACTGGTATGTTCCAGCTGGCGAACACGTACTTCATAAGAAGATTCCGGATCTTTTGCTTCCAGCTCATCAATGATCTTCTGGAATTTTGCAAGAATAGATTCTACTGTTTCATCCACCAGGAAACGATAGTCAATATTAATTGTACAGGTATCCGGTACTACACAGTTGAATCCCGGGTGACATTCAATATTAATGATAGACAGTGAGCCTTTGAAAATATCATCCTGAGGCATATTTTTTGCCATTTCATCAATAGCTTCGATCATTGGTGCCATCTTTGAAACTGCGTTGATTCCGAGCCACGGTGCACTGGAATGGCTGTTTTTACCTTTTGAAATTACCTGGACTTCCAGTTTTCCTCTGTGTCCGAGGGCAATATCCATGCTTGTGGATTCACCGGAAATACAGAAAGCGATCGGTGTGTCTTTCAGGTAATCCTGACACATTCTCAGAGCTCCCCACATATCACCTGGTTCTTCTTCTACTACAAAAGTAAAAATAAGATCCCTTTTAAGTTTAACATTCAGGTTTTTGAGCATTGCTCCAAGATAAATCTGCGTAGCAATCGTTCCTTTTGTGTCACTTGCACCTCTTCCGTGAATATATCCATCAGCAATAATGCCACCGAAAGGATCATATTCCCATGCAGAAAGGTCACCCGGATCCACCTGGTCCATGTGGCAGTTAAACATCAGAGCATCTTCAGAGCCGTCGCCTTTCAGGATTCCGATAACATTTCCTGTTCTGTCTCTGTCAACAACATCAAATCCCAGTTTCTGCATCTCTTCATAGATTGCATCTGCTGTTTCTTTTTCGTGTCCTGTATCACTTCTTCGCTGAATGATCTTCTGTGCAAATGCGATCATTGGTTCTTTGACTTCCTGTGCTGCTTTTTCCAGCACTTCTCTGTTAATTTCCACCTTCATGCCCTCCTTTTCCATCCTCTTCTTAACAATATTTATTCAAGCACAAATCCCATCTGGTATGTAAGTTTTTTGGATACTTCATAAACTTCCAGTACAGAATCAAGATCTGCATATTCATCTACCTGATGATAATTTGCACCTTTCGGTCCATAAGACATACATTCAACGTTACCTGTTTCTGCTGCAATAACTCCTGTATCTGTATATCCTGTAAATACAGCTGTTTCAGCATATTCACCTGTAACATCTTTGACAACTTTCTGAAGTTCTCTCAGAAGCACAGAGTTTTCATTATGAAGAATATATGGTCTCTTCGCAATAATTTTGTATCCGCCTGTCAGTCCCGGAACCTTTTCGCACGCTTCTTTAATCGCCTCATCTACCAGTTCAAGAGAACCTTCTGAGGTAAGAGGCGGTGCAAGACGCATATCAATTGTGATCGTACATTTGTCTGCAACTACGTTTGTATTAAATCCACCTTCGATGGTTCCGAAGCATACAGAGCTTCTTCCAAATGTTTCATCTTCCGGAAGTGCATCAATTCTTCTCTTGATTCCGCAGACTACTTCAGACATACCAACGATAGCATCTACACCGGTCCATGGCATGGAACCATGTGCCTGTGCACCGTTTACTGTAATCTCAAACCATGTTTTTCCTTTGTGTGCCATAAATACCTGTCCACAGCTTGGCTCATGGTCAATACAGTAGCTGTTTTTTGTTGCGTATCCACTCTTCAAAGCCTGCATTGCACCTTTCATAATACAGCCCTCTTCATCAGCAGTTGCAATAAATATAATATCCCTCTTCGGTTTTTTTCCAAGTTTCACCGCATCACGAAAAGCAAGCATTCCGGCTGCAAGTCCGGCTTTCATATCTACTGTTCCGCGTCCATACATACGGTTATCCACAATCACAGGCTCAAACGGCTCTGTTTTCCACCCTTCGCCTGCCGGAACAACATCCATGTGGTGGATACTGATAAATGCAGGATCATGAATTTCGCCTTCCAGTTTGCATACTACATTAAATCTGTCAGGCTCGAATTCATCTTTTACTACCGGAAGACCGGTCTCTTTTTCCATCCAGTCTGCCACAAAATCTCCGATTTCTTTTTCAAATTTTCCAACGTTTGTACTTTCTATTCTTACAAGCTGTTCCAGAAGCTGAACAATTTCCTGCGACTTATAATCCATATTTTTATGTCCTCCATTTCAGTTCATAATCATTAAGTTGCTACTCACAGTAACTTAATCAAAATCGATCTCAGATCAGATAATACCCTGAACCCTCAGCAGTACTTCAGCAATTACTGCTGACCAGAAGAAAGTTCCGAAGATAACAATAAGTCCTACAATGATAGCTTTCCAGCCAAGTTTTGCAAAAGCTTTCCAGTCACGTCCTACTGTAAGGCCGGCATAAGCAAGGATTGGTGTAACTACAGCCATCAGCTGAATTTTACTTGCATATTCCACAATAATCGGTGCCAGTGGATGAATCGGCACTGTCGCAAGAATTGCAAGAATAGAAACATGCAGGAATGCCGGGAATTTTTTCAGAACGACTTTACTCAGAAGCCATCCAAGAAGACTGATTGCTGCAAAAATAAGCATTCCCGGAATAGATTCCAGTGGCATTACATGATTATAACCAACAAAGTTACCAACTACACCAAAAACCACACTGATCAAAAGTGCTGCTATACACTGCCAAAAATCCTCTTTTGTTAATTTTGCGTTTTCCTGCATATTAGTTTTCCCCCTCTGTTGATTTTTTTCCACGTCTGCCAAGCTTTGGTTCCAGTTTGTTATACATAAACTCAGCCAGCGGCAGACCGATAAATACATTCAGGTAAATTGCTATCGCCGTGGATATCAGGTTCGATATCGTAGCAAAAGAAGTAATCTTATCTGCCATCTGCGGATACAGTTCTGTCAGTGTTCCGATTCCGGCTGTAGACATCGCCGCACTACCAACGCCACATGCCATTGATACAGAATATACGTGGAAGATACCTGTTGTAGAAAGAATACTTGCCAGAAGTCCTACAAGGATCGTACCAAATACTGTTCCTACGATATACATTCCGATTACGCCTCGGAACTCAGCTCCCTGACCATATTTCTGTTCAATAACTGCAATACCTGCTTCACGGGAAGCTGCATATGTAAGACCGATAGATTCTCTCTTCATACCAAGAAGAAGTGCGATCGGCATAGCCATTACGCAGGTGAAAGCATCACCAAAGTTCTGAAGAAGAAGCGGAAGGCCTGCGCCTGCCATCTCACTTATAGTAGGGCCTACATTACATCCAAGCTTTGCACCAAGCATCAGGCATGTTACGGTCATCATGATACCACCACTGGGACCACATTTTTCATTGATCCATTTTATCGGTTTCAGAAGGTAAAGCACCGTTACCAGTGCCATCGCATACAGCAACGGCAAAAGAGAAACTTTAATAACAGGAGTAATTGCAAATGTAATTGTACCTATCCTGTCTGATATCATACAGCAGATAAGCATCGTTACGTGAAGCCGCCAATCCTTTAACAGTTTAATTGCATCATTCATATTCCACTCTCTCCTTTTTCTTTTTTTAGCAAAAAAGTGCCGCACATAGTCTTCTTTTCGCAAAGAAGACTATCGCGACACCTTTGTCACTTCATCATACCTTCTGCGATTCCGAATAACTATTTGAAGTTCAGAATCTATTTAGCCTGGTACGGGTCATCCCAAAGTTTTAATTTTGTTCCAATTCCCTTATCTAATGCAGTGTGATAAAGGTCATATCCCAATCCTACATCGAATGTAGCCATTCCACAAGCTACAAATGTAATTCTTTCTTTATCATCTGTACGACCTGCTTTCTCACCAAGGATAACCTCGCCGATACTTGTTGAATCTTCAAGTTTCGGCATCTTTCCTGCGTCGATCAGTGTATAAATTGGTCCACCGATAACGCCTTTGTAATATCCTGCTTTGTCACCGGAATCAATTGCTTCCTGCACATAAGCTTCATGAAGCCTTACATTATCATAAATCAGTTTTGTACTCATCCAGAAAGAATCATCTGTCTGCATCGGTCCTGTGATCAGAACAGTAACCCCTTCTTTCAGCCATTCATCTTTCACATAAAGTGGTTTAAGTCTGGAAGCTGCTACTGTAAGAACATCTGCCTCCTTAACAGCTTTCTCAAGATCCATTTCTGCTACTGCATCAATTCCGATCTCTGCTTTTTCCCATTCTACGAATTTATCTGCTGCAGCTTCAAAAATATCGTAGCATACGATTTTCTTAACATTTGGAAGCTGTGTCAGAATGGAGCGCAGGCAGGATTTATTGATCTGTCCACATCCGAGAACTGCAACTACTTCTGAATCTTTTCTTGCAAGATGTCTTGCTGCTACTCCCGGAACTGCACCTGTTCTTGCTGCACTTAACAGGTTTGCTGACATGAATGCCAGTGGTTCTCCTGTTTCCTTATTATTTAATGTAACGGTAAGTACTGATCTCGGAAGTCCGTTCTTCGGGTTGGCTGCGTTTGATCCATACCATTTATTACCACAGACATCAAATCTTCCGCCAAGGTAAGCAGGCATTGCTACGAATCTTCTGTCCGGTCCTGCAACAGGCATATTCGGAAATGGGCTTTCTTTCGGGAAAACAAGTCCCATTCCATGACTGTTGTGGTTTGCTCCACCCATCAGATAATCACCTTTACTTAATAAGGTAAAAACCTCTTCAGCATTGTTAATACATTTTTCTGCATCAAGAACGCCCGCATCTATTGTATCCTGCTCGGATAAATAAAGAAATTCTGTTTTATGTGCCATTTGTTTTTTCTCCTTTCATACATGCACATTTCGTTTTCCGGTTCTCAATGTTTTATTTAATACAATTATATTATTCCAATATATCGCATATGTCAACATTTTTCTGTAAATTATGTCGTATTCAGATATTTTCACAATATTTAGCATGTTGTTTTATGTATTTTTTACATTTTATAAATTAGGTTTATTTCCCTATTGACTTTTGCGATATATCGCAGTATTGTTTAAGTACATTTTAATACATTTTGTTTTTCATTTGTTGTTTTATTTAATACGAAATGTCACAACACAAAACACAGAAATGGGAGATTTCTATAATGAATAAGATCAAAAACTATGAATCCCTCACTTCCCACGGCGATATTGAATCAAGAAAAATTGTACTGGATATTACAAATAAAACTCTTCAGCGTCTTGATTCTTATGAACGTATCAAAAGCATCATGCGTCTTGATGGCGATATACTTCATATAGGAAATAAAACCTGGGATCTATCAAAAAAGAAACATGTATATCTCCTTGGTGCCGGAAAAGCCTGCAACCATATGGCAATGGCTGTAGACGAAGTTCTCGGAGATAAACTTACAAAAGGAATCGCTATTGTAAAGATAGCAGAAGAAACGGATCATTTTCAGAATACAGATGTGTATGTCGGAGGTCACCCCCTTCCTAACCAGGCCGGATACGAAGCGTGCCTGAAAATCCTCGACCTTGTTGATCACGCAGGTCCTGATGATCTTTTTATCGTAGTCATCAGCGGCGGAAGTTCAGCTCTCATGAGCTGTCCTATTGAAGGCATCTCCCTGGAAGATGAAATCAAAACAACTGACGTTATGCTGAAATCCGGCGCCGGAATTTATGAAGTAAATGCTATCCGCCGTCACATTTCCGCCATGAACGGAGGCATGCTTGCCAAACGTATCCAGTCCATCGGAGCAGAACTTATCGGCTTCGGAATCAGTGATGCAGTCGGAAATCCTGCAACAGGTGATATTGGTATTCCTTACGAAAAATACGCCAGCACCCCTATGGGGCCGGACAAAACCACTCTGGAAGATGCAAGAAGAGTTATTCGTGATTACAACGTAGCAGACCGCCTTCCGAAGAATGTTGTTGACTATCTGATGAATGTAGGCCCGGAAGGTGAAACTCCAAAAGCTTTCCCTGACAACACATATTTCCTTCTGAATACGCTTCCGGATTCCTGCATTTATGCAAAAGAAATCGCAGAAGAAATGGGACTCCAGGCAATAATCCTTACTTCTTTCCTTGAAGGCGAAAGCAAAGATGCCGGTTCCTTCTTCGCTTCCATCGCAAGAGAAGCACAGGCTTATGGAAATCCGATCAAGCCACCATGCGTTATCTTAAGTTCAGGCGAAACTACAACTCAGATTCTGGATAACAGCATTATCACAGGTCACGGTGGCCCGGGTCAGGAACTGACATTAAGCTTCTCTATTCTGGCAGCAAAAACCAAAGGCGCATGCATGCTGTCTATTGACTCCGAAGGAACAGACGGTACTACTCCTGTAGCCGGTGGAATCTGCGACTCCACAAGTTATCAGACCGCACTTTCCAAAGGTGTTGATGTTTATGGAGCTCTTCGCGGACATGCCTGCTATGAAGCACTTGATACAATGGGCGATGCAGTATTTACCGGCAATACCGGAACAAATCTCTGCGATTTTAATGTACTGTATATTCCTGCTGTCGAAGACTGATCATTACCGTGATCGCGGTAAATGATAACAGCCAAACGGTCCAGTTCAGTTTTCTGACTATACATAGAGTCTGCCCATTACCAAATTTTAACGACGAGGAGATATTATATGAATGCAAAAATCAAATCCGTACATGCACGCCAGATCGTAGACTGCAAATGCAGACCTATGGTAGAAGTTGACATCGTGACAGAAGATGGCAAACTCGGTCGTGGCTGCGCTCCTACCGGTTCTTCCGTAGGAATGTTTGAATCCTGTGTTCTCAGAGATAACAATCCTGCTGAATATCATGGAATGAGTGTACATAAAGCTGTCGATAACGTTAATAACATCATTGCACCTGCTCTTATCGGCACAGACGTACATGACCAGAGAAAAATCGACCAGATCATGATCGACCTGGACGGCACTGCCCAGAAAGAAAAGCTTGGTGGAAATGCAATCTATTCTACATCAATCGCTGCTTTCCGTGCTGCTGCCGAATCAGATGATCAGACCCTTTATAATTACATTGCCGGTGGAAACATCAAAACAGTTCCGGTTCCAAGCTTCAATGTTGTAAATGGCGGCCATTATGAAACCCTCACTCAGCCTTTCAATGAATTTATTATCATGCCATATGGCGCCTCCAGCATTTATGAAGCTGTGGAAATGGGTATCAATACTTTCCAGGAACTGGAAAAAGTAATCACAAAATACCTCGGACATAAGCCTGCTGTAGCTCCTTCCTATGGATATGCAGCTCCTTCTGAAGATGCCGAAGTTATTCTTGAACTTATTTCCGAAGCTATTAAGATCTGTGGTTATACAGGAAAAATCGGCTTTGCTTTTGACTGCGCTTCCAGTGAAATGTACGACAGAGAAAACAACACTTACCTGCTGAAGGGTAAACGTGTCGATGCAGATGAACTGATTGCATATACAAAGATGCTTACCGAAAAATTCAATTTTGTATTTATCGAAGATCTTCTGGACGAAGAAGACTGGGAATCTTATCCAAAATCTCACCAGCAGATCACAAGAACAAATATTATCGGCGATGACTTTATCGTAACCAACATGAAACGTCTGGAAAGAGCATACAGCCTCAATGCACTGGACGGCTTTATCCTTAAGCCAAATCAGGTTGGTACTATTACAGAAGCTATGGATACATATGAATTTGCAAAAGCCCACAATCTCCTTGCAATTCCTTCCGGAAGAGCAGGCGGCGTTATCGGCGATGTTGTTATGGACTTTGCAGTCGGTCTCCAGGTTGGCTTCATTAAAAACGGAGCTCCACGTTCCGGAGAAAGAATCGATAAACTGAACTTCCTGATGCGTGCATGCGACCTTGCACCTGGATGTAAGTTATCTGATATCTCACCTATATTAAGATTTTAAGGCATTTTTGCCTTTGCCTTTTGTTTGATTTCCTCAGCTGCTGCCGGAAAGAGATTTCTGTGGCTCCAACCAGCAGCAGCAAACATCCGAAATCAGACCTCAGATATTGTATCTGATTTTATTTTTTCTTTCTTGCGATATATTGCATATTGCATATTACAAGGCAGGATATTATTTTCCACACGTTAATACTCATTCAGATTAAAAAATACATATGGCATATCTGCCAGGAAAGGATGACCTATTATGAGTACCACAAAAAGCTACAATCCCTATGACAATGTACAGGCTGTAGTAAAAAACGCAGCTTCTATCCTGGGTTATTCCCACGATGATTATGAAGCTGTCCTCTTCCCTGAAAGAGAACTGAAAGTTTCCATCCCTGTCCGCATGGATGATGGAAGCGTACATGTTTTTGAAGGCTATCGTGTACAGCACAGTACCTCCCGCGGCCCTGCCAAAGGCGGAATCCGTTATCATCAGAACGTCAATATCGATGAAGTCAAAGCTCTCGCCGCATGGATGACATTTAAGTGTGCTGTTGTAAATATTCCTTATGGCGGCGGTAAAGGCGGCATTGTATGCGACCCCTCCAAATTGTCCGACAATGAACTGCGCAGACTGACCCGTCGTTTTACAGCCATGATAGCTCCTATCATCGGGCCGGATCAGGATATTCCGGCTCCTGATGTAGGAACAAATGCAAATGTTATGGGTTGGATCATGGATACTTACAGCATGCTGAAAGGTCATTGCGTTCCTGGCGTTGTAACAGGAAAACCTCTGGAACTCGGCGGTGCACTCGGACGTCATGAAGCAACCGGACGTGGTGTTATGCTCACTACCCTCAATATCCTGAAAGCACTTGATATCCCTGTAAAAGGCTCCACAGCAGTTATCCAGGGTATGGGAAATGTAGGAAGCATCTCTGCCAAACTGATCCACAAAGCAGGACTTAAAGTTATCGCTGTAAGTGATGTATCCTGTGGTATTTATAATCCGGAAGGACTTAATATTCCTGAAATTATCGAGTATCTTTCCGCAAAGAAAGGAAATCTGCTGAAAAATTACAAAGGCGACGGCGTAAGTTATATCACCAACGAAGAACTTCTTGAGTTGAAGACCACAGTCCTTGTTCCTGCTGCTCTTGAAAATCAGATCAATGAGAAAAACGCAAAGAAGATCCAGGCAAAAGTTATCGTAGAAGGTGCCAACGGACCTACCACTGTTGAAGCAGACGAAATCCTCAAAAAACGTGGAATCATTCTTGTCCCTGATATCCTTGCAAACGCAGGCGGTGTTGTTGTTTCCTACTTTGAATGGGTTCAGAACATCCAGTCCGTAAGCTGGAGCGAAGAATATGTCAACGATCACCTGAAAACAATTATGGATCAGGCATTCCAGGCAGTATGGGATATTGCCCGCGAAAAAGATACTTCCCTCAGGACAGGAGCATACCTGATCGCAGTTAAACGTGTTGTTGATGCCAAAAACCTTCGTGGCATCTGGCCGTAAATAAATTATTCCAGTTAAATTTACTCCAGAATTCCCCCTCTCAAATATTAAAAGCGAAGATGAATACCCCTTCATCTTCGCTTTTTGCAACATTTGTTGCTCGCCACCTGCAGAAGCGGGAGTCATCTCACATCTGATATATCTTCAGCCAGCACCGGCGGATCGCGATGTTCTACAGATGTTGAAAAAACAATCAGTGTTTTTGTCCTGCCAAACTGCTGAAGAATATTAATAAAATGATCCAGTTCAACTGTCGATTCAAAAACAACTTCAATCAGCATGGAGTAATCCCCTGTCACGCAATTGCATTCTATAACATTAGGAATCGCCTGAATAAACGGATAGAATTCTTTCTTACGTACAGGTTCAACTTCCAGATTTACAAATGCTTTTATGTGATAGCCCAGAAGAACCGGATTAACCTGTGCATGATAGCCTGAAATAACTCCTGTTTTTTCCATATGTTCTATTCTTGCAGATACCGCCGGTGATGACAGAAACACTTCTTTTGCAATTTCCTTTACAGAAGTACGCGCATTTTTCTGAAGCATTTCTATAATTTTTCTGTCTATATTATCGATTTTATAGTCCATATCAGTCCGCCTCCCAGCCTTCGCTTTTCTTATAAGTATACCACTTTTTTCCTGATCACGTGATTCTGTTGCTTAATATAATTAATAAAAATATGGATTTTACTTTTCTATTTTAAGTGTATATATCTATTTTTGCTTATAATAATGGTTTTCACTTTAAAGTCTTTACATCAGCAAAAATAAGTGTTAGTTTTTTATGCATCAAAGATGACAGCAGCTGACATATAAAATTATAACAACCACTATGACACTACAGAAAGAAGAGGTATTTTCGATATGAGCAGAACACGTTTGGAAGCAGATTCAATCGGAGTTATGGAAGTCCCGGCAGATGCTTATTATGGAGTACAGGCACTCAGAGCCAGTCGGAATTTTCCAATCACAGGGACGAAGCTTCACCCGGTCTTTATCAAAAATCTTGCACAGATTAAAAAAGCTGCAGCTATAACAAATGCCGAAGCAGGTGTCCTCGAAAAAAAAGTTTCCGATGCTATCGTCAGTGCATGTAATGAGGTAATTTCCGGCAAGCTGCGTGAAGAATTTATTGTAGATGCTATTCAGGGTGGTGCAGGAACAAGTGCAAACATGAATATGAACGAAGTTCTTGCCAATCGTGCCGGAGAACTTCTTGGTGACACAAAAGGAAGTTATCTCAAAGTTCATCCAAATGATCATGTCAACATGGCTCAGTCAACAAATGATGTTATTCCAACTGCCGGAAAAATAACTGTTCTGGATCTCCTTCGACCTCTGATCAGCGAACTCAGCCGACTGGAAGCTGCTCTTTCCGATAAAGCTCTTGAATTTGACGATGTGATCACTATGGGACGTACTCAGCTTCAGGATGCTGTTCCTGTACGCCTTGGCCAGATTTTTCATGGCTATGCCTCCATGGTAGCCCGCGACAGAAAACGTATAGAAAAATCTTTCAGAGAGATGTATTCTGTCAACCTGGGTGGTACTGCTGTCGGAACTGCTGTCAATGTTTCTGATTTTTATTTTTCACATATTGTACCGGTTCTTGAAAAACTTACCGGTTATCCTCTGAAACAGGCAGATGATCTTTTTGACGCTACTGAAAACCTCGACGGTTTTGTAACAGTTTCCGGTACTCTTAAAACCTGTGCCATAGATCTCTCCAAAATGTGCAATGATCTGAGGCTTCTCTCTTCCGGTCCCAAAACAGGTTTTGGTGAAATCAATCTTCCTGCCAAGCAGAACGGATCTTCCATAATGCCAGGCAAGGTAAATCCTGTTATTCCGGAAGTTGTCAGTCAGGTAGCTTTCCATATTGCAGGTCACGACACCACTATTACCATGGCAGCTGAAGCTGGTCAGCTTGAATTAAATGCTTTTGAACCTGTAGTTTTCAGCAATCTTTTTGATTCCATATCCACACTGGAAAAAGCTGTCACAACACTCATTGACAACTGCATCTCCGGTATTACCGCCAATCGTGAACACTGCCGTGAGCTCATGGAAAGCAGCGCCGGTATTGCCACTGCACTCTGTCCTTATATTGGTTACAAGTCAGCTGCAGTGATCGCCAAAACAGCTGTAAAAACCGGCAAATCCGTACGTTCTCTCGTACTTGAACAGGGATTACTCACGGAAAACGAACTGGAGCAGATTCTTGATCCATATCTCATGACAGGGCTCAGCACCTCCAACAAAAACACTATTAAAAAAGCTATATAAAATAAACGGGCAGAAATTATGAACACACATTCATAATTTCTGCCTGTTTTTATTTCGTAAATGTCATAGCATTCAGCTGACTAATCTGTCCTTTCAGCTGTTCTGCCTGTATTTTTAACGTCTGTTTCCTGCTCTGCGGATAATATCTTGTAGAAAATACTACCTCTCCATCATTAAGATAAATTTCAGCTGCAGTTGTATCCGCAAGGATTCGAATATCTGTAAGCTTTCCTGAAGGAATGATCGCCTTTCGCTGTTTTCGTCCTGCTCCAGCCTGTTCAGAAAGATTCAGAACGACTTTTCCATCTTTATATTCCACAGAAAAAGCATTCTCCAGTTCTATCAAAATCTCTGTTCCCTGAACTTCTGCTTCCAGATCAAACGGGACTTCTGTAATTATTTCACTGTCACAGGTATCTATTTCTGTTGAATTTTTTCGGAGGCTGTTTATTTCTTCAACAGGCTTCTGATAAAGCCTTCCGTTCTTTAATGTAACTTCCCTTGGCACGGTAAGGCAATGCTGCCATCCCTCTTTTTCAGCTGTAGGATTGGTATAATCATCATCTGCATCCGGCATGCCCATCCAGCCTATCAGAATTCTGCGTCCTCTTTTATCCAGAAATGTCTGTGGCGCATAAAAGTCAAATCCCATATCCCATTCCTGAAAGCTTTCTTCTGAAACCTGATCATTCTGCAGGATAAAATATCCCGACTGATAGATATTCTGGAAACGGTATTCCTCACATTTCAGTCCCTGCGGGGAAACTGAAAGAATTTTTTCGCCGGAAAGTTCAAAGAAATCCGGGCATTCCCACATATATCCGAAAGCATTTTCGGTGGTAAGTTCTCTGTCAAATTCCCATGTATTCAGATTCTCAGACCTGTAAAAAAGCACTGCTCCACGGTCACCTTTCTGCCGTCCTCCGAGCACCATATGATATCCATCTGTATCTTTCCAGACCTTTGGATCTCTGATGTGACAAGTGTAATTTTCAGGATAATCTCTGTAATATACTGCTGCTTTTTTCACTCCGAACTGAAGTCCGTCTTCGCTCTCCACATGAAGTGTACTTGCCTGTCTTCCGTTATTTACATAGTCAAAATCACCATCTTCTTCCTTGACATTTCCTGTAAAAAACAGATGAAGTTTATCCCCTTCAGCAAGGGCTGATCCGGAATATACGCCATGACAGTCCATAACGCTGTCCGGATAAAGTGCCACTCCTTCGTACTTCCAGTTCAGCATATCTGCACTGGAATAATGCCCCCAGAATTTCAGTCCACCTGTAGCATCAAAAGGATTATACTGAAAAAACACATGATATTTTCCTTTGAAATAGCAAAGTCCATTGGGGTCATTCAGCCAGCCTGTCGGCGGCATCAGATGATGTGTCAGTCTGGCGCTCTGCTGCACTTTTTCTGCCAGTGCAGTATCTTCAATTTTTCTGACGGAATCGCAAAGGACCTTTGTTAATGTGCTCATTATCGAACCTCCAAAACTCTGGAATCATTATTAACTGTTCCCGCATTCAGGAAAGTAACTTTTTCAAAATCATCTGTATTTGTAACGATCATCGGTGTTGTCACATCATAGCCGGCTTCTTTTATTTTATCCATATCAAATGTAATCAACGTCTGGCCTTTTTGTACCTTATCGCCATCATTTACATGTACTGTGTAATACTTTCCTTCAAGTTCTACCGTATTCAGGCCTACATGGATCAGAAGTTCCAGTCCGTTTTCTGTGGTAAGTCCGATAGCATGTTTTGTATCAAAAACCATAGAAACTTCTGCATCACAAGGTGCTTTTACTACACCTTCTGAAGGTGTCACAGCCATACCTTTACCAAGTACTTCTCCTGCAAAAGTTTCATCTTTTACTTCTGAAAGAGGGATTGCTATACCATTTAACGGACTGTACAATGTGCGGGTTTTTGATTTTTTATCCGTATTATCTGTTGATTTTTCTTGTATTACAGTTGATTCTGATGTTCCTGTAATTTCTGTTACCGCTTCTTTTGTTACTTCTTTCTCAGGAGTTTTTTTCTGCACTGTCTCTGCCGCAGGCTGTACTTCATCTTTGTATCCGAACATCCATGTCAGGACAAACGCCACACCGAAAGAAATCGCAAACATAAGGATATAAGTGATCGGATTATTCAGGCAGAGGAGCAGTCCGAAGATACCTGTAACACCTGTTCCTGTAGCTCCAAGTCCTGTGACAGAAGCAAACAGCGCACCGCAGGCACCGCCCAGACAACCCATGATAAATGGTTTACCGAAACGGATATTTACACCGAAAATTGCAGGTTCTGTAATTCCCATACACGCACTCAATGCGGACGGAACTGCCATGGATTTAATCTTCTGATTCTTTGTTTTAAGACCTACCGCAAAAGCAGCACCACCCTGTGCAACATTGGCTGCTGATGCAAGCGGAAGCCAGTATGTAACACCGAATTTTGCAATCTGGCCAAGGTCAATGATGGTATACATATGATGCACACCGGCAACTACTGTAGGCGCATAAAAAGCACCCATAATAAAACTTCCAATTCCAAGAGGAAGTGCGATCAGCCACTGAACTCCGTCCAGAACACCATTTTCTACTGTTACAAAAATCGGTCCGATAATAGAAAGTGTAAGGTAACCTGTTACAAAAACACTGACAAGCGGTGTTACAAAGAGATCAAACATGGCAGGTACGACCTTGTGCAGCCTCTTTTCAATCTGAGCAAGTACCCATACTGCAATGATAACCGGGATTACATGTCCCTGATAGCCAACCATGTCAATTGAATAAAGTCCAAACCATACTTTCTGTGTTGCCTGGACGCCTTCTGTTGCCACTGTCCATGCATTCTGCAGGTTCGGATGAATCATGATCATGCCGATAACTGCACCAAGGTATGGATTGGCGCCAAATACTTTCGCTGCACTGTAAGCGATCAGGATCGGCAGGAATGTATAAGCAGTGTTACTGAAAAGCTGTGCAAATACATAAATCGAACCTGTCGTATTAATGTGGATAAAGTTGTTGTTTACCATGAAATTCAGGGCTTCCATGATTCCCATAAGGAAACCGCTGGCTACAATGGCAGGAATGATCGGGACAAAAATATCGCCCAGTGTTTTGATCAGTCTCTGGAACGGATTCGCTTTGGAAGCTGCTACTTTTTTCAGTTCTTCTTTGCTGCTTTCAGAAATCCCTGCAATCTGAATAAATTCGTCATATACTTTATTTACCACGCCAGTTCCAAAAATAATCTGCATCTGGCCCTGTGCAAAGAAAACACCTTTTACTCCATCAATATTTTCTACATATTCTTTGTCTGCTTTTGCATTATCTGCAATAACCAGGCGAAGTCTTGTTGCGCAGTGGGCTGCCGAAATAATGTTTTCCTTTTTTCCAATATGATCATAGATTTCCTGTGCCGTTTTTCTGTAATCCATGTTCATCCTCCCTTTTCCTTTTATGGTTACGTTGTGGAATCGTTCTCACATCTTGTTTGTATTATAATCCCTGATTTTATTTTTTGTAAATATGGAAGATGTTACAAAGATTTTGCTTGAGTTTTGTATATTTTCAACGAATTCAGATGCATACTGTACTTTTATGTTTCATTCACGCACTCATTTATCTGAGCAAAAAGGAATGCCAGATATATGAAATCAATCACATATCCGGCATTCTTTTTATCTGTGAGAATCTCTTTCTACCAGCTCACAGCTCATCTTTATTTCTTTATGTATTCCTTTTTCACTGTCAATAAGATCAGTCAGCATGGAGGCAGCCTCCATTCCACTGGTCTTGTAATAAAAATGTACTGTCGTTAGTTTCGGATCTATAAGCTTCCCCAGTGCTCCATCGCCAATTCCCGCTACCTGCACATCTTCCGGGATCCGAAGACCTTTTTCCTTTATACAGGTTATCGCACCAATCGCCATGGTATCTGTTGCACAGAGCAGGGAATCTATCTCCGGATCTGTTTCAAAAAGTTCACATGCTTTCTCATATCCGGAATCCATGGTAAAATTGCCCTCTTTTATTTTGTCATCAGAGATGCTGATCTTATTTTTGTGAAGAACAGTCATAAAACCTTTTTTACGCTGCTGTCCAACCGCCTCATCACGGTCTGTTACACCAATATAGGCAAAGTTTCTTCCTTTTTCTGCCAGTTTTTCCGTCACAAGAACTGCCGCTCTGTAATCATCCTGATAAATACAGGGATATCCCTCCAGATGCTGTCCCAGAATCACGATCGGTACTTTATAATCTTTTAACATCTGTTTATGTTTTCTTGTAAACATAGTGGCAATAAAAATAACGCCATCTACCTGTCGTTCTTTAAATAACGACAGATATTTCAGTTCCTCTTCCAGATTATTATTCGTATTTGCAAGAATCAGCTGATAGCCTCTTGCAGTCAGCACATCACTGATCCCCGCCACTTCTCTGCTGATAGTATCAGAATTGATTTTCGGCAGGATCACTCCTACAAGGCTGGTTTTCTTTGTACGTAATGTCTGGGCCTGAGCTGATGGCTGGTAGCCTGTCTCTTCGATCACTTTACGAATAACTTCTTTTTTCTCTTCGCTTACATATCCGTTATTCAGATATCTCGACACTGTAGCCCGGGAAACCCCTGCCAGCCTGGCAATCTCGTTAATATTCATAAAATGTACCTCTCTCCACAACTCGTCCGTAAAATTTATCTTCTTTCCACATTATACACAAAAAATCCCCAGTTGAAAATGGGGTCAACTGGGGTTAGGTCATTACCATGCTGGTCTTCCGGTCTCAATTAAACTGTCTATATCTGTAAATGCATTTTCTATTGTCTCAGTATGATATATTTCATACATATCGTACACAAAATCTGTTAAACCCTTTTCATCAAGGGTTTTTATAATCACATCCGCTGTTGTATTCTTATAAGCAGCATAACTTTCTATTAAATATGCAAAAAATCTGAATTTTTTATCCAATCTCATCACCCCGCAAATATAACGAGTTTTGCATATCACCTGTTATTACTTCATTTTCCCAGATATCAAAAATCGCCAATGGACTTAAATACCATAATTTTGTATCATCATCTAATAACATTTTATGTGTCTCTGAGTTCCAAAATAGCCTCAAACCATCCATTAATGTTATTTTTTTGCTGTTTGCTATAAGATATGCAACTTCTGAGTCAACATTCTGAAGAATAGAAGACTTCGTACGATTAATCATAGCATTTTACCTCCACGCATTGTGACATGCTCCCACCACTTAAATCTCTGATTTTGAAGTGGGGCTTCTTGCTCAATGGCTCTACTGAGCCAAGTATCCACAAGCTATCCTCGCGTGCCCCGCGATTTTTATAAGTCCGGTTACGGACTTTTTTATTGTGCTGTCATGCACATTCTGCAAAGATTCTTTTTCCCTCATTCATGATGTTAACTGCTGCATTTACATCACGGTCCATTCTGTTTCCGCATTCACAGTAATAAATCCTTTCAGATAAAGACAATTCTGCTTTTTTCTTTCCACATGCACTGCAAATCTTACTGGATGCAAAATAACGGTCTACTTTGATCAGATATTTTCCTCTTTCCTCCAGTTTATATTCCAGCATAGACAGAAACCGGCCATATCCATTATCATGTACGCCTTTTCCAAAATGAAGTCCTCCTGCCATCCCTTTCAGATCCAGATCTTCCACGCATACTGCATCGTAGCTCTCGGCAAGACTGGTACTGAGTTTATGCTGAAAGTCTTTTCTCTGATTTCGGGTCTTTTCATGGCACAGTGCAACTCGTTTCTTCTGTTTTTTATAATTCTGACTGCCTTTCTGACATCTGGACAGTTTTCTCTGTTCCTGTGCAAGCTTTTTCTCTGTGTTCCGATAGAACATCGGGTATTT
>CAKRLX010000007.1 GCA_934359835.1 uncultured Blautia sp.
TACTTGGCTCAGTAGAGCCATTGAGCAAGAAGCCCCCACTTCAAAATCAGAGATTTAAGTGGTGGGAGCATGTCACTGCTGACAAGTGAACATGTAGCCAGAATTATAGAATCAAAAGCGAGAAAAGTAATGGGAATGCTGAAACGAGGTATTAAGTTTACACCGACTCAGCCAGATATAATGGCAATGCTGAAAAAGTTAAGAGAGAGCTGATTTATAGTCAGAAAAAACAAAACAGCCATGGGAGTTTTTCTTTTGCTGTTTCTTTTTCGGGCGGTTTGTATTAGAATAAGAGAAGCTTCACTTACAACGAGATTATGAATAAAACAGATTATATAACCGAGCGGAGGAAATGGAGAAATTATATGAAGGTTGTTATTTTAGCAGGTGGTTTCGGAACAAGGATCAGTGAGGAAAGTCATCTGAAACCGAAGCCGATGATTGAGATCGGGGAAAAACCGATTTTATGGCATATCATGAAAATGTATTCCAGTTATGGATTCAATGAGTTTGTGATCTGCTGTGGATACAAGCAGCATGTGATCAAGGAGTGGTTTGCGGATTATTATCTGCACAACAGCAATATTACATTTGATTTTACACAGGAAAACAAGATGATCGTTCACAATACAGCGCTTGAACCATGGAAAGTCACTCTTGTGGATACAGGTCTGAATACCATGACCGGCGGTCGTATCAAGCGTGTCCGTGAATATCTGGATGGCGATACTTTTATGCTGACTTATGGAGACGGAGTTGCAGATATAAACATCAAAGAGCTCCTGAAATACCACAGATCCCATGGCAAAATGGCTACGATCACGGCAGCTCAGCCAGGTGGAAGATTTGGAATCCTGGATATCCAGAATGACGGAACTATCACAAACTTCAAAGAAAAGAAAAAAGAAGACGGCGGCTGGATCAACGCAGGTTTTATGGTGCTGGAGCCTTCTATTATGGATCTGATCGAAGGTGATGATACTGTTTTTGAAAAAGAACCTCTTGTTGAAGCGGCACGTATGGGACAGCTGAATGCCTACCGTCACAAAGGTTTCTGGCAGTGCATGGATACACTTCGCGAGAAAAATCTGCTGGAAGCACTGTGGCAATCCGGCAATGCGCCATGGAAAACATGGGATTAAACAGTCGGAGGTGTTGAGATGAAAGGAAGCAGCTGCGATTATTGTGCAAATTATGTCTATGATGATGACAGCGAAAGCTATTATTGTGATGTAAATCTGGACGAAGATGAATATTATCGTTTTATCAGCAGTGAATACAAAGAATGTCCATATTATTGCTCTGGTGACGAGTACAAAGTGGTCCGCCATCAGATGTAAAGAAAACAGATTTCCGTCTGTCCACAGAATAACAGCCAGGGTCAGATAAAATGTGGAAAACGATAACATACGAAAGAAGTTCAGTGGATAAATGATTACAGTAGAACTGGAAAACTTCAGTCTGAAGGAAATCTGCCAGTCAGGGCAGTGTTTCAGGATGAAAGAAGCAGGAGAAAATGTATACGAACTGATTGCAGGAGATAAATACCTGAAAATTTCCCAGCAGGGGACAATCGTAAATTTTTATTGCAGTGATATGGAATTTATCTGTTACTGGGTGCCATATTTTGACATTGATGCAGATTACAGCAGATATATAAAAGCTATTAATCCCAGGGATAAATATCTCGTAAAAGCAGGCGAATGCGGCAGCGGCATCAGGATTTTGCAGCAGGATCTGTGGGAAATGATCATTACATTTCTGATCTCCCAGCAGAATAATATATCACGGATAAAAGGCTGTATTGAGAGGCTTTGCCATAAATATGGAAAACATCTCATGGCGCAGGACGGAACAGAATATTGTTCTTTTCCTACAGTGGAAGAACTTTCGGTGGCAACGGAAGAAGAACTGCGGGAACTGGGAATGGGCTACAGGGCGAGATATCTGGTAGAAACAACCAGAAGTATCAGAGAAGGCGAGGTATCTCTGGAGAAAATTTTTCGCATGAAATATTACAGCAGGGCACGCAGGGAACTTCTGAAACTCAGCGGTGTCGGGGAAAAAGTTGCGGACTGTATCTGTCTTTTTGCACTGCATCATATGGACGCTTTTCCGGTAGATACCCATATCCGTCAGGTGCTTGACGAACATTACAGGAGAGGCTTTCCGAACAGAAGATATCATGGCATGAGAGGAATCATGCAGCAGTATATTTTTTATTATGAATTAACAAAAGATAAATAATTTGAGGGAAAACGGAGAAAGAATTGTGAATACTTATATTATGTATGGAATTGTTTGTGTGGCTGTATTTCTGGCCGGTTTTGTGGATTCAATCGCGGGAGGAGGAGGTCTGATCTCACTTCCGGCGTATATGATAGCAGGACTGCCCGCCCATACTGCAATTGCAACCAACAAAATAAGCAGCAGCATGGGAACTGCGATTGCATCCTGGCACTATTTCAGACAGGGATTTATGAAATGGAAGCTGTGCCTTCCGTCAATCCTGGCAGCAATTGTGGGTTCCAGTATTGGCGCAAAGCTGACATTGATGATTCCGGAAAATGTACTTAAGATTGCCATGTTGATCATACTTCCGATTATTCTGTTCTATGTTACCAGAAGCAAAACACTCAGCGGAGAGACACAGAATACAGAAGAAGTGATCAATGGAACACTGATTTTTAAATGTGTACTGATCGCATTTGGAATCGGTATCTATGACGGTATTTACGGACCGGGAACAGGAACATTCCTGATGCTTCTTTTCTCAGGATTCTGCCATCTGACAATGAATGATGCAGCCGGAACAACAAAAGCAATCAACCTTACAACAAACATTACAGCGCTTGTTGTATTTCTTGCGAACGGAAAAGGACTTCTGGGACTTGGAATTACGGCAGGAATCTGCAACATGATCGGAAATTTTCTTGGAAGCCATTGCTTCACAGACAAAGGAACAAAAATCGTAAAACCGATCATGATCGTTGTTATTGTGATCTTCTTTATTAAAGTCTTTACAGAACTGATTGGATAAGTTGCAACTGATTTATAAAACCTGTTATAGTTTTGCATAATGTAAAGTTATAACAGGTTTTTGTATGCCACCAGGTTCTTTGTATTGCGCTTTAAATGTGAAAATGATAAAATAAAAATAGATTAAATGTTATCTTTTTTGCATATGTTTGAAAGATTTTGGATAAAATATTATCTGTGTAATGGAGGCGAATATGGCAGAGTTTATATGGGAAACAGCTGAAGAATTAGATCAGAAACTTGCACAACGTGTAAGGAATATCAGAAAACGCAGATCCATTTCACAGGAAAAGTTATCTGCAATGAGTGGAGTAAGCTATGGCTCAATTAAAAGATTTGAGTCTTCAGGCCAGATTTCACTGATATCTCTGACAAAAATTGCAATGGCGCTGGATATCGCAGATGAACTTAGAAATCTTTTTACGCAGGTACCATACAAGGATATTCAGGAGGTTATAAATGAAACAAGATAATACATTGCAGGTGTATTATGGTAAAAGAATTGTAGGAACGCTGGCAATGACAGCGAATCATAAAGCTGCGTTTCAGTATGATGACGAATGGCTTGAAACCGGTTTTTCAGTCAGCCCATTTTCACTTCCATTAAAAAAACAGGTATTCATTCCAACTAAAGATTATTTCGATGGATTATTTGGTGTGTTTGCGGACAGCCTCCCGGATAACTGGGGAAAATTATTACTGAATCGATTATTGCGGGCACATGGTCAGAATCCGGATGACCTGACAGTTTTGGATCGTCTGGCAATCGTTGGAAAGTCAGGAATGGGAGCATTGACATATTATCCGGAAAAGAATTTTTCAGAACAGAATAAGCATCTGAATCTTGATGATCTGGCTGAAGAGTGCCAGAAAATATTGAATACGGAATACTCAGATAAACTGGACGAACTGTACCAGCTTGGAGGTACAAGCGGTGGTGCCAGACCCAAAATTATGACTTCGATTGATAATGAAGAATGGATTATAAAATTTCCTGCACATGTAGATGGAAAAGATGCCGGGAAAATGGAATATGATTATTCCTGTTGTGCCAGACAATGTGGCATTGTCATGAGTGAAACGAAATTATTTCCATCTGAAAAATGTAAAGGATATTTTGGCACCAGGCGTTTTGACAGAAAAGCGAATAAAAAAAGAGTCCATATGTTGACAGCAGCCGCACTTCTGGAACTGGATTTTGAACAGCCAAGTCTGGATTATCACAGTCTGATGAAACTGACCAAGATTTTAACGCGAGATAATTATCAGGATCTGGAAAATATGTTCCGGCGAATGTGCTTTAATGTATTTGCTCATAACCGTGATGATCATTCAAAGAACTTTACGTATCTTTATAATGAGACAGAAGACAGTTGGAGCCTCAGTCCGGCATATGATCTTACTTACAGTAATACCTATTATGGTGAACACACGACAACAGTGGATGGTAATGGAAAAAATCCAGGTAGAAAAGAACTTCTGGCAGTAGGTGTTGCAGCTGGGCTAAAACGGGAAAACTGTGAGAAAATGATTGAAGAAATTCAGATATGCGTAGATAAAATGCTGGGAAAATATTTATGAGAGGGAGCAATATTATGAATTACGAAGCTATCGAAAATCTGATACGTGAAGCAGGACAGAAAATGCGCAGCGCGAGGCCGTCAGAAGAAAATATTCATCAGAAAGAGGGTCTTGCCAATTTTTGTACAGATTATGACACAGAGATTCAGAGATTTCTGATCCGTGGACTGAGTGAGATATTGCCGGGAGCAGCTTTTTTCGGAGAAGAGGATACCGAGGGCAATGCCGGTGCGGATGCGGAGGGTGAGTATACTTTTTATATTGATCCGATCGACGGGACTACAAATTTCATGTTTGACTATCACCATAGTTGCGTTTCTGTAGGGCTGGCGCACAAAGATAAAATGATCGCAGGTTTTGTTTACAATCCATATACTGATGAAATGTATGCGGGAATCAGAGGAAAAGGAAGCTATCTTAACGGCAGGCGTCTGAACATGAAAAATAAGCCTGTAGAACAGGGAATCGTAGAATTTGGCTGTGCCCGATATAACGAAGCCGGTATTGACTGGCTTTTCAGAGTGGTAAAAGAAATGTTCCAGAACAGCCTTTCTATCCGATGTGGCGGTTCAGCTGCACTGGGACTTTGCAGGGCTGCATCAGGTAGTAATACCGTATATCTGGAATTGAAACTGCAACCATATGATTATGCGGCTGCATCAGTGATCCTGGAGGAAGCCGGTGGAAAAATCACTCAGATTGACGGCAGTCCGATTACTTTCCATGAGGGCTGTTCTGTGATCGGCGGTACACCTGCTGCATGGCAGGAAAGCCGGGAGGCTTTTTCAAAATTAAAAGAAGTGGAATAGGAATCTGATGATGACCTGTTATGGTTCGGCGGCAAACCGGACTGTAGCAGGTTTTTGTCTGTATAAAAGTAAGCCATATGCAACAGGTGGATTTTTTTATACTTTTATTGAAAAAATACATACAATAAGCAAACAATTGAGAAAAAAAGTCAATTATAGGTTAGAAAATGCTAACAGTCAGGTAGACATAGCCGCAGTTTTATGATATAAAATTATTTGGTTAGATGAAACGAACGAAAATTAGTAGGAGGAAAGAGATGGCAAAACACAATTTATTAAAAAAAGTTGCTCCTGTAGTTATGAGTGCGGCAGTGGCATTTTCCAGCATGCCTGTTACAGCTTTTGCTTCTGATTTTGCAGACAGCACTGTAGAAGCAGCAGAAATTACCGAAGACGAAGAGACAGCAGATGTAGAGACATCAGACGAAGAAACAGAAGACATCGTGGCAGAAGATGTTGATGATGACGAGCTTGATGTTGCAGAGGAAGAAGAGACAGAAGAAGCAGGAACAGAAGAGACCGCTTCCGAAGAAGATGATTTCAGTGCAGAAGAAAGCGATGATGACTTCAGCGCAGGTGAAGAGCAGGGCGAGTACACATATGTATATGCCGGTCTTACATGGGCTGAGTACTGGAAAAATGAAGCTGTCCAGAATGCAGGAAGTACAGCCTCATCATCTGTTAAAGATAAAAAAGGTGAATATGACAAAGGAGCTTTTGATACTGTAACAAGAGCTACACCAAATCATGGCGTTCACAGAGGCAGTTATCAGTGTATGGCAACTGTATATTCTCAGGAAGGTCATACATATGATATTTCTTCATGGGAAGCAGACGGCAGTGCGTTCTATACAACCAAGGGAGAGAAAATTGGCTGGAAAGCTTTTGTTGGTGACATTACACTTGCAGATGGAACAGTAGAACATCTTGATCATTATATAGTAACAGGTCTTAAATATGTTCCTGTAAAAGTTGCAACAGCAGACCTGGAAGATTTCAAAAAATCATATCCGATAGTAATGAACGGAGAAAAACTTGTTGGTGGATATGGAGAACTTAACCTTGTATCATATGAGTATACAGCAGAAGTTACAGAGAATACAAATGGACTCAAAACAGCAACAGAGAGCGCTGATGGTACATTTACATTCAGTGCAAGACAGACAGGAACAGATTCAGGTCTGAAAGATGTTGCTCTGAAATCAGCAGTAATTGATGGTGCAGAACCGAAGGTTCAGAAAGCAGGCGGCCAGTATGGAGAGTTCCTGAGAGCAGATGTACTTGGAAATTACGGTGGATTTGGTGCTGCAATGCAGGCTGTAACCTGGACATATTATGGTAATGATTCTACATACAGTAATGCACTTGTTACATTTGGTACTAAATTTGCAGCAGATAACTGGATGCATAAAAAGAATGGTGTTCAGCTTGGTCTGACAAAATCTCAGAGATGCCAGCTTCCGGAAGGAACAGATGGTACAGGATACTGGAAGGTAACTGTATATGCACTTGGATATGAGGACTATTCTTTCACATTCCAGGCAACAGAAGAAAACATTGTGGGTGCAACAGAAGGTAATGTTGATACTACAGCACTGGAGGCACTTGTTGCAAAAGCAGCAGAGCTGAAAAAAGAAGATTATACAGAAAAATCCTGGAATGTATTTGCCGGTGAATATGATGAAACAGTAGAGATGCTGAATGATCTTTCTGAAACAACACAGGTAGCAATTGATGAGCAGATCGGACATCTGACAGATGCAATGGAGGGCCTTGTAAAAACAACGTTTTCCCTTTCCAAAACAACAGGAACTCTTACTGTTGGAGGAACTGAGAAACTTACAGTAAACACAAATATCACAGCTGGTAAAGTTGCATGGAAATCCAGTAACGAAAAAGTTGCCACAGTTGCAGATGGCGTTGTAACAGCAAAAGCAGCAGGAACAGCAACAATCACAGCTGCACTTGGAAGCAGATCCGCAACATACACAGTTACAGTTAAAGCAGCTGAAACACCAACTAAAACACAGGAAGTTGTTAAGACAACAGGAATCACAGCTACAGTCGGACAGATTTATGTTGGTAAAAAAGCTGCGATCAAAGTAACGAAAGAAAACGTAACAGGAACTGCAAAATTCAAAACAAGTAACAAAAAAGTTGCAACAGTAAACGCAAAAGGTGTTGTAACAGGTAAAAAAGCAGGTACTGCAAAGATTACTGTTACTGTTGGAAAATACAAAAAAGTTCTTACTGTAAAAGTTAAAAAACCTTCCTTCAAACTTGCAAAATCTTCTGCAAAGATCAAGAAGGGCAAAACAACCACAATTAAAGTTAAAGCAGCACCGGTTTCAAAAGTTACATACAAGAGCAGCAATAAGAAAGTTGCAACAGTAACCAAAAAGGGTGTTGTAAAAGGTAAGAAGAAAGGAACAGCAACAATTACTGTAAAATGCAATGGAATTACAAGAAAATTCAAAGTTACAGTAAAGTAATATAACTGTTCACAGACAGTAGGTTTCAAATTTATCCTTCATAAGCTAATCAAAAGAACGGGGACGTTGAATCAACGCCCCTTCTTTTGATTGTCAGGAGATAATTCAGATAAGATTCAAAAGGAGACAGATTTTATGAATCAGCAGGACGAAAAAAAATCGGAAAAGAAGTCCGGTCAGACAGGAAAAAATCTCATAAAACTTCTTCCGGCAGCAGCTGTGATCGCAGCTGTGACTGTTTCAGGACTGCAGCCGGAAATCAATGCAGATGAGACTGCCAAAACAGTCAGTGGAGCACAGACAGATGTAATAAATGCAAAAGATCTGGAGAGCCTTCTGACAACAGCTTATTCTTATGATTATACAGATGTTCAGGAGGATTTTTCTGCGGGAGATACTACAGACAGTCAGAAGAAAAAGACCACAACAAAGAAAAAAACAAAGACAGGCGGAATCAAAAAAGGCGATGCAAAAGCTCTTCCTGTAAAATCCGCCGCAGCTTCCGGTCAGGGACAGGGAACGACGACTACGCCGACTACCAGTGTACCGGAAGACGGTTATAAAGACGGCACTTACCGGGGAAGCGGAACAGGATTCGGAGGAACGATCACTGTTCAGGTTAAGGTTTCAGGAGGTAAAATCACAGCAATTGATATACTCAGTGCATCTGGTGAAACAGGCTCATATTTTGCATCAGCGAAAGGAGTTATCAGCAAGATGCTTTCTGCCCAGTCACCGAATGTAGATGCTGTCAGTGGTGCCACATATTCTTCAAATGGTATTATCCAGGCAGTACAGAATGCTCTTTCCAAGGCCGGAAACGGAAACAAAAAGACTACAACAAAGAAGAAAAAAAGTAAGAAAAAGGCCACTGCCACAACAGCCACTCCTACACCGGCACCTGCCTCGGCAGCAACCCGTCCGGTTATTGCGAAACCGACAGCAGCACCAGGACAGGAAGAAGAAACCGTCTATTTCAAAGACGGAACTTATACCGCAAGAGCACGTGGTTTCCAGGGATGGGTAACAATTACAGTTACAATTGAAAATGGAAAAATAACTACAATCAAGAATACAAATGATGATACACCTGCTTATTTTAAAAAGGCATGGAAAGCAGTTTATCCGGTGATTCTTGAGAATCAGACAACGGATGGAATTGATACAGTCACCGGAGCAACCTATTCCTCAAATGGTATTCTTAATGCGGCAGCTGAGGCCATTTATCAGTCACTGTCAGTAAAACCGACGGCTACTCCTACACCAACACCGACAGCCACACCGACTCCGACAGCAACTCCAACTCCAGGGCCGACTCTGACAGTGACCCCGGAACCGACAGTGGCCCCGGAACCGACAGTGCCCCCGGAACCGACAGTGACTCCTGAACCGACAGCTACTCCTGCGCCGACAGCAGCCCCGGAACCGACAGTAACTCCAACGGTTACACCAATACCGACAACTGAGCCGGAAGTAAGTACAGCACCGAAAGAATCTGGGGACAAAAAAACATCGGATTCAGAGACAGAAAAGGAAGGAAAGAATTAAATGAAATACCATAGTTTTTATATGAGGCTTTTGTGCGTGATACTGATCATCGGAGCCTTTATGGGATATAATTTTGTCAACAAAAATAACTCACAGGTTCAGGAAATCACAGAGCTTCAGGACAGAGTAACAGCTCTTGAAAAACAGCAGTCAGAAATGCTGACAGCTATTGATGAAGCAGCAAAAGCAAGAGAAGAAGCGGAAGCTGCAGCAGAGGAGGCAAAGGCTCAGGCAGCAGCTGAAAAGACAGAAGATAATGTATCAAAAGATACTGCAGAAAGTGCAGATGACACAGAAACTTCCGAAGAAAGTGATGAAGAAAACGCATACAAAGACGGCACTTATACAGGTTCCGGACAGGGATTTGGCGGAGCTGTTGAGGTTCAGGTAACGCTTGCAAATGACTCTATCACAGACATTCAGGTGACATCAGCTTCCGGTGAAGATTCAGCATATCTTTCCCAGGCAGAAGGTGTTATCAGTTCGATCATCTCTGCCCAGAGTACGGATGTGGATACTGTTTCCGGCGCAACGTTCAGCTCTACAGGTATTATAAATGCAGTCAATGATGCTCTTGGAAAGGCGGAAAATCAATGAAAAAAAGGCAGAGAAAAGTCCGACTGATAAGAGCAGCAGTCCAGCTTGTATTTTTCATTGCTGCACCTGCGCTGTTTTCCACTGCATTTGCAGGAATCAAATCAGTTTTTCAGGCAATAGCAGCGCATCAGCCGATTACCTGGAATTCTTTCTTTGATATTACAGGTGTGCTCCTTCTGATAACAGTCTTTTTCGGACGTCACTTCTGTGGTTATGCCTGCGCTTTTGGGTCATTGGGAGATGCCCTGTACGAGGCAACTGTGTTTATCAGAAGCAGGATCTTTCATAAGAAAAAACGCCATGGTTATCCGGAAAAAGTGGTCAGGATTTTGCAGAAAGTGAAGTATATTCTGCTTGCTTTTATCCTGCTTTCTATTCTCGCAGGCTGGTATCCGAAACTGCAGGGAATGAGTCCGTGGGATGTTTTTTCCATGCTGACAGCCAGAAGGCTTCCGAATGCGTCTTACAAGATCGGAATTATTCTTCTGATCCTGATCATGATCGGAATGTGTACCCAGGAGCGCTTTTTCTGTCAGTTTCTGTGCCCGATGGGAGCAGTGTTTGCAATGATGCCGATTTTCCCGTCAGCACTGTTTCACAGAGACCGCTCGAAATGTCCTTCCAAATGCGGCGCCTGCAAAAAACGCTGCCCCGCACATCTTGACATAGACGGAGATACGCCACTTTCAGGAGAGTGTATCTGCTGCCATGCCTGCCAGGCAGTCTGCCCGCGGCAGAATATACAGATTGGGGAAGTGGAAGAAACAAAAGAAGTACAATAACAAGTCATATTAAGTCAGGTTGGCCTGCCGGTACATGTCGTTCCGGTGGGCTTTTTTACTTGATTTCATTGCTGAAAGATATTCCTTCTGATACAATGAATTCAAAGGAGGGACTATTATTATTTATTACAAAAGATAATTTAAAGATGCAGAGAATATTTGCAGAAAATATATAAATAAACCAAAGACATTTTCAAAATACAAAAGCATACGATACTGAATAAAAAAGAAAGGAAGCCATATGGCAAACACAAAACATGAAGATGCGATTTTGAAAATGGGTTTTGATTACTTTCGTGGTACGATTCTGAAAACGCTTGGAATAGACTATGATTTTGTGGAAGAAGGGATAACAGAACTCATAGAACTGACAATCCATTCACTGTATATGGATTTTACATTTCTCACGACAGGGGACTTTTATATCCATATAGAATTTCAGACAACGGATTCAGGTGAGAAAGATTTACGCAGGTTCCATGCCTATGAAAGTGTATTATCACACAAGACAGGAAAAAATGTAATTACATATGTGATCTATTCCGGTGGGATAAAGGATACAGTTACGCAAATGAATTGCGGGATAAACACGTATCAGGTGATACCGGTATATCTGTCAGATAAAGATGCGGATGCGGTTCTGGAACGTTTACACGAAAAGAAACAAAATGGGGAAATATTTACAGAAGAAGATTTTGCACAGCTTGCGCTGACTCCGTTGATGGGCAGCAAAAAAGAACGCAAAGATGTTATCCTGGAGTCATTGAACTTAAGCAAAACAGAGAGAAGCATTACCGCAGAGAAGGTAATGGCGATGTTGTACACACTGGCAGATAAATTCCTTGAAGAGAAGGACCTGGAAGAAGTAAAGGAGGCGGTTGCAATGACAAGAATTGGACAGATGATATATGATGATGGAGTTATACGTGGAAGGGAAGAAGGCAGGATTGCCGGACGTGTTGAAGGACAAAAAGCCGGAGCAGAACGAATGTCAGCACTCACGGCAAAACTCCTGAAAGAAAAACGGCTGGAAGATCTTCAGCGTGCAACGGAAGATGAGGAATTCAGAGAAAAGCTGATGAAGGAATTTGGAATTTTATAAATATAGTATATTTCCAGGGCTATGTTTGAAGCTGAAAAGTTAATAGAATATAACTTGAAGCCCACATCATTATATGCTAAAATACCAACGTATCAAATTATAATAAAAACGCATTCACTGCATGATTCAGTGGATGCGTATTTAAATACTGCAGAGTAATACTGTGCGAGGAGTCAGTAATCAGATGAAAAAACGAAATATATACAGATGTGTAGTGGGGGCAGCTGTTGTTAGCAGCGTGATTTTGGCGTCAGTGCCGGTAATGGCAGATACAGAAGTGCAGAAATATACAAACACAGATTTTGCTATGGATACAGTAGTATCAGAGACACTTTATACAACAGGTGATGATCTTAACGCCTCCATCGGAGAGAAGCTTCGTGATGTTGAGAATGGACTTCTGTCATGGACAGAGAGCGATTCTCAGATTGCCAAAATCAATGCATCAGATGGAAAAACAGTCGAAGTATCTGATGAACTGGCAGGATATTTAAGCCAGATCTGTCAGCTTGCTGAGGATTCAGATGGTGCATTTGATCCGACACTTGGGCAGGTGATCCGCCTCTGGGATATAGAAGGAGAGAATCCTCATGTACCGGATCAGAAAGATCTGGATGCCCTTATTGAAAATGTGAATTACAAAAATATTGTGCTGGACGGAAACAAAGTAACTCTGAAAAACGGAGCAACACTGGATCTGGGAGCGGCAGGAAAAGGTATCGGATGTGATGTTACAGCGTCTTATCTGAAAGAACAGAAAGACGTAACAGGTATGATCCTGAATCTTGGCGGCAGCAGTGTGATGGCCTATGGGGAGAAGCCGGATCAGTCTCCGTGGAAGGTGGCAGTTACAGATCCTCGAGATACAGAAGGGGATTACCTTGGAGCAATTACAATAAAGGGCGGTGAGTTCCTTTCTACGTCAGGAGATTATGAGAAATTTTTTATGGAAGATGGCAAACGTTATCACCATATACTGGATCCGAAGACGGGATATCCTGTATGGAATGGACTGACTTCTGTGACAGTAGTCTACGATAACGGACTGCTGGCAGATGGACTGTCAACAGCATGTTTTGTGCTGGGAATTGAGAAGGCACAGGCATTACTTGAGAAGTATGGCGCGGATGCGGCTTTCGTAGATGAAGATAAAAATGTTTATCTTACGTCAGGCATGAAAGACAGATTTGAACTGATGAAAAACACATATACAATAAAGAAGATTAAATAACAAAAAGCGGATTCATGTCAGAAATGAATCCGCTTTGTTATTTCGCCTGTAAGAATACCGATAAGCAGACCGGTGATAACACCGGAAATGATAAGGACCGGTGCATAATAAAGAAGGCTTTTGTTTTCTACGATCAGGGCAGCTACGATCAGCTGTCCGATATTATGGGACACACCACCGGCAACGCTGATGCCCAGAAGACTGAAGCCGGATGTTTTTTTCATAAAGGTCATTACAGTAAGACTTAAAGCTGCGCCGGCCATACTGTAAAGAATGCTGAACATATTTCCGAACATGAATCCGATCACAAGGATTCTTACCATGGAAACCAGAACTGCCTCTTTCCAGGTATATTTTTCAAGGATAAAGAGGACCGCAAGGTTGGCAAGACCAAGTTTGATTCCCGGAATTCCGGCAAAAAAAGGAATCAGGGATTCGACATATCCGAAGATGATTGCTATGGCGGCAAAAAGCCCCATGTAGGCGATTTTTTTCTGATTCATAATTTATACAGCCGTATCGAAATCCGAAGAACTGTCTTCAGCGTTATCGGCTTTTTCTCCTTCTATTACTACTTTGTTTGGAAGACAGACAATGGTTCCGCCCGCACTTCCGACCGCTTTCTGTTTCATGCACAGATGATCCGGACAGTCTGCCTCGATCATTTTCACCTGTCCGTTTCTGATCTCGCAGACATTTGTGTCTCCAATAGAAATGACCTGATCTTTTGAAAGAGAATAAGTACCGTATTCTTCTCCGTTTACAGTGATGCGGATAGTTCCATAATTTCCTCTGCGGAATAAATACATACCGGCCCAGAGCACCAGGGCAAATATAAGAATTCCTGCAATAAAAGCAATTTCTTTTTTCTTCATAAATCCCTCTGTTTTAAGAACAAAATCAGTTACTGTTTGAAGAGTGATAATGTGAAACAGCAACACAATTTATCATAGCATATCGAAGTCGTTATGACAAGACACAGTTAGATAGAACAAACATAAGCTGTCAGAGAGTGTTGCTGGTTACTGTTCACAGGTAATATCACGCGAGGTGTTTTGCCATGAATATGGCAAAATCCCGAGACATACGGGGCAAAATCCCATCACCGAAGGTGATTTGGAATGGATTTTGACCAAGTTGCTGTGAACGGAGTGAACAGTAACTGTTGCTGTTCCCTCCGTTCACAGGTAATATTCCGTGACTTGTTTACAGGTAATATGCGTGATACAATAAAAATACTATTGTTCTGCTAAAATACAGGCAGTAATATATGAAATTATAATGCATCATCAGAAAAAGGAGAATATCTATGACATCTTCATATTTTTATACGGGCATTATATGTGCAGTATTCTGGGGAATTTATTTTCTTCGGAAAAAAGATACGGTGTTGTCGTTTTCAAAATCAACATTGATTATTTTCTATATACTGACAAGATTTGTGCCAGTGGCAATGACTCAGGATTTACCTGCAGGCGCATGGAGAAATCTGGCGTTGGAATGGATTATTATTCTGACAGGTATTTATTATATACGAAAGAAAAAATCTTCTGTGCTTACCAGCTGCATATACAGCTTTTATCTGTTCCAGCCAGGGATTATTCTTGGAATACTGACTGGAAACCAGCTGTTTTTACCTGCAATGTTTGTTGCACTGGCAGTCTTATGTATCCTTGATACTGTTATAAAGAAACAGGGAGGAAGTCTGCTGGCATTCAGCGATGAATATCTGCTGGTCAGTATAGGAAGCCTGGGGCTTTTTGCAGCAGTTCAGATTTATGATCAGCACTGGAATAATATTTCAGATGCAGAAGAAATTCCGGTTTTATATATTGTATCAGTAACACTTCTGATTTTTGCGATCGTGAGATGTGCTTATCGGATTATCACCAAAAAGACTTTCTCAGAGCATCTGAAACCTTATATAGTGGAAAAAACCTGTGACTGTGAAAAACGACCGGTACTTTCTGTAAGAGACATGGTTATTATGATCTGTATTACACTGGCTTTTGCAGTAACTGCTTTTGTGAACCTCGGATCTGTCAGAACTCCGGAAACATATCGGACACTGAATTATGATGTAGTTGGAAATAATGAGATTGTTCTCGGGTTTGATTCAGATGTTTATATATCAAAAATATACATTTATCTTGGATATACCGGAAAGACAGTGATGTCTTTTTCAAGTCTTGAAGACGGAAGCAATGAGTGGGAAGTTTTTGAGAGCAAGCATGAACTTTCAAGTGCTTTCTGCTGGAATGAAGTTCCGGTAAACCGTTCTCTGAACAGACTGGGAATGGTTATTACCGAAGACAAAGAAGCTTCCATACATGAAATCGTGTGCCTGGATGCCAATGGAAATCGTATCCTTCCGACAAATGCATCATATTATAAAGAACTTTTTGACGAGCAGGGGCTGTTTCCGGAAGAACTTCGTACAGGTTATGATCAGACCATGTTTGATGAGGTGTATCATGCCCGTACTGCGTATGAATTTATTCACGGACTGTCTATTTACGAAAACACGCATCCACCGCTTGGGAAAATTATCATTGGTCTGGGAATCCGGGCATTTGGTATGAATCCGTGGGGCTGGAGATTTATGTGTGTGATCATGGGAACGGCAATGATCCCTGTGATATATCTGCTGGCTTTTGCAATGTCTGCAAGTACTGGTACAGCATGTTTTACAACGGTTCTGCTTGCAACGGAGTTTATGCATTTTACATTGTCAAGAATTGCAACCATTGATATTATCGTTGCATGTTTTGTACTGTTGATGTTTTTCTTTATGTATTGTTTCAGCAGGTGCTGTGGCTCATTCAGGAATTTTAACAGACAGGTACTGTTTCTGCTTTTGTGCGGAATTTCGACAGGACTGGCGGCAGCAACAAAATGGACCGGACTTTATGCTGCTCTGGGGATTGCGGTGCTGTTTTTTGTGGGACTTTTTTCCAAAGTAAAAAATATCAGGCAGGAAAAGAAATATCTGTCTGTGTTGTTTGCATGCTGCCTTGTATGTTTTATTCTGATTCCAGGCTGCATTTATCTGTTGTCATACATACCGTTTACAAAAGTTTACACGGACAAAGGACTGCTGGCATCGGCAGTTTCGAATGCTCAGCTTATGTTTACCTATCATTCAGATACAGTTTTTGAACATCCATATTCATCGGAATGGTATTCCTGGCTGGCTGATATCCGGCCTCTGATGGATTCATACACGACAGTTGATGCTGAACATCTCCGTACGATTGTTACTTTTGGAAATCCTTTGATATGGTGGGGAGGACTGGCGGCACTGTTCCACCAGGTTTATCTCTGGTATTACAGAAAATGCAGGAACGCCCGATATCTGGTTATTGCATACTGTTCGGTTTTATTTCCGTGGTTCTTTATTCACAGGACTGTGTTTATTTATCAGTATTTTCTCGCTTCCAATATTCTTGTTGTGATGATAGGAAATTCGCTGCATCATATAAGGCGAAAAACGATCGCAATGCTGCTGATCGGAGGGATTTCTGTAGCACTGTTTGTTCTGTTTTATCCTGTGTTGGCCGGGGTTGCTGTCAGAGTTGATTTTGTAAAAAGAATCCTGCAGTGGCTTCCGACCTGGACAATGTCATTTTAGGCTGTTATGAAAAAGCAATCATTTTAGAGGACATACATATGAAAAAACAAAATACAATCTGCTGGCTGGCAGGGATTGATGTAACGCTTGCGGTATGCTTTATTTATATAGTCAGCCGGCTTACAGATTTATATGAACATCCGGTAATAATCCAGATTGCAATGGCGGCAGTACTGCTTGGATGCTGTCTGTATATCTGGAGAAAAAAACCTGATGAAAAGAAAATCTGCACAATTTTGATCATAATGGGAATTGTCATGCGAATCGGATATATGTTGTATACAGGCTGTGAAGAGCGGCAGCATGATCTCTGGGATCTTGACAAAAGTGGTTATGGTCACGCAGCATATCTGCTGACTTTAATAGAAGACAGGCATCTTCCGGAAACAAATCAGGTTCAGATGTATCAACAGCCGATGTTTTATTTCCTGGGAGCTGGAATTTCTGGTTTTATAAACTGGATTCTGGGGTCAAAAGAGGCATATTTTCTGGTGGATGCTGCGAAAACAGTGTCCTGTGCAGCCTCGTGTATATGCCTTCTTCTATGCCGCAGGATTGGAATCCTTTGCGGTCTGAGAGAAAAAGAAATGAAATATGCCCTGATGCTTACTGCTTTTCTGCCGGCTTTTTATATTGCAGGAGGAACAATTTCACCAGACGCACTTGTGGCCATGTTTATGCTTCTGGCATTTGCACTTACTTTACAGTGGCTCAAAGATCCGGGCTGGTTAAATACAGTTCTTCTGGCAGTGGTATGTGGACTTGGAGTTCTTACAAAGATTTCCTGTGGAGTTGTGGCACTTATGACAGCGATTCTTTTTGTCTGGAAATTTATTACCCAGATAAAAGCAGGGATAAAAACAGCCGGGAGGCTTGTATGCAAATATGTGGTATTCGGGCTGATCGCGCTTCCTCTGGGATTGTGGTACAGCGTTCGCAATTATCTGCTTTTTAGACAGCCGCTGAATTATGTGCTGCCGATAAGTGAGGACTCCTGGCTGTACAGAGGAAACTGTTCTGTTGTGGAGAGATTGTTTCTTGTCCAGATATCAAATTTTTTTAGCACACCATATGTGGATTTGAATACGGATTATAATGCCCCCGCATATTATCTTAAATCTTCACTTTTTAATGAATTCAGATACAATGTACCAGGCTGGATACCGGTCGTACTGCTTATGTGTGCTGCAATATGTGCAGCAGCGTGTCTGGTGGCACTGATCTGGCAGATCATGCGTAACCGTAAAGATTTTTACTGCAGCATTGTGGCTGGTATGAGCGTGCTTTATTATGCAAGCATTTTGTTTTTTTATCTGCAGTATCCATTTGCCTGCAGTATGGACTTCAGATATATGTTGTTTCTTGTGATTCCATTTTCAATATTATTGGGAAAATATATACAATACCATGAAAAAACTGCAGCATGGATCAGAACAGGGCTTTTGGGTCTGGCTGTCAGTTCGTGCGTAATGTATGTTATGGCTGCTTGCTCTTACATAAAATAATTGACATAAGTTAAAGAAAAGGCTTATTATAGCTATATAGATGTTGACATGTCAGATAAAGGAGGGCAGGAAGAATGAGAAATAAGAAAAAATTTTCTAAGAGAGTTGCGGCGGTGTTATTTACCGGAGCATTTATTACTGCTATGGCAGGAAGTAATGTAATGGCAGCAACTTCTTACCAGTGCGTATCAGGTGACGGGGGAACATATGTAAAAGGTTCAAACAAACCGTATACATTTGTGATCAGCGGCACATCTACAGATTTTGAAGGTGTTGCTGTTGACGGTAAAGATCTGGATGAAGACAAATATTCTGTTCAGGGAGCAACAGATGAAGATGAACTGGCAACCAGTGAGGCTCCGGAAACAACAGAGACACCTGCGACAAGCGAAGTGCCGGTAACAACAGAAACACCTGAGACAAGTGAAGTACCGGCGACAACAGAGACACCTGCAACAAGTGAAGCCCCGGCAGCAACAACAGAAGCCCCGGCAGCAACAACAGAAGTGCCGGCAGCAACAACAGAAGCCCCGGCAGCAACGACAGAAGCACCGGCAGCAACGACAGAAGCACCGGCAGCAACGACAGAAGCACCGGCAGCAACGACAGAAGCACCGGCAGCAACAACAGCAGTACCGTACCCATCAACAGAAGCACCTGCGGCAAGTGAAGCACCGTACCCATCAAGTGCAGCCCCAGAACCATCAGCGGAGGTTCCGAAGGAAAGTGAAGCACCGTACCCATCAAGTGCAGCCCCAGAACCATCAACTGATACAACAGTCTCCCCGATTTCCTTTGCATGGATTGCTCCACAGGAAGTTCAGGCTGCTTCCAAGAATGTGACAGTAACTTTCCCGGCAGCTTATATGGAATCACTGGCAGCAGGCACACATACATTTACGTTCAGTTTTGCTGATGGAAGCACAACGGCATCCGTTAATGTAGTGGCAGCCACAAAAACAACAACCACATCTAAAACAACCACAACTACCAGTTCACAGACGGCAGTAAAATCAGTACCAAAGACAGCAGATGCATCAACACCGCTTCTGTATCTGGCACTTGTTGCTGTAAGTGGAAGCGTGATTTTATATCTCAGTAAGAGAAAAACTGTTAAATAATCAAGAATAATAAGTTTACACACAAAATCCTGACAGGGCAGGCTGATCTTTCAGACAAAGCTTTCTGTCAGGATTTTTGCTATATAATGGAATGGATATTTGACCAAGTTGCTGTGAACGGAGTGAACAGTAATGAGTAAAGCAGGTGGACACATTTTATTTAAGAAATATTCATTGTTTTCCACGTGGGAAAGTGGTAAAATAGTATGGATTTCTTAAATAGGTAAAATACGGATGATTTCGTATATAAAGTTATCAGAATAAAATAAATGGGAGTTTACTATGAACGTTTTTTCTAAAGTATTCGGAACACGTAGTCAGCGCGAAGTAAAGCGTATCATGCCTCTGGTAGAGAAGACAGAGTCTTATCGTCCGGAGATGCAGAAATTGAGCGATGAAGAGCTGAGAGAGAAGACAAGAGAGTTCAAGAAACGTCTGAGCGAAGGCGAGACACTGGATGATCTTCTTCCGGAAGCTTTTGCCACAGTACGTGAGGCAGCGAAACGTGTCCTCGGAATGGAACATTATCGTGTACAGATCATTGGTGGTATTATTCTTCATCAGGGTCGTATTGCAGAAATGAAGACAGGTGAAGGTAAGACATTGGTATCTACACTGCCTGCATATCTGAATGCACTGGAAGGTCGTGGAGTCCATATTGTAACAGTCAATGATTACCTGGCAAAACGAGATGCTGAGTGGATGGGTAAGGTTCATGAATTTCTTGGACTGACAGTTGGCGTGGTTCTTAATGATATGAAGCCAGAAGAACGACGTGAAGCATATGGCTGCGATATCACATATGTAACCAATAACGAACTGGGATTTGATTACCTGCGTGATAATATGGTTATCTATAAAGAACAGCTGGTTCAGAGAGATCTTCATTACTGTATTATCGATGAGATCGACTCTGTACTTATTGATGAGGCACGTACACCTCTGATCATTTCAGGACAGAGTGGAAAATCTACCAAGCTTTATGAAGTCTGTGATATTCTGGCACAGCAGCTGGAACGTGGAGAAGCAAGCCACGAAATGACTAAGATGGCAGCTATCATGGGTGAGGAAGTTGTTGAGACAGGTGATTTTGTTGTTAATGAAAAGGACAAACTGGTCAACCTGACTGATCAGGGCGTAAAGAAAGTCGAAAAATTCTTTAATATCGATAACCTCGCTGATCCTGAAAATCTTGAGATTCAGCACAACATTATTCTTGCTCTTCGTGCACATAACCTTATGCATAAAGATCAGGACTATGTTGTAAAAGACGATGAAATTCTTATTGTAGATGAGTTTACAGGACGTATTATGCCGGGACGTCGTTATTCTGACGGTCTTCATCAGGCAATTGAAGCGAAAGAACATGTTAAGGTTAAGAGAGAGAGCAAAACTCTTGCAACTATCACATTCCAGAACTTCTTTAATAAATATGACAAAAAAGGCGGTATGACAGGTACAGCTCTTACCGAAGAAAAAGAGTTCCGTGATATTTACGCAATGGACGTTGTAGAAATTCCTACCAACAGACCTGTACAGCGTAAAGACCTGGAAGATGCCGTTTACATGACAAAGAAAGAGAAATTCAATGCAGTTGTAGAAGCTGTCAAAGAAGCTCATGCTAAACAGCAGCCTGTACTGGTTGGTACCATTACGATTGAGACATCTGAACTTATCAGCAGAATGCTTCGCCGTGAAGGTATCCCGCACAACGTACTGAATGCGAAATTCCATGAACTGGAAGCTGAGATCGTAGCTCAGGCAGGTCAGGCAGGAGCAGTTACAATTGCGACTAATATGGCTGGTCGTGGTACTGATATCAAGCTGGATGATGTGGCAAGAGAAGCCGGTGGTCTGAAAATCATTGGTACAGAGCGTCATGAATCCAGACGTATTGACAATCAGCTGCGTGGACGTTCCGGTCGTCAGGGAGATCCGGGTGAATCCCGTTTCTACATTTCTCTGGAAGATGATCTGATGCGTCTGTTCGGATCCGAGCGTCTGATGAAAGTATTTACATCTCTTGGTGTTGCCGAGAATGAACAGATCGAACATAAAATGCTTTCCAATGCAATCCAGAAAGCACAGGAAAAGATCGAGTTCAATAACTTTGGTATTCGTAAAAATCTTCTGGATTATGACCAGGTTAACAATGAACAGCGTGAGATTATCTACAAAGAACGTCGTCAGGTACTTGACGGTGAGAATATGCGTGATGCCATCTATAAGATGATCACAGATATTGTAGACAGCACAGTGGACATGTGCTTCTCTGATGATGTTGATTCTACAGAATGGGATCTGAATGAGTTTAATACTGCATTACTTCCAATTATTCCAATCGAACCGCTTACCGAAGAAAAGGTTAAGGGCAAGAAGAAAAACGAGATGAAACATTTCGTTAAAGAAGAAGCAGTAAAACTGTACGAAGCAAAAGAGGCTGAATTCCCGGAAGCAGAACAGCTTCGTGAGCTGGAACGTGTCGTTCTCCTGAAGAGTATTGACAGTAAGTGGATGGATCACATTGATGATATGGAAATTCTTCGTCAGGGTATTGGTCTTGTAGGATATGGCCAGAGAGATCCGGTTGTTGAATATAAGATGAGTGCTTTTGAAATGTTCAACAGTATGATCACATCTATTCAGGAAGACACAGTACGTATGCTGTATCATGTACATGTAGAGCAGAAGGTTGAACGTGAACAGGTAGCAAAAGTTACAGGAACTAACAAAGATGACAGTTCTGTAAAGAAACCTGTTCAGAGAAAAGAAGATAAGGTTTATCCAAATGATCCGTGTCCGTGCGGCAGTGGTAAGAAGTATAAACAGTGCTGCGGACGGAAATTAATGAAAGCATAAGATAAGGTGTGATATATTACGGAGCACCCTCTCATATATTGATTCACAGGTAACCGGATAACGGTCTGGCGAACTAACTGCCAACTATGACTAAACATTCTCTCAGGAGTGCCTTCGAGAATGAGTCATCGTAGGCAGTGGATTTTGCCAGTACCTAAAACCATCCGGAAATAACCTGTTCTTCAAATATATGAGAGGGTGCTCCTGTCTATATCATGGGCACGAGAGACCGCGCGACGCGCCAGATAAGGGAAGAAAATGCCGCAAACTACTGTTGATACGACAGATACTGTCAAGGGTCAGCAAAACAAGAAGAATTTGCTGTTATACAGACCGATCCATTGATAATTCCGTGAGGGGAACTCAGGCAGATTTCTGCAGAGAAATCCGATAATAAGCGGCGGAGCAAAATAAAGAAATCAACGTGTTCCACGACGGAATTACAATGGATCGGTCGTGAACAAAAAATAAAGGGCATGAACAGAAAGAAATCCCAGTATACCAGCGGAATTCCTGACATACTGGGATCTGTGTCTTATATATATTTAGAAGAATTTTGCAATTGCATCAAGTTCTCTTCTGTTCGGGCGGGATGGCTTTTCAGCAGGAACACCTACTGCAATAACAGAAACAATTGTTTCTGTCTCAGGAATTTCGAGCAGTTCTCTGATCTTATCTGCATCACGGATACCCATGATCAGTGTACCAAGTCCCATATCAGCAGCTTTCAGAACAAGATTTTCATTCTGGAGACCAAGGTCATAACAGCCCCAGCCGTTACCAAGTTCATTGTCAGCAGAACCATCTGGCTGGAAACCAGCACGATTATGAACAAAAGCAGTAACAATAAGAGCAGCATGTTCGGATTTTACTGCATTATTTGCACCAGGAAGACAATTCTGACGGATCTTTTCAGTAAGATTGTCTGACATAACGCAATAATAACGACCGGTCTGAGAGTTTTTCCATGATGGAGCCTCCTGAGCCGCATGAATCAGTTCTTCAATCTGTTCTTTAGTAACTTTTGAATCAGCACTATATTTACGAATAGTTCTTCTGCTTTCTATTAATTTCTGAAATTCCATAAACAAAAACCTCCTTAAAATTATGTACAATACAGAGAAACTGCCATCTACATGACCTGCAACTGGCAGCTCATTACGGATACTTTGGCTGCTGGCAGCTTTTCTTGATACGTTGGTATAAAAATGGCATACGGAAAAACTTCCGTATGCCATAATTATGCCATTATCTGACAAAAAATGCAATTCTGATCTTATCGAAGAAAAAAAGAAGTATATCAACAAGATTATTTTTTTGCTTTACGAGCTTCTCGTCTGGCTTCCAGGTTGGAAACAACCATTGTACAGGCTGCATCACCTGTAATATTGACAGTAGTACGACCCATATCGAAGATACGGTCAACACCTGCAACAAGTGCAATACCATCAACAGGAAGACCAACAGAAGTAAGTACCATGGCAAGCATGACCATGCCTGCACCAGGAACACCGGCAGTTCCTATGGAAGCAAGAGTAGCTGTAAGAACAATGGTAAGCATCTGTGAAAGTGTCAGCTGGATACCATAGCAGGAAGCGATAAAGATCGCACACACACCCTGATAAATAGCTGTACCGTCCATGTTGATCGTTGCGCCCAGCGGAAGAACGAAGGAAGCAACTTCACGTTTTGCACCAAGCTTCTCTGTACATTCCATGTTGATCGGCAGAGTTCCTACAGAGGAAGCACTGGAGAATGCAAACATGATGGCAGGAAGCATACCTTTGAAGAATTTCAGGGGACTTAAACTGCCCATGGTTTTTACTGTAAGGGAATAAACTACCAGTGCATGAACGATATAACAGATGTAAGCTGTCAGCAGTACCATTGCCAGAGAGCCAATGATAGCCGGACCGTTGGAGGCAATAACCGGGCACAGAAGACAGAATACACCGATTGGAGACAGCTTCAGGATCATTTCCATACATTTCATGAAAATTTCGTTGAGATCATTGAAGGCATTTACAACGCGGACGTTTTTTTCGCCTACAAGAATGATCGCGAAGCCGAGAAGAATTGCCATAACAATGATCTGAAGCATGTTCGCTTCTACCATAGGAGACACGAAGTTGGACGGAAAGATATTAACAAGTGTATCCATAAAAGAAGTTGCTTCAGCTGCCTCATAAGTCAGATCAGTGGTAGCTACAACAGGGAAAAGTCCCTTAAAGAGATTACCGCCGACAAGACCGATGGTAACGGCGAATGCGGTCGTACACAGATAAAACACGACAGTTTTCAGTCCGATGGCACCGACTTTTTTGATATCACTCATGGAAATGATACCGCACATAATAGAGAACAGTACGATTGGAACGACGATGAATTTAACAAGGTTCAGGAAGATAGTACCGAATGGTTTAATATAAGATTCGGCAAAGGAGGCATAGTTCTGCATGAGCAGACCAGCGATGATAGCCAGTACAAGTGCGATAAAAATCTGCATGGCCAGTGACATTTTTTTCTTTTTTTTCATTTGATTTTCCCCTCTCCATTTTTATAAAAAAAGACACTGCACCTGTTGTTGCAATGTCTTCTTTGACAATCTATTTTAACATGATTTGAGTGTGAAAACAATAAAAAATGTGATATATCAGCTGCGACTGTCAGAATAAGTGTGCCACAGATGAAGAAAAATAACCGTTATCACTGCAATCAGGATTCCGTCAAAACTTTTGGACAGATTTCGTACAGCTACAGATTTTTGACCAAGTACGATGACAAAATAAACAGCACATCTGCTCATCTCCAGATACAAAAGGCAAAAAACAGATAACACGAAATCTTTGGTGCCGAGGTTTTTTTCCAGGCAGAGATAAAGGAAAAAGGCCGCCACGAATACAAGGATCAGATAATCGGTGCCGTTTTTGTACATCCAGAAAGTTGACGCTGCGCATGCCGGAACATAAAGTACCAGGGAATTTTCTGATGCATGACATTTCTTTTTCAGATAAAGCCATCCGGCAGCAGTAAAAATGATTCCGACAATCATATTCAGAAGAAGAACCACAGTGGAATTTATTCCTGCAAGCTGAAGAAAACTGAACATGCCAAGATACTGTTTCGCAGAAGCGGTTCCGCTGGATAAGGTTTCTTTCAGAAGAATCAGAGGGGAAGTACCAGTGATCACAGAAGTAGTGATCCATCCGAGGATATCAATAGCTGCCGCGGTAAAAAGTGGTTTCCATTTGCGGTTCAGAAGCCAGACCAGACAGATGATCATGGAGATCTGTGGCTTCATCATTGCAAATCCCATACAGATACCGGCAATCCACGGATTAGAATCAGTGAGACATATGGCAAGGATTCCAAGGCAGCAGATGATCGCACCTGCATTTCCGTAGCGGAGGGAATACATGAAACTGAAATGTCCTTCGATAAGCAAAATCAGCAGGAGTATAAATCTGCAGGAAAACTGTCGGTGGAATTTACGATAAACAACAGTGGCTGTAACTGCATAAATAACAAAATGAAGAACCCATATATATATCTGGGCGATTTCAACAGGCAGAAATGCACCATAAAAAATGCTCCCAAAAACACAGCACCATGGTACTGTTGAAAAACCTTTGGGAATCCTGCCCACGGATTTCAGTAAAGTGTGCTGCCCAATCAGTGGAAACGGATCATAGCCAAGCAGAGTATAGCGACTGATCCTCCAGTGTCCTTTCAGATCAAAACCTGTATATCCCAGATAAAAATAAAGGATAATACACGAAGCGATACAAAGTACAAGAAGACCGGTGAGAAGCCGGAATCTTTTTTGCTGTATATTGGATTTCATATCAGATACTCCATTTCTTATATTGTCTGCGTCGGGCAGAAGGTGTGGATTTCAGAATCAGATAATCTGTTCCGGCATTGATCGCACACTGGCCATCTTTTTCCTGACGGTCGCCGATCATCAGGACATCTGAAGGATTCAGGTTGTTTTCCCGAAGAATCAGAGAAAGTCCCTCCGGATTTGGTTTCAAAAAAGAAAAACGTATATTATCAGGATAATAAAGCCCGTCAGCATTAAATCCCAGTATGCGACTTTTGTCTTCAAGAGGATAGTCGGAATAAAGGTAGACCTTGTGCCCTTTTTTCTGCTGTGTTTTCAGAAAATCCAGAAGCCTCTTATCACGACTTTTGTATACGGCAGAAAGAGGACGTCTATACATCCATTCCTCAATAATGTGGTCTACTTTTGCCGGGGTAAAATGATATTTTTCTGAAAGAAGGAAGCGGATCCTGCTTTCACAGTCTGCTTCCTTCAGTAATTCATCAGATTCTCTTAAGTGTCGGTAGTCTTTCAGGAGAAAGGCTTCTTTCCAGTTAGTTATATGCAACAGATAATAACCTGCCATCTGAAACAACACGGAAAGCCGCATGGGATATTTGTAATATAAAGTCCCATCCATATCTACTACGTAGGTTTGATAATCTTCGATTGATTTCATCTTTGTTTTATTCATATCAGAGTTTGATAAGATCCTTTCCTACCATCCATTCCAGTCCGGGAATGTGAACCATCATAAGGATACAGGTGATCACGATAAAAGCCAGAAGATAAAGCATCAGGCCTTTTTCGTGGAAAAGCTTCTCCGGTTTCTGTGCACAGGAATCTTCTTTGTAGCTGATATTCAGATACAGGCTGAAAAGACCGCACAGAATCGGAATATCAATGATCAGTTCAGATTTATACTTGATCATGAAGATACCGCAGAAAAATACAGACAGAAGTGCATAATAAAATGCAGATATCAGCAGAGATTTTTCTGTATAATACTGGAAAGATTTGCGGTAATGTCCTGCAAGATCTTTGTTGTCGATCATACGATATTCAGAGTAACGTTTTGTTGCCATCAGAAATGCACCGCCCATCCAGTATCCGAGTACGATGCTTATCGGCGGCAGATAAAAAGAAGAAATGGAAAACCAGCCGATAAGAAGACGGATTGCATTATTAACAGATTCTGACAGTACGTCTATATAAGGAATTTCTTTAGTACGGAAAGGTTTTACGTTATAAAGAATTCCCATGATAAAGAGCCACAGTTCCATGAGAAATACCGGCATGGAAACAAACCAGGAAATAATAAGTCCGAGAGCTCCCAGAACCAGGTATTCAGTCATGACCCAGTGAAATTTCAGACGGCCTGACACAACAGGACGGTTTTTCTTTGTTGGATGGTATTTATCAAATTCAGCGTCCAGCCATTCATTGATAACGTAGTTGGCGGAGGCTACAAAACAGGTGGAAATAAATGCCAGGATGATATCTGGTATTACGGAAGCCAGATTTACATCTTTTACCAGAAAAATGGCAAAAATCATTCCCGGGACTATAAACAACTGTTTGATCCAGTGATCGACACGTGCAATTTTTATATAATCTTTCATAAATTTGTTCCTTTTACTTTTTTTCTTCGAAAAGTATAACATAGCCATTTCTAAAAGTCTAGGATTGAGAAGGTGTTGTACCGAATTGCTTTTTGTAGGCACGGATAAAGGTGGTGTAATCGCGAAAACCACTCTGGCGGGCTGCTTTCAGTACGGGAGTTTCCTGGCTGATCAGTGAGCGTGCCAGAAGAAGCCGTTTACTGGAGATATAGTTGTGTATCGTATAGCCGGTTTCTTCACGGAATTTTCGCATCATATGATATTTGCTGAAGAAAAATTTTTCCGACAGAGTATCAATGGAAAGATCCTGGCTCAGATTTTGATTGATGTATTTAAGCAGCTGTTCTACCTGCGAATCTGAGGAATAAGATTTCTGATCAGCAGTGTATGTTTCTTTCAGGAAGATTCGATTAATATAAACCATAAACTGCGTGAAAAGTGATTCGCACAGCAGATCATCACCAAACTTTTTACCTCTGGATGCCTGTTCCAGTTTAAGGAGAAGTTCCCGGAGCTGTTCCTGAAGATCAGAATCAAGACGGACCAGATTGAAACTGCGGTCGTTTGCTTTCTGGAAGCAGCTGTTCAGCTGGCTTTTTGCAATGTCTTCACGTATCCATATGATAAAACGTTCATAGGGAACGGAGGAATCAATTTCCGGTTTGTGTATATCTCCCTGACTGACCAGAAGAATGTCACGTGGTTTCAGATGATAGGCCTTTCCTTCGATATGATAAGTAACTTTACCGGAAAGAAAAACCACGATTTTGTGAAAATCGTGATAGTGCCATTCAAACTCTCTCTTTGTCTGATCTTTAATATGAAACAGTCGGAATTCTTCCTTGAGATAACCGGTTTTCTGTGACGCATACTGCAGATAATCCATGAAATCCTCCCTCAGGTGAGATGACTTTATTATATAAAAATAAGGCAGGAAATGCAATGAGGGCAGTCGAATTATGTCAAACGTTTTTTCTTGCAACTGCAAATACAAGGTGGTACAATATGTTCATCTTATTTGAGAGTTTTCTATGATGTTTCTGTCGGGGATTCCAGTAGTTTATGTCTAAGTTAAGAGTTGGTACTTGAAAGTTCAAAAAAGCAGATGTATAATCCGGATAAGAGCATTTTGTTCTTGAAAAAGAGAGGTATATGGCAAAGAAAGATGTTCTTTCTAATAATTACTTTAAGGATAAAGACCGAGTAGCGGATCTGTTAAATGTATACTTATACAATGGAGAACAGATTCTTGCAGAAAAGGATATTCAGGAAATAAATCCTGTTTTGACTAAGGCGTGGTGGAATAACGACGAGCTGAGAACAAATGAAAATATAACAGATGTGCTGTATCTGATTTCGATTCCGACAGATGGAGTGGAGAAAACAAAGATAATTGTTTCTATCCAGAACCAGTCAGATATCAGTTATATAATGCCGGTCAGGGTAATGAATGCAGATGCGAACTGTTATTATGCCCAATGGAAGGATATTTCGAGAAATCACGTAAAAGATAAACCTGTCAACAGTGGGGAATTTTTATCAGGATTTATGAAAGAGGATAAAATATTACCGGTATTAAGTCTTGTGATCTATTATGGAAGAAAAAAGTGGGATGGAGCCAGAAGCTTGCATCAGTTGATGAAACTGCCAGAAAATATAAGTCAGATACAGGCCTATTCATTGAATTTGATTGAAGTCAGGGAATATCAAAAAACGGATAAATTTCGTACAGATATAGGCGAAGTGTTTGGATTTCTTCAAAATGACAGCAGTAAAGAACTATTGGAAAAATACATAGAGAAACATAAAGAGGTCTTTTCGGATATGAGAGAAGATGCGTATGATCTGATATGCATTATGTCCCATACAAAAAGACTGCGAGACTTAAAGAAAAAATATCAGGAGCAGGGAGGAAATTACAATATGTGTAAAGCAATTGATGAAATGGTACAGGAAAGCAGAAATGAAGGAAAACTCGAAGGAAAACTCGAAGGAAAACTCGAAGGAAAACTCGAGGGAGAAAATTGTATAACAAGGTTATATTCTATTTTGTACAATGCAGGACGAGAGGAGGACATAAAGAGAACATTTACAGACAGGTCATTTCGGGACAGACTTCTGGTGGAGTATGGCTGCAAATAAATCCACCTTGTAAATAAAAAACGAATGTAGTGTAGTTACTGTTTGCAGGTAATATTCCGCGAGGTGTTTTGCCGTGAATATGGTAAAATCCCGAGACATACGGGGCAAAATCCCATCACCGAAGGTGATTTGGAATGGATTTTGACCAAGTTGCTGTGAGCGGAGTGAACAGTAATGTAGTATAAGACGGTAGATTAAATTCAGTGAAAAGGAAGATTGCCAGATGGAGAAACCACAGAAGATAATGAAAAGATGCGCTGCTGTTGTAATGGCATTTATCCTGACAGTATCAGGAAACGGATTGATGGTAAATGCAGCTACAGCACAGAAAGAGATTATGTTGACGAAAATGGAATGAGAGTTACTACAAAGGAGATCAGACAGGCTGTTTCTTTTGTTATGAAGTATTCAAGTCCTAAGCTCAGCAGGCAGAAACGTCTGAAAAAATGTTTCCAGGCTTTGCTCAAATATCCATATCATCGTATGACTGACGGTGAACCATCTGCACGCAAAATAGCTTCCTGTGCCAGGTATATGTTTTCGGCAAAAAGAGGAAATTGCTATCGTTATGCTTCTGCAATGGCATATATAGGAAGAGTTCTGGGATATGATACCAGAGTTGCAGTGGGGGCAGTTACAGCAAGAGGCCCGAAAGCCCCATTATCTCCACATGGCTGGTGTGAAGTAAAAATCGGAAATACATGGAAAATGATCGACTGCAGTATGCAGAGAGCCAACATGAAAAGGAGTCTTTATCTGGTAATCCGCAAAAAATATCCGTATCGTCTGAAATGTAATAAGGAATATACAATGTCAGTACAAAACGGAAAAGTCAAATGGTCATAAATAATACAATCCAAAACGCATTTTTTGCAATATAAAACGCATTTTATTCTATATACATTGTAAAAATATCAGATATAATATGAATAAGTGAGTGCCACAGGTAATAAAACCGGGCAAAATGCAGGAAAGGCGGGAGTGAATAATGGCAGACTGTATTACAATGATCAAATATCAGGGACTGGGAAATGATTATCTGGTTCTGGATCCAAATAAAAATCGTGTACAGCTTCAGGGAAAGAAGATTGCACTGATGTGTCAGAGAGGATTTGGACTTGGAGCAGACGGTGTCCTTTACGGACCGGTTCAGATCAATGGTAAAATGGGCGTTCATATTTATAACTCAGATGGAAGCGAAGCCGCGATCAGTGGAAATGGTGTGAGGATTTTTGCAAAATATCTCATGGATCATGAATATGTAAAAGAACAGAAATTTACTATAGAAACTCTGTCAGGTCCTATTGAAGTGGAATGTCTGAATAACCGTGCAACAGAATTCAGGGTAAATATGGGAAAAGCTTCTTTTATATCAAGAGAGATTCCTGTTACCGGAGAAGTTCGTGAAGTAATCAATGAAACTTTCACCTTTAATGAAAAAGATTATAAGGCAACATGTCTTACAGTGGGAAATCCACACTGCATTATCTTTACAGACAAAGTGACTCCTGAAATGGCGAAAGAACTTGGCCCATATGTAGAAAATGCAGATGAATTTCCTGAAAGAATGAACCTGCAGATCTGTCATCAGATTGACAGCGGAAATCTGGATATTGAAATCTGGGAACGTGGTTCCGGGTATACAAAAGCCTCAGGAACAGGAAGCTGTGCGGCAGCAGTTGCAGCGTATCGCCTTGGCCTGACAGAAAGCAGAGTGAATGTGAATCAGCCGGGCGGAATGATCCAGATTGATATTAAAGAAGACGGAACTGTTTATATGACAGGAAGTGTCGGATACATTGCTGATATGAGTATTGCGGAGAGCTTTTTCTCATAATAAAAGTTCATAAATAGACCAAGTTGCTGTGAACGGAGTGAACAGTAAATTTCCAGAATTTTAAGGGAACGGCTTTGACTGTTCCCTTTCTTTTTATAATATGGTAAGATATAGCCGATATTATTGCAAACATACAGGGAGGAAAAGCCATGAAACTTACAATGCTTGGAACTGGAAATGCGATGGTAACAGAATGTTATAATACATGTTTTGTCATACAGGATGGAGAAAAACACCTCCTGGTAGACGGCGGTGGCGGGAACACTTTGCTCCGTCAGCTGAAGCAGGCAGGTTTTGACTGGAAGGATATGCGGGAAATATTTGTTACACATAAACATGTAGATCATCTGATGGGAATTATCTGGATGGTCCGAATGATCTGCCAGAACATGAAACAGGGGCAGTATGAAGGGGAAGCCTGGATCTATGGTCATGATGAAGTGATCAGTCTCCTGAAGGATATGGCAGAGAAGCTGTATCCTGCAAAACAGACGCAGTTTATCGGAAAACGTCTGCATCTGGTAGTTGTAAATGACGGAGAAGAAAGAAACCTGATAGGACATAAAGTAACATTTTTTGATATTCAGTCAACAAAAGCAAAACAGTATGGATTCTGTATGGATATGGGGAATGGTGAGAAGCTTACCTGTTGTGGAGATGAACCATACAACGAATGTGAAGAGAAATACGCAAAAAACAGCAAATGGCTGCTTCATGAGGCTTTCTGTCTTTTTGACCAGGCTGATCAGTTCCATCCTTATGAAAAACATCATTCTACTGCAAAAGATGCAAGCGAACTGGCCGCACAGCTGAATGTGAAGAATCTGATACTGTATCACACAGAAGACAAAAATATTCTCCGCAGAAAAGAACTCTATACAGCAGAAGGAAAGAAATATTTCAGCGGAAATATATACGTGCCTGAAGACCTGGAAACAATAGAATTGTAAGAGTTACTGTTCTTGCAGTTTTGGGGCGAATGTGATATGCTGTTAACACTGGTGTTTTCGGATATAAACAGTATCCGGAGAAATGCTATCTTATATTATAGAAAGAAGGTGAAGCTGTGGTTGAATTAGATCAGTTCAAGAGTATTCTTGCAAACTACACAGAACCATTAGTGGAAGTGAGGGATTCACTTTGACCTCGCTAATAAAGAGCAGAAGGTCGAAGAATTAGAGCGCGAAATGGAAGCGCCGGATTTCTGGGATGATGCAGAAGTTTCCCAGAATAAAATGAAAGAACTCAAAAGTATGAAAGATGACATGGAAACATATCATAACCTGGTAACACAGATGGAAGATATGGAAACCATGATCGAAATGGGTTACGAAGAAAATGATCCTGAGATTATTCCTGAAATTCAGGAGATGCTGGATCAGTTTATTCAGGATTTTGACAATATCAGGGTTAAGACATTGCTGTCAGGAGAATATGACAGTGAAAATGCTATCATCAAACTGAATGCGGGAGCAGGTGGCACAGAAGCCTGTGACTGGTGTGGAATGCTTTATCGTATGTACAGCCGCTGGGTTGACCGTAAAGGATTCTCAATGGAAGTTCTGGATTATCTGGATGGAGATGAGGCTGGTATTAAATCAGTTACATTCCAGGTAAACGGTGAAAACGCATATGGGTATCTTAAATCCGAGAAAGGGGTTCATCGTCTTGTACGTATTTCTCCTTTCAATGCAGCAGGTAAACGGCAGACATCATTTGTATCCTGCGATGTTATGCCGGATATCAAGAAGGATCTTGATGTAGAGATCAATGACGATGATATCCGTATAGATACTTACCGAAGCAGTGGTGCAGGTGGACAGCATATCAATAAGACATCATCTGCTATCCGTATCACACATTTTCCAACAGGAATCGTTGTGCAGTGTCAGAATGAGCGTTCACAGCACATGAATAAGGACAAGGCAATGCAGATGCTGAAAGCAAAACTGTATTTGCTGAAACAGCAGGAAGCAGAAGCGAAGCTTTCCGGTATTCGTGGAGAAGTGACAGATATTGGCTGGGGAAATCAGATTCGTTCCTATGTTATGCAGCCATATACTATGGTGAAGGATCACAGAACAGGCGAAGAGACAGGTAATGTTGATGCAGTTCTGGATGGAGCAATCGATCCGTTTATAAATGCATATCTGAAGTGGATTGCATTATCCAGTAAATCAGAATAGGTATCTGTAAAAATACTTGCAGTTCGGAGTCAGGTGTGATAACATATCCCTCGTAGGAACACAGGTGTCTTTTTTGTACGGACACCCCCTGCGGGGGAAATCCATTATAAAGAACCTGTAATTAATATAGAATATGGTTTAAAATAGGATGGATCAGATGGAAAAATTGCAGGACAAAAATAAGTATTTTGTAGTAAGAGAGCGGGCTGTGCCGGAGGTATTACTTAAAGTAGTACAGGCAAAACGGCTGTTAGATTCCGGAAAGGTACAGACTGTACAGGAAGCGGCAGACAGGACGGGCATCAGTCGAAGCTCTTTTTATAAATATAAGGATGATATTTTCCCTTTTCATGAGCAGGCCAGAGGAAAAACAATCACTTTCATCATTCAGATGGATGATGAACCGGGATTATTATCCATGGTACTTCAGACGATTGCTCATTTTCATGGAAATATCCTGACGATTCATCAGAGTATTCCCATTAATGGTGTGGCAACGCTGACACTTAGTGTTGACATTTTGCCAGGGGAAGGCGATGCAGAATCAATTGTTCAAGAAATTGAGCGTCGGGACGGAGTCCATTATCTGAAGATCCTTGGAAGAGAATAAGTAGCCGGAGGGCTTTTACAAAGGAGGAAAATATGATAAATATTGCAGTGTTAGGATACGGTACAGTAGGAAGTGGTGTGGTTGAGGTTATCAATACAAACCACAAAAGCATCAATAAACGTGCCGGTGAAGAAATAAATATCAAATATGTACTTGATCTGAGAGATTTTCCTGGTGATCCGGTACAGGAAGTTCTTGTACATGATTATGAAGTGATTGCAAATGATCCGGAAGTAGATATTGTAGTTGAAGTTATGGGAGGAATCGAGCCGGCATATACATTTGTTAAACGTGCTCTGGAATCAGGCAAAAGTGTCTGCACATCTAATAAGGCACTTGTGGCAAAACATGGTCCGGAACTGATGGAAATTGCCCGTTCCAAAAACATTAATTTCCTGTTTGAGGCAAGCTGCGGAGGTGGGATTCCAATCATTCGTGCGCTGAATTCTTCACTGACAGCAGATGAAATTGATGAAATAACTGGTATTCTTAATGGAACTACCAACTATATGATGACTAAAATGAGTGCAGAAGGCTGCAAATTTGATGATGTGCTGAAAGAAGCTCAGGCAAAGGGATATGCGGAAGCAGATCCGACAGCAGATGTAGAAGGTTATGATGCCTGCCGTAAAATTGCAATACTTTCTTCACTTGCCTATGGTCGTTTCCTTAATTATGAGGATATTTATACAGAAGGAATTACAGATATCACACCAGAGGATATGGAGTATGCAGCAGAGCTTGGAATGACGATCAAACTGCTTGGAACAAGCCGCAAGGTAGGCGAAGATTCTTTCTATGCGATGGTAGCGCCGTTCCTGGTTGGCCAGAGCAGTCCTCTTTACAGTGTAAATGATGTATTTAATGCTGTTTTTGTACATGGTAATGTTCTTGGAGATGCAATGTTTTATGGCAGTGGAGCAGGAAAACTGCCTACAGCAAGTGCAGTAGTTGCAGATGTCGTGGATGAGGCAAAACATCTTCACAGAAATATTATGACGAACTGGTCAAGCAAACCTCTGAAACTGATGTCAATGGATCAGGTTGAGGGAAGATTCTTTGTAAGGGTCAAGGGAACAACTGTAGAACAGGTAAAAGAAGTTTTTGACCAGGTTGAAATTGTTAATCTTAAAGAGCTCCCGGGAGAATTTGGATTTGTAACTTCTGTCATGAAACAGGGAGAATACGAAACAAAAGCTGCAAAACTTAATGGCAGTGTTGTTACCATGATCCGTGTAAAAGACTGAAAAGTTGCATAAAATAAAAGAGATCAGCTGCAGTGTATTATAACTGGCAGTATACAGTTCCGGGAGGAAATCATGTTAATAGTAAAGAAATTTGGTGGCACATCTGTTGCTAATAAAGAGAGAATCTATAATGTGGCAAACAGATGTGTGGAAGAATATAAAAAAGGCAATGATGTAGTAGTTGTTCTTTCAGCAATGGGAAAATATACAGATGAACTTATTACCATGGCTGAGGATATTAATGAAAAACCGCCGAAGCGTGAAATGGATATGCTGTTTACAATCGGTGAGCAGATGTCAGTTGCACTCATGGCAATGGCACTGGACAAACTGGGGGTACCTGCAGTATCCCTGAATGCTTTTCAGGTAGCTATGCATACTACCAGCGTTCATGGGAATGCACGTCTGAAGCGAATTGATACAGAACGTATCAGACGTGAACTGGAAAACCGTAAGATTGTTGTTGTTACTGGTTTCCAGGGAGTTAACAAATACGATGATTATACAACGCTGGGCCGTGGCGGTTCAGATACAACAGCAGTTGCTCTTGCAGCAGCACTTCATGCAGATGCCTGTGAGATATACACAGACGTAGATGGTGTTTACACAGCGGATCCACGTAAAGTTCCGAATGCACGCAAGCTTAAGGAAATTACTTATGATGAGATGCTTGACCTGGCTACACTTGGTGCGGGTGTGCTTCATAACCGTTCTGTGGAAATGGCGAAGAAATACGGGGTACCACTTGTGGTGCGTTCCAGTCTGAATAATAGTGAAGGAACTGTTGTAAAGGAGGAAGTAACAGTGGAAAGAATGCTGATCAGCGGTGTTGCGCTTGATACAGATGCGGTAAGAATCGCAGTATTAGGTTTGAAGGATGTTCCTGGTATGGCCTTTAAATTATTTGATGTTCTTGCAAAAAAACATATTAATGTAGATGTTATTCTTCAGTCTATCGGCCGTGCAGGAACAAAGGATATTTCATTTACAGTAGATGGAAAAGATCTGGATGATGCAGTGGCTGCACTTGAAGAAAATCAGGCACGTCTGGGTTATAAAGAAATCCATTCAGAAAGAAATATCGCCAAACTTTCTATTGTAGGTGCAGGTATGATGAGTAATCCTGGAGTTGCTGCAAAGATGTTTGAAAGTCTTTATAATGAGGGCGTTAACATCAATATGATTTCAACATCTGAAATTCGTGTAACCGTTCTTATTAATGAAAAAGACGGTGTTAGAGCCATGAATGCGGTTCATGACGCATTTAATCTGGCAGACTGATATATGGAAGTCCATCCCTGGTACTTCAGGGGTGGACTTTTTTGGGAGGAAAAATAATGAACAGGAGCAGAAAATACTGGAAAAGGTACGCAAAAGACAGTCTTAATGGAAACTGGGGAGTATCTATGGCAGGAATGCTGGCTGTGGCTGCAGTCAGTTTTATCGGCAGCATTATGTCTGTGGAACTTTTTCCGGGAAATACAATATTTTCTCTTGCACTGGGGCAGATTTTCAGCTTTATATTTTCATTGATTGCGATTGTTTTTCGTACAGGATATAACTATATGCTTTTGAATGAAGCAAGAGGAAAAGAATTCTCGTTGGGGAATATTCTGTATCTGTTTCACAATCAGCCGGACCGTGTTCTGATAGCCGGATTTGCAGTCTCAATACTTGATATGATCGCACAGATACCTTTTTATTATGTGGTTTATATGACTGATCAGGGAAGTACACTGGAACAGCAGGTTGCGTGGGTGCAGATGGCAATGGCCATGTTTCTACTGAGTCTTGTGCTGGATGTGATTCTTACAGTACCGTTTGTTCTTGCATTCTATCTTCTTACAGATGATCCTGAGATGGGTGGAATGGAGGCGTTAAAGACCAGTGCGCACCTGATGAAGGGAAATATACTGAAATACTGGTTAATGATGCTGAGCTTTGTTCCGTTACTGATTTTGTCAGTGTTCACTATGTATATAGGGCTTTTGTGGCTTCTTCCATATATGTATATGACTGAAACAGTATTTTATATGGATATTATGGGAGAATTGAATGAGGAATCAGTCGGACCGCAGACAGAAGAAACAGAATTTTGTAACTGTGATGACTACAATTCAGAAGCATAAAATAATTGTAACTGTGAGAGTATCGGACAGTTACGAATAATCAGAGACAACTGGAGGAAAAAATGGATATTATTCAGGTAATAACAAAGGAACTTAATGTTGAAAAATGGCAGGTGGAAGCTGCCGTAAAGCTGATCGATGAGGGCTGTACAATCCCGTTTATTTCCCGATATCGAAAAGAGGCAACAGGTTCTCTGAATGATGAACAGCTTCGTGCTCTTCATGAGAGACTTCTTTATCTGAGAAATCTGGAGGACAAAAAAAATCAGGTTCTTACAAGTATTGAGGAACAGGGAAAACTTACACCAGAGTTAAAAAAGCAGATTCTGGCTGCCCAGACACTGGTTGTTGTAGAAGACCTGTATCGTCCGTATCGTCCAAAGAGACGTACAAGAGCTATTATTGCGAAGGAAAAAGGCCTGGAACCGCTTGCAAATATCATTATGCTTCAGATGACACAGAAACCTCTGGAAGAAGAGGCATCAGCCTTTATTTCAGAAGAAAAGGGTGTAGAGTCAGCAGAAGATGCCATTAATGGCGCAAAAGACATTATTGCAGAGCATATTTCAGATGAAGCAGATTATCGTATTTATATTCGAAAAATAACTCAGCAGAAGGGTTCTGTTATATCAGCAGCAAAAAATCCTGAGGAATCTTCTGTATACGAAATGTATTATGAATTTGAAGAACCTGTAAAAAAGCTGGCTGGCCATCGTGTACTTGCACTGAATCGTGGAGAAAAAGAGAAATTCCTTACTGTAAAAATCAGTGCACCGGAAGATGAGATTATCGGATGGCTGGAGAGACAGGTCATAACAAAGAAAAATCCGGTTACAACACCGGTTCTGAAAGAAGTTGTAGAGGACAGTTACAAACGTCTGATCGCACCTGCCATTGAAAGAGAAATCCGCAGTGATCTCACAGAAAAAGCAGAAGATGGTGCGATCCATGTATTTGGAAAAAATCTGGAACAGCTTCTCATGCAGCCTCCAATCGTAGGAAAGGTTGTTCTGGGGTGGGATCCGGCATTCCGTACCGGATGTAAACTTGCAGTTGTAGATCCTACCGGAAAAGTTCTGGATACTGTAGTCATTTATCCTACAGCACCTACTACAGATGCCAAAATCCGTGCTGCAAAAGAAACTCTGAAAAAACTGATCAGAAAATATAACATTTCTCTGATTTCACTTGGAAATGGAACTGCTTCCAGAGAGTCTGAACAGATTATAGTAGAACTACTGAAAGAAATTCCGGAAAAGGTTCAGTATGTTATTACAAATGAAGCAGGTGCATCTGTATATTCAGCAAGTAAGCTGGCTACAGAAGAATTCCCGAATTTCGATGTAGGACAGAGAAGTGCAGCTTCTATTGCCAGACGTCTGCAGGATCCTCTGGCAGAACTGGTAAAAATTGACCCACAGTCTATTGGCGTTGGTCAGTATCAGCATGACATGAATCAGAAAAAACTGGGGGAAGCTCTTGGCGGAGTCGTTGAGGACTGTGTAAATAAGGTTGGTGTGGATCTGAATACAGCATCTGCGTCACTTCTGGAGTATATCTCCGGTATAAGTAAAGCTATTGCGAAGAACATCGTAGCGTACAGGGAAGAAAACGGCAGATTCGAAAGTCGCCGTCAGCTTCTTAAAGTTGCCAAGCTTGGACCGAAAGCTTTTGAACAGTGTGCAGGTTTTGCACGTATTACAGGTGGAAAAAATCCGCTGGATGCAACAAGTGTACATCCTGAAAGCTATGATGCTGCGCAGAAACTTCTTGAAAAACTGGGATATAGCCTGGAAGATATTTCGGCAGGAAAACTTACCGGAATTTCCGGCCAGATTAAGGACTATAAGAAAATGGCAGAAGAACTGGGAATTGGAGAAATCACACTCCGTGATATTGTGAAAGAACTGGAAAAACCTGCCCGTGATCCCCGAGATGAGATGCCAAAACCTGTTCTTCGTACAGATGTATTGGATATGAAAGATCTGAAAGAAGGAATGATCCTGAAAGGTACCGTCAGAAATGTTATTGACTTTGGTGCTTTTGTAGATATCGGAGTACATCAGGATGGACTGGTTCATATTTCCGAGATGACAGAAAGATATATCAAACATCCGCTGGAGGCAGTGAGTGTTGGAGATGTGGTTGACGTCAGAGTGATCGGAGTAGATATGAAAAAGAAGAGAATAAGCCTTTCCATGAAGGGAATCAAATAGTTAGAAATTGAATTTATGCTTATATTACAAAATCATCCATGTTTTCTCTGGACAGCGCTAGGGTTCAGGAATCTGGAAATACTAAGAAATACAGAACTTTGCTAAAAACGATACAGAAAACGTCAAACTCATCGCTTCGCGATTCAGACAATCCGTTTTCTGTATCAACGCAAAAACCTGTATTCCAAGTATTTCTGCAAATTCCTTCACAGGCCGCACTGCACAGAGAAATCAGGATGATTTTTGTGTATACAGGACAGAAAGAATAACTCAGCTGTATTTTATTTGTTCCCCTGTCATGGAGTTGTGGGGGCGTTTGTTAGCGCACCTGCGGTGCGCGGTCCCGCAAGCTGGAATTCTGTGTACGGAGCAATTTCTGAGCCGGAATATACTTATAAATTATGAAATCTATATATTGCCAATTTCAGCAACAGAAAAAAGATACCCTGTCATCAACACTCTGCAGGAATTATAGAAATTCTTAGAAATCAGGAAACTGTTTTATAAATAAAAAACAAACTGTCTGAGCGTAGCGAGTTTTTGTTTTTTATTTATGAATTTAACAGTTGACTGTATTTCTTTAGAATTTCATGATTCCGAAGCCCGTTGATGCCAGGGTATCTTTATTTCAGTTGCGTGATATTCCAATTTTCAGTTGCATAAATCAAATATCAATTCCGGCTCAGGAGAGCGGAGTCATTAGAGAATTCCTGTCCGCTTGCTTTTTCAAACTGATCCAGCAGGTTTCGTACAGTCAGTTTCTTTTTTTCCTCACCCTGAATATCGAGGATAATCTTACCTTCCATCATCATGATCAGACGATTTCCGTGAGCAATAGCATCCTGCATGTTATGAGTGATCATAAGAGTAGTAAGGTGATCACGATTAACGATCATTTCTGTAATCTCGAGAACCTTTGCAGCAGTTTTCGGGTCAAGGGCTGCTGTGTGCTCATCCAGAAGCAGAAGCTTCGGCTTCTTTAAAGTCGCCATCAGAAGTGTCAGAGCCTGTCTTTGTCCACCTGAAAGAAGACCAACTTTGGAAGTAAGACGATCTTCAAGACCAAGACCAAGAACTTTAAGAAGTTCTCTGTATTCGTCACGTTCTGCTTTGGTAATACCTGCACGGAGAGAACGGAATTTACCACGACGTTTTGCAAGTGCAAGGTTTTCTTCAATTCCCATAGTTGCAGCAGTACCGGTCATAGGATCCTGGAAAACACGGCCAAGGTAAGCAGCTCTTTTGTGTTCCGGTAACTTTGTGACATCTGTACCATCAATAAGAATCTGACCGTTATCAACAAACCAGGTTCCTGCTACTGCATTCAGCATGGTTGATTTTCCGGCACCGTTACCACCGATAACAGTAACAAAATCTCCTTCGTTTAAAGTAAGATTCAGTCCATTAAGAGCAATTTTTTCGTTGATTGTTCCAGGATTAAAAGTTTTATAGATATTTTTTAACTCAAGCATTTTTGTTTCCTCCCCGTTTGGTAGGTTTTGCAAAGTATTTACTCTGCCAGTGTGGAACTGCAAGGAAGATTGCAACAACAAGTGCAGACAGCAGTTTCAGAAGATCTGTGTCAATTCCCATCCAGATAACTGTCTGGAGAACCAGATAATAAAGGATAGAACCAAATGCCACACTGAGAAGACGGAGAGCAAAATTGCGGAAAATTCGTCCGAAAATAGCTTCTCCGATAATGACAGCAGCAAGACCGATAACGATAGAACCACGTCCCATGTTAATGTCGGCAAATCCCTGATACTGTGCGAGAAGTGCACTGGAAAGAGCAACAAGACCGTTGGAGATCATAAGTCCGAGTACTTTGCAGACGTCAGTATTGATACCCTGTGCACGTGACATATTCGGGTTGCATCCGGTAGCACGGAGGGAACATCCAAGTTCCGTTCCGAAGAACCAGTACAGTATTGCTATAAGAACAACAATAAAAATAGCTACAATAAGAATTGTATTCTGATAAAATGGAACATTTTTTACATTACGAAGGGAAACAAGGAGATTGTACTTGTTTCCGTTTACAGCCTGGTTGGCTTTTCCCATGATTTTAAGGTTTACAGAATAAAGACCAAGCTGTGTAAGAATACCGGCAAGGATTGCAGGAATACCCATGAAAGTATGAAAAATTCCGGTTGCAAGTCCGGCCAGCATACCTGCTGCTGTGGCGGCGATCATAGATGCGAACATGCTGTGTCCGCTCATCAGCATCATGACACAGACTGCACCTCCGGTACACATAGTACCGTCAACAGTAAGGTCGGCTACATCCAGAATACGGAAAGTAAGATAGACACCAATTGCCATAATACCCCAGATAAGACCCTGGGCCGCAGCACCTGGAAGTGCATTTACTAAAGTCATTATGTTCATTTCAGTTCCTCCTGATTAACACAGACAGCGAGAAAGGATATTCCTTTCCCGCTGTAAAAAGTGATTTGAATTTTTAGTTATATTGTCGGGGTTATACTGATATTATTCAGCTGCCTCTTCTGTGTCAGCTTCTTCTGTATCTTCTTCTGCTGCAGCATCAGCTTCTTCAGAAGAATCATCGCTTTCTTCTTCTGCGTCAGCACCGATTGCTACGTAGTCATCAGGAACTTCCACACCAAGTTCTTCGCAGATTTCCGGATTGTATTCTTTGGTGAACTGAGGTGCATATTCAACAGGCATTGTAGAAATGTCTTCACCGTCTACAAGAACTTTGAGTGCCATTTTACCGGTAGCAACACCAAGATCATAGTAGTTGATGGAAAGAGTAGCAACACCACATCCCTCGCAGATACCTTCTTCGCCGGCAATTACCGGAACTTTTTCCGGAAGGCAGATGTTGTTGATGATTTCTGTATTAGCTGCAACTGTGTTGTCTGTAGGAACATAGATAACATCACTTTCAGATGCTGCTGTTGTTGCTACAGAAGAAAGGTCATTGGAATCTGAGAATGCATAGTATTCACAGGTGTATCCTAATTTTTCAAGAGCTGCTTTAACTGTATCTACCTGATACTGGGAGTTTGCTTCTGCTGAGCAGTAAATAAGACCTACATTCTTTGCATCCGGGAAGAGTTCGTTCAGCATTGCAGCCTGATCTTCCAGTGGAGCAAGGTCTGAAGTACCGGAGATGTTTCCACCTACTGTTCCGTCAAAATCGTCAAGATCAAGAGCAACACCGTATTCTGTTACGGAAGTACCCAGGATCGGGATATCTGTAGTTCCTGCTGCAGCTGCCTGAAGTGCAGGAGTTGCGTTTGCAAGGATAAGATCTACACCATCAGAAACGAAATCTGTAATGATTGTAGAACAGGTGTTGGAATCGCCCTGTGCGTTCTGTTCGTCAAATGTTACTTTGTCGCCAAGTTCTTCTGTAATCGCATCTTTGAATCCCTGTGTTGCTGCATCGAGAGCTTCATGCTGTACAAGCTGGCAGATACCGATGTTGTATGTTTTATCATCTGCTTTGTCATCTGCTGCAAAAACGCTGACACCACCCATGCCAACTACCATTGTTGCAGACAGAACGCCTGCTAAAATCTGCTTTTTCATATTTTATTTCCTCCTGAATTTTAATTCTTTTTATAAGAATCATTAAACTTGTTTCAGTATACCGCTTTAACGCATGGAAGTCAAGAAGTATTGCGACTTTATTGTGCTAAAATGAATTTGATGGTTACTGCTCACAGGTAACATTTGAAGTAACTCTGAAAAGGCATAAAGACCGTATGAAAAATATTTACCAGATTTTAGCAGAGAGAAAAATTTCCTTATATTATTCTATATAATACAAAAATATTTGGGTTGTCAAAAAGATAGTGCGATTTTTTTATATTTATTGACAATTCAAAACTGGTTATGTATAGTAAAAGTACTTGCAAAGAGGCGTAATCATTGAATGTTGCGCCTCTTTTGTTCAGCAAACATGGAACAGCACATGAAATGGAGGAAGAAGAAATGAAAAAAGCATTGGTAATCGGACTTACAGCAGCAATGGCAGTTTCTATGTCAGCAACAGCTCCTGTATATGCAGCAGATGGTATTGCTAAAGAAGATCTTAAGGTTGGTATCATTTACATTGGTGATGAGAACGAAGGTTATACTGCAGCTCATATGGCAGGTATCGATGAAATGGAAGAAAATCTTGGCATCGATGATTCTCAGGTTATTGAGAAAACTCTGGTAGGTGAAGATGAAGGATGTTTTGATGCAGCAGCAGACCTTGCAGATCAGGGATGCCAGATTGTATTTGCAAACAGCTTCGGACATGAAAGCTATATCCTTGAAGCAGCAGGAGAATATCCGGATGTTCAGTTCTGTCATGCAACAGGTACACAGGCAGCATCAAGCGGACTTTCCAATATGCATAACTACTTTACAAACATTTATGAAGCACGTTATGTTTCCGGTGTTGTAGCTGGTCTTAAACTGAATGAAATGATCGATGACGGAACTATTACAGAAGATAACTGCAAAATGGGTTATGTAGGTGCATTCCCGTATGCAGAGGTTATTTCCGGTTATACTTCTTTCTACCTTGGTGCAAAGAGTGTATGCCCTTCCGTTACAATGGAAGTAAAATACACCAACAGCTGGGCAAGTTTTGACCTTGAAAAAGAATGTGCAGATGCTCTGATCTCTGACGGATGTGTATTGATCAGCCAGCACGCAGACACAACAGGTGCTCCGACAGCCTGCGAAGCAGCCGGTGTTCCTTGTGTAGGTTACAACATTGATATGACATCTGTAGCTCCGAACACAGCACTTACATCTGCATCTATGGACTGGGGTGTATATTATACATACGCAGTACAGTGCATGCTTGACGGAACAGAAATTGATACTGACTGGTGCAAGGGCTTCGCTGATGGTGCAGATAAAATTACACCTCTCAACGAAAAAGTTGTAGCAGAAGGAACAGATGAAAAAGTCAAAGAAGTAGAAGATGCACTCATCGATGGTTCTCTTCATGTATTTGACACTTCTACATTCACAGTAGATGGTGAAGAACTTACTACTTATAAGAAAGATGGAAGCGACACAGAATATATTTCTGACGGATATTTCCATGAATCAGAATATGGTTCTGCTCCGGCATTTGACATTGCAATTGACGGAATTACATCTATCACAGAATAATGAATACTCAGGCGGAGCTGCTTGTCAGCAGCTCTGCTTTTTTGTATGATGGAATATGTCTGGAAGCACTGTATATGATCCATGATACAAAAAAGCACATTTACAGTTGATATTCACAGGAATAAGGAGTGCAGTGAACATTAACTGTCTACACCTGTGTGACTACAGACAAGGAGGGAATGGAAGTGGCAGAAAATTATGCACTTGAGCTTAAAAATATTACCAAACGTTTTGGCTCTGTTCTTGCAAATGACCATGTAGATCTGACACTGAAAAAATCTGAGATACTTGCGATCCTTGGAGAAAACGGAAGTGGTAAGACAACACTGATGAATATGATCTATGGAATCTATTATCCGGATGAAGGACAGATATTTGTAGATGGAAAAGAAGTTACAATTCGTTCACCAAAAGATTCTTTTACATTGGGAATCGGAATGGTACACCAGCATTTTAAACTGGTTGATGTACTGACAGCGGCAGAAAATATTGTGCTGGGGCTTCCTGGCAAACAGATGCTTAATATAAAAAAAGTAACTGAAGATATCCAGAAGATTGTAAATAAATATGGATTTGACCTGGATCTCTCACAGAAAATATACGAAATGTCAGTTTCTCAGAAGCAGACAGTAGAGATTGTCAAGATGCTTTACAGAGGAGCAAGGATTTTGATTCTTGATGAGCCGACTGCAGTACTGACGCCACAGGAAGCGGACAAACTGTTTGATATTCTTCGAAACATGAGAGATGATGGCTGTTCAATTATTATCATCACACATAAACTTCAGGAAGTGCTTGCACTTTCCGACCGCGTGGCAATCCTCCGTAAAGGTCAGTATATTGACACTGTAGAAACATCTCAGGCGAATGTACAGAGTCTTTCAGATATGATGGTAGGAAACAAAGTTGACCTCAATATTGATCGCCCGAAACCGGAAAATGTGCGGAAGCGTCTTTGTATCCAGGGGCTGAACTGCAAAGACAAAGAAGGTGTCAAGACGCTCGATGATGTAGATCTGACTGTTAATTCAGGCGAGATCCTTGGTATTGCCGGTATTTCAGGAAGTGGTCAGAAAGAACTGCTGGAAGCCATTGCAGGTCTTCAGGAAGTCGAAAGTGGAAGTATTAAGCTGATCGATGAAAATGGCAATGAAAAAGAACTTTCAAAAATGGATTCCATTGCAATAAATGAGGCGGGAATCAGCCTGGCATTTGTCCCGGAAGACCGTATTGGCATGGGTCTTGTCGGTGATATGGATATGACAGACAATATGATGATCCGAAGCTATCGTAATGGAAAAGGACCTTTCCTTGATCGTAAAGGGCCACGTGCACTGGCGCAGAAGATTAAAGATAAGCTTGAGGTTATGACACCAAGTATTTCTGCTCCGGTACGCCAGATGTCCGGTGGAAATGTACAGAAAGTTCTGGTAGGAAGAGAAATTGCCCAGAACCCGAAAGTTCTTCTGGTTGCGTTTCCTACAAGAGGTGTGGATGTAAATACTTCTCATGTTATTTATGAACTTCTGAATGAACAGAAAAAGAATGGTGTCGCAGTTGTCTGTGTAATCGAGGATCTTGATGTTGTTCTGGAACTCTGCGACAGAATTGCGGTTCTCTGCGGTGGCTGTATCAGCGGTATTGTTGATGGAAGGTCTGCAACAAAAGAGGGAATTGGACTTCTTATGACGAAACATGAAAAAGGAGGGGAACAGAATGCATAAGGAACCTTTCTTAAAAATGTCAAAAAGAGAACATATCAGCTGGCAGAAAAGACTGGGAATCCGTTTTATTGCGCTTGTTCTGGCACTTATCGTCTGTGCAGGTGTTATTGTTGCTCTTGTAAAAATGAATCCGCTGGATGTATATAAAGCAATCTGGGACGGTGCACTTGGATCAGAGAGACGTGTCTGGATGACTCTCCGTGATACAATGGTACTGTTGTGTATTTCCATTGGTCTGGCACCGGCATTCAAAATGCGTTTCTGGAATATCGGAGCAGAAGGCCAGATACTGATCGGGGGCGCCTGCTCAGCAGCTATTATGATTTATGCAGGCGACAAAATGCCGACAGTAGCTCTGCTGGTGGTAATGTTTGTGGCAAGTGCCCTGGGCGGTCTTATCTGGGGCATGATTCCGGCTGTTTTCAAAGCATACTGGAATACAAATGAAACACTTTTTACCCTGATGCTGAACTATGTGGCAATGCAGGTTGTTACATACTGTATTGTTTTCTGGGAAAATCCAAAAGGCTCCAATACAGTTGGTATTATTAATCAGGCAACACAGGCAGGATGGCTGCCTGAACTGTTTGGACAGAAATATGGCTGGAACCTCGTGATCGTACTTGCGTTTACAGTAATTATGTTTATTTATCTGAAATACAGTAAACAGGGATACGAGATCGCAGTGGTTGGTGAAAGTGAAAATACTGCACGTTATGCAGGTATTCACGTCAAAAAAGTTATTATCCGTACCATGGCTATTTCCGGTGCAATCTGTGGTATCGCAGGATTTGTTATTGTAAGCGGCGCAAGCCATACAATTTCTACCGCAACAGCAGGTGGGCGTGGATTTACAGCGATCATTGTTGCATGGCTTTCCAAGTTTAATACATTTATCATGGTAGCTGTTTCCTTTGGAATTATTTTTATGAATCAGGGTGCAGTTCAGATCGCAACACAGTATGGACTGAATGAAAATGCTTCTGATGTTATTCTTGGAATTATTCTGTTCTTCCTGATTGGAGCAGAATTCTTTATCAATTACAGAGTTGAGCGTGCAAAGAAATAGGAGGAAGATGCAATGAGTGTACTGATTATTTTTATCCAGAAAGCAATAGTCCAGGGCATCTGTATTCTTTATGGTGCACTTGGTGAAATCATGACAGAGAAATCCGGTAACCTGAATCTGGGTATTCCGGGTATTATGTATATGGGTGGTATTGCCGGTCTGATGGGAGCCTTCTTTTATGAAAAAGATAATCCGGATCCGAATGCTTTTATAGGTATTCTGATATCTTTTGCATGTGCATTTGCATGTGCGGCGATTGGTGGTCTCATCTATAGTATTCTGACCATAACACTTCGAGTAAATCAGAATGTAACCGGTCTTGCACTTACTATTTTTGGTACCGGTTTTGGCAACTTCTTCGGTGGTTCCATTTCCAAGCTTGCAGGTGGTGTAGGCCAGATTTCCGTAAAGGTTACAGGCAGCGGCTACACGGCAAAAATTCCGGGATTATCAAAGATACCTGTACTTGGTGGTATTTTATTTAATTATGGTTTTATGACATATTTATGTATTATTGTGGCAGTAATCCTTTCAGTATTTCTTTTTAAAACACGTACAGGCCTGAATCTTCGTGCTATCGGTGAAAATCCGGGAACTGCAGATGCGGCAGGTATTGATGTTACGAAATATAAATATCTGTCCACATGTATCGGAGCTGGACTTGCTGGACTTGGCGGACTTTACTTTGTTATGGAATATTCTGGTGGAACGTGGACAGATAACGGTTTTGGTGACAGAGGCTGGCTTGCTGTAGCACTGGTTATCTTTGCATTGTGGAAGCCGCTGAATGCAATCTGGGGAGCTTTCCTTTTTGGCGCTCTTTATATCCTGTATCTCTATATTCCAGGTCTGGGAAGAAGTATGCAGGAAGTATTTAAGGCACTGCCGTATGTGGTAACCATCATTGTACTCGTATTTACCAGTTTCCGAAAGAAGAAGGAACATCAGCCGCCGGCTGCATTGGGACTGCCTTATTTCCGAGAAGAAAGATAAAGAATTCCCGGTGAGGACTGGGAAATATGTAATAGTTTAGATAGAGGATTTCTGATAAAGTTTCTCTGAATATGACACTAAGAATAACAGATTTCCGGACACGTTACGGTTCCTGTGCAATCTGTGTACCGTTTATTAACTGCCATTCGGGGCGAACTCGCTTCGCTCAGACATGCCCCTCGGTGGCAGTAACGGACACAGATCTTACGACGGAACCTCACTTGCCGTCCTGAAATCTGTTATTTTTTGTGTCATGCCAGAGACTTTCTCAGAAATCCTTTCCAACGTTTTACACTTTCCCATCCTGCACCGTACTTTATAGAGTTAGCGGCGTTCCGCCGCGCCACCCCAACCGTGGAACGGTTTTATGTGGAGCGGTGCAAGGGAACGGGAAACACTGCAACTGTACAGCTTGGAAAGATATCCGATGCCAGAATTGAGCAAATGCCTGTGCAGATTCCGTTAATGAGATGCAGGCTAGCGCTGTCACAGAGGACCATGTCTGAGCGAAGCGAGTTCGGTCCGAATGACAGCAGATAAGCGCATGCATCGAATTAGGAATCAAGCATTATTTGCGAAATCTGGCATCGGATATCTTGCACAAGCGTAAACTCAGGCACGCCATTGTTTGATATCGTATACAAGCGTGAACTTGCGAGATCTGGCATCGGATATCTTGTACAAGTGTAAAAATACAAAAAAATAACAGAAATATTTTCTGAAAAAAGATATTGACAAATATAATTTTCTGGCATATACTGTGACCTATCAAAAGCAAGGAAGCTTAATCAGTTTCCTTGCTTTTTTTTATTCACAACTGGGTGACCAAGTAAACAACTGAAAAACGTCAAATCAGATACGCAGGGAGGATTCATATGAATACAGAAGAACTGATGAAAAAAGCAATGGGTGATGTTGACATTGAAGGAGTATCCAGAAATATTCAATGGATGGTAGATCATGTTCCGTATAGAATCGCTGGAAGTGAAGATGAACGAATTGCATCAGAGTACGTAACAGATTATATGAAAAAATATGGACTGGAAACCAAAAATGAAGAATTTTATACATTTAACAGTTTTCCTTTAGAATCTGAAATAGAAATACTTGAGCCGGTGAACATGAAGATCGACAGTTTACCATGTGCACATATTCGGTCAACCAGTAAAGAAGGCGATGAATTTGAAATCGTATATATTGGAAATGGCAGCGAAGAAGAATATAAAGACAAAGATGTAAAAGGAAAAATCGTATTAGTAGAAGTATCATATGCACCACCGGTTCCGGAAAAAGGAAGAATTGCCTGGAAAAAAGGCGCAGCAGGAATGATGTGCATGAACTGGGGGAATGATGAAGAGGTTATCTGTAACAGAGGCCTGAAAGCTGTGTGGGGAAATCCAACAGAAGAGACTGTAAAGAATATTCCACAGATTGTTGGCGTTGGAATTACAAGAAATGCAGGACTCATGATCAAAAAAATGTGTCTGGAAGGAAAGACAGTAAAAGCGAAAATAAAAGCAATAGCAAAGAATGAATGGGAAAAAGTAAGACAGCCATTCGGAATACTTCATGGAAATGGAAAAAGCAAAGAATTTATTTTAGTTGCATCACATCTGGATGCATGGAAACCGGGAGTAACATGTAATGCAACCGGAGATTCTACTACAATGGAAATGATACGTATCCTGTCAAAATACAGAGAATATCTTGACAGAGATATCTGGTTTACATATTGGGACGGACATGAAATTGCTGAAGCAGCCGGTTCTACCTGGTTTGTAGATGAATATTGGGAAGAACTTTCAAAAAACTGTATTGCATATGTTAATGTGGATTCAACAGGAATGCGAGAAGCAACTCTCTATGAGATTAAGGCATCTGACGAATTATACGATTTTATGGAAAATCATGCGAGAGGAATTCTGGACTGTGATCTCAGAATGACAGGACTTGGAAAAATTGGAGATCAGTCCTTTATGGGAATTGGAATTCCGGCTACTGCACAGAGAATGTCATTTACTAAGGAATATATGGAACATGCTCATGGAGCTACATTGGGTTGGTGGAATCACACTAAAGAAGATGGATTTGATAAATATAGTCCTGAAAACATAAAAAAAGATATAGACAGTACAATGACAATGTTGATTCGTTTGTCAAATGAAGAAAAAATCCCATATGAGTTTCAGCGTAAATTTGACACAATCCAAAATAAATTAACACAGATAAAGGATACAGGGGAAATTGGTGTAGATCATCTAATACAGCTGGCAAAGACAGCAGAAGATGCTGTTGTGAAGATCCAGGGGCGTAAAGATGAAATCACAGATGAAAGAAAAATCAGTTTTTATAATGAATTTGTCAAAATGGTCAGCAGAAAAATTACTAATGTATTTCAGACATATGTAAACAAGTACCAGCAGGATTCTTATGGATTTACCAGTCTGTCAAAACCAGTTCCGCTGCTGGCAGATATGGAGAGACTGGAAACATTAAGTCCGGATACTATGGAATATGGAATGGTTCGCACACAGCTGATCAAGAACAGAAACAGAATCCTGGATGGTCTGATGGCTGTGATCAGTATGGCGGAACTTTATGAAAAAATTATATTTGAATGAGCTGAGGTAAGCAAATGGGAAAATATACAATACATGAAGCCGTGAATAAAATGGCAGAGCATATGGCAGTTATGTATTATTACCTGACCAGAGAAATGATCAATGATTTCGGACCGGAAGCCAAAAAAACAATAGAAAAAGCAATTATTGAGTTTGGACATGAAAGAGGAAGAAAAATCAGAGATGAAGTCCTGGCGAATGGAGAAAAACTTACAATAGAAAATCTGGATAAGTATTACGATATTCCTATTGAAGACGGCTGGTCTCCGAAACGCACTTATGAAAAAAAACAGAAGCTGAACCAGACAGACGCATGCATATTTGCTGAGATATGGAAAGAGCGCGACTGGAGTGAAATCGGACATATTTATTGTCTGGTTGATACTGCAATACGAGAAGGGTACAGTGAAGGCCATAGTCCCAAAGTTGTTTTTCATCCAGGAAAAAATCTTCTGAAAGGTGATGAATGCTGCACTTCACTTACTGATTATCAGGAATAATATAAGGAAGGCCAAATCATATGAATGAACTGTTACGAAAAGAATATGAAGCCAGAATGGAAAAAGTCAGGACAGAGGCGTCAAAAAGAGGATTTCATGCATTGCTGATATGGGGACTGGCACCAAGGCGTACCGGTGATCTGATGTATCTTACAGGGCATCAGCCACTTCTCCCAGGCCACCCGAGAAGATACGGATTCAGAGGGCGTGGATATTCTGTGATCATTCTTCCTGTAGATCAGGAGCCGGTACTTCTATGCAGTACACCTTTTTATGAAGATGATCTTTATATAAAAGATATCAGATATGCCAATGATCTGCCAGACGAAATCGGAAAGATAATTCGCAGCATGGATCTTGAAAAAGGAGATATTGGAATCGTAGGTATGGATGTACTTGCAGCGGCTCTCTACATGGACTTACAGAAGGAATTGTATCAGGCAAAGTTTTATCCGGCAGATGATATAGTAATGAATCTCCGGGCGGCCAAATCTGTCTACGAAATCAAAAAACTCAAAGCAGGCGCATCAATTGGTGATGAAGTAAGTGAACTTCTTCATGGTTATTTAAAACCTGGATTGACAGAGCTGCAGGTATATAAATTCATAACAGAAGAATTAACAAAAAGAGGTGTGACAGGAGCTTTTGCAACATGCCAGTCAGGAATACGTTCAGAGAAGCCATATGATCTTCAGCCAGCTACAGATAAAATCATTGAAGACGGCGATATGATACATATGGAAATCAATGGAAAACTGGATGGATATATGATAGATATCTGTCGTTCTACTGTAGCTGGAAAAGCATCTGAACGACAAAAAGAGATTCTTGAACTGGTTTTAACGATGCTTGAAAAATCAATTGAAGCCATGAAGCCGGGAATTACAGCAGGAAGTCTGGAAGAAATTACCGGCAAGCTTGCACTGGAACATGGATTTACCGGAAATCATACAATGACTTATAACGGACCAGGCACCTACCTGGGACATGCAATTGGATTAGGGGTCGATGAACCACCAGTTATAGCAAAATGTGATAAGACAATTCTGGTGCCGGGAATGGTGATCACTATGGAACCGGGACTGTATCTGACAGGAGATGGCGGCTGCAGAATCGAAGACGAAGTTCTGGTGACAGAAAATGGATATGAAGTTTTAAATAAATATACCAGAAGATGGTGGAATTGAGGTAAGTATGGAAAAACGTCCATTGCTATATGAGGAAGTGATTGAAAATCTTTACAGACTGATTGATTCAGGAAAAATAAAACCAGGAGAAACTTTCCCTTCAGAGAGAGTATTGATTGGAGAATGGGATATCAGCAGAAATGTACTAAGAGAAGCATTTCATATTCTGGAACAAAGAGGACTGATTACTTCCAGACAGGGAAAGGGACGTTTTTTGAGAAAACTTCCTGATGATCAGCACAGAGATATGTCAGAGAGTACTTCTAAAATGATTGAAAGATGTTCACTTCTTGAAATTTATCAGGTGAGACAGATGCTGGAAGCAAAAGCTTGCGGGTTAACCGCTTTAAGAATAACAGATTCAGATGTAAACGAATTGGAAAAATGTTATCAGAAAGTGGCTGAACAGTTCAGGCAGAATGGAACAACCAAAGGTGAATTTGAAATTCATAAAATGTATCTTGAAAAATGTGGAAATGAATATCTTAAGCAGCTATGTGAAATGGCAAGACAACAGGTAAGGGATATGATGAGCAGCTCTTTCAGGGAAGTACTGGGTGAGCATGATCCTGAAGAAACACTGATGGCACATAGAATGATCATTGATGCAATAAGTAAACACAATATGGAGAAAGCTGAAAAACTGATGGCTGCACATATACAGAAGACCATTGACATGTTGTAGGGAACAGGAGGATGGAAAAATGAAGCTTAAAGTGATTATTCCGAACAGTGGAATGACAGAAGAAGAATTACATGACAGAGAAAAAATGCTTCAGACGGCGCTTCCTTCAGAAACCCGGATATCAGTCAGTTGTATTTCAGGTGGTCCCAGGGAAATAGCATCTCATACGGACGAATATCTGGCTGGCAGTTATATTCTTGAAGATGCACTACAGGCAGAAAAAGATGGATTTGATGCAGTTATTGTGTATTGTTTCAGTGATCCTGCAGTTGAAATGCTTCGGGAACAACTGGAAATTCCAGTAATTGGACCGGGAGAGATCTCACTGGCTATAGCCGGAATTCTTGGAGAAAACTGTGCTGTAGTAACAACGGTAACAGATAATATTGGAAGGATAACAGGAAGAATCAGAAAAGATGCTTCCATTCGGGAGAAAATAACAGCGATTCTGGCACTTGATATTTCAGTATTAGAATTACGAAAAGATCCGGAAATCACAGGAAAACGCCTGGAGGAGATATGTAAAGAGGCAATTGAACAGCATCATATTGATACATTGATTCTCGGGTGTCTGGGAATGGCACAATATGGAAAAATTCTGGAAGAAAAATATAACATTCTGGTTATTGATCCTGCATTAACAGGAGTAGCTTTTGCAGATATGTGTGTTCGTCTTGGAATAAAAGGAAGCAGGAGAAAATATCAGAAAAAGTCAATTCAAAGATAAGGGAGGATGTACCTTATGGACTGGCAGAAAGAAAATTTGAAACTGCTTGAAAAAATGGTAGGAATTTCAAGCATTTCCGGATCAGAGAAAGAACTGGCTCTTTTTCTGAAGGAATATCTAAAAGAAAATGGAATAGAATCAGAAATTGAAATTTTAAAGGGCGACAGTTGTAATCTGACTGCAAAATGCAGTTTTGGAACAAGAAAACATAAGATTATTCTGGGAGGACATCTTGATACCGTTAGTCCGGCAGCTGGATGGAAAACAGATCCGTTCCAATTGACATATGAGAAAGACAAAGTATATGGACTGGGAAGCTGTGATATGAAAGGTGGACTGGCAGCACAGATTATTGTACTCAGGCAGATGAAGGAGGAAGGTACTGCATTTAATGGTACTGTTTATCTTACCGCAGTGGCAGATGAAGAAGCTTTTTCGACAGGAATGAATCATCTTGCAGAAAAGATGCCGGAAGCGGAGCTGGCTATTCTGGCAGAACCTCATTTTGACAATGTAGTGACTGGTGCTACAGGAAAAGGTCTTCTGACATTTAAAGTGCATGGTAAACCGGGACATGCTGCACGGCCGGAAACAGGAATTAATGCAGTTAATTCAATGGCAAAACTTCTGAATGTTGTAGAGGAATATTATGGAAACCTTTACAGAGAAGGCAAATGCGGTGCAGCAGGTGTTTTGAGAATTTTTTCAGATTATGCAGGTTACAGCCTGAATATACCTGATTGCTGCAGTGCTCTTGTAAACAAGCAGCTTCTTCAGAATGAAACAATAGAGGAATTTCAGGATAATGTAGAAAAAATGTTCTGTGCAAACAAAATACCAGGTTCACTGGAAATAATCAGAGAAGCACTTTGGTATCCGTCTTATTCATTAGATGAAAATTCAGGTATGGTAAAGCTGTTTCTGGATTATCTGAAGTCAACAGGACATAAATTTTATACGAAACATAATGAATCAGTTAGTGATGGAAACATTATGGTTGAAAAATGTGGAATACCAACATTACTGTTTGGTCCGGAGGGGGACAATCTTCACAGTGCTGATGAGTATCTGATACAGGGGTCACTTGAAAAATACAGGAGATATCTTAAGGGATTTATCGATACATTGAAGTAAGATAACGGTGAGAGAGGAGATCAGAAAATATGAGTTTTGAATTAGTAAAATACACAGAACCAGATTTTGAAGATGAAAAACTGAAAAATTCACCAGATGCAGTTATGAAACCTGCGCCAAAAGACGGAGTTGTGCCGGACAATTATCATGGTACTACTATTTTTCCAGAGTATTTTAAAGTCGATGGAAAATGGATTCTTGCTGAAGAGAGCAGAATGGATTCGGTAGCAGTGTATAAAGATGGAAAAGTGGAAATTCTCGAATTCAGAAATATAAAAAAAGGGGATATGGTTTTTGTCGGAAGAACAGAAGATGGAAGTGAAGGTATTTATGTTTATCCATCAGGTTTCCTGAGTGAAGAGGAGAAAAACGGAGATATTTTTGCATTTCGTCAGGGAAGGTCCAGAGAAACTGCTTTTTCCAGAGATTATGATGAGCTTTATGAGCTCCTGAATTATGAAAGAGATCATGGAAATATTGTATGGGTCATGGGACCTGCATGTGCTTTTGATAAAGATTCCAGAGCTGCTTTTTCGGGACTGGTAGAGGAAGGCTACGTAGATGCCCTTCTGGCAGGCAATGCGCTTGCAACGCATGATCTGGAAGGTGCATATATGAAAACTGCATTGGGACAGAACATTTATACACAGAAAAGTCAGCCAATGGGACATTATAACCATCTGGATACATTAAATAAAATCCGTTATTACGGATCTATTCCGAAGTTTATAGAAGAAGAAAAGATAGATAATGGAATTATTTACAGCTGTGTAAAAAATAATGTGCCTTTTGTTCTGGCAGGATCTATACGAGATGACGGACCGATGCCGGAAATATATGGAAATGTTTATGATGCACAGAATGCAATGCGAAATTGCGTAAGAAAAGCCACTACAGTTATTTGTATGGCATCTACTTTACATACGATTGCAACAGGAAATATGGTTCCATCTTTCAGAGTACTTGAGGATGGTACGATTCGTCAGGTTTATTTTTACAGTGTGGATATTTCAGAATTTGCAGTAAATAAGCTTGGAGACAGAGGAAGTCTTTCTGCGAAGAGTATTGTAACGAACGCACAGGATTTTGTAGTAAATGTTTATAAAGGTGTTCATGGAATGAAAAAGTAAAATAATACAAGGTAAATTCTCTGCTTAAAAATGTCAATGGGGACAATTCGTAAGTACTCCGGGCATTTTTTTATACAAAAAAACATCTATACAGAAGAATAAGGAGGCCTATTATGAAGAAAAAATTACTGGTATTATTACTCGCAGCATCAATGACAATGACTGGACTGGGAGTAGTTAATGTAAGTGCGGCAGCAGACGATTCTACACTTACGATTGCAATAGCAGGAGAAATGCTTTCTCTTGACCCGGGAGTTGCAACAGGTTCAACATCATATAATCCGCGACTGCAGATTTTTGACAGACTGGTTGATCTGAATTCAGATGGAACTATCAGTCCGAACCTTGCTGAATCATGGGAATATTCAGATGATGAAAAAGACATAACATTTCATTTGAGAAAAGATGTTAAGTTCCAGGATGGATCAGATCTTACCTCCGAAGATGTAAAACGTACATTTGACAGAATGTTGAATGCAGAATATGGATCAACACGACAGAATGACATTATGCCGCTTGAGTCAGTAGAAGCAACAGATGACTATACAGTTGTATTTCACCTCTCAGCTCCAAGCGGAAATTTCCTTAATAAAATAGGTGTTGATACAGGTGATATTCTCAGTTCAGATGATATTGACAAGTATGGGGAAGATCTCGCAACAAATGCAAATGGTACAGGTCCATATAAAGTAAAAGATTTTACAGTAGGTGAATCATGTACGCTGGAAGCTAATGAAGATTACTGGGGTGGAGCACCTGCTATAAAGACAGTAGTCATGAAAACCGTAAGTGAAGCATCAACAAGGGCTAATATGCTTCTTTCAGGAGAGGCTGAATTTGTGGAAGATGTCTCAACTCAGGATATCGATTCTATTGAATCCAGCGGAAAAGCTTCTGTTCGCTATGATGAAACAAACCGTGTTCTCCATATCGGTATGAATACAAAAATGGAAGGCCTGGATGTAAAAGTCCGTCAGGCAATTAATTACGCAGTTGACAGAGATACACTTGTAAAAGCAGTTCTGGATGGGGCAGCAGAAAGCTGCAGTACAGTAATTGCACCGAATGTATGGGGCTGGACAGAAAGCCAGTATACATATGATCCGGATAAGGCAAAAGAACTTATTAAAGAAGCCGGAGCAGAGGGCCTGAAAATTGAACTGTGGACTCCGGAAGGACATTATTATCACGATAAAGAAACTGCACTTGTATTTGCAGATATGATGAAAGCAGTAGGTCTTGACGTTGAAGTAAAGGTATGTGACTGGTCAACTATGCTGAGTGATCTCAGACTTCCGGAAGATGAAACCAAAAATCAGATGTGGCTGTTCGGTTGGGAAGCAGCAACCTGTGAAGGTGCTTATTCACTGAGACTGTTTTCATCTGATACAATGCCACCAAATGGCTGGAACATCAGCTTCTATCAGAATGATACAGTAGATGACCTGTATGTGAAAGCAAATGAAACAGCTGATGATGATCAGAGAAAAGAATATCTTAAAGAAGCATATGAGCAGATTGACCAGGATGCAGTTTGGTGTCCGCTGGCTGTGTATACAATGATTAATGCACAGGTAGATAATCTGGAAGGCGTAGAAATTGATGCGATTCAGATGCTTCATCTTAAGGATGCACATTATACAGACTGATCACAATACAGATTCTCCGGTTTGATAAAATCGGAGAATCTGCATTAATAATCCATTAATAATCCGAAAGGAGTAGTTTTATGAAACAGAATTATCTGCTTAAAAAAGCAGTGTCGTTAATAATTGTATTATTTTTTGCATCGATTGCTATTTTCCTGATTATTCATCTGATTCCAGGAAATGCAGCTGATGTCATGACTGCAGGAAGTACATTGTCAGAAGAGCAGATGAATAAGCTCCTGTCGGATATGGGAATTGATAAGCCTTTGATAGAACAATATCTTATCTGGCTTGGGAATGTTTTTCATGGAAATTTTGGTACTTCCCTGTATAGCAATGAAGCAGTTACTGCATTGATACTTCCAAGATTTATGGCAACTCTTAAACTTGCACTTATCAGTATGCTTCTGGCAGTGGGAATTGGAGTCCCATGCGGCATAGTAGCAGCAATAAAACATAACAGTTTCTTTGATGTAATTATTATGCTGCTGACAATTATTGGAATATCAATGCCTATTTTCTGGCTGGGACTTCTTCTTGTTATGAAGTTTTCCATTAATCTTGGCTGGTTTCCTGCCAGTGGCGCAGATTCATGGATCGGCTATATTTTGCCGGCAATAACTATCAGCCTGAATATAATGGCAAATATAGCAAGAATGACAAGATCAAGTATGCTGGAAGTACTGGGGCAGGATTATATGAGAACTGCAGAAGCTAAAGGAATGCCATATTCCTGTATAATCTGGAAACATGGATTAAAAAATGCTTTAATTCCAATTATCACAGTAATAGGAACACAGTTTGGATATCTTATGGGAGGTGCTGTATTGACTGAGACAGTATTTGTATTTCCCGGAATAGGAAAGTTTCTGATTGATTCTATTAGCAGACGAGATTATCCAAGTGTTCAGGCATGTATGCTTCTGATTACACTGATGTTTGCTGTTATTAATATGCTTGTAGACATTGCATATCATTATGCAGATCCACGGGTAAAAGCGTAGGAGGAAAATTATGAAAAATTTTATGAAAAAAACGATTCATAATAAAATGGCACTGATCGGAGGAATTATAGTATTGGCGGTGATCATAATCAGCATTATTTCTCCTCTTCTTCTTACCTGTGATCCGGAAGCAATGGACTATCTTGCTTTATTACAGACCCCTTCCGGTACACATATTCTTGGTACAGATTCTCTTGGAAGAGATATTTATTCAAGAATTATGGCAGGGTCAAGAACTTCATTATTGATTGGCCTCCTGGTAGTAGGAATTTCTACAGTGTTTGGTTCCATTATAGGTGTTATCAGTGGATTTTATGGTGGAAAACTTGACAGTATAATTATGAAGATCACAGATACTTTAATGGCATTTCCGTCAATCATGCTGGCATTGTTTTTTGTAACAGTATTTGGAGGAGGACTGTACAGTGCGATTGTTGGTGTTGCAATTGCTTCAATACCGAGATTTATCAGACTTGTGAGAGGTTCAGTACTCAGTATTAAAGAGAAGGAATATATAGAGGCCGAGTATGCAGTTGGTCAGACGAATATGAAAATTATGCTTCGCCATATCCTTCCGAACTGTGCCGGTCCGTTAATTGTACAGGCAACTTTAACAATGGGAAATGCAATTATGACTGTTGCAAGTCTGGGATTTCTTGGACTTGGAGCAGCACCTGGACAGGCAGAATGGGGTTCTATGCTCAGTGATGCAAGAGAATACCTGAGAAGTGCTCCTTATGTGGCTGTTTATCCGGGGTTAGCAATTGCAGTAACAGTACTGGGATTTAATCTTCTGGGTGATGGACTGCGGGATGTAATGGATGTACGACAGGATTAAGTTCGCAGGAGGATCTGATATGGAAAATATATTGGAAGTTAAACATTTGAGCACAAGCTTTTATACAGATAAAAAAGAAGGCGTTGCAGTTGATGATGTCAGTTTTAATGTAAAAAAAGGCGAAATTCTGGGAATTGTAGGAGAATCAGGAAGTGGAAAAAGTGTAACAGTTATGTCTGTTATGAGACTGATAAAAGGACCAAAAGGAGTAATTAAAAACGGTGAGATTATTTTTGAGGGAGAAAGTCTTATAGATAAATCCAAAAAAGAAATGCAGATGATTCGGGGAAAGAAGATTGCAATGATATTTCAGGAGCCGATGACCTCTTTAAATCCTGTACTGACGGTAGGAGAGCAGATTGCTGAAGTATTACGGTATCATGAAAAAATGAACCGAAAAGATGCTTTACTTAAAGCAAAAGAACTTCTTGAAACAGTGAATATTCCGCTGGCAGAAGAAAGGCTTAAAGAATATCCGCATCAGCTTTCGGGAGGTATGAGACAGCGTGTGATGATAGCAATGGCGCTGGCCTGTAATCCGGATCTGCTTATTGCTGATGAGCCAACAACTGCGCTGGATGTTACAATACAGTCACAGATTCTTGAATTACTTAAAGATCTTCAGAAAAAATATGGAATGTCCATTATTTTGATTACACACGACATGGGAGTAGTTGCAGAATATGCAGATCGTGTTCTGGTCATGTATGCCGGACGGGTTGCAGAAATGGCAGCAACAGACCAGATATTAAAAGATGCACGTCATCCGTATACTCAGGCACTTATCAGGGCAATTCCCAAATTGACTGCCGAACAGGAACGCCTCATACCAATTCCTGGAAACATTCCGAATATATATAAACTTCCGAAAGGCTGTAATTTTTGTGGACGCTGTCCATATGCAGATGAAAAATGTTCCAGCAGCAAGCCTGAACCGGAATATTTTGGAAATCGGATGGTCAGCTGTTTTTACAGCAGGAAGGAGGCCATAAATGAGTGAATTATTGAAAGTGGAAAATCTGACAAAGATTTTTTCAAAAAAAGGAAAAGAAGTCAGAGCAGTAGATGATGTGAGCTTTTCTCTGAATGAAAAAGAAACAATTGGTTTGGTAGGTGAAAGTGGTTGTGGAAAATCAACAACAGGCCGACTGGTATTAAACCTTATCAAGCCAACATCGGGAACAGTTTCTTTTATGGATAAAAATATATACACTCTTAACAAAAAGGAACTCCTTGATTTCAGAAGAAATGCGCAGATTATATTTCAGGACTGTTTTGCCTCATTAAGTCCACGTTTTCGCGTCGGTGATTTAATAGAAGAAACACTTGCGATACATCATATTGGTAAGAACAGGAAAGAACGCATGGAAATGGCTGCAAAGGTGTTTGAAGATGTAACACTTTCGCCGGAATTGCTGAACAGGTATCCTCATGAATTCAGTGGTGGACAAAGGCAGAGAATCGGAATTGCAAGAGCACTTTGTCTGAATCCTAAAATGATTGTCTGTGATGAACCGGTTTCTGCGCTGGATGTATCTATTCAGGCTCAGATTATCAATATGATGCAGGATATTCAGCAGAAATATGGATTATCTTATATTTTTATTTCACATGATCTGAGCGTGGTAAAACATATCAGTGACAGAGTGATTGTCATGTATCTGGGAAAAATTGTAGAATACGGGGATAAAAAATCATTTTTTGAAAATCCCCGTCATCCATATACCCAGGCACTTTTGTCTGCAATTCCTGTAGCAGATATAAGTGAAAAGAAAGAGAAAATCATTCTGAAAAATGAAGCAAATTTTGAGGAGTACAAACCTGGCTGTCGTTTTGCAGACCGATGCTGGAAGGCATGCGAGATCTGTCGCAGAGAACAGCCTCAGTTCACAGAGGTATCACCTGGACATTGTGTTGCCTGTCATCGACTGGACTGAAAGGAGGCAATTATAAATGGATAACTATGTAATAACTGTTGCAAGAGGATTTGGCAGTGGTGGAAAGACTATAGCTTCAAGGATAGCGAAGCATCTGGGGATTTCCTGTTATGAAAACAGAATATTGACACTGGCGTCACAATACAGCGGTATAGATGAGCATGATTTTCAACAGGTAGATGAAAAACTTGGCGGAAATTTTATAATACGAGAGTTAAAAAAATTTCCGGCAGCCAGGAAATATATACCTGTTGACAGGGATTTTGCTTCTGATGACAAATTGTTTCAATATCAGTGTCAGATTATAAAAAAGCTTGCTGAAGAAGAATCCTGTGTAATTGTTGGGAAATGTGCAGATTATGTACTCAGAGATTATCCACGAAGAATCAGTATTTATATTGAAGCGCCAAGAGAAGCCTGTATAAGACGTACTATCGAAAATATGGATGTTGATTCTGAAGAAGCAGAACGGTTACTTGTGAAAACTGATCAGTATAGAACTGATTATTACAGATATTATACAGGTGGGTTGGATTGGCGTTCACCGGTGAATTATGATCTGATTTTAAACTCAGAACGAGTTGGGTTTGATGGATGCGTGGAAATAATAGAAGCGTATGTAAAAAAGAAATTTCAAATATAAAAAGATAAAGAATTCCCGGTGAGGACTGGGAAAAGGATTAAAATTTATAGGGGATTTCTGATAAAGTTTCTCTGAATATGACACAAAGAATAACAGATTTCCGGACACGTTACGGTTCCTGTGCAATCTGTGTACCGTTTATTAACTGCCATTCGGGGCGAACTCGCTTCGCTCAGACATGCCCCTCGGTGGCAGTAACGGACACAGATCTTACGACGGAACCTCACTTGCCGTCCTGAAATCTGTTATTTTTTGTGTCATGCCAGAGACTTTCTCAGAAATCCTTTCCAAAGTTTTACCCGTTCCCATTCTGCACCGTACTTTATAGAGTTAGCGGCGTTCCGCCGCGGAGCCCCCAACCGTGGAACGGTTTTATGTGGAGGAGTGCAAGAAAAATAAGAGAGAAACATATGCGATAGCAGTATGGCTGTCATTTGCCGCTTGGGAAAATACAGATAACAGCGCTGAGAAAGAATTAGACTGTACAGCTTGGAAAATATGTGAAGCAGAAGTAAGATATAGTCGGTATACAGCTTGAGAAGATATAAACAACTGCGTGCCTGATGCTTGCTGTAAGATTCCGTAGGTGAGATTTGGGCTAGCGCTGCCACCGAGCCGCTGTTTGAGCCGTAAGGCGAGTTGCAGGCGAATGGCAGCAAATAAGCGCCCGAATCGAGACAGGAATCACAGCGGTATCAGGCACTCCGTTGTTTGATATCGTATACAAGCGTGAACTTGCGAAATCTGGCATAGGATATTTTACACAAGTGTAAACTCAGTCACTACGTTGTTTATATCAAATACAAGCGTAAATTACAAAAAATCTCTCTTCCCTCTTGCATCCCTCCACAGTTAGTTATATAATAGCCCAAGAAAGAAAATTCTTCGGGGCAGGGTGACTGATTAAAAAACAAAAAGTCAGAATTCCCTACCGGCGGTAAAGTCCGCGACCCGCGCAAAGCGGCTGATCTGGTGACTGATAAAATCAGAATTCCAGAACCGACAGTAAAGTCTGGATGAGAGAAGAACACGCTGATTCATACGTGCTCAATACCCCGGGAAGAAACTCCCGGGATTTTTTATTGCCATAAAAAGCAATTAAAACGTAGAATTTTCTTTTAAAAAAGATAATTCAAAGGAGAGACAAGTATGAGTGAACAGGTATTAAGAAGTGGAAATGTAACAGAGAGGAGCCGCACCAGAACAATCACACAGATAGCAATGCTGGGTGCTGTAGCTGGCGTTTTGATGAACTTTGAGTTTCCGATTCCATTCCTGGCACCATCCTTTTATCAGTTGGATTTCTCAGAAATCCCTGTACTGGTAGGTTCGTTTGCAATGGGACCACTGGCAGGTGTAATCATCGAACTGGTAAAAATCCTGGTGCATCTGGTAACAAAAGGAACACTTACAGCAGGAGTTGGTGATCTTGCCAACTTTATCTTCGGATGTACATTCGTGGTACCGGCAGGAATCATTTATCGCTTACACAATGTAAAGAGCCGCAAACATGCAGTAATGGGAATGGCAGTTGGAACAGTCCTTACAACAGCAGCAGCATGCCTGATGAATGCATACGTATTGCTTCCGGCTTACGGTAAGGCATTTGGTATGCCAATTGAGGCCTTTATTGAAATGGGTGCAGCAGTGCATTCTTCAGTAAACAGTCTTCTTGGTTTTGTGGCACTTATTATTGTTCCATTTAACTTATTTAAATATATTCTTACTTCTGTAATCGTATTCTTTATTTACAAAAGAATCCGTGTAGTCCTGAAAGGTGACTGATCAGGGAGCAGAATATGACTGTTTTCAGCAGTTCATAATATCAGAAAGAAGGAAACTTCATGGGAAAAATTCATAAAGTAGAGAAACTAACAGACAATCGCTTCGTAAATCTGTATCATGTAGATGCTACCAGCGTGCATAATACGCCGGTATCCTACTACGTGGCTTCCAGGGCAAAAGATACAGAGAGCATGAAAATCAAAACCAGAGTGAACAAACCGGATGGAGTGATTATTTACAGTATATATGGAGAAAAAAAGGACAAAGTAGTTCTTATACGTCAGTTCCGTTATACAATAGGTGACTATATTTATGAATTCCCGGCAGGACTTGTGGAGCCTGGAGAAGATTTTCATGATGGAGCAGTCCGGGAGATGTACGAAGAGACAGGACTGAAATTCAAGCCGCTTGAGGTAGATCCGGCTTTTGAAAAACCGTTCTTTCCGACAATCGGGTTGACTGATGAATCATGTGCCGCAGTTTATGGATACGCCAGTGGTGAGATCAGCAAGGCAGCACAGGAAGACTCAGAAGAGATAGAAGTAGTTCTTGCAGACAGAAATGAAGTAAAAAGAATCCTCAGAGAAGAAAATGTGGCGATACCATGTGCCTATATGCTGATGCATTTTCTCAGAGATAAAGATCCGCTAGCTTTTCTGCAGGAATTATAAAAATCGTCTTGACAAAGCGGATTTTCGTGTGTTATAGTCAACTACAGTTGTAGTGTGTAACTCGATTTCAGGAGGCATTAACTATACATAACAAAGATTGTTTATGTGGGTTAGTGTCTCTTTTTTTGTGCTTTGATTTATGTAAAACGAAGGTAACTGTTCACAGGTAATATCCCGCGAGGTGTTTTGCCATGAATATGGCAAAATCCCGAGACATACGGGGCAAAATCCCATCACCGAAGGTGATTTGGAATGGATTTTGACCAAGTTGCTGTGAACGGAGTGAACAGTAACAAAGTATAACAGGCCGGCCGGATACATAAATCCCATAAACACTCTTTGTAAAGTATACTACACAAGGAGTAAGGAAAATGAAGGACAAAATTTTTAGTGTTCTGCAGCGAGTAGGAAGAAGCTTTATGCTCCCTATCGCGATCCTTCCGGTAGCCGGACTTTTACTGGGAATCGGAAGTTCTTTTACAAATGCAACAACCATTGAAACTTATGGACTTACAAAGATACTGGGTGAAGGCACTATTCTTCATGCATTGCTGATGATCATGAACAGTGTCGGAAGTGCTGTATTTAACAACCTGCCATTGATCTTTGCAGTTGGTGTTGCTATTGGCATGGCAAAGAAAGAAAAAGAAGTTTCTGCACTGTCAGCAGTTATTGCGTATTTTGTCATGAATACTGCGATTAATGCCATGCTGACAATTACAGGCCAGATTCTTGACAATGGTGAAATTGCCGGATCAGTTCTGGAAGGAACTATCACTTCTGTATGTGGTATCCAGTCACTGCAGATGGGTGTGTTTGGCGGTATTATTGTAGGACTTGGTGTGGCTGCACTGCACAACAGATTCTACAGAATTCAGCTTCCAAATGCACTTTCATTCTTTGGTGGTACACGTTTCGTACCGATCATTTCTACAATCGTGTACATGTTTGTAGGAATTGCAATGTACTTTATCTGGCCGGTAGTGCAGAACGGCATTTATGCACTTGGTGGTCTTGTAACAGGTTCCGGTTATGTTGGAACACTTATTTTCGGTCTCATTAAGAGAGCACTGATTCCATTCGGCCTGCATCATGTATTTTACATGCCTTTCTGGCAGACTGCCGTAGGTGGTACAATGGAAGTGGCAGGACAGATGGTACAGGGAGGTCAGAATATCTTCTTTGCACAGCTTGCTGATTCTGCAAATATCGCACATTTCAGCGCAGATGCCACAAGATATTTCTCCGGAGAATTTATTTTCATGATCTTCGGCCTTCCGGGAGCAGCACTTGCAATGTATCAGTGTGCAAAACCTGAGAAGAAAAAAGCAGCAGGCGGACTTCTTCTTTCAGCAGCACTGGCATGTATGGCAACCGGTATTACTGAGCCGCTGGAATTCTCATTCCTGTTTGTTGCTCCGGCACTTTTTGCAGTACAGGTTGTCCTTGCAGGTACGGCGTATATGCTTGCACATATGCTGAATATTGCAGTTGGACTTACTTTCTCCGGTGGTCTTCTTGACTTCTTACTGTTTGGTATCCTTCAGGGAAATGCCAAGACAAGCTGGATAAGAGTTATTCCGGTTGGTATTATTTATTTCTTCTTATATTATTTTATCTTCAAATTTATGATCAAAAAGTTTGATTTCAAGACACCGGGGCGTGAAGATGACGATGAAGAAGTTAAGCTTTATACAAAAGCAGATGTAAATGCAAGAAAAGAAGCACAGAACGTCGAGAGTTCTGATGGTGCAGTCTCCGAAGATGCGCTCAGTGAAATGATCACCAGAGGTCTTGGTGGTAAGAAAAATATTGCAGATGTGGACTGCTGTGCAACAAGACTTCGCTGTACTGTTCATGAAGCAGACAGAGTAAATGACGGAATTCTGAAATCTACAGGTGCTTCCGGTGTAATTCATAAAGGAAATGCCGTTCAGGTTATTTACGGACCGAATGTAACTGTGATAAAATCAAATTTAGAGGATTACCTGGAAAAAGCTCCAAACACATATGCAGAGACAGAAGAAGCTGTTGCTGAAGCAGCAGAAGAAAAACAGACACAGGAAACAGGCAGCCAGGAAATAAAGGAAACTATCATCATCTCAAGCCCGATCACAGGTATTGCGGCAGATCTTTCAACAGCACCGGATGAGGCTTTTGCACAGAAGATGATGGGTGATGGAGCAGTGGTAACGCCAGAAGATCCTTATGTACGTGCTCCGGAAGACGGAGAAGTTGCTTTTGTATTCGATACAAAACATGCAATTGGATTTATAACAGATTCCGGGATCAGTCTTCTGATCCATGTAGGAATCGATACTGTAAAACTGAACGGAGAGGGATTTGAGGCACTGGTAGAAAGCGGTCAGACTGTTAAAAAAGGTGAGCCGATGCTGAAACTTGATCTGGATTATCTGAAAGAACATGCACCGTCTGTTACATCTCCGGTTCTCTGTACAGAACTGGAAGATAATCAGAGAATTCATCTTCTGAAAGATGGCCCGGTAAAAGCAGGAGAGCCTTTGTTTGAGATAGAAGTTCTTCAGTAAAACCCTGCCTCATCACAGGGAAAAAGAATGTACAGGATAGCAAAAACACTGAATCACAATTCATTTATCGGAGTTGAAGAGAACAGTAATCAGGAATATCTGGTAATGGGAAAGGGCATCGCATTTGGTAAAAAGCCCGGGCAGCGTGTTGAACCGGCAGAAGATACCCACATTTATTCTCTGACAGAGCTGACAGAAAGAGGTAATGCCAGGGCAATTGTGCAGGGAGTTTCGCCCGTCAGCCTGGAGCTTGCAAGTGCAGTGCTGGATCAGGCAGAAAAGGAATTCGGAAAGATAGACCGTTCTATTGTATTTCCTATGGCAGATCACCTGGATTTTGCTATCCGCCGTATTCAGAATGGTGAACAGATCAGCAATCCGCTGACAGATGATATACGTATCATGTTTTATAAAGAATACAAAGTTGCCGCATGTATCAGAGATCTTCTGAGAGAAAGACTCCAGATAGATATAGATGAACATGAGATTGGCTATATTGCGCTTCATGTTCATTCGGCAATTGTAGAAGAAAATGTCTCACAGGCCATGGAAGTTGCGAGAGCAGTCCGTGACAGTATTTCCCTGGTGGAAAATGTTACCGGACACAAGATAGATGTAATGTCTTTATCCTATAACCGTCTTATGAATCATATCCGTTATATGGTAGCCAGGGCGGTAAACGGTGAAAAACTGAAAATGAACATCAATGATTATATGTCAGTGAAGTTTCCGGAAGCATTTCAGGCTGCAAAGAAAATCTGCGAGGAAATGGAAACAAGTCTGAAACTGCCAATGGAAGAGATTGAGATCGGATATCTGGCAATGCATATGGAGCGTATGATGGACCGTGAAGAACAGGAATAAAAATCTATTATAAAGAAAAGGAGAATATAACTATGAAAACATTTGATTACACAATTAAAGACGAACTGGGAATCCACGCAAGACCGGCAGGACTTCTTGTAAAAGAAGCAAAGAAATTTGAATCAGCATGCACAATCACAAAAGATGGCAAAACAAAAAAACTGACACAGCTTATGATGCTTATGTCTCTGGGTGTAAAACAGGGAGATACAGTAACAATTGAAGCTGATGGTGCAGATGAAGATGCAGCTATCGCAGCACTGAAAGAATTTTTTGAAGCAAATCTGTAATTAAATTCCGGAGGAAAAAAGATGCAGTGTTTTCAGGGGAAATCCGTATATAAAGGAATTGCCATGGGACCTGTTGTGGTCCTGAAAAAAAATGATTATCAGGTAAAAAGAACCAGGATTGAAGATCCGGATGCAGAAGCAAAGCGTGTGACTGAGGCTGTAGCAAAGTCTCAGGAGCAGCTTGGAAGACTTTATGACAAAGCGGTAAAAGAAGTCGGAGAAGCAAGTGCGGCGATCTTTGAAGTACATCAGATGATGATCGAAGATGAAGATTATCTGGAAGCTATCCAGAATATGATTCAGACAGAGCAGGTCAATGCAGAATATGCAGTAGCAGTTACAGGTGATAATTTTGCTGAAATGTTTGCAGCAATGGACGATGACTACATGAAAGCACGTTCTGCTGATATTAAAGATATTTCAGAACGACTTGTTCGTAATCTGAGCGGACAGGAAGACACAGACCTGAGTTCCATTGAGCCGTCTGTTATCGTAGCAGATGATTTAAGCCCGAGTGAAACAGTTCAGATGGACAAAGACAAGATTCTTGCGTTTGTGACTGTACATGGTTCCACCAATTCTCACACAGCCATCCTTGCGCGTATGATGAATATTCCGGCACTGATCGGAGTTTCGATGGATCTTGATGAGCTTCATACAGGTATGACAGCTGTAGTAGATGGCTTTCAGGGACAGGTGATTTTTGAGCCGGACGAAGACGTGAAGTCTGAAACTGTTACAAGAATGCAGGAAGAAGAAGAAAAAGTGAAACTTCTTCAGGAACTGAAGGGTAAAGAAAATATTACTCTTGACGGACATAAAATTAACATCTATGCCAATATCGGAAGCGTAGGAGATATTGGGTATGTTATGGAAAATGATGCAGGTGGTATCGGACTTTTCAGAAGTGAATTCCTGTATCTCGGAAGAAATGATTTCCCGACAGAAGAGGAACAGTTCCAGGCATACAAACAGGCTGTACAGATGATGGCAGGTAAAAAAGTTATCATTCGTACATTGGATATCGGTGCTGATAAACAGGTGGATTATTTTAATCTTGGAAACGAGGATAACCCGGCCATGGGATATCGTGCGATCCGTATCTGTCTGAAACAGCCGGATATTTTCAAAACCCAGCTTCGTGCACTTCTTCGTGCAGCAGTTTATGGTAATTTGTCCATAATGTATCCAATGATCACTTCTACTGAAGAAGTAAAGAGAATCTATGAAATTGTGGCAGAAGTTGAAGAAGAACTGAAAGCACAGGAGATTCAGTACAAGATTCCGGAACAGGGTATCATGATTGAGACTCCGGCAGCAGTTATGATCAGTGACAGACTGGCAGAGATGGTAGATTTCTTCAGTATCGGAACGAACGATCTGACCCAGTATACTCTGGCTATCGACCGCCAGAATGAAAAACTGGATGATTTTTATAATCCACATCATGAAGCCATCCTTCGTATGATCCAGATGGTAGTGGATAATGCACATAAATGTGGTAAATGGGCAGGTATCTGCGGCGAGCTTGGCGCAGATGCAACACTTACAGAGCAGTTTGTACGTATGGGACTTGACGAGCTTTCTGTTGCACCTTCTATGGTTCTGAAACTCCGCAAGATTGTCAGAGAGATGAAGACGGAAGAATAACTTGTTTTACACATAACAAATAGTAGTTTTGGTGGACAGCACTAAAATTGTAACCCCGGTTGGTGGATAACTGACCGGGGATTTTTTATTATAGTAAGAATAGCAGATGCAGTAACAATATGCGTAATTGGTAATATTAAGTGCGTATCTGAGGCTTTAATAGATAAAAAAAATATATTAAAATATGGATAGTCTATTGAAAATACTGTATTTTATCCGTTATGCTTAAACAAAAAGCTAAAGGAGGGATAAAATGCGTGTTGCGATCATTGAAGATGATGCTGCATATGCAGAAGAACAGCAGACTTATCTGAAGAGATTTGGAGAAGAAAATAAAACAGAAATTGAGTCTGTTTGTTTTGAAGATGGGGAGAAATTTCTTACTTCGTATAATCATAACTGGGATCTGATTCTTCTTGATATTGAAATGCCTGGAAGAAATGGGATTTCTATTGCTGAGGAGATTCGTAAGAATGACAGGGATGTATGTATTATCTTTGTTACACAGATGGCACAGTATGCACTGGCAGGATATTCAGTAGAAGCACTGGATTATGTGGTAAAACCGGTAAACTATAATATGTTTTCCATGAAAATGCAGAGGGTTTTACGTATTCTGGAAACCAGACAGACAGAGTATCTGTTTGTGAAAAAAGGAGCTACAGGAGCCAGAATTCCGGTGAAAAATATTTATTATATAGAGGTGTTCAATCATACACTTCTGTATCATACAACAGAAGGTGAAATTACAGTGACTGGCTCAAAGTCTATCAGCCAGATGGAAGAAGAATTGAAAGATAAAGGTTTTTTCAGATGTCACCAGTGTTTTCTGGTAAATCTTTACAGAGTAAACAGTTATGACAAAGAACAGGTCAGTGTGGGAGAGTCAGACATTCCAGTCAGTAGAAAGCGAAGATCCGACTTTCTGAAAGCACTGATGAAATACTGGGGAGGCTGAAAATGGAGATAATAACATCGACAGTTTTAAAACTTGATCCTCTTCAGCGGTCCCTGATCGTAGCTGCCCTTTTTATGATCCCATTAAATAAACGGGATAATTTTAAAATCAGATTTGCAGTTTCAGTTCTGGTATGCCTTATGTTTACACCTTTGATTTCCATGTATACAGACTGGGCGGTAAAGGCATTTGATTACAGCCTTTTTGAAAAAGAACCCTATTTGTTTCTTGTGAGGATTTTTTTACGGACAACCTGTAATCTGTTCCAGTATCTGATACTTGTGACAGGAGTTTTTTATTTTTCCTGCAGAATAAAATTCAGAAGTGCAGTTTATGGTGGAGTCTGCACATACCTGATACAGGATTTTGCATATACAGTGTTTGTTTTTATTATGCCAGAGTACGTACATAAAAGAAAAGGAGCTTTTGACCTTCATTTTTTTGTATGGAAAGTACTGGTCATGATCATCATTTATGGATGGATGTATTATTTTTTTGCGAGGAAAATTACAGAAGATGGAGAATACAGATTTAACTGTTCTCAGTCACTGCCATTTATGATCCTGATTATAACAATTGGAAAAACTCTGGGAACTTTTGCAAGAATCAGTTATGATATCCAGAGCAATTTTTATTTTAATATTATAGTTCTTTATGATCTTCTTCTTACAGCAGTTCTTCTTATTTCCCAGATGTTGTTGAGAAGAGAAGAAATTTTTAAAAAGAAGGCATTAATAGAAAGACAGCTCAGGGAGATGCAGATTCAGCAGTACCAATATTTTCAGGAGAATATAAAAAACATAAATCATAAATGTCATGATCTGAAACATATGGTTGCAGCGTTGAGCCAGGAAGAAAATGAAAATCGAAAGGATAAGCTTCAAGAACTGGAAAAATCAGTTATGATTTATGAAAGTCAGATGAATACAGGAAATTCGGCATTAGATACTATACTGGCAAATACGTGGCTGACATGTGAGCAGAAGGAGATTCAGTGGACCTGTATGGCAGATGGCAAAGCCCTGGAATTTATGGACAATTTTGACCTTTATATTATGTTGGGGAATGCCCTGGATAATGCCATAGAAAGTGTAAAAGATGTTCACGATACCAGCAGACGTTTCATTTCTTTGAACATATGGAGACGAAATAATCTGGTGTTCATCAAGATTGAAAATTACTGTGATAAACCTGTTCAGATAAAAGACGGGGTGCCTGTAACAACAAAAGAGAATCCGGAAGAACATGGTTTTGGAAGTCGGAGTATTCGGTCTGTTGTAGAAAAATATCAGGGTGAAAGTTCTGTTTTAGTGGAAAACCATGTGTTTACATTGAATATGATATTTACCACAAATATTAAATAATTATTACGAAATAAATAAATAAATATTACAAAAATATAAAAAACTATTGCAAAAGCAAATATGACAGTATATAATACAGATACATGGTATTATATCTGTCATTTTTTAATTTAAACAGATATTATCAAATAAATATAGAATAATTCACAGATATATAAACAATATCTCGAAAGAGAAAGAGTGGATATGATGAAAAAAGAACCAACTAAAACGAAAAAAAGTTCAGTAATCAGTAAAAACATTTATATTGCATCTCTGGCGAAAGCGGATAATCTGGAAGTTCTTAATTCAGAAAAAACAAAGATAATTCCCAGAAAAGGAATTTATGTGAAATATGTAAAGCGCTGTCTGGATCTGGTGATAACTATTCCATTATTGATTCTTTTATTTCCAGTGAATCTGATTCTGGCAGTACTTACCTGTTTGGATGTTGGAAGACCGATTTTTTTTCGGCAGAAGAGGATTGGGAAGGATGGAAAACTGTTTTATCTGACGAAATTCAGAAATATGACAGAAGAAAGAGATTCATTGGGAAATCTGTATCCACCGGAAAAAAGAGTGACAGAATTTGGAAAATTTGTAAGAAAGTATTCATTAGATGAATTACTTAATTTCTGGAGCATTCTCAAAGGAGATATGTCATTGATCGGCCCCAGGCCTCTTCCTGCGGAATTCAGAGATCGTTTTTCAGACAGACACAAAGCACGAGAACTGGTAAGACCAGGACTGGAATGTCCGGAAATTTGTGGGAATCAGAGTATTCGATACTATCAGGAACAGTTTGAAAATGATATCTGGTATGTGGAACATGTAAGTTTCTTTGTGGACTGCAAAATGATACTGGGATTGATAAAAATGGTTTTTAACAGAGGAGAAAGAAGTGACCATGCGGTAGTAGGTGGTGGAGAATTCCTGGGATATGACAGAAAAGGCAGAGCCTTCAGTATGAGAAATATTCCAGAAGAATACGGAAACAATTATCAGGATTATCTGAAGACGGTTGAAGGGAGAGAAATATGACAGGGCTTTTGAAGGATAAGGTATGTATAGTGACCGGAGCTGCGAGAGGAATCGGAAAAGAAACAGCATTGCTCCTGGCAGAAGAAGGTGCTCATGTGATCGTTAATGATGTAAGAGAAGGAAGTGCGGATCAGTGGATAAGGGAAAGTCATCTAAAAGATTCGCTGGAAGCCGTCTATTTTGATATCACAGATGGAGAGCAGGTCAGAAACAATCTTTTGAAGATCAAAAAAAAATATAAACAGATTGACGTACTTGTGAACAATGCAGGTATTGAATTTAACGAAGCAATTGGAATGATCACAGAAGAAAATACTGAAAAAATGTTTCAGGTCAATGTCTGGGGTACCATCCAGATGTTACAGAATATCAGTCGGATCATGAAAAGAAATCCTCAGGGAGGTTCTATTATTAATATTGCTTCTATGGTAGGGCTCAGAGGAAATGCAGGCCAGCTTGGTTATGCAGCCACCAAGGGAGCTGTGATCGCACTGACAAAATCAGCAGCAAAAGAACTGGCAGCATCAGGAATCAGAGTAAATGCGATAGCTCCGGGGCTGACAGAAACAGCGATGATGGCGCAGACAGACAGAGAAAAACTGGAAAAACGTATCAGTAATATCTGTATGGGACGTCTGGCAGAGCCAGGTGATATTGCAGGTGCCTGTGTTTTTCTGGCCAGTAATCTTGCAACTTATATATCAGGACAGGTACTTGCAGTAGATGGCTGTACCATTATGTAAAGGAAAATAAAGGAAAGAGCAGAGAAAAAATGGAATTAGGATTATCGTCTGAGATTAAAGCAGTTTTTGTGGACTTTTTTGATACACTTATGTTTCGCAGGATAACACCGGAACAGGTCTTAGAACAGTGGGCAGACTGCATTGGAAAAAAATATCCGACACTTCCTGAAAAAACAATAGAACGTCTGCCGGAGATAAGAAAACGGATTTTTGAATCCTGCAGAAAAAAACGTGAAGCTAATGGTCTTGCTACAGGAAGATGGGAAGTGGATTACAGAACAGCCATGACTGCAGTTTATAAAAGAATAAATCATCAAGGTTATCTTGGAAATCCTGATACTTTTCTTGAAGTTTCCAGAGAAATTGATCTGGCAGTGGAAATCGGATGTCAGTATATGAACCGACGTTTGATGAAAAAATTAAAGAGGTTAAAAAAAGCCGGAAAAAAAATCTATATAGTATCTGATTTTTATCTCTCAACAGAAGAAGTGAAGAAATTTATTACAGCAGCAGGAGAGAATGCAGATTTTTTTGATGGAATATTTGTTTCCTGTGATACAGGAAAGAGAAAAGCCATTGGAAGTGTCTATCCATGGCTGCTTCATAAACTGGGGTATCGTTCAGATCAGGTGATGATGATAGGCGATAATCCTGTATCAGACAGAAAGAATCCTGCTATATATGGAATTCATACAGTGTTGCAAAGGCATATTTTACATAAAATCTGGAATCATTTAAAAGCAGAAATGGGAGTGGATTTCAGAAAAAGGCAGATGAAACTGGAAATAAAAGATATGTATCGATACGGTGCAGAATATGGAGAATACAGTGCTCTGTTTTATGTATTTACCAGGAGACTCTGGAAGCAGATAAAACAAAAAAATGTAAACAGACTTTCTTTTATGGCAAGAGAAGGATATATGCTGAAAAAATTTTTTGATAAATATCAACAGCTGACTCAGCCGGAAACAGAAAAAATCGAAACCATGTACTACCGTTGCAGCAGACGAAGTGTTATGGCAGGAATCAGAGAAGCACATCTCCCGGAAAATATGGATGGAGAGATTAGCCTGAGAAACTGGTTGAAATCCTTGGATATATCTCTGGAAGAAGCAAAAAAATATTGTCAGATCAACGAAGATGCGGCAGACAGAGCAGGGCGCCTGGAAAATCTGGATGGTTACAGGGATTTGATGGAGAATCCTGAATTTAGAGAAAAATTTAATCAGTTAACAGAAAGAAACAGAAGAAATCTGCTGACTTATACAGAACCATTTCTGGATAAAAAGGTGTTTCGATTTGTAGATTCCGGATGGAAATGCACTACTCAGAATGCACTGGAACAGTTTTATCAGATACATACCGAAGGGTATTATATTGGAACTCAGAAACCAGATCATCCTATAGGAAATATAGAGAAGCATGGACTGATTTTTCAGGAAGAACCGGAAAGCAGATTTTATTCTTATCTGGGAATGAATATTCCATTTTATCAACAATTACTGGCAGCTCCTCATGGGACAGTGCTTTCCTATGTGGAGGAAGAAGGAGAGATAACTGTAAAAGAAGCATGGGACCCTATGGAAAAAGAGCTGTATGAAACAAAGATAAAGAAAGTACAGGAATATATGCTGTTAAAATTCCGGGGATTCTGCGTATGGGATGACGAAAACAGAAATTCAGATAAAGAGAACCAGATGCTTGCCAGAATGGTGATGAAAAGCAGTCTGTTTGCAAAAGGCAGACGTCAGGAATTTGTACGTTTCTGTACAGATAATTATGTACAGAATTTTCAGCAGGAAAAAAGAGGAAAGGTAGATTATGATCCCGGAAAAATAAAAATCGGACCGGAGATTATATGGAAGCCGGAAAAACTTCTCAGATATGCATCGAAAGTGCCAAGAACAGAGCTGTATGACAGAAAAACGGTGAGAATTTTTTATCCTGTGGCAGCGAGAATTCTGTATCTGTACATTCTTCTGCTCCAGAGTATAAAAAATATATTTTGTTACAGTTACGAAAAAGAAAGGGGCGGAGACAGTGCCAGATAAAACGATTCCACTTGTGAGCTGCATTACAACTACATATAAAAAATTTGAATATATTTATGAGACTCTGGCCTCAGTTCTGAAACAGGATTATCCCAATATAGAAATTATAATTGGGGATGATGGCTCACCGGATTTTCCAGAAGAAGATATCCGACAATACATAGAAAAAAATAAAAGCAGCAATATTACCAATGTGATCATACATCATGAATATTCCAATCATGGGACAGTTTATAACTGTGCTTTATGTCGGGAACTTGCATCTGGTGAATATATTATGGGGATTGCTTCAGACGATCAGTTTTATGACAGTCAGGTAGTCAGTGATGTAGTGAAATATTTTGAAGATACCGGAGCAGAAGTGGTTACCTGTATCCGACAGTTGATGGATACAGAAAGCAGGAAAGAACTGGCTGTTCTGCCATCCAAGAAACAACAGAACTGGCTTCGTACACTGTCACCGGAAGAAATTTACGAAAAGATGGTAAGTTTTCCATTCATATCCGGGTCCAGCACATACTACAGAAAAGAATTTTATCAGCGAATGGGGAAATACGATACTTCTTATAAGTATATAGAAGATGTGCCTTTTTATATGAAGATTCTGAGAAAAGGTGAAAAAATACATTTTTTTCCAAGAAAAACTATAAAGTATCAGTTTGGAGGTGGAATCAGCACCACACCGAACAGACAGAACCCTGTCAGAAAAATGATGTATAAGGACAGAATTCATTATATGGAACAGGAGGTTCTGCCTTACGCAGATGATATGAGCTGGTGGAGAAAAGAACACATTAAAGTCCGGACAAAGCGTTTTCTTATGGAAGCAAAAGGTGATACATCCAGCATGTTTGAGATTTACAGAAAACTGTTTCGGTATTCACCGGTAGGAACAGCAGTACAGATTTATTATCAGATCAGTTATCGAAAAAGTCTGAAAATTATATAAAAACAAATACTGGAGGGATAAAAATATGAGTCTGGAACAGAAATGTCCTGTATTTCAATTCAGTGTAAAAGGAGATGAAAGAGGATCCATGATCGTAATAGAGGGAGGTGTGGATATCCCCTTTGATATCAAAAGAATGTTTTATATTTACGGATCAGATACCTCTGTAATAAGAGGACAACATGCCAACAGAGAATCAGAATTTATCCTGATCAATGTTCATGGAACATCAAAAGTAAAACTCAGAGACGGAGAAGAAGAAAGAATTGTTGTATTGGATACACCTATGAAGGGAGTGTACATTCCCAGAATGGTATGGAAAGATATGTATGATTTTTCAGAAGACTCTGTATTACTGGTTCTGGCAAGCACACATTATACAGCAGATGAGTATGTAAGAAATTTTGGAGATTATGTATCTGAAGTTGCTGCATATAAGTAACAGGAGGAATTGAGATGAATGTAGAATACACAGCACTGGGACGAAGTTTTGGTATGTATCAGAAAGAATACGAAGAGGCAGCATTGAGAGTACTTCATTCAGGATGGTATATTCTGGGACCGGAAGTTAAGAAATTTGAAGAAAAGTTTGCAGAAAAAATGGGCGCTAGACATTGCATTGCAGTGAATTCCGGAACAGATGCACTGATCCTTGCGTTGCGGGCACTGGGAATCGGCAAAGGCGATGAAGTGCTTGTTCCGTCAGGAAGCTACATTGCTTCAGTGATCGGCGTTACAGAAAATGGTGCACAGCCGGAATATGTAGATTCAGATGAATTTATGTTAATGGACCCCGAAAAAATTGAAGAGAGAATCACACCCCAAACAAGAGCAATCCTTCCGGTACATATGTATGGACAGGCATGTGATATGGAAAAAATATCAGAGATTGCCAGAAAGTATGATCTTTTTCTGGTAGAAGACTGTGCACAAAGTCATGGCGCTAAGGTGGGAAATAAATATACGGGTACTTTTGGCAAAATTGGATGCTTCAGTTTTTATCCTACCAAGCCTCTTGGAGCTATGGGTGATGGTGGAGCACTTCTCACAGATGATGATAAGCTGGCAGAACAGCTTCGTATGATGCGAAATTATGGAAGTAAAGTAAAATATCATAACGAGATTCCGGGAATTAATTCCCGAATGGATGAAATGCAGGCAGCAATTCTTCAGGTTGGTCTGAAACATATGGAGGAAAACACAAAGAGACGTCTGGAGATTGCAGACAGATACTGTAATCAAATCTGTAATCCGGAAGTAAAACTTCCAAAAGTAAGGTTCAGGGAAGGACATGTATTTCATCTTTTTCCTGTGTGCGTGGAAAATCGGTCAGAGTTCAGGGATTATCTGTTAAGAAATGGGATAAAAACACAGATTCACTATCCTATTCCTCCATATCTGGCAGAGTGCTATCCGTTGCAGAACTACAGAAAAGAAGATTTTCCAAAAGCATCCTATATTGCAGACCACGAGGTTAGCCTTCCAATTTATTCAGGTATGCCTATGCAGGAAGTGAACCATGTGATAAAAACTATAAACAGCTACAGAAGTGGAAAATAACAAATATGATTTATGAAAAAAAACTGGAAGGTTATACTGTACGACTGAGAAGTGTCCGGGAAGAAGATGCGGAAATAACTTACAAAATGCGTTCAGATCCGGAAAAATCAAAATATATCCATGAAATTCAGGGTGGTGTGGAAGCTCAGAGGAGATATATACATGAACAGAGAAAAAAAGAAGGAGATTATCTTTTTCTGGTGGAAGACATCCATGGCACGCCTGTAGGAATGAAGGGACTTTATAATTATGATCCTGTAAAGAAAACCATAGAGTCGGGACGTTTTATTGGTTTTGGAAATGCAATGGAAAATATGGAGGCACTACACTTAAGTTTCTGTTTTGCCTTTCATGAGCTGAATGTAGAAAAAATTTATATGTCAGTACTGGAAGACAATAAAATTATGTATGGAATTCAGCAAAAGCTTGGTGCCAGAATATATGAGAAGAAATACAACAAAGAATTTGGATGTGCAGATATAAATTCTGTTCTTTCAAAAGATGTATACCATCTGTCAGGAATCAAGATAGAGGCACTGATAAAGAGATTTGCAGAAAGGAGAAAAAATGAATTTAAATAAATATAATGAATGCTTCAAAGATGTACTGGGAGTAGAGGACAGTCAGTTAAACGGGGAACTTCTCTTTGGAAAAGATAACTGGAACTCTCTGGCACATATGGAACTGATTGCCACTCTGGAAGACACTTTCGATATTCTTTTTTCTACAGAAGATATTACACATTTCGGAGGATATGAAAATGGAAAAAAACTTCTGGTGAATTATGGAATTAGCCTGTAGGTTGAAAAGAAAAGAGGAACAATATGTTTTTGAACATTGATAAACAGAAAAAAGAAGCAGTAGCTATGGAAGACTGCGAAGGTCAGTGTCTGACTTATGGTGAACTTGCAGAAATTATGAAGGAAACAGGGAAATATATTTCCTCAGGCTGTATTGTGTTTTGTCTGTGCCGGAATACTGTAGGAGCAGTCAGCGGATATCTTGGCTTGACAGAAAATGAGGCAGTACCTCTTTTATTGAGCAGTAGCATTGACAGGCAGCTGTTAAATAATTTGTTGGAAATTTACAGACCATCTTATATCTGGATGCCGGAAGAAACTGAGCTGGAATATGGAGAAAAAAAAATAATATACAGAAAATGTGGATATCGTCTTGTAAAAACCGGAAACCCACGATATCTACTGCATCCACAGTTGGAGCTTCTCATGACAACATCAGGATCTACCGGAAGTCCGAAACTGGTGAGATACCGCAAAGGAAATCTGGAATCTAATGCCCGAAATGTAGCAAAGGCATTTGGCTGGAGCAGAGAAGAACGTGGAATCTGTGATCTTGGAATGCAGTACACCATGGGCCTGAATGTGATCAACAGTCATCTTTATGCCGGAGCGACTGTTCTTCTTACTACTTATAATCTTATGAGCAGTGAGTTCTGGGATTATATCCGAGACAAAAAAGCAACAAATTTTACAGGTGTTCCATTCAGTTATGAAATTTTATCAAGGCTTCATTTTACAGAGATGGATCTTCCTTATCTGACAACACTTGCACAAGGAGGGGGGAAACTCACAGATCAACGTTTTACAGAATATGCAGAATATGCGGCAAAAAATAATAAACGCTTTGTTGCCACTTTTGGGACAACAGAGACAGCTGCAAGACTCAGTATGCTGCTACCGGAGTATGCACTGACAAAAACCGGAAGTATAGGAAAAGCAATTCCAGAAGGAGAATTGTTTCTCACAGATGAGTCCGGTAAAGTGTTGCCAGAGGGAGAGGCAGAAGGGGAGCTTTGCTACAGAGGGCCGAATGTGACTATGGGATATGCCAGTTCCCGGGAAGATCTTCTCAAAGAAGACGAATGGCAGGGAGAATATCATACCGGAGATCTGGCAAGAAGAGATAAAGAAGGATTTTATTATATAACCGGACGCAGATCCAGATTTCTGAAATTGTTGAGCTATCGAGTCAGCCTGGATCAGTGTGAAATAATGATCCGCCAGGAAATGGGAATTGAATGTGCATGTACCGGTACCGATGAAAAAATGAAAGTTTACCTTACAGATGAATCCCGTAAAAAAGATGTTATTGAGCTGCTTACACAAAGAACAGGACTGTTTCGTTCTCTATTTCAGATTCTTACTGTATCTGAAATTCCAAGAAATGAGTCAGGAAAAATAAAATACAGAGAGCTGGAAAAAATGTGATGAAGATCTGGGTCATAGGCCGGGAGTATCCTTCCTTATTAAATGGAATGCGGGGATCTTTTGAAATGGAACAGGCAAGGATGCTGTCAGAAGAGTATCAGATATATTATCCAGCAGTAGATCTTCATTCTGTAAGACACTGGCGTAAATGGGGACTGGTGAAAATAAAGGATGGGAATGTTAATGTATGGCAGTATCATTTTCCGGTGGGAAAAGTACCTGAAAAAATATTTGCATGGCTGTATTGGCATTTTCTGGGACATGTATTGAAACTTATGGAAAAAGAAGGACTTCCGGATGTGATCCATGTACATTATCCTGCCATGTTTAACCATGATTTACTGGAAACTTATTGGAAAAAAGGTATAAAAATCATCTGCACAGAGCATTGGTCGAAAGTTATGAAACAAGAACTGAATGAAAGGGAAAGATATCAGCTACAGTGGTTTGCAGAAAATGCAGATACTTTTCTGTGTGTGGGAGAAAAATTACGGGACAGTGTAAAAAAAATAATAGAAAATACAAGAGAAATCAAAGTGATCCCCAATACATATGCATCTTGTTTTGAAGAAGAGGAACTTCCGGAAAAATATCCGGGTTTTTCATTTGTATCAGCAGGAAGAATGGTCAAAGAAAAACAGTTTGATGTTTTGATCAAAGCGTTTATCAATGCATTCCGGAATAATCCGAATGTTTTTCTAAGGATAATTGGCTCTGGTAAGGAAGAAAAAAATCTGGAGGAAATAATAAAACAACATAATATGGAAACCAGAATTTTTCTTATGGGTCTAAAAACCACACAGGAAGTGGCTGAGATAGTTAATAAAAGTCAGGTCATTGTATGTTCCAGCAAACTGGAAACTTTTGGGGTACCTGTGATCGAAGGAATGGCATGTGGCAAACCATATGTGGCGTCGGAAGGTCTGGGATTCCGGACTGGTCTGTCAGAAGCCTGTGGAAAACTGGTAGAAGGAACTGTAAAGGGGCTGACAGAAGGGATGACTTTTGTATATCAAAATTATCAGAAATATGACAAAAATAAAATTAAAGCAATAGCAGACCAATATTTTAGTCAGAAAGCGGTGATGGATCAGCTGAGGGAGGTTTACAGTGGAAAAAATTGTATGGTTTCTGCTTCTGATGTGGAACTTTGAACCACCATATTTTAAAGAACTGGAATGGCTGGACCAATTCTATATAATGGGACGTTTTGCAGCGGTATATGTGCTGCTTCTGATAGTTCTTATGAAGGGTAAAAAATACAGACCGGGAAAATTTGTTATATATTTGGGACTTATGGAGGCAGTACTGGCATTCAGCACTTTCTGGAATGGAGGATATTCGCTTGTATCTTTTCTTATGAATGAAGTAACAGGAATTTCTTTTATCGTTTTGCTGGATTATATGTTTACCACAGATGTGAAATTGGCAGTCAGTGTATTGACTGTTCATTACGAAATCCTTATTTATGGAAATTTTGTGACAGTATTTTTGTTTCCGCAGGGGTTGTATAATCTGGGAACCGGAAGAAATTACTGGCTGTTGGGTCAGGTAAATCAGATTGTTCTTTATATTTTGCCTGGAATTATGCTGGCACTTCTCCGGGAATGTTATGTATTAAAAAAAGAAAGACCAGGAATCCGTTTCTGGATTTTAATGCTAATAAGTACTGTTATGTCAGTGAAGGTATGGTCTGCAACTTCTGTTGTGGGTCTCGTATTATTTCTTGCACTTATAATTGTGGGAGAAATATGGAAAATCCAGATAGACATCAAATGGGGAATACTTTTGAGTCTGGCTGTTTTTACAGCATTTGTTTTATGGAGAATACAGGATATATTTTCCTGGCTTATTGTAAATATACTTCATCGTAATCTGACTTTTTCTACAAGAACTACCGTATGGGATCATGCATTGAACTGCATAAAAGAAAAATGGTTTCTGGGTTATGGAGAGGAGACTTTGGAACGTGCAGTAGAACGATTTGGATATATGACACCTCATAACAGATATCTCTATTTGATGTATAAAGGAGGCTGTATATTGACAGCTGTTTTTGGGAGTATGGTATATAGTGGCAGGAATATACTTCAAAAGTTCGGTGAAACAAAAGGAGCTTTATATATCAGTGCCTGTATGATCTCATTATTTCTTATGATGCAGTTTGAGTCGTATAATACAACGGTTTTCTGGGTGCCTTTCCTTGTTATGTTTCAAACGGGTGAAGTAGTAGAAGAAAGGGAGCTTATATGAGAGAAAGTAAAAAAGAATATCCTTCCATAGCAGTGAATTTTCTATACAACACTGCTTATCAGATCATGAATATTATCCTCCCTTTGATAACAGTTCCATATGTGTCCAGAAAACTGGGCGCAGAACAGCTTGGAAAATATTCTTATACCTATACAGTTGCAGCATATTTTGCTATGGTGGCATATCTGGGATTTGAGAATTATGGAAACCGGATAATTGCACAGAACAAAATGAATCAAAAAAAACTAAACCGTATATTTTCAGGAGCTTATATTTTTCAGCTAACAGCAGGTGGAGTGGCAGTACTTGCGTATATTCTGTATCTGACGTGTTTTGCAAGAACAAATCGTACACTTGCATTGATCCAGGGAATTTATGTTGGAAGTCAGATATTTAATATCAGCTGGTGTTATTTCGGATTGGAAAAGTTCAAAATAACAGCGATATACAGTATGACTGTTCGTATACTGGCATTTGCTGCAATCCTGAAATTTGTTAAGAATCCTGGAGATCTGACGGTTTATACAATGATATGTGCATGTTCAACGCTGTTCAGTTATCTTGCATTATGGCCGGGACTGAGAAAATACATAAAATTTACCAGAGTCGGTTTCAGAGATATTATGGATCATGCCAAAGGAGGTCTGCTTCTTTTTTTTCCTGTTCTTGTTATAAATATTTATCGTTCTATGGATAAGATTATGCTGGGACAGATATCGACTATGACAGAAGTGGCGCTTTATACCAATGCAGATAAAATTGTAGAAATACCTTATGGGGTAATTACGGCGTTGGGGGTGGTCATGCTTCCCAGAATGACGACTCTGGTTGCAGAGGGAAAAAAGAAAAAATCCAGAAAATATATAGAAAAATCCATGCGTTTTATGATGTTTCTGGCATGTGGAATGGCTTTTGGAATGATGGCAACCGGAGAGGTATTTGCACCTGTGTTTTTCGGACAGGAATTTATGTCCTGTGGCAGACTTATCATGATCATAGCACCTATGGTGATCGTGAGAGCATGTGCCAATGTAGTGCGTACACAATATCTTCTTCCAAATAAAAGAGATAAAGATTATATTATTTCTCTTCTTATAGGAGTTTTGATCAATCTTGCTGTAAATACCCTTCTGATTCCTGTATGGAAATCAAAGGGAGCAGCAGTGGGGACCTTGCTTGCGGAATCCTTTGTTGCACTTTATCAGATTTATGTCTGCAGAAAAGAAATTCCTGTTGGAATATACATATTGAAAAATGCGTATTTCATTATGGCTGGGCTGGCTATGTTTCTGGTTGTATATGGGATTGGAATTTTCTGTGAGCATTCAGTTACAGTACTGTTAATACAGATTCTGGCAGGTGTATTTGTTTATTTTTTACTGGCAGGACTGTATTTATGGAATGAGGAAAAAAAATATATTTGTCAGATACTAAAAATCAGGGCTTCATAAAGGAGGAGTGAAAAGTGGAAGTACAGGGGATTTTTGACATGCATTGTCATATTGTTCCATTTGTGGACGATGGCGCAGAAGATATGAAAGAAGCATTGGCAATGCTGAAAGAAGAGTACCTGCAGGGAGTGAGAGGAATTATAGTTACTCCTCATTTTCGTCTGGGAATGTTTGAAACATCTTTTGAAGAAGTAAAAAAGCAATTTGAACTCTTAAAAATTTATGCCGGTAATATTGGAGAAGATCTGAAGATTTATCTTGGATGTGAATTTCATGTAAATAGATATATGCTGTCCATATTAAGAGAAAAAGCAGCAGGAACAATGGCAGGGTCCAGATATATTCTTGCAGAATTTTCGGAAAGAGACGAATTTTCCTATATAAAAGAAACTGTCCGGTTGTTACGGGCAGAGGGATACCGGCCGATTCTTGCACATGTTGAACGGTACAGATGTCTGGTGAACAAACCGGAAACAGTAGAAGAACTGTTGGAAATGGGAGCAATGATACAGGTAAATGCAGACAGTGTAATTGGAAAAGAGGGAATAAGGATCAAACATTTCTGCCGTAAGTTGCTGAAATGGGAGGTGGTTGATTTTGTAGGTTCGGACTGTCATGGCACAGCAAGACGAAGGTGCAGAATAGGGGAGGCTTATGAGCTGATCAGAAAAATATACGGAGAAGAATATGCAGATTACATATTTAAACAGAATCCCCGGGAGATACTGGAAGATGCTGAGAGGAGAAGAAACTTTTGAGAGACTATAAAAAAGAAAAAAATTCATCTGCAGAACTGGATTTTGCAGACGTGTTGTATATATTAAAAGGAAAAAAATGGTTTATTCTTCTGACGGGAATTCTTGTGGGAATTCTTGTAACTGGTGCAGCCATATTATTTCTTACGCCGCAGTATGAATCTGTTACAAAAATGTATGTATTAAGTAAACAGGACGGAAATACTATTACCAATCAGGACATGCAGACCAGTTTGTCTCTGACAAAAGATTATGCGGAGTTGATCAAAAGCAGAACGGTAACAGAAAGTGTGATCAAGCAACTGAGTCTTGATATGGAACCAGAGGATCTGCTGAAAAAAATTACCGTAGATTCTGCCTCTGATACACGTATTCTTTCTGTGGCAGTGAGAGATGCCGATCCTTATCTGGCATGTAAAATTGCAGATACCTTAAGAGAAACAGCAGCTCTTCACATTAAAAATGTTATGAACATTGATGCAGTAAATGTGGTAGAGTCAGCCAATATACCAAAGGAAAAAGTCAGTCCGAATCTGAAAAAAATCGTAGCAGCAAGTGTACTGGCAGGGTGGCTTCTTTCCATTCTGTTTGTGCTGGCGTCTTATGTAATGAATGATACCATCAAGTCACAGGAAGATGCAGAACGATATCTGAATCTCAGTGTACTGGGAATGATTCCTATGGAGCAGAAACGTAAAACTTTAAAAAGTAAAAGAAGAGGGAAAGATAAATGAGAGAGATAAAAATACATCGTCCGGAACTGGAATACAGTGAAAATGAAGCATACAAATCTCTCAGAACGAACCTTCTGTTCTGTGGAGAAGAGAAAAAAGTAATTGCAATAACCAGCAGTACACCCAATGAAGGTAAAAGTACCGTTTCTCTGAATCTTGCATTTGCACTGTCCGATTCGGGAAAGAAAGTTCTTTTTATTGATGCAGATCTGCGAAAATCTGTAATGAAAGGAAGAACAGAAGCGGACAGAGAAATAAAGGGTTTATCACATTTTTTGTCTTTTCAGGCTTCTATAGAAGAAATTATATATGCTACAAATATACCAAGATTTCATATTATTTATTCAGGGGCAGTGCCACCCAATCCGGCAGAGCTTCTGGGAGGCAACTACTTTAAGAATCTGCTGAAAGCTTCCCGAAAGATATACGATTATGTAATCATTGACACACCTCCACTTGGGAGAGTTATTGACGGGGCAGTAATTGCAGATCAGTGTGATGGAGCAGTCATAGTAGTAGAAGCAGGAATGACCAGTTATCACCTGGTACAGAATGTGAAAGAACAGCTGGAAAAATGCAACAGTCCGGTTCTTGGGGTTGTACTTAATAAGGTAGACATAAGTACGCAGGAATATTATGGGAAATATTATGGAAAGGGAAAGCAATAAAGAAGGAACAAAAATATGATAATGACCAGAAAACAGGATCGAACTCCGGGACTTATAGTTTCTTATGTGTTTCTGATCCTCCAGGCTTTGTTTGCAGTAGTAGTAATTCAGACAGATCTGATATCTCTGAAATATACAGGCGTTCTGACAGGAATTCTTCTTTTGTGGCTTATAATATTACATTTGCTGGTAAGAAAATATCGAAGGAAAATATTGTTCTGGATGGGTGTTATACTAATGATAACCAGCATTGTAGCAGAAGGTGTAGTGGGAATTTATTTATATAAAACCTCCCGTACACTGGATTCTGTTACAGGAATAAACAGTGAAAAGACACAGATGGATATTTATATAAAAAAAGATTCAGATATAGAAATGCTGATGGAACTTACAAATGGAACCTTTGGAATTCTAAGAGAACTTGACAGAGAAAATACAAATAAAGCACTGGAACAGGTTTTTTATAAAAACGGACAGGAGCCAAAGATAAAAGAATATGATAGTCTGTCAGATCTTTCGGATGGAATTCTGAATGAAGAATGTGATGCCGTAATCTTAAACAGAGCTTATCAGGAAGTACTACAGCAGATAAAAGAAGGACAAAATTTTCTTGAAAATACAAGAATTCTTGATACAGAAGAAATAGAAAGTCTGATAGAACGTAAACAACCGAAAAATATAGAAGAATCTGATGATAAAAACACATCAGAGACAAAATCAGAGGCTGTCAGCACAATTTATATTAGCGGAATTGACACCAGGGGAGAAATAACAGCCTCAAGTCTCAGTGATGTAAATATTATTCTGACCATGAACAGAAAGACAAAACAGATTCTGATGGTTTCCACACCGAGAGACTACTATGTACCGCTTTCGATTTCCGATGGAAAAAAAGATAAACTCACTCATGCAGGAATCTATGGGATCAATGTATGTATGGATACATTGAAAATGCTTTATGGAATCGATATAGATTATTATTTCCGTTTGAATTTTGGCGGTTTTATAAAAATTATAGATACTCTTGGTGGAATTACCATAGATTCTGATTATGAATTTGATACTCAGAATGCAAAAGGATATCATTTTAAAAAAGGGAAAAATCAGGTAAATGGGGAAGAAGCACTGGCTTTCTGTCGAGAAAGATATTCTTTTGCAGAAGGTGACCGTCAGAGAGGAAGGAATCAGATGGCAGTGATCAGAGGTGTGGCAGATAAACTGACTTCCACAGAACTTTTAAAAAACTATCTTTCTTTGCTGGATAGCATACAGGGATGTTTTGAAAGTAATATTCCTTATGAGAAGGTTGCGGAATGGATACAGGGACAGTTGGCAGAGAATGCCAGATGGACTATCCTTTCTTATAGTGTGGATGGCACAGGTGATACTCAGAAACCATATTCTATGAGTCAGAATGCTTATGTAATGGTACCGGATACATCTACAGTAGAAAAAGCCCAGCTTCTTATGCAGAAAGTACGAGAGGGTTTTTTACTTTCAGATGCAGATGTGGAACGGTAAATGAATATCAAAAAACAAAAATGAAAACCATTTTCATATTGACAGGAAAACAAAACCTGCTATAATATGAAAATGGTTTTCATTTTGTATAAAGATTTATAACGAGTAATTCGTTGGTATTATAGTTGAAATTAAGAAAGTGAGACGAAATAAATGGCAGTAAAGGCACAGTATCAGACAAAACAAATGGCGAAGCTTCTGTCCTATCTGAAAACAGTTCCGGGAACTCATGTAACAGTCTCGGATGTCTGCAATTATTTTAAAGAACAGGGAATTAATATAGGAACTACAACCGTTTACCGTAATCTTGAAAAAATGGTAGAACAGGGACTGGTAGCAAAGTACACAGTAGATGGAACCAGCAGTGCGTGTTTCGAATTTCTTGGTGAAGAACACAGCTGTCAGAAACAGGAATGTTTTCACTGTAAATGTGAAAAATGTGGAAAACTCATCCATTTACAGTGTGAAGATGTGGTTAAACTGGAAGCTCATATGATGGAACATCATGGATTCCGTATGGATCCTATGAGAACTGTATTTTATGGAGTGTGCAGCGAATGCAGTGCAGAGGAAAATCAATGATCAGAAAAATTACTTCTATATTAATTGCAGTGATAATGGCAGTCGGGCTGTTCAGTGTTACAGGAACAAACCTGACACAGGCAGATAATACAAAAACAGAAAAAAAACTGAAGATAGTGGCAACTATTTTTCCGGAATATGACTGGACAAGAGAGATACTGGGAGATCGGATTGACGATGTAGACCTGACACTGTTACTGGACAATGGAACAGATCTTCACAGTTTTCAGCCGGCCGTTAAAGATATTATGAAGGTATCCGGTTGTGACTTGCTGATCTATGTTGGCGGAGAATCTGATGAATGGATTGAAGATGCCCTGAAATCAGCAGCCAATCCGGATATGAAGACAGTAAATCTTATGGAAGTTCTGGGGGACTACATTAAGGAAGAGGAAACTGTAGAGGGAATGCAGGGAGAGGAACATGAGCATGGACATGATGAGCATGAAGATGAAGTGGAATATGATGAGCATGTATGGACTTCCCTCAGAAATGCTTCAGCAGCTTCGGAGGCCATTGCAGATACGTTGAAAGAACTGGATCCGGAAGGCAGTGATATTTATCAGAAAAATCTGGAAACATATCAGACAAAGCTTAATGATCTGGATGCAAAATATCAGGAGACTGTAGATCAGTCAACGCACAAAACTCTATTGTTTGCGGATCGTTTTCCATTCCGCTATCTTGTAGATGATTATGGCATTTCTTATTATGCGGCTTTTTCCGGCTGTTCTGCAGAATCAGAAGCAAGCTTCAAGACCATCACATTTCTTGCCGGCAAAGTTGACGAACTGGGACTGAAGGATGTTTTCACGATTGAGAAATCAGATGACAGGATTGCGCAGACGGTGATAGAAAATACAAAAACAAAAGACCAGAAAATATGTGTACTGAATTCCATGCAGTCAATTACCGCAGAAGAAATTAAAGATGGAACAACGTACCTTTCTATAATGGAAGACAACCTCAAAGTTCTGAAAGAGGCAATGCAATAAACACTGCACAGGAAAGGAGATACCACTATGTGCAATAAACACTGCACAGGAAAGGGGAAAAAATGGCGCAGATTACGTGTAAGAATCTTACATTGGGATATGAAAACAGAGCCATTCAGGAAAATCTGAATTTTTCTATAAATGCAGGTGATTATCTATGTATTGTAGGTGAAAATGGTTCAGGAAAATCAACATTGATGAAGACACTTCTTCATTTACAGCCACCTATCAGCGGAACAATTGAACTGGGTGACGGACTTCGCAAGAATGAGATAGGATATCTGCCGCAGCAGACACTTGTGCAGAGAGATTTTCCGGCTTCAGTGAAAGAAATTGTACTTTCCGGATGTCAGGGACATTGTGGCTTGAGGCCTTTTTATAATAAGGAAGAAAAAGAAACAGCCCGTAAAGCCATGGAAAAAATGATGATTCTGGAGCTTCAGAACAGATGCTATCGTGAATTATCAGGTGGTCAGCAGCAGCGAGTGCTTCTGGCAAGAGCATTATGTGCTGCAAAGAAAATCCTTTTGCTTGATGAACCGGTATCAGGGCTTGATCCGAGAGTTACAGCAGAAATGTATCAGCTTATTCAGGAGCTGAACAAAAAAGATGAGATCACGATCATTATGATCTCGCATGATATAGAAGCGGCAGTCCGCTATGCAACACATATCCTGCATATTGGAGAACACTGCTTCTTTGGAACAAAGAAACAGTATCTTAAGAGCAGCCTTGGAAGACATTTTACCGGACAGGAGGAAGAGGAAAATGAGTAATATAATTGATACACTGAAAATGTATTTTCAGTATCCGTTTGTCCGTTATGCATTAATTGTCGGTGTGTTGATCGCACTCTGCTCCTCACTTCTGGGAGTTACACTTGTCCTGAAACGCTTCTCTTTTATCGGAGACGGACTTTCCCATGTGGCATTTGGAGCAATGGCGATTGCATCAGTCCTGAATATTACGAATAATATGTTATTTATTCTGCCTGTAACAGTTGTATGCGCAATCCTTCTTCTCCGGGCAGGACAGAATACCAGAATAAAGGGCGATGCAGCCATAGCAATGATTTCCGTAGGAGCACTTGCCATCGGTTATCTGCTTATGAATATTTTTTCCACAAGCCCGAATATTTCAGGAGATGTATGCAGCACTCTGTTTGGTTCAACTTCAATCCTGACGCTGACAAAAGGGGAAGTATGGCTCTGCGCTATTCTGTCGGTAGTTGTAGTTGCGATTTTTATTCTGTTTTATAATAAAATTTTTGCGGTGACTTTTGATGAGAATTTTGCAAAGGCTGCAGGAACAAGGGCAAACGCATACAATCTTCTGATCGCTGTTGTGATCGCAGTGATCATTGTACTTGCCATGAATCTTGTGGGATCACTCCTGATTTCTGCATTGGTGATCTTCCCGGCACTTTCTGCCATGCGGCTGTTTAAGTCTTTCCGGTCTGTAACAATAAGCGCAGCAGTGATGTCAGTGCTTGGTGCATCTGCCGGAATCATTATTTCAATTCTGGCAGGCACACCGGTTGGTTCTACTATTGTAGCAGTTGATATTGTTATATTCCTGGTTTCTTATGCAATCGGAAGAGCATAAAAATAACGGTTCACACTGAGTCATGTGAACCGTTATTATATATATACTAGACTTCAACCAGAATTCCTTTTGTTTTATCATATCTGCAGTATTTTCCATTTGCTGAAATGAACGGCTGATATGTATTTGTACGGTTATCTTTCACATATACAATACCAGTGGCAATCATCTGTACCAGGGAGAAACGTTTGCTGAGGCTGGATATCCATTCGTAAGTTTTGTTATTTCCGGAGTCAGCGGTTACAAAGCTGTATCCACCGTCACATGGGGTAAGGGAATAGTAAATCTTCTCCGGATGAGAGGAAGAGGTTTCTTTAAATACCTGACTGGTGATGTAGGAGGAGAAATTATTTTTTACAAAATTCTGGAATGAACTTACTGTGTAAACTTCTCCGCTGACTTCATCAGAAATACGATCACCACGTTCCAGACGGTTGCGGACCAGGGTCAGAACTTCAATTGTCCAGTTGATAAAGGATATGCTGCTGTAATTCATACTTTCCAGCAGCTGATCGATCAGTTTTCTGGATAAAACATTCGATTTGGCAGCTTCGTTAAAAAGTTCTTCGTTCATAATTATCCCTCCATAAATTTAAAATTCTTTGTTGATATTTTTTATTATAAGGTGATGTTGTACAAAAAGCAATAAAGAAACTGGAAATAACTGTTAAAAATATATAAAAATATCTACGCGCAGTAGCACAAATTTATGTTAAAAGAGTTGAACTTATTGCAGGTTCAGCTCATTTTGTTTTATAATCATATACGTGAATTCATTAATGGAGAAGAAATTGATCAGCTGTTACAGGAGGCAGAAAAGGTGAACGTAAAGATAAGAGAATATACAACAGAAAATGCAATGTCAGCAAGTGAGATCTGGAATCAGGTAGTGGAAGACGGAGAGGCTTTTCCGCAGGAAGACTGCCTGACAGATGAGACAGGAGATGCCTTTTTTAAGGCTCAGACTTACACAGGAATTGCAGTAGATGAAGAGAGTGGGGAAGTGGTTGGACTGTATATCCTTCACCCGAATAATGTCGGCAGATGTGGACATATATGCAATGCAAGTTATGCTGTCAGAAGAGACATCCGTGGCGGACATATCGGAGAAAAACTGGTTCTTGACTGTCTCAGGATGGCAAAAGAAAAAGGATATCGTGTGATGCAGTTTAATGCTGTAGTGGCCTCCAACATCCATGCGCAGCATCTGTATGAACGAATCGGATTTACAAAACTTGGGGTGATTCCGGGAGGATTCCGTATGCCGGACGGACATTACGAGGATATTTTTCCATATTATTATGAACTGTAAAATTCTATTCATCGTAATATAAAATAGCAGAGGAGAAGATTATTATGTCATTAAAAAAAGCAGAAGCTTATCTGGAAGAAAAAGGTTTTCTTGACCATGTTATAGAACTGAAAGAATCAACAGCAACTGTGGCTCTTGCAGCAGAAGCCCTGGGGGTGGAGCCCGGAATGATCGCAAAAACAATGTCCTTTCTGCAGGGAGACAAACCAGTACTGATCCTTACAGAGGGAACGGCAAGAGTTGATAACAGAAAGTACAAAGATACTTTTCATGTGAAAGCCAAAATGATTCCATTTGATCAGGTTGAGGAGGCCATCGGGCATGCTCCAGGCGGTGTGTGTCCCTTTGGAATAAATGAAGGAATCGAAGTATATCTGGATGAAAGTCTGAAACGATTTGATACTGTATATCCGGCAGCAGGCGATGATCACAGTGCAGTGAAACTGACGATACCGGAACTGGAACAGGCAGCGGAAGCATTCGGCTGGGTGGATGTCTGCAAAGAACCGGAACAGGAGTCCTGAAATGATATATAAAAACATAAAGATAAATGTAGATGGCCATGAAGAAACAGCAGATCTTTATACATATATTCTGGATAATTCCATAGAAATGAACCCGGAGAGAAAGCGCCCGGTTATTGTGATATGTCCTGGCGGAGGGTATACAAAAACCTCTGACAGAGAAGCGGAACCAGTTGCCATGCAGTATCTTGCAAAAGGTTATCATGCGGTGATACTTCGTTACAGTGTGGCTCCGGCAAGATATCCGGTGGCATTGTTACAGCTTGCAGAAACTGTGGCATATCTGAGAAAAAATGCAGAAGAATTTCATATAGATACTGAAAAAATTATCCTGCTGGGGTTCTCGGCAGGCGCACATCTGGCAGCCAGTCTGGGCGTTTTCTGGAAAAAAGATTTTATCGCAGAGGCCCTTCATACAGACAGTGAAGTGGTGCGGCCAAATGGCATGATCCTCAGTTATCCGGTTATAACTTCAGGCGAATTTGCACATAAAGGTTCTTTTGAATGCCTTCTGGGAGAAGGTTGCAATAATGAAGAAAAAAGAAAAGAACAGTCTCTGGAATATCAGGTGACCGAAGATACACCGCCAACATTTCTGTGGCATACTGTTACAGATGACTGTGTACCGGTGGAAAATTCCCTTCTGTTTCTGGAGGCACTGCGCAGGCACAAAATTCCTGTGGAAATGCATCTTTATCCTGCAGGAGGACATGGATTAAGTCTTGCGAATAAAGAGACAAGCTATCCGGATGGCGGCTGCATTCAGCCTGAGTGTCAGTCGTGGATGGGATTATCATGTGTGTGGCTTGAAAATCTGAAAAAATAAAAAGGTTGTAACGTTTTTGAGATATACATCGTCATATATGTGAAGGAGGAAACAGAGAGGAGACAACAATGCTGAATATTCAGGAAGTATACGAAAAATATTTCACAGTCGTATACAGATATCTGCTCTCGCTTTCACATAACACCCATATAGCAGAGGAACTTACGCAGGAGACATTTTTCAAAGCTCTGAAGAAACTGGATGAGTTCAGAGGCGAATGTGATCTGCGTGTGTGGCTTTGCCAGATTTCCAAAAACACATATTATGACTATCTGAAGAAAAACAGAAAATATGTACCGGAATCAGAGGAAGAGACGGAAGAACCGTTTGCTGCTGATCTGGTGGAGAATTTTTCAGATAAAGAGACGGCCCTGCAGGTGCACAAAGTCCTTCACAGACTTGCAGAGCCATATAAAGAAGTTTTTACTCTCCGTGTATTTGGCGAACTTGGTTTTGGCGACATATCCTCTCTCTTTGGCAAAAGTGAAAGCTGGGCAAGAGTAACTTATCACAGAGCGTGCAAAAAGATCAGGGAGGAATTGGATCATGAAAATCAGTTGTAACATTATCGAAGATCTGCTGCCACTTTATGTGGATGATGCAGTAAGTGAGGACAGCAGAAAACTTGTGGAGGAGCATCTGAAGGAATGTGCTTCCTGCAGAAAACTGCAGGAAGAAATAATAAGAGAAAATCAGTTTAGTTCAGAGCAGAGAAAACTCTCAGCTGATGAAAGAAAAAAAGCAGAGATATGTTCACTGAAAAAAATTCGCAGTAATATCCGGAGAAAAAGAATTCTGTCCGTGGTTCTGTCGGCTGTACTTGTGCTGGGAGTATGCGGATTTGGACATTACTGGTATTATGACAGAGAGACATATCTTTCATGGGAAGATACCGGAATGACCATAAAAGATAATAAATTATATGGAAATGTCAACCCACTGGGACGAATGAGGTCTATCATATCTGTAGATCAGAAAAATATGTTTTATATTGTCTCAGAAACAGGATGGACGCGTAAAGAATACCCGACAGACAAAAATGAAACTTATGAAATTCTGGATTTACAGAAGTTTGAAGATGCATATAACCGGAAACCGGACGAGCCGACAGATGAAACTTCCCTGCCGGCAGGTATAGAGAATGTTTATTATGTTGAACCGGCTGATGTTAAAGAAGCAGAACAACTCTGGAATTATGCAGATGAACCGGATAAAGCCGGAGAAAAAGAAGCAGAACTTGCTTCAAAGTGTAAACTGATATTTACTGTTCACAGGTAATATCCCGCGACATATAATAAAAACCCCTTGCAATATGTACGAAATCGTACTATTATATACACTGTTATATAAAGTACGAAATCGTACATTTTTTAAGGGGGTTATTATGCATATTGAATTATCGGAGCACTTTTCATACAAAAAGCTCCTCCGTTTTACTTTTCCATCTATGGTAATGATGGTGCTGACATCCATTTATGGAGTAGTAGATGGTTTTTTTATTTCTAATTTTATTGGTGCTGAGCCGTTTGCGGCGGTCAATATCATTATGCCGTTTCTTATGATATTTGGAGCAGTGGGTTTTATGATCGGTACCGGAGGAAGTGCGCTTGTGGCATATACACTGGGAGTGGGAAATAAGAAAAAAGCAAATGAAATATTTTCGCTTCTTATTTATTTGCTTATCAGTGCAGGACTTTTCTTTACATTGATCGGTGAAATTTTTCTGCGTCCGATTTCGCAGTTCCTGGGAGCAGACAGTGCAATGCTTCCTTATTGTGTTGCTTACGGAAGAATTCTGATGCTTGCACTTGTTCCTTTTATGCTGCAGAATGTTTTTCAGAGCTTTCTTGTGACTGCAGAACGCCCACAGCTGGGACTTTATACGACTCTGGTATCTGGCGTCAGCAATATTGTTCTTGATGCGCTGTTTATTGCAGTATTTCGCTGGGGAGTGACAGGTGCGGCAGCTGCAACGGGAATCAGCCAGGTTGTAGGTGGCATTGTGCCTCTTACTTTCTTTATTTTTTCCAGAAGCAGTAAGCTTCATCTTGGAAAAACGCATATGGATGTAAGAGCAATAGTGAAAGCCTGCACCAATGGGTCGTCAGAATTTATGACAAATGTGTCCATGTCAGTGGTAAATATGCTTTATAACTGGCAGTTGATGCGTAGGCTGGGTACAAATGGAGTTGCTGCCTATGGCGTCATTATGTATGTGAATTTTATTTTTCTTTCTATATTTATCGGATATTCGATGGGCAGCGCACCAATTGTGGGATACCATTATGGTGCAGGAAATAAGGACGAGCTGAAGAATCTTTTCCACAAAAGTATCCGCCTGATTCTGGGCATGAGTGTGCTTCTGACAGTTGCGGCAGAACTCCTTACAAGACCGTTGTCGATGATATTTGTAAGTTATGACAAAGAGCTTCTTGAGATGACAGTTTTCGCGTTTAGAGTATATTCCGTTTCTTTCCTTCTGAGTGGAATGAACATTTATGCATCATCATTCTTTACAGCATTGAATGACGGATTTACTTCTGCAATGATCTCGTTCTGCAGAACGCTGATTTTTGAAGTGGTGGCAGTGTTACTTCTTCCGGTTATTTTTGGCGCAAACGGAATCTGGTTTGCGGTTCTTGTCGCAGAAGCATTTGCGCTTGCTCTATCTGCATATTTCCTGGTGCGAAACAGGAAAAAATATTCTTATTTCTGATGTATTGGAGGATAAATTACTATGGAATCTTCATTCAGAGAATGTATTTATACAGACAAAATGATGGAAAGCGCCTATCACGAGGCTGCACGGAAGATGCATTTGTCGGACAGCGAGTTTTCAATTTTATATATATTCAGCAGTTATCCTGAAGGCTGTAACCAGAGTGCACTATATAAAGAAGCATATCTGACAAAATCGACAGTAAATTCAGCAATCCGTAAAATGGAAAAAAAGGAACTGCTATATCTGAAACCGGGAACAGGGAGGAATACGCTGGTTTTTCTCACTGAAAGCGGAAAAAAACTCATGGAAGATACAATCTATCCGATTATTAAGATAGAAAATGAAATCTATAACAGCTGGTCTGCGGAGGAACAGAAATTGTTTATGCGGTTAAACAGGGATTTTGCAGAAAGACTGAGAGATGAAGTCGAAAAACTCTGAAGACTGTTTTGTAATATATAAGCCATATTGTTTACGAAACTTAAATAGTTGACTTAAAGTATTTCAGGCAATAAAATGGAAGGGAAAAATAAACTTGAGAAAACTGAGAAATTAGAAATGAATAAACTGAAATACAAAAAGAAAATATGGACGCAGAGTTTAATAGTTTTTATTGCCACATTTCTGGCAGTATACCTCTGTACGTTCTGGATAAACCAGAACCAGAAAAAACGGGAAGAGCTTAAAGCAGCTTATACTGCTGAGTCTACAATAAGCAGAATTGAGGCTCAGCTGAATCGTTATCTTGCTGAATCGGAACTGATCCAAAACGCCATTGAAAACGGTCACACACTCAGTGATGGCGAATTTTCTGAACTGTGCAGACTTATGCAGGGTAATGATACGGTCATCAAGGTTCATGAAATAGCAAAAGACGGAATTGTATCACAGGTGTACCCTCTGAAGGGAAATGAAAAAGCAATTGGTCTGAATATGATCGAAAATGCGCAGAGAAAAACTGAAGCAGAACTTGCCAGAGACAGTGGAGAGTATACGATCGCAGGGCCTTATGAGCTGGTACAGGGAGGAACAGGAGTGCTTTTGTTTGATCCTGTTTATGCCACAGATGCTGCAGGAAACAGATATTTCTGGGGATTTTCAATCCTTGTTATTGACTGGCCGCAGTTTATTAAAGAAATGAATCTGGAAAAACTGGAAGAAGCTGGTTATCATTATCAGATCTGGAAAAAGAATGCCGATACAGGAGAACCGATTGAAATTGCAAAGAGCAAAAATTATGAAAAGAGTGATGACCTGGAGGTTGCATGTAAAGTGCCGAATGATACATGGTATTTCGAGATTATTCCTGAAAATGGCTGGATCACTTCAGCACAGAAATTCTGGGGCGTGCTTATTGCGCTTCTGACAGCTTCAATAATGGTAATCATGTATCTGCAGTTCAGGACTCGACGTTACAAAGAAGCTGATTATGAAGCAGAACTGGAAAAATCAGCCAGGGAAGCCAGAGAGGCAAATGAAGCAAAAACCCGTTTCCTTTTTAATATGAGCCATGATATCAGGACGCCTATGAATGCAATTATGGGGTTCTCTGATCTTCTGGAGAAGCACATAGATGAAAAGGAAAAAGTTCTTGATTATATAAACAAAATCAAAAGTTCCAGCGCATTTTTGCTTTCACTGATCAATTACGTTCTGGAAATGGCCAGGATTGAGAGTGGAAAGGTCGTTTTACGTACAGAAACCAGATGCATAACAGAGCTGATAAACTCGCTGACGGATGTTTTTGAACCGGAAGTAAGGAAAAAGCAGATCACATATTTCTGCAAAATGGATATCGAACATCAGTATGTGCTGGGAGATGAAACAAAAGTCAGGGAAATCTTTATTAATATTATCGGAAACTCACTGAAATATACGCAGAAAGGCGGCAGGGTTTCTGTGAAGGTTACGGAAATTCCTTCTGAAAAAGAAGGGTATACTTCATACAAAATAGTTATCGAGGATAATGGAATCGGTATGAGTGAAGAATATCTGCCACATATTTTTGAGGAGTTTTCAAGGGAAAAGACCAGCACAGAAAGCAAAGTTACAGGCACAGGTCTGGGGCTTCCGATCGTCAAGTCGCTTGTTACCCTCATGGGAGGAAGTATTGAAGTGGAAAGTCAGCTTGGTGAAGGAACGAAAACAACGGTCATTCTTCCATTTCAGATTGCTTCAGAAAAACAGATCATGAAGGAACAGCAAAAAGATAAAAAACCCTGCCCGCAGGATCTTGCAGATAAGAGAATCCTTCTTGCAGAGGATAATGATCTGAATGCGGAGATTACCATGACAGTTCTTGAAGAAAATGGTCTTAAAGCAGAACGTGTTGCCGATGGTGAGAAATGTGTGGAGGCAGTCAGAAAAATGCCTGCAGATTATTTCGATATGATTCTGATGGATATTCAGATGCCGGGACTTGACGGATATGAAGCTACAAAACAGATCAGAAGCCTTGGTGACAGCAGAGCACAGATTCCGATCATCGCCATGACTGCAAATGCTTTTGACGAAGACCGGAAAAAGGCCTTTGATGCGGGAATGAACGGTCATATAGCGAAACCAGTTGATCTGGAGACACTGTTTGAGACAATGGCACGGACTATAAAACAGACTCCTTGAGCTGTTTTGACAGATACTCCTGGATATCAGTATATTGATACCTGCAGATAAGCCGATGCATGAAAATTTCTTCAGTATATCAGAATGCAATAATTCCCAGATGTTCCAGGAGAATTTTGAGTCCCAGAAGGACAAGGATGAGACCGCCGACAAGTTCTGCTTTGGTTTTGTAGCGGCTTCCGAAAAAGTTTCCGACACAGACACCTGAAATAGAGATGATCATGGTTGTGATGCCGATTATGGTGATCGCCTCAATGATAGGTGTGCCGAGAAATGCAAAAGTAATACCAACAGCAAGGGCATCAATACTTGTGGCAACAGCGAGCATCAACATGTTTTTGTGATCGATAGGGGCATCTTTCACTTCGACTACTTCTTCTTCATTCCATTCACGGATTGCTTCTAGCATCATTTTTCCACCGATAAAGGAAAGGAGAATAAAAGCAATCCAGTGATCGATACTGGTGATATACTGCTGGAACTGACTGCCGAGGAGCCAACCGACAAATGGCATCAGTGCCTGAAATCCTCCAAAATAGAGACCAATGATGAGTGCCTGTTTTTTGTTGAGTTTGCTCATTCCGAGCCCCTTACAGACGGAGACTGCAAAAGCGTCCATTGCAAGTCCGACGCCCATCAGGATGAGTTCAATAAATAATGCCATGATGATTCGTTCCTTTCGTTTTGAGAAATTTTGAGTATACAAAGAACTTGCCACCGGCAAGTTCTCTTGCATACCAGGGCATAAAAAAGACTCATATATACTTTCACAGAAAATGACTACAGAGAAAAACTCTGATATTTCCTGAAAAAGTATATATGAGTCTCATTCTTTAAGATTTGCCAGGTATAATATGTACCAGTATGTTGACAAATCACACTTACGTGCAAATTACTCCCTCACATATGTAGTGATCAGTTTAACTTGTCCTACTATAACAAATGGAAAGGAAGTTGTCAATAATATTTCTCAATAAAAAGAAATCAGATAACATCTGAAAGTGCACCGTACATAAGAGAAATCCGGCGATAAACAGCATCTGCCAGTGCTGCGTGGCCGGCTTCGTCCAGATGTTCTCTGTCAGTTACGCTCGGGGAAGCAAAATCGGCAGCATTCAGAAATGCGGCATGATTCTGGAGTGCAACTTTGCGGTATTCTGCCGCCAGATTACGTGATACAGCTTCGGAGTCTGAATTAAATTCCGGATCAAAGTCAGGTTCTCCGACACCTTTTCCCAGATGAATGGGAGAGATGACCAGTATATCAAAAGGAGTTGGGGAACTTTTGCGGGCTTTGCGGATTACCTGGTCAAGGCCTCTGGCAATAACTGCGGCAGAAGCACCGTATCGGGTTTTGCAGTCATTGGTGCCAAGCATCAGGATCATCAGGTCAACAGGGGTCTGCATTTCCACAGTGACACCGATAAGATCAAGTCCACGGCGGCCTTCTCTCAGTTCATCCTGAAAGACGGTAGTCCGTCCACACAGACCTTCTTCTATAATATGATAATCCGGACCGAGTTTCTTCTGAAGAAGCCCTGTCCATCTTATACTCTCATCGAATCTGCCAGTTCTGTCTGGCTTATATCCATATGTATTAGAATCTCCAAAACATAAAATATTCATAATTGATCACTCCCTGTGAATGTAAATGACGTCTGTCAAAATGCTATAACTACTATTAACATACTAAGTTGATATGTTTATAATAAGCACTTTCTACAGAAAAGTCAATAGGGAAAAATGAAAACGATTCCCATCAAAAATTAATTTCCAAATTTATAAAACTTTATGTGGAGTTGGGCTGTCTATGTAGTAAAGGGAGGGGGGATAGAGAGGTGGCAATCTTATGAAAGACAAAATTATACAATGGTTTGTCAGGTTAATAAGACTTGACATGGAATATTTTATGATGGAAAATAAAGAAAATCATAGATGTTCTGAAATCTATACAGCTAAAATCACTAACAGTGAAAAAAAGCAGCAAAACAACATGGAAGAGAAAGGAAACAATTATGAATTACAGTGAGGCAGTAGCCCTTGCACTCGAGGGAAAAGAACAGGGATTTCAGTTTCTGTACGAAGAAAGTTATAAGAGCAAATACTATCTGGCACTTCAGTACATGAAGAACAAAGAAGCGACAGAAGATGTACTGCAGGATGCATACATAAAAGCATTCAAAAATTTAAATAAACTTCAGGAGCCGGCAGCTTTTGAGAAATGGTTCGGTGTGATCGTAGCAAATACAGCCAAAAATGCACTTGCAAAGAAAAATCCTGTGTTATTTACAGATGTTGCAGTGGACGATGAAGGCGAAGAATTTACATACGATGTAGAGGATGAGAACCCGGAGAATCAGCCGGAACTTGCCTACACCAGAGAAGAAACAAAAGAACTGGTACATGAACTGATGGATTCTCTTTCAGAAGAACAGAGAATGTGCATCCTGATGTTCCATATTGAAGGCGCATCAATCTCAGAGATTGCCGAGGCAATGAACTGCTCTGAGAATACCGTCAAATCCAGACTGAATTATGGAAGAAAAAATATCAAAGTCAAAGCCGAAGAACTTCAGAAGAAAGGATACAAGCTCTACAGCGTTGCGCCTGTACTTCTTCTTGTTTATCTGCTTCGTTCCGATGCAGAAACAGTATCTGCAGGCACCGGTGTTACAGCAGCAGGCAAGGCGCTGGAAGAAAAAATTCTCGACAATTTAAGAAAACAGCAGATCGTATCCAGACAGCAGCAGGCAGAACATTATGCAGAAAAAGTAAGATCAGAGTCAGAAACTGCCGGAAAAAATGCTGCATCAGAGTCAGAAACTGCCGGAAAAACCAGCAGAACTACATCAGAATCAGCAGGCAGACAGGCCGGAAAAACAGCCGCAAAAGCAGCAAAATCAGGATTTCTGCATACAGCAGCCGGAAAAGCAGTTGCTGCGATCATAGCAGTGGGAGTAGTCGGAGGAGCTTTTTATGGCGGCATGCAGTGGAACAGCCACAACAGCAGTAAATCCGAAGCAACAGAGGCACAGCAGCAGGCAGAAGCTACAGAAGCATCGGAAGTTACAGCAGAACCGACAGCTGCACCGGAGCCAACAGCTACACCAGAGCCGACAGCCACACCGGAACCGACACCAACACCTGCCGTAAAAAAATATAGCAGTGATTTTTCAGAATGGATCGAGGGCGGACTTACAGAAGAAGAACTGGAATATGTACTGGCATATTTACCGCAAAATCTGGAGGAAGGCAGACTTACAGAAGATATACTGACACAGACTGTAAATGCTCTGTGCCAGGGAGCAGGTAAGAATGGTGAAATCTATATTACAAACCAGGGCTGGGATGATCAGTCAAGAGGAATCTATTCCACAGCTGAAATAAACCGTTTTATTTCCTGTTTTACAGACTATCAGTATCCGGGAGATACAGTTGCGCTTTATATTGCCACTTTAAATCGTGAGGAAACTGCGGATATTTATACCAGTTTAGCGGGGACAACGATGCTGGAGAAAGAAAATGACATAAACATCTACTACAGACACCGCGAGATAAACTACGATGAGAGTGAAGCAGTATCAGAAACATACAAAGTAGCAGTTATGCGCCCTACAGAATCTGGCAGATATCGTATTGTTAAGATCAGAGATGCCAGTGAAGAGGAATCTCCGGAAAATATCAATGCAACAATTGATAAAGTCCTTGGAAATGACCATCCGGAACCGGCTCCGGGCTCTGAGGCAGAATCAGCAGAACCGGCACCGGAAAATGCTGCAGCAGGAAGCACAGCTGTTGGTGGAATCCGCAGTCTCTATGAGGGAGTTCTGACTGGTGTACAGAATGGACAGTATAGCTTCCCGCAGAACAGAAACAGCAGTAAATATGAATACTTTGTTGCTGATATTAACGGAGACGGAATCCCGGAACTTGCTGTTGGCCCCACACTGGAAGATACTGCATTTATTCAGCATGATATGAAAATCTTTACCTGCACACAGGGTGACGGAGGATACCAGCTTACGGAAGTGCCCGGAGATCAGCTCATAGATAATATTTATATAGCAGCAGACGGGAACGGACTTTATGAGATGATGGTTTCAAGAGGAAACGGAAACTGCGAAGTTCATCGTATTACCATTGGAAGCGGCAGCCTTGATATGGGTGGCGCAGAGCAGACCTTCATTCTGAATGATGCATCATTTGCAGAATTTACAAGTACCAATCCATTCCCTGAATGGAAATCCGTTTCAGATACAAGCGGTCTGGAAGGACTTCAGTAAGAATTGATAATATAGAAATAAAGCTCTCTTTGGGAGACTGAGGCAGATTCACTGTCAGTCTTTCAAAGGGAGCTTTTTGTTTCCTGTGAACAGCAACAGTTTTTTCTACGTTCACAGGAATACTGTTTTTCTTTATTGACGATTAAATATAGATGGTATAAAATCTATATCGGTATAGACAAAAAAACATCTATAAAAAATTAAAAAAATATAAAACCTTTTTTGTATATCACCTGTCTATGTATTAAAGGAAGCAAAAATCCGGAAAAATTCCTTCAAAATATAAAGACAGGGGGTGTGAAAAATGGAACTGCCATATGAACGACAGATACTTCGGCTTTTGCAGGAACTTTCTCATTATCAGGTGGTGGTGAGGCATTGCAGACAGGAAAACGCAAAATATACAGATGAACTTGAGAAGACATGCAGAGAGATTGAGCGTGCTGTGTATGAAATGGAAGAAAAACAGCAGGCGGCACTTTCACAGTGGAGAAAAATCAATGAACAGGAAAGAACGCGAATTATTTTTCCTGTTACAAACGGAGTCGAAAAAATGGCCGAGCTTGCCGAACAGAAAGGCTGCAAAGCCATGGGGCAGTATCTGGAATCCATGATCATGGAGGAGATACTGGGGCTTCTGGATCAGCCGGAAATTTACATGGAGTGATCACGGGTTATCGGAGGTATCGTCCGGGACAAATTCCAGTATATCAGATACCTGACATCCGATTACACTACAGAGCGTGTTCAGTGTTTTTGTAGTAATAGTTTTACCGCTTCGCAGACGCTGGATTGTATCCGGCAGGATTCCGTATTCATATATTAACTGATATGTGGATATATCTTTCTGGTGGATTGTTTCCCAGAACGGATTGTATGAAATCATGGCGTTACCTCCTGTTAAACAGGATGGTAGCATAGACGATATTTTATACATGCACGATATATCATGCATATTAATGATAAAACCAAAATTCAGCATATTAACCGAACCGAAGCAGTTATTCGGTTATGAGCAAGTAGCAAAGCGGATTGCGAATATCCGCTTGACTAGAAGGTAATTGTTCAGCAGAACATATCCTGCAAACAGGAATCAAACTGTGGAATACAGTTAAATATATTATACATCAGGAGGAAAAAAGCATGAAATGGAAACAGATTTTAACCATCGGACTGTCAGCAGCGACGATTATGTCAGCAGTTCCGGCAGAGGGAGTACTTGTGTATGCCGACACGGAAGTGGAAGCAGTAAGCGATAGTGGTGAAGAAATCAGTGTCACAGATGAAAATCAGCCAGAGGATACTGATGGATCCACAGAAAACGAACTGACCGGGGATACAGAAGAACTGACCGCGAATGCAGAAGAATCAACCGGAGATACCGAAGAACTTACAGTTGACACAGAAAAATCAGAAGAATCATCTGAAGGGAATACAGAATCAACTGAGACTCTTTTTTCTGATGATACAGAAGATCAGGCAGAGGCAGCCGGAGCAGATTCAGAATACGGCACTGTTGTAGACAGTGGCACGATCCCTGATGAAACCAGTGGAACAGAGATTACCTGGACTGTTTATGACAGCGGAAAACTGGTGCTCGAAGGAACAGGTGCCACACCGGACTGGTCGCCGTGGTTTGAAAACAAAGAAAGTATCACAGAAGTGATCGTCGGAGATGGAATCACAACACTGGGCGAGCGAAATTTTATGAAGTATCCGGCACTTGAGACAGTTACCTTTCAGGGTTCCATGTCAAAGATCAGCAACAGTGCATTTGAAGGCTGTGAACTGCTTAAAAATATTACAGTTGAAGGAAAAGCAAATCCCACCACAGGGAAGAAACTTATTCAGCTTGGAGAGTGTGCCTTTAAGGATTGTACAGGTCTTGAAAGCGCAGAATTTACAGGAAATTTTGTGACAGATAAAAATGCATTTGACGGCTGTACATCACTTAAAAGCATAAAAGCAAACGAATCCAGTATCTCTATGCTTGGAAACTATACCTTTATTAACTGCACTGCTCTGACAAATGTAGATCTGCCGGTCAGAATAGCAAAGGAAGGAGCTTTTGCTAACTGTACATCTCTTAAAAATTTTGATCTCGCAAATCTGAGCAGTATTGGAAATTATGCATTTATGAATTGCAGCAGTCTTGAAAGCATAAAAATACCAGATACAGCAACTTCAATTGCGGAGGGAGCTTTTTATGGATGCAGCAGCCTGAAAAGGTCACCACAATCGGTGCAAATGCATTCATGAGATGTAACGGAGTCAAAACTCTGAAAATTCCGGGAACTGTTGAAACAATTGGAAAATATGCTTTTTCGGAATGTACCGGTCTGGAAGAACTTGATATTGAAGAAGGCGTAAAGACAGTGGAAGATCTGGCATTTGCAGGCTGCTCCAGTCTGCATACACTTATCCTGCCGCAGTCTGTCACCAGTTTCCCGAAGGTTTTTGTCACAGATTATAAGCCGATCACAAAAATCTGTTACAGAGGTACCAGAGAACAGTGGATCGCAGCGAACTTAAGCAGTGATAATTTCTATAATGCAAGGATTTATTTTGAATACAGTCCGGATCATACACATCAGATGATCGAGAGATCTTATATTTATACAAATTCCTGTACACAGCCTGGCAGAAAAGAAACCTTCTGCAGCATATGCGGATATATAAAATCTTCAGAAGAAATCCCGGCACAGGGACATGACTGGAAAACAGAAAGCACAGTAAAAGCCACCTGTACAAAAGCCGGCGTGAAACATCTTGTATGCGAAAGATGTGGTGAGAAAAAGGACGAGGTAATTCCGGCAGGACACAGCTTCTCTGCATGGAAAACAACCACAGCGGCAACTGTATCTTCGGCAGCAGTGCAGACACGTACCTGCTCCGGATGCGGCAAAAAGGAAACAAGAACAACAGGAAACAAACTGACACCAACCATTAAAGTGAATGCAACAAAACTTCCGCTGAAAACAAAACAGAAAACAAAAGTCCTGAAAGTCACAGGTCTTGCAAAAGGTGATTCTGTGGCAGCATGGAAATCTTCCAATACAAAAGTGGCAAAAGTCTCCGGAAGCGCAAACGGAACCTGCACCATCACAGCAGGCAAAAAGACCGGCAAAGCAACTGTTACAGTAACCTTAAAGAGCGGATTAAAGAAAAAAATTACAGTCACAGTACAGAAAAAAGCAGTGAAAACAACAAAGATCACAGGTGTTGCGAAGAAAACCAGACTGAAAAAAGGAAAAACACTTACACTGAAACCGGCAGTTACACCACTGACAAGTCTTCAGAAAGTAACCTATAAATCCAGTAATAAAAAAGTCGCAACAGTTACCTCAAAAGGTGTGATCAGAGCACGCAAAAAAGGAACAACAGTGATCACTGTGAAATCCGGAAGCAAAACCGTGAAATGCAGGATCACAGTCAAATAAAAAAATTGAAAAATTTTTCATCTTTTTAAAACCTTTTCCAGAGACGGCCTGTCTATATAGTATAAAACAAATAAAAAAGATGAAACAAAGGAGAAAAAAAACATGAAAAAAGAAAAGGTACTTGCTTTATTATTAACAGCAGCAATGTGTGCAACTTCAGCAGCACCGGTGTCAGCAGCAGATTTTTCAGATGAGACTGCAGAAACCGTTGCAGTAGAAGCCACAGAAGAAACCCCGGAAGTGGAAGCCGAGGACACTGAGTCAGATGTAGTTTCTGATGCAGAGGAAACAGAGCCGGAAGTGATCGCAGAAGAAGCAGCTGATGATTACGAAGAAGGTGAAGTGTCAGTAGAAGCAGAAGATGTAGAGGCAGCAGGCGAAGAGGTACAGGCACTGGATTTCTCTGATGAAATAACAGAAGAAGAGGAAGAAGATATAGCGGAAGCTGGATCAGTACCGATAAAAGGAATTGTGGATGCAGACAATGGTTCCATATCCGGTGTAATTCCAGGACGGAATAATGCTTCTTATTATAAAATTGACTTATCATCAGCAGGAGGCCGTTTATCCCTTAAGGGTAGTTCCACTGTATACATGAATTACGCTATCTTGGATGAAAGGGAAAATGAAATAGTAAGATCTTATAATGATACAAACCACACTTTAGACAGATCATATGAGCTGACACAGGGAACTTATCTTATTAAAATTTATAATAATACAGACTCAACTAACGGAAGTTTTAAGATCAGAACATATTTCGATACAGAAGGAAAAACAACTTTTGCGGAAAACTCCAATGATACAATATATAAAGCAAGTCCAATTTCTCTTGGACAGAAGATTTTAGGTCATACGGCAGAAAATAACAAAGATGATTACTACAAAATTGTGATACCTGAGGATGGAAAATACACTTTCACATGCAGAACAAGAACGGAAGGTGCAGAATATCAACTGTTCCTCTATGATTCTTCACTGAATGAGGTGGAATGGACAATGCCTTATGCTTCATTGAGTTGCGGCTGGGAATTAAAAAAAGGAACTTATTATTATTTAATATCAGGGAAAAATTTTGGGGTGTCTTTTGGCTTTTATGATGCGTTAGTTACCGGCCACACCCACACATTCTCTTCCTCTACTGTAAACAAAGCCACATTAACCAGCAACGGAAGTATTACAGGTAAGTGCACAGACTGCGGAGAGACTACCACATCAACCATCTACCGTCCGTCCAGTATCCGCCTTACAACCACAGCGTATACATACAATGGCAAAGCAAAGAGACCAGGCGTTGTCGTAACAGATGTAAACGGCAGAACAATCGGTTCTTCTTCCTATACAGTATCTTATAACAGAGATGCGGTTTCTGCAGGAAGACACAAAGTAACGATCACATTCAGAGGCAACTACAGCGGTACAGTAACAAGAACTTACACCATTAACCCGAAAGGTACTTCCATCTCCAAACTCAGCAAGGTGAAGAGAGGATTCAAGGTAAAAGTAAGAAAACAGGCCGCAAAAACAGCAACCGGTTATCAGGTACAGTACTGCATCAGAAGCAACTTCCGGGGAGCAAAGACAAAGACCTTCAGAGGAACTTCTTTCACAGTAAACAGACTGAAAAAGAAAAGAGTATATTACGTAAGAGTACGTACATATAAGAAATCCGGAAGGAGAACTTACTACTCTTCCTGGTCAGCACCGAAAGCAGTAAAGACCAGATAATAAAAGAATTTCAGGAGGAAAGAGTTTATGAAGAAAACAGCAAAAATTATAAGATAGACCCATACAGCATCATAATGTTCAAATAATCGCCAGTTTATAAGTCGCTAAAAAGCTTCGAAATTTATATAGATTCCGGAGCTTTTTACTTGTCTTTTTTAGCTATTTTTTTTATAATGCAGGAGATGATAATGAGATGAGGAAATAAAAATGTTAAAAAGATTTTCAAAATATGTATTTCAGAGTGTAGCCGGAATGGTAGGCATATCTGTATATGTCCTTGCGGACACTTTTTTTATATCTGTATATTCAGGGGCTGATGGTCTGGCTGTTCTGAATCTTATTCTTCCGGTATTTGGAATTATTTATGCGATCGGAGCGATGATAGGTATTGGTTCAGCGACAAGATATGGTATCAATAAGGCAAAAGGTGAGAATGTAGATCATTATTTCTTTCAGTCTATTGGCTGGAGTGTATTATGCAGTATTCCATTTGTGCTGCTGGGAGTTTTTATTCCGGGTAAAGTGCTGGCTCTTCTGGGAGCAGATGCCGGACTGGTAACACTTGGAAAAACTTATATCAGAATCATTCTTATGGCTGCACCTTTTTTTATGTGCAATTATACAGTAACTGCTTTTGCGAGAAATGATAATGCAACTTCAGTCGCAATGGCAGGTTCAATCGCAGGAAGTATTTTTAACATTGTATTTGACTATATTTTTATTTTCCCTGTTGGTCTTGGGTTTTCCGGTGCGGCACTGGCAACGATGTTCTGTCCTGTTGTGACTATGTCTTTATGTGTCACTCACTATTTGAGCAAAAAATGTCACATTGATTTTAAATGGAAAAAACTTTCACTGAAACATCTGATTTCCTGCTGTCAGCTGGGTGTATCCGCATTTGTCGGCGAGATTTCCTCAGCGGTGATCGCGCTGGTTTTCAATTATCTTATTCTTGGGATTACAGGAAGTATTGGTGTGGCAGCTTATGGAATTGTCGCAAATATGTCAATTGTCGGAATGTGCATTTTTAATGGCATGGCACAGGGCGCTCAGCCAATGATCAGTGAGTGTTATGGAAAAGGACAGAGCGACTCTGTAAAAAAACTTCTGCGCTGGGGCCTGAACAGTGTTTTAGTCGTGGAAGCGGTTATGGTTGCCCTTGTATGGGCGTTTACAGATGTTTTTGTTGCCATTTTTAACAGTGAGAATAATCCGGTGCTTCTGAAATATGGACATACCGGACTGCAGCTGTATTTCCTTGGATTTATTTTTGCAGGCGTAAATATTATGCTTGTGGCTTATTTTTCAGCAACAGGAAATGCCCGTCCTGCAATCATCGGATCTCTTATGCGAGGTGTAATTGCGATTGTGATCTGCGCAGTTGTACTTTCCATGCTTCTGGGTATGAATGGTGTGTGGCTGTCATTCCTGGCCTCAGAAATGATCACATTTATTGTGATCCTGATCCTGTCACGAAAAAAACAGACAAAATTTAAAAATTTTTCATCTTTTTAAAACCTTTTCCAGAGATGGCCTGTCTATATAGTATAAAACAAATAAAAAAGATAAAACAAAGGAGAAAAGAAACATGAACAGAAAAAATATCAAAAAAACAATCATTATGTTACTGGTTGCATGCATGTGCATCGGCAGTGTGCCGGTCACAGCAGGAGCAGCTGCAAAAACCACAACTAAAACTACAGCAACCACAAAAAAATCCAAAAAAGTAAAACTCAGAACCCCAAAACCGACAAAATTCAGACCGTATAAGAGTGCAGCACCTGTAGCAACCGGCTATTATTATCGCTCCACATGGAAAAAGGTCAAAGGCGCTTCCGGATATCAGGTTCAGATGATAACTTATTCAGGCGGTCTTTCCGGATGGAAAAGAACATTCAAAACCAGAAAGTGCTCTGCAACATTCGGCAGCTCTGATACCTACAAAGCAAAAATAAGAGTCCGTGCCTACAAAAAATCAGGTGGCAAAATTGTTTACGGAGCTTACAGCAAATGGGTAACAGCCAACAACCTGCTTCGATAACATAAAACGCATGTAAAGACATATGAGTACATTTGAAATCCTTCTGGAACAGACCGGGCTTTTTATAATATACATGCTGGCGGGGGTAATCCTGATCCGGACGAAAGTTCTGAACAGGGAGACTCTTGAACCGATTTCAAGATTTGTGATAAAAATGGCCCTGCCGCTGATGGTTTTTATTAATATAACAGACGGGGCAGAGAAAGAAGTTCTGCTTCAGTCATGGCCGGTTCTGGTAATTGCAGCCGGTTTTTATACATGCATGTTTATTTCAGGAAAAATTCTGACCAAAATATTTCACCTGGAAGAAAATCAGACAGGTGTTTACCGGGCGATGATGCTGTTCGGAAATATTGGATTTATGGGGATGCCCATGATCGTCAGTGTATTTCCGGGAGACGGCGCACTGTATGCTTCTGTTTTTATGATGATCGATCAGTTCATGCTCTGGACTCTTGGTGTAAAGCTTCTCGCTTCCGGTGGGAAAGAGAAATTTCAGTTACGGAAACTTGTCAATCCGGCAACTGTGGCTATTGTGCTTGCGGTTTTTATGGTTCTGACAGGACTCAGGCTTCCGGCACTTCTGGATACAGCTTTTCAGAAGATCGGTGCAACTTCCTCTCCACTGGCAATGATTTATGTTGGAGGAATTTTTGCTACAGCTGATATCAGTAAATATCTGAAAAAGATTTCGCTTTATGGAATCGTAATTGTAAAGATGATCCTGATGCCGGTTCTTTTGTTTGTTGTACTGGGAATGTTTCCGGTTTCAGGAGAAATGCGGCTTATCATGGCATTGCTTACCGGAATGCCGACGATGACGGCTGTTGTGATGATGGCAAATGCCTCCGGGCTGGACGGAGATTATGCACTGGGCGGTGTCCTTGTCACCACAGTGTGCGGAATTTTTACCCTTCCGGCAGTGTGCTGGATATTACAGAATATGATATAAAAATGATAAAAGAAGAATATCAAAATTATTCGGAATATTTCCGATGAAAATTGATGTTCTTCTTTTTTATACTTATAATTTATTTCAGTAACGAATGTAACTGTTCACAGGTAATATCCCGCGAGGTGTTTTGCCATGAATATGGCAAAATCCCGAGACATACGGGGCAAAATCCCATCACCGAAGGTGATTTGGAATGGATTTTGACCAAGTTGCTGTGAACGGAGTGAACAGTAACTAACGAATAATCTTCTCATTAACAGAGTGTGAAAATTCTTGCAAGGAATACATGATTAGTTTATACTAACTACAGAGTTAGAAGAAAAAAACTCTTGCGTGAATAAATCAGTCATATCCTGGAAAAACTACCGGAAAGATGGCAGCAACAACAGAAAGGGGATTAATCATGTACCTTGAGATTGAAAAAGTAACAGGAAGAGAAATTCTGGATTCCAGAGGAAATCCGACAGTAGAGGCAGAAGTTTATCTGCTGGACGGAACTGTAGGCAGAGGAACTGCACCGAGCGGTGCATCTACAGGAGAATTTGAAGCTCTGGAACTCCGCGATGGAGATAAAGGACGTTATCTGGGAAAAGGTGTTCAGAAAGCAGTAGAAAACATCAATACAGTTATCAATGAAGCAATTGAAGGAATGGATGCCAGTGACATTTATGCTGTTGACGCAGCAATGATCGAAGCAGACGGAACAAAAGACAAATCCAAACTTGGCGCAAATGCGATTCTTGCAGTTTCTATCGCATGCTGCAGAGCTGCCGCCGCAGCACTTGAGATCCCGCTGTACCGTTTCCTTGGCGGGGTATCCGGAAACCGTCTGCCTGTACCGATGATGAATATCGTAAATGGCGGATGCCATGCACTTTCTTCAGGTCTTGATGTTCAGGAATTTATGATCATGCCTGTAGGAGCACCTTCTTTCAAAGAATGCCTGAGATGGTGCGCAGAAGTTTTCCATGCACTTGCATCTATCCTGAAGGAACGTGGGCTTGCTACATCTGTAGGTGATGAAGGTGGCTTTGCACCTGCTCTTAAATCAGACGAAGAAGCAATCGAGACAATCCTCGAAGCAGTAAAAAAAGCAGGATATGAACCAGGAAAAGATTTCAAGATTGCAATGGACGCAGCATCTTCTGAGTGGAAGAGCGAAAAAGGAAAAGGATATTACAAACTTCCGAAAGCAGGAACAGAGTATACATCTGAAGAACTTATTGAGCACTGGGCAAAACTCTGCGACAAATATCCGATCATTTCCATTGAAGACGGCCTTGATGAAGAAGACTGGGAAGGATGGCAGAAACTTACAGCAAGACTGGGAGACAAAGTTCAGCTTGTTGGAGATGATCTGTTTGTAACAAATACTGAGAGACTTTCCAGGGGTATCGAACTGGGAGCAGGTAATGCAATCCTGATCAAACTGAATCAGATTGGTTCTGTTTCTGAAACCCTTGAAGCAATTAAGATGGCTCACAAAGCAGGATACACAGCAATTTCCTCACATCGTTCCGGTGAGACAGCAGATACAACGATCGCTGATCTTGCAGTAGCGCTGAATACCTGCCAGATTAAGACAGGTGCACCAAGCCGTTCCGAGCGTGTGGCAAAATACAACCAGCTTCTCCGTATCGAAGAAGAACTGGGCGTAAGTGCGGTATATCCTGGAATGAAAGCTTTTAATGTAAAACAGAATTAATGAATCTGAATGTGTTTACGGAATTTTGATTCCTATTATAGGCACTTCAGCCGGAAAACATTTTAATACTGGCACGATTTTCTTTGCTGCGGGACTTTCACTGATGATGATACTCGATGTGGCTCTCTGCTGAGAGATACTTTGTACAGGAAAAAGATCCCGCCAAGGAATCCTGGTATTATACCTGCATAACCGGTTGCGCAGAATAAAACAGTAAGCCTTGTCATAAAGGCTGCATTTCCGGCTATCAGATTTCCGATGCCACCCAGGAGAAGACCAATGACTGCCCAGCCTATTGTTGCTGCTGCAAGAAAAACAGGTGTGGCATGTGCCTCTTTTACATGATTTTCAACATAATTCCATAATGATCTATACATTGTAATCCCTCATTTCTTATGGTAATGGGGGATTTTTGTCCCCCACTTTAGTGTGTTCTGTTGTTATTTCTTTATTTGTTTTCAGTATAGAGAACTATTGTAAAATGCGAATGCGCACTAATGAAAAGTTTTTGTAAAATCATGTTAAAGGTTTGTATAATACAAAAAATACACAAAAAATAACGAATTTAATTGTGAAATATATTCAAATTAATTATTGATATTTTCTCAAAAAAAGAGTAAAACATTAGATAAATAAAAAAGAGAAATGCATTGAACAGGACAGGTCACAAAATGATAACCAGATTACAGAGAGTCGTTGGCTGGTGAGAAGCGGCAGAAGGTATTTTTGTGATATCACCCGGGAGCATCCCACTGAATATCAGTAAGCAGGGACGTAGTCTTCACGTTACAGAAGAAGCTGTTAAAATGACAGTAACAAGAGATTATATTTAGTGATAGATATAATAATACAAAGTGGTACCACGGAAGATTCCGCCTTTGTTATCCGAGAGGATAGCAAAGGCGTTTTTTATACATTAATTCACGAAAGAAAGAGGAGCGAGATTATGAGTGGAATAACAATGATGATAATAGCCATTGTAGTGCTTGGTGGAGCATATCTTCTGTATGGCCGTTATCTCCAGAACAAATGGGGAATTGACCCAAAGGCAAAAACTCCGGCATATGAAATGGAAGATGGAGTTGACTATGTACCGGCAGACACAAACGTAGTATTTGGACATCAGTTTGCATCAATAGCAGGTGCCGGTCCAATCAACGGACCTATCCAGGCGGCAATTTTCGGCTGGCTTCCTGTTTTACTCTGGATTCTGATCGGCGGTGTATTCTTTGGAGCTGTACAGGATTTTGCATCTATGTATGCTTCTGTAAAAAACAAAGGACGTACAATCGGATATATCATTGAAGAGTATATCGGAAAATTAGGAAAGAAATTATTTCTTCTGTTTTGCTGGCTGTTTTGTATCCTTGTTGTTGCTGCATTTGCAGATGTTGTAGCAGGAACCTTTAACGGATTTACAACAAACGATGCAGGAGTTGTTTCAAAAGTAGCAGCAAACGGAGCAGTTGCAACAACTTCCATGTTATTTATAGTAGAAGCTGTTGTCCTTGGTTTCTTCCTTAAATATACAAGATTTAATAAATGGATCAATACAGCTGTAGCAATCGTATTACTGGTAGCTGCAATCGCACTTGGACTTAACTTTCCAATGTATGTAAGCCTTGGAACATGGCATATCATTATATTTGTATATATCCTGATTGCAAGTGTTGCGCCTGTATGGGCATTGCTTCAGCCACGTGATTATCTGAACAGTTATCTGCTGATATTCATGATCATCGGAGCAGTTGTCGGTGTATTTGTTGCAAATCCGGCATGCAACCTGAAAGCATTTACAAGCTTTAATGTTGACGGACAGTATATGTTCCCGATCTTATTTGTAACAATTGCCTGTGGTGCAGTTTCCGGCTTCCATTCACTGGTATCTTCAGGAACAGCATCAAAACAGATCAAAAATGAAAAGAACATGCTTCCTGTTTCCTTCGGAGCAATGCTTATGGAAAGTATGCTTGCGATCATCGCACTGATCGCAGTTGCATCATTTGCAGACGGTGAGGCAGCAGCTCAGGGACTTACAACACAGCCGCAGATTTTTGCAGGCGCAATTGCAAACTTCCTTTCAGTACTTGGACTGCCACATTCACTTGTATTTACTCTGATTAACCTTGCTGTATCAGCATTTGCGCTGACTTCCCTTGACTCTGTAGCCAGAGTAGGTCGTCTGTCATTCCAGGAATTTTTCATGGATTCAGATACTGATGAAGAAAATATGAGCCCATTCCTGAAGGTAGTAACAAACAAATATTTTGCAACTGTTATCACACTTGTACTTGCATACATGCTGACAAAAGTCGGATATGCAGAAATCTGGCCGCTGTTTGGCTCAGCAAACCAGCTGTTATCTGTACTTGCACTTGTAGCCTGCGCAGTATTCTTAAAGAAAACAAAACGTCAGGGCTGCATGCTCTGGATCCCAATGGTATTTATGATGGCAGTTACATTTACTGCACTTGGAATGACAATCACAAAACTTTCAAAAGCACTTGTTACAACAGGCCTTGATCTTGGAAATACTTTACAGCTTGTATTCGCAGTACTGCTGCTGATACTTGGTGTGATCGTAGCAATCCAGGGCGTAAAGAAGCTGCTTGAAAAAGATGATAAAAAAGTAACTGCATAAAACTGATGCAGAACATATAATAAAATAAACGATGAGGTGTCTATACCTGGAGAAAACCTGGGCAGACACCTTTTTCTGTGAAAATGAGGGACTTATGCCAGATCAGAAAATAGATAATCTTCTCAATCTTGCAATGGAGGCAACACCACAGGAACGGACAAAATCAGAAAATCTGAATGTAGGATTTAATCCCGAAACGAAGTTGTGGGATGTGATCGTGAAATATAGCGGACCGGAGGGTGGACTGGCGGGAAACGGCATTCAGGTAGTCCCTTTACTGGGCGGCTATGCGGTGGTGACTTTGCCGGAAACTGAAATAGATGCTTATTCAGACAGGGAGCAGATAGAATTTATTGAAAAGCCAAAAAGACTTTATTTTGAAACATTTCAGGCGAGAGAGGCAAGCTGTATTTCGGAAGTTCAGAGAGAATCTGTGGCAGGAGTACCATCGGGACTTACAGGAAAAGGTGTCCTCGTAGGAGTTGTCGATTCCGGTGTGGATTTTTTTCATCCGGATTTCAGAAATGAAGACGGAAGCAGTCGGATCTTACGTTTATGGGATCAGAGCCTGGCTGGAAATCCACCAGAAGGATATACAACAGGAACAGAATATACAAAAGAAGAAATAGATAAGGCGCTTGCACTTGGTGAAACTGAGGGCAGGCGTTTTGTTGCATTGCATATCGAGGAAGCGCCGGTGATACCATCCAGGGATTTCAGCGGGCACGGGACAGCAGTGCTTGGCATTGCAGCAGGAAATGGAAGGGCATCTGATGGAGTGAATCGCGGCGTAGCCTATGAAAGTGACCTGCTGGTTGTGAAGATGGGAAATGTCAGGGAAAATTCCTTTCCACGTACAACGGAGCTGATGGAAGGAATTGATTATCTCGTGCGGCAGGCGGTGAAGATAGGAAAACCGATTGCTATAAATATCAGTTTTGGAAATAATTATGGATCACATCGCGGTGACTCATTATTGGAAACATACATCAGCAATGCAGCGAATGTGGGACGTTCTGTTATTTGTGCAGGAAGTGGGAATAATGGAAATGACAGAATACATACCTCAGGACTGGTGAGGCAGGGGCAAATAAAAACGATAGAAATGAGCATTGGTACCTATGAAACAACTTTGAATGTGCAATTATGGAAAGCATATGCGGACGAAATTGAAATTTATCTGGAAACGCCATCAGGAGAAGTACTGCCATCACTTTCCGAAAAAATTGGAACACAAAGATATCATGCAGGGGAAACAGATCTGCTGATTTATTATGGAGAGCCGGGACCATTTCAGGTAACTCAGGAAATCTATTTTGATTTTATTCCGGCAGGAACATATCTCACCAGCGGAATCTGGAAGATACATTTACGTGGCAGACGTGTCAGGGAGGGAAATTATGATCTGTGGCTTCCTGGTGGAAAAGTACTGAATTCCGCTACAGGATTTTATCAGCCAACAGTCAGTGAAACGTTAACAATTCCGTCTACTGCAGCAAAAGTAATCACAGCAGGTGCATATGATTCCAGACTGAATGCCTATGCGGATTTTTCCGGACGGGGTGGCGGTGCGCTTTCATATCCCAAACCGGATCTGGTTGCACCGGGGGTTGATATTACAGCGTCGGCACCGGGGGGAGGATATGTAAATGTAACAGGAACTTCCTTTGCCACGCCCTTTGTTACAGGCTCAGCTGCGCTTATGATGGAATGGGGAATTGTAAGAAGAAACGATCCGTTTCTCTGGGGCGAAAAGGTGAAAGCATATTTAAGAAGAGGTGCCCAGCCGCTGCCCGGATTTGATAAGTATCCGAATGAAAGCGTGGGGTGGGGACGACTCTGTTTGGAAAGTAGTCTGCCAGATTAAAATATTGTATTTATAGAAAAATATGCTATGAT
>CAKRLX010000008.1 GCA_934359835.1 uncultured Blautia sp.
GCAATGCAGATCGCAGCTCTGAAACCGCAGTACACAAGCGACAGCGAAGTAAGTGCTGAATACATTGAACACGAAAAAGAAATCCTTCTTGCTCAGATCCAGAACGATCCTAAAGAATCCCAGAAACCTGAAAAAGTTATCCAGGGAATGATCACAGGACGTATCAAAAAAGAGCTGAAAGAAATCTGCCTTCTTGATCAGGTATACGTTAAAGCAGAAGACGGAAAACAGTCTGTTGCCAAATATGTAGAAGAAGTTGCAAAAGCAAACGGCGCTAAGATTGCAATCAAAGGTTTCGTTCGTTACGAGACAGGTGATGGTCTTGAAAAACGTCAGGACGATTTTGCAGCTGAGGTTGCAGCACAGGCAGCTGGCAAATAAATAACCCGGTAATTTAAGAAAGGCCCTGAAAACCTTATAAAAACCATATTTCAGAGTGGTTATAAGGTTTCAGGGCTTTTTTTATATTTAGCGGCTGACCTGCTGTGTATTTTTCTGACTGTTTTCGTAATGACGGCTGACGTCCTCTTTGGTCATGTTCTTTAATTCATTGAGAAAATCCGCTTCATTGTTGTGGGTAGAGCGTATATAGAGTAACTGGTTAAATAAATCGTAAGTCATAGCGGATCTCCTTTCGAGAAGTATTTATATAAATAATACCGGTTTCTGTGAACTTTAACTTTGATATGATAATTGCGCAAACAAGTAAAAGAAAAAATAGATATATCGCCAGAAATATGGTAAAATAACGCCAGAAGAATAAATAAGAGAAGAGGTCAGAAATATGTTCCCGGAAGATCTGATTCTTACTTCAGGAAATAGAGAAGAGATTTTTGAAATGCGGCCGGATTATCCGTTCTGCATCAGAGAGGTAATCTCGAGATATGGAGAAAAACAGCTGGCTCCCTGGCACTGGCATGAAGAACTTGAGCTTGTATATATCAGAAAAGGTGAGCCGGAATATCATGTTGCAGGAGCGAGTATAAAACTCAGAGAAAAAGAAGGCATTTTTATAAACAGTAATGTAATGCATCAGGTGATAAATACATCTCAGACTGACAGATGTGAATATCTGGTGTTTATGTTTCGCAGGAATTTTCTGGCAGAGGAAGGAAGCCTGCTGGACAAAAAGTATGTTTTGCCGGTAATAAAGTCAAATAATCTTCAGGCGGTTGTATTGAAAAATGAAAATATTTTACAGAAAAATATTCTTGAACAGCTGCGTAAAACAGAGATTATTGAAAAAGAAAGACAATATGGCTACGAAATGCAGATCAGAAATGCTTTTGCAGATATGTGGATCAGCTTTCAGCATATGCTGAATGTAAAACCGGAGGGGGTAAAGCAGCAGATTCCTGAAAAAGAAGAAAGACTGAAAAAAATGCTGACCTATATTCACCAGGAATACGAAAATGAACTTTCACTTGAAGATATTGCAAAAGCAGCAGGTGTCAGCAAAAGAGAATGTCTCCGGTGTTTTCAGGAAGAAATCCATATCACGCCATTTAGCTATCTGAAAGACTATCGTCTGCAGATGGCATGTATTGCTCTTAAGAATACGGAGAATACAGTCACAGCTATTGCGCAGAACTGTGGCTTCAATTCTTCCAGTTATTTTGGGAAAGTGTTCCGCAAGAGCATGGGAATGACACCCTATGAGTTCAGAAACAAAGGAGAATCATGATGCAGGAAGAAATAACATATTTTATTAATAATGACTGTATTAACTGTGGACTGTGCGTAAAAGCCTGCCCGGAACATTGCATAGACGTATACAAAAAGCCGGCGGTCATTGACCAGAGCAAATGCAGGCATTGTGGAAGCTGTGCAGAGGTATGTCCGCCGGGAGCGATAAGGGACTGGGATGAATAATCCTGATTTTTTTATAATGCTGTATTCCAGTATCGGGTTGCCAGAGAAATAAAATCTTTTATAGGTTCACTGAGATAACTGCCTTTTCTTGTAAGTGCCATAATATTCCAGCAGGGGTGGTCCGGAAGAGAAAAAAGAGAGACATTTTTCTGATAAGACAGAACATCACTGTCGGGCACGATTCCACAGCACATACCTGCGGAGACAATCTCCATGATAGTTTTGGCACGTGCAGTTTCAAACAATACATTGGGTGTAAAACCTGCCTGTCGGAAGATCATGTCCACGCAGTCATAGATTGTGGATTCTTTATACATAAGGGCAAATGGTGAATCCTCTACTTCAGAAATTGGAAGGACAGGATATTTGCCGCCATCGGAATAGGCTTTGGAACAGGCAGGATGTGAAGCAGGAACAGCAAGTATGAGTTCTTCGCTGCAGATCAGCCGGTAGTCGTCTTTGCTGTACTGACTTTCGCGCAGAGTCACAAAACCAATATCAAGTTCACCCCTGGAGATGGCTTTCTGCTGCTTACGTACACTGCTTTCAACTATATTGATGGTGATATCCGGATACTTTTTATGAAAAAAAGGATAAACACTTGTAAACATACGACTTCCACGTTCTGGTGGAAAACCAACAGACAAAGTTCCCTTTTTTCTGTCTGTTACATCCTGAAGCCTGTTATAGGTTTCTTTTTTTATGCGCATAAGTTCTCTGGCGCCCTCCATATAGATATCCCCTGCCGGGGTACGTGTCCAGCCGGAACGGACACGGTTAAAAAGTGGAGAACCTATTTCCTGTTCCAGCCGGAGAAGCTGCTGATTGAGGGCGGAAGGTGTAAGGTAAAGTTTTTCAGCCGCTCTTGTGACATTTCTTTCTTCATCTATTTTCAGTATATATTCAATTTCTTTCAGATTCATGAATATCCTCCTTTTGTAAAAATGATAGTAACATTGTGACAAACATATACATATCGACATTTTAAAATAGTAAATATGCCTATGAATAATTAAAAAAATTAACAGTACATATAAAACTGTTAAATTTACTTAATGATAAAAGCGTGCTATGATAATAACACAAACAGAGGAAAAAAGAAAGGGAAAGAGCTATGAATTACGAAGAAGAATTTCATATGAAAGACAGTAAGTACCGAAGCAGTACACTTACAAATGGTCTTGGAAGATCCGGGCAGAGAGCTTTGCTTTATGCAACAGGAATGGATGAAGAGGATATGAAAAAACCATTTGTAGCTGTTATTGGATCTTTCAGTGAAATGGTTCCCGGTCATGTACACTTAAGAGAACTGGCCGATTATGTAAAACAGGGAGTCATAGAAGCAGGCGGTGTGCCGAGACAGTCAGAGACTATTGCCATCTGTGACGGACTATGCCAGGGACATAAGGGAATGTGTTATCCACTTGCAAGCAGAGATCTCATCGCTGATTCCGTGGAAATGGTAGTGGAAGCGCATCACTTTGATGCTATGGTTCTTCTGCCGGGCTGTGACAAGATCATTCCCGGGATGCTGATGGCTGCTGCTCGCCTTGATATTCCGGCGGTGATTGTACCGGGAGGTCCGATGCTTCCTGGAAACGTAGAAGGAAATCCACTTTTCTGTTCCAGTGAACTGAGAGAATATCCTGGCCGTGTGGAAGCCGGCACAAGAACTGTAGAACAGATGAAAGAGGCAGAAAAAGCCGCATTACCTACTGTCGGAAGCTGTGCACATCTTGGAACTGCCAATTCCATGTGTATGCTGACAGAAGTTCTTGGAATGGCACTTCCGGGAGCAGGAACAGCACCTGCAGTCTCGAATAAAAGAAAAAGAATTGCCAAGGCCTCCGGAAGATATGTGATGGAACTCCTGGAAAAAGGACTTACACCAAGAAAAATCCTTACAAGAGAAACTATGCTGAACGGTATTGCAGGCGCCATGGCAACCGGTTCTTCTACAAATCTGGTCCTTCATCTGATGGCTATTGCACATGAAGCTGGAGTAGAATTGAATCTGTCTGATTTTGACCGTATCAGCCGAGAAGTTCCTTTTGTCTGTAATCTTCAGCCTTCTGGAAAATATCCGATCGTATCACTGGACGCCAGCGGCGGAATCCCGGCAGTTATGAAAACCATTGAGAAAAAATTACATACAAATTCTCTGACAGTTACAGGAAAAACTGTAAAAGAACTGCTGGATAAGGTTGAAGTAAAACCGGATGATGTGCTGAAAACAATGGAAGATCCACAGAAAGAAGAAGGCGGGATTGCGGTTCTTCATGGAAATCTGGCTCCGAATGGTGCTGTTATCAAACAGTCCGGGGTAAAAGAATCTATGTATCATTTTAAAGGAAAAGCCAGAGTATTTAATTCCATGGAAGAAGCGGATGCAGCTATCAGTTCAGACTCTATCCGGAAAGGTACTGTTATCGTAATTAAATACGAAGGTCCGAAAGGCGGACCGGGTATGAGAGAAATGCTTTCCACTACAGCACTTATTATGGGAAGAGGAATGGATGAAGACTGTGCACTTGTCACAGATGGAAGATTTTCGGGAGCCACGCATGGACCATGTGTAGGTCATGTTTCTCCGGAAGCGGCAGCGGGCGGACCGATTGCTTTTGTAGAAGATGGAGATGAAATTGAGATAGATATTACTAACCGGTCATTGCATATTAATGTTTCTGAAGAAGAATTTGCAAGAAGAAAAGAAAACTGGGTACCGTTGAAGAAACCAAGAAAACCGGCTCTTGCAAAATATGCTTACATGGTAAGTTCAGCAGATACCGGAGCAATTATTGATGTAAACAATTTATAACGGGATAAAACAATTCGTATTGGAGGAAAAGAGTATGACACAGGAAACGCAGATGCTTTTGGGACTGTTTCTGGGAATCGCAGTTATGATAGTACTTGTACTGAAAACCAGAACGCATACATTTATTGCGCTGTTACTTGCAGCTTTGATCACAGGTCTTGTTGGACAGATGTCCCCTACTGATGCTATCAATGCAATACAGGAAGGATTTGGAAATACGCTGAAAAGTACCGGCATTATCATTGGCCTTGGTGTTATGATGGGCGGTATTCTTGAAAAAACAGGAGCTGCCGAAAGACTTGCATATACGTTTATCAAACTTATTGGAAAAGGTAATGAAGAATGGGCTCTTGGTGTAACTGGGTGGCTTGTATCCATTCCTGTATTTGCAGATTCTGCTGTTGTTATTTTTGCACCTTTATGTAAAGCGCTTTCACGAGTAACAGGAAAATCTGTGATCGGTCTTGCACTTGCACTTGCATGTGGACTTCAATGTACACACACTATGGTACCACCTACTCCTGGACCGCTGACAGCAGCTGGTATGATGGGAGTTGATGTAGGTCAGATGATTCTGGTTGGTGCAGGATTATCTATTCCGATTTTTATTGCGGCAATTTTATATTCAAAATGGATCGGAACAAAAATCTATCAGATTCCAAATACAGATGGAACTTATGACAGAAAAGAATTCAAAAAAGAATACATCAAAACAATGGAACAGCTGGATTCCATTATGGATGCAAAAGAACTTCCGGGTCTCTGGAATTCTCTGGCACCGATTCTCGTTCCATTATTGCTGATCTTTGCGAAAACTGCTTTAAGCCTTACTTCCGTTGAGAGCGGTCCGGTTTATAATGTGATCAGTCTTGTGGGAAGTCCGATCGTGGCACTTGCCATTGGAACAACTCTGGCAGTTTATGGACTTGGTAAAAAACTCGACCAGAAAAAAACTATTGGCATCATGAATGAAAGCATTAAGGATACAGGTATCATCATGCTTATCACAGGTGCTGGTGGTGCTCTTGGTAATGTTGTAAAAGTCAGTGGTATTGGTGATGTACTTGGAGAGATGGTTGTAAGCTGGCCAATCCCTGCAATCCTGATTCCTGTTATCATCGCAGCACTTATGAGAATCGCACTTGGTTCTGCAACAGTTGCAATCACAACAGCTGCTTCCCTGACAGCACCACTTGTTTCGGTCCTTGGATTATCACCGGTTCTTCTTGCACAGGCAGCCTGCATTGGAGCTATGTCATTCGGATATTTCAATGACAGTGGTTTCTGGGTATTTAATGGAATGTTCGGACTTACGGAAATGAAAGATCAGCTGAAATGTAAAACAGCTGTTTCGATGGTCATGGCGGGAGTCGGTGTTGTTGAGCTGCTGATCATAAACCTGTTTTTATAATAATGTAATAAGACCTCAGACTACTTTATCGTATATTCATTCGAAAAAGGTGCATCCAACGGATGTGCCTTTTTTCTTGCTTTTTTGAAAAAGTCTGTTTTTTCTGATAGAATGAAAAACAGATTTATTAATAAAACGAGGAGAAGGAATAATGTATAAAATAAGAAAAGCAGAAACAAAAGATCTGAACAGAATAAAAGAAATATACGGGACAGCCAGAAAATTTATGAGGGATAACGGGAACTTTTCACAGTGGGAAGACGATGATGCGCCGGAACTTCTTCTGGAAGATGATATAAAACTGGAACAGTTATATGTACTGGGAGAGGGGGTAGTCCATGCGGTTTTTGCATTTATAAAGGGCGAGGATCCAATGTACCGGATAATTGAAGACGGAAGCTGGATAACAGACAGTGAATATGCGGCGGTACACAGAGTGGCAAGCGACAGAACAGTGCAAAATGTAATGAATAAAGTTATGGAATACTGTAAAGAACAGATTCCGCATATTCGGATTGATACACATGAAGATAACAAAGTCATGCAGCACGTACTCGAAAAAAATGGATTTGAGCGAAGAGGAATCGTGTATGCAGGTGACGGAACCCCCAGAATTGCGTTTGAGTGGGTCAGAGAATCTTAAAAGATGCATAATTATTATAAATATACATTTCAAATGTGATTAAATTTGTGATACAATGGAACACAAAGCTGCCGTATTAAAGTGAACGGCGGCGCCAAATTGGTTAGGAAACAGAAAGGAAACATAAAAATGGAACAGGGAAAAATTTTTAAATTTCATAATGACCTTGATACAGATCAGATCATTGCGTCTCAGTATCTGCTTCTGCCGAATCTGGATGAAATGAAGGGGCATGCATTTGAATCACTGGATCCTGATTTTGCCAAAAAAGTAAAACCAGGAGATTTTGTTGTCGGAGGAGAAAATTTTGGCTGCGGTTCTTCCAGAGAACAGGCACCGGGTGTCCTGAAAGCGCTTGGCGTAAAGGCTGTTATTGCGAAATCTTTTGCACGTATTTTCTTCAGAAACGCTATCAATATCGGACTTCCGGCAATTGTCTGTAAAGATCTTCCGGATGAAGTTCAGACAGGTGATTCCATGGAACTGCATATGTCAGAGGGAACAGCAGTTGCAAACGGTAAGACATATACATGTACAAAACTTCCTGAATATATGCAGGGAATCTTGAATCAGGGCGGCCTGATCGCATCACTGAACAGGGAGGAGAACTAATCATGGGAATGACAATTGCAGAAAAAATCATCGCAGCGGCAGCCGGTGTAGACAGTGTAAAACCTGGTGATATCCATACAGTAACACTGGATCGTCTCATGAGCAATGACGGAACCACACATCTGACTGTAGACATGTATAATAATAAATTAAAAAATCCACACATTGCAGATACAAAAAAACTTGTTTTTATCGTAGACCACAATGTGCCGTCTGACTGCCCGAAAACAGCAGCATCACAGAAAAAGATGAGAGATTTTGCAAAAGAAAACAACATTGATTTCTGGGAAGGTAAAGGCGTCTGCCATCAGGTTATGATCGAGAACTATGTGCGCCCGGGCGAACTGATCTTCGGTGCTGACAGCCATACCTGCTCATATGGTGCACTTGGTGCATTTGGTACAGGTGTCGGCTGTACAGATTTTCTTTATGGCATGGTAACAGGCACTTCATGGGTACTTGTACCGGAATCCGTAAAATTTAACCTTATAGGAAAACTTCCGAAAGGCGTTACGGCCAGAGACCTGATTCTCACGATCATCGGTGAAGTCGGAGCCAACGGATGCAATTATCAGGTAATGGAATTTACCGGGGAAGGTGCAAAGAGCTTAAGCATCAGTGACCGTATGACACTTTGCAACATGGCTGTGGAAGCTGGTGCGAAGACAGGTATCTTTGAGGCTGATGAAAAGGCAATGGAATACCTGAAAGAGCATGGACGTGAACCGAAGGCAGTATTCCACAGTGATCCGGATGCAAAATATGTAAGAGAGTATACATTTGATCTCAGTAAGGTTCGTCCTGTAGTTGCAAGACCTGATTTTGTAGATAATGTGGTTCCGGCAGAAGAAACACGTGGTATCAGGATCGACGAGGCATTTCTTGGATCCTGTAATAATGGACGTATCGAGGATCTGCGTGTGGGAGCGGAAGTGATCAAAGGTAAAAAGGTAGCAGAAGGAGTTCGTTTCCTGGTGGTACCTGCAAGCCAGACTATTTACAGACAGGCACTGAAAGAAGGCCTGATCGACATCTTTATGGAAGCAGGAGCTATCGTTATGAATCCGAACTGCAGCGTATGCTGGGGAAGCTGTCAGGGCGTTATCGGTGAGAATGAAGTACTGATCAGCACAGGAACACGTAACTTCAAAGGACGTGCAGGTCATCCAAGTTCCAAGGTTTATCTTGGTTCTGCAGCAACTGTTACCGCATCTGCAATCAAAGGTGAAATTGCACTGGAATCAGATTTATAATAAGACGAGGTACATATTATGGAAAAATTCACAGGAAAAGTCTGGGTGCTGGGAGATGATATCGATACAGATATTATCATTCCTACAGAGTACCTGGCACTTAAAACTATTGATGATATGAAACAGTACGGATTCAGTCCTCTTCGTCCGGAACTGGCAGGACAGATCCAAAAAGGTGACATTATTGTAGCCGGTAAGAACTTTGGCTGTGGCTCATCCAGGGAACAGGCACCGGAAATTATTAAAGCACTGGGAATCCAGTGTGTGATTGCAAAATCTTTTGCAAGGATCTTTTTCAGAAATTCCATTAATAACGGACTTCTTCTGATCGAACAGCAGGATCTTTACGATGATATGAAAGAGGGAGATACAGTTACTGTTGTGATGAATGAACATGTAGATTATAATGGCAAACAGTATCCGATTGCTTCTCTGCCGGATAACCTGATGCATATCATTCAGGAAGGCGGGCTTGTAAAGGCCATGCGTAAACTGAACGGACTGGACCAGGAAGGAGAAGAGTAATGGGTGAGACAGTTATTGAAAAAATCATAAGACATAATGCCGGTAAAGCAGTAAAACCGGGAGATATTGTGACAGTAAATGTAGACAGAGTCATGATCCATGATATTTTTATCCCTTTTGTTGCCGAGAAATTTGAAGAAATGGGATTTAAGAAATTATGGGATCCGGATAAGGTTGTGCTCATTTATGACCATCTTGTGCCGGCAAGTCAGCTGGATGATACAAGACATTTCCATGAAGGAGATGCTTTCGCTGCAAAATATGGCATGAAAAATGTACACAGAAGTGACGGAATCTGTCACCAGCTGATGACAGAAGCAGGTTATGTAAAACCTGGTGATGTTGCTTTCGGTACAGACAGTCACACTACAACATACGGTTGTGTTGGTGCTTTTTCTTCTGGAATTGGTTATACAGAAATGGCGAGTATTCTGGGAACAGGAACCATGTGGATCAAAGTTCCGGAAACTATAAAAGTAGTGATCAACGGTGAACTTCCATCCAATGTAATGTCAAAAGATGTGATCCTCCGTCTGATCGGTGATCTTCGTGCAGATGGTGCTACTTACAGAGCACTGGAATTCTCCGGAAGCACTATTGAAAATATGTCTGTGGCAAGTCGTATGACAATGGCTAATATGGCAATTGAAGCAGGTGCAAAATGTGCATTATTTACACCTGATGAAAAAACAGCGGAATACTGCGGCATTGAACTGAATGATTATCAGAAGAGTCTGAAGGGTGATGAAGATGCTGTTTATATGAAGACAATGACTTATAAGGCAGAGGATTTCGTTCCGGTAATGGCTTGTCCTTCTCAGGTTGACAAGATTCGTGATGTAAGCACTCTTGAGGGAACTGAGATTGATCAGGTATTTATCGGTTCCTGTACAAACGGACGTCTGGAAGACCTTGCTGCAGCAGCAGAAGTTCTGAAAGGCAAAAAAGTAGCCGATTTTGTAAAACTGATCGTAACACCTGCCAGCCGTAAAATTTACAGACAGGCTATCGAGCTTGGAATCATGGATACTCTGGCAGAGGCAGGAGCTATGATCACACATCCGGGATGCGGTCTCTGTTGTGGCCGTGCAGGCGGTATTCTGACAGACGGAGAGCGTGTTGTTGCAACAAATAACCGCAACTTCCTTGGACGTATGGGAACATCTAGAGTAGAGATTTATCTTGCTTCTCCAAAGACAGCAGCAGCCTGTGCAGTAGCTGGAAAAATCGTTAAACCTGAATAAATCTGATACAGATCAGATTGGATTTCAGCAGTCTGGAGCAGAAAAGAGCGTGGAGTTTTGTCATAAATTCCATGCTCTTTTTTATTGGTCGGCATAAAAAAATATTATTCTTGACAGATGAGTGATTTAGCACTATAGTAAGATGCAGTGACAGCAATAGCGAGATGAAGTTTGCAGGAAAGAGACTGATGAAGTCCGCCGAAGGAGTAAAACTCTCAGGTACCCGTATTGCCGGGCAGAAACTGTAAATGGATCGTATCTCTGGAGACACCTGTTAAATCAGGGGCCGAAGGTGCAAGCGACGTGGTTTACGTCTTGAATCTCTCAGGCAAAAGGACAGAGGATGCTTATTTTACATCCATTTATTTTAGTATCCGATTTCGGATAGTATGTGTCTGATCTTCAGAATTTCTTATCTGTTCTCAGAGAGAACGATCTTTTTAAATCCCTTTTATGCTGAAAACTAAATACACATAAAGGAGAACTTTTTGAGATGTGGGAAGCTATTAACAATTTTCTGGTATTTGTAGACGACAAGGTTTGGGGCGTACCGCTTATGATACTGATCATGGCCGGCGGACTTCTTCTTACCTGCAGACTTGGACTTCTTCAGATTCGCCGACTTCCGCTGGCACTGAAGTGGATGTTCAAGAACGAAGAAGAAGGCGATGGAGAAATTTCCAGTTTTGCAGCTCTCTGTACAGCATTAAGTGCTACAATTGGTACAGGTAACATCGTAGGTGTTGCAACAGCTGTCTGTGCAGGTGGTCCCGGAGCTCTCTTCTGGATGATCGTAGCAGCATTCCTTGGAATGGCAACCAAATTTTCTGAAGGTCTTCTGGCGGTTAAATACCGTGTGGTTGCAGAAGACGGACACAGCCTTGGCGGTCCTTTCTACTATATTGAAAAAGGTATGGGAACGAAATGGAAATGGCTTGGCAAGATTTTTGCATTCTTTGGTGTATGCGTAGGTCTTTTCGGAATCGGTACTTTCAGTCAGGTAAATGGTATTTCCAGTGCAGTACAGAACTTTTTTGATCCTGACAAAACAAACTGCATCAATATCCCGTATCTGGGACAGTATTCTGTAGCAGTTGTTGTTTCTTCTCTGATTCTTGCGATCTGTGTGGCACTTATCCTGATTGGTGGTCTGAAACGAATTGCAACAGTAAGCCAGATCATCGTACCGTTTATGGCAGTTATTTATATTATTTTTGCAGTTGCTCTGATCATCTGCAATATTACAGAAATCCCGGTAGCAGTTGTAACAGTTGTAAAAGCAGCGTTTAATCCGCAGGCTGTAGCCGGTGGTGTTGCAGGAAGTATGATCGTGGCAATGCAGAAAGGTGTTGCACGTGGTATTTTCTCAAATGAAGCTGGTCTTGGTAGTGCGCCGATCGCAGCTGCAGCAGCTCAGACAAAAGAGCCTGTACGTCAGGGTCTGGTAAGCATGACAGGTACATTTATTGATACTATCGTAATCTGTACAATGACAGGTCTTTCTATTGTACTGACAGGTGCATGGAAAGTAGACGGACTGGAAGGTGTTCAGGTTACTACATATGCATTCCAGCACGGACTTCCGCTTCCAGCGAAGTTTACAGCATTTGTCCTGATGCTCTGCCTTGTATTTTTTGCATTTACAACAATCCTCGGTTGGGATTATTACAGTGAACGATGTCTGGAATATCTGACAGGCGGTCATAAGAAAACAATTCTTACATACAGATGGCTGTATATCCTGGCAGTATTCAGCGGACCTTACATGACAGTAAGTGCTGTATGGACGATCGCAGATATCTTTAACGGACTTATGGCGATCCCGAATATGATTGCACTGTTCGCATTAAGCGGTGTTGTTGCAAAAGAGACAAAAGAATTCTTTAAAGCAGAAAAACATAAACTTTAATTCTATATATCAATATAAATAAGAAACACAGCTCGAATTTTTTCCTCCCTTATTCGGCTGTGTTTTTTTGTCTGTATGGATTGTGCTTCTCTGGTATCTGGTGTATTGCTGTATCAGAGCTTTCATTTTTTTGTCTTTCTGATGAACTGAACGCGAAGAGAATTTTGGATATATTACGCTTGAGCAGGGTACAGATAACAGATTGTCTGGATACAGCACGCCATGTGACTTTCATAAAAAGTAGAATTCCCGGACACGTTACGGTCACTGTGAGATCTTCATACCGCTGATTTGCTGTCATTCGGGCAGAACTCGCTGACGCTCAGACATTGCCCTCGGTGACAGCAGCGGATTCAGATCTTACGACGTGCCCTCACTTGCCGTCCGGATAATTCTCTTTTTTGAAGTCACACTGTCTGTTACATCGCAAGGTTTTATATAGCGCAGCTAACAGTTTCGGGGTGGATGGGCAAGATCTGAAAACTTCGACAGAAAAGAGAATGATAGTATGTACAGCTGGAAGGATAAGAAAACAACGTGCCGAGATGCTGCAAAGATTCCGTTAATGAGATTTGGGCTAGCTGCTGTCATCGAGCCGCTGTCTGAGCGTAGCGAGTTGCAGGCGAATGACAGCAAATAAGCGCCCGAATCGAATTAGGAATCAAAGCGTATCACGGTACGTTGTTTTCTTTATCAGCTCCAGCGTCATATCATACTCCATATCCACCTGTCAAATATTTTCAGGCGCCGCCCATTCGGGGGCTCCCGAAAATACTTGACATCCCCACCACAATCCTGTAATATAGGAAAGGATTGTGATTAACGTTAACCAGATAATTGTGAATACGAATCATTTTTCCAACTGCCGTAATGAATGAACACAGTTTTTCAACTGTTTTAAATTCTGCGACAGCTTTTTTTATGTAACATACAATGGATTGAGGGAAATGCAAAGAGATAATCATTGCTTACAAGGAGGAAAAAGCATGAACTATGATGTGATAATAATCGGCGCCGGCCCGGGAGGAATATTTGCGGCATACGAATTAATGAAAGAAAAGCCAGACTGCAAAGTAGCCGTCTTTGAAGAAGGATATGCACTCGAAAAAAGAAAATGCCCTATCGATGGCAAAAAAATAAAAACTTGCATCAACTGCAGAAGATGCTCCATAATGTGTGGTTTCGGCGGAGCAGGCGCATTTTCTGATGGAAAATATAATATCACCAATGACTTCGGCGGAACACTGTACGAACACATTGGCAAAAAAGAAGCCATTGATCTGATGAAATACGTAGATGATATCAACATGGAATATGGTGGAAAAGGAACCAAACTTTATTCCACAGCAGGAACAAAATTCAAAAAACTCTGCCTTCAGAACAAACTGAATCTTCTGGATGCATCCGTACGCCACCTGGGAACAGATATCAACTACATCGTACTTGAAAACATGTACAATGCAATGAAAGACCATGTGGATTTTTACTTCGATACTCCGGTACAGAAACTGGAAATCCTTGAAAACGGCAGATATCGTGTGATAACAGAAAAAGAATCCTACGAATGCGAGAAATGCATTGTTTCTGTAGGAAGAAGCGGAAGCAAATGGATGGAAACAGTCTGTAAAGAACTCAACATTCCGACAAAATCCAACCGTGTGGATATCGGTGTGCGTGTAGAACTTCCGGCAGTAATATTTTCACATCTTACAGATGAACTGTATGAGAGCAAGATTGTTTACCGTACAGAGAAATTTGAAGACAATGTCCGTACATTCTGCATGAATCCGAATGGAATCGTAGTAAACGAAAACACAAACGGCATCATTACAGTAAACGGACACAGCTACGAAGGCAGTGATAAGAAAACAGAAAATACCAACTTTGCACTTCTGGTTGCAAAACACTTCTCCGAACCATTCAAAGACAGCAACGGATATGGAGAAAGTATTGCACGTCTTTCCAATATGCTTGGCGGTGGTGTTATTGTACAGCGCTTCGGTGATCTGGTACGAGGAAGAAGAAGTACAGTAAAACGTATTGAAGAAGGCCTGGTAACTCCTACACTCAGTGCAACACCAGGAGATCTGAGTCTGGTACTTCCAAAACGTATTCTGGACGGTATCATGGAAATGATCTACGCACTGGATAAAGTTGCTCCGGGAACTGCAAATGATGATACACTTCTTTATGGCGTGGAAGTCAAATTTTACAACATGGAAGTTGAGATTGACGAAAATCTGGAAAGCTGTCACAAAGGCCTTTATGTGATTGGCGACGGAAGTGGTGTGACACATTCACTTTCCCACGCATCAGCCAGCGGTATCTATGTGGCAAGACATATTGTAAACCAGAACTGAACAGAAAGATTAATATAATATATATGATATAAAAATCCCATAAACCGGACAGGCACGTATCTGCAAACGATATATACCTGGTCCGGTCTGTGGGATTTTTTATAGCCAACGTTACTGTTTCAGTGAACTGTAATGCTGTAAGAATGATCAAAGCTCTGGCCTGGTTCTGTTTTATTGATATCCTGTTTTTCAGAAAGTTCTCCGTGATAGCCAAAGTTATCGCAGCGTCCCATCCATGGCTCCAGGCAGACAAACGGTGCATCAGGAGATTTTGACCAGATGCCAAGACTTGGGAAACCGGCACAGTGCATTTCAATATAAGGACTGCCGTCAGGAAGAGTGATCCCTACATGATCGACCTGTCCACCGTCAAATACAAGTGCATCATTATCAAACATATGATCTGTGATCGGGCAGGTTCCATCGGTACTGAGGTCAAGTTTATGAGTCTTGTCAGGATGTACAGTTCCGGTGGACATATCTACCTGACAGTAGATGAGATCGGTTTTTCCGTAGAAATTCAGGTGATACTGACTGCGTTTGGTATCAGGTAGAATCGGAACGAGGAATCCAGGGTGGCCGCCGATAGTAAAGTACATGGTTTCATCATCTTTGTTTACAACTTTCCAGATTACATTTAAAGTTCTTCCGTCAAGTTTGTGGGTGATATAAAGTTCGAAATCAAATGGCCAGGAAATTTTTGTGTTGTCATCAGATTTCAGAAGATGAGTCACAGAGGAAGAAGTTTCTTCAATACAGGTGAATTCTTTGTCTCTGGCAAAACCATGCTGTCCGGATTCGTAAGATACTCCATTGATCAGGCAGTGATTTTCGTAATAACGTCCCACATTAGGAAAAAGTACAGGAGCATGACGGTTCCAGAATCTGGGATCTGCAGTCCAGAGAATCTGGCGGTCTTTTCCTTTATCATAGATTTCAGTAAGTTCAGCGCCGTGGTCATTAATCCGGATACGAAGTTGATTATTTTCGATTGTGTGTATCATAACAGAACCTCCATTTATTTATGAAATCAGTATAACAGAAAGTCAGAAAAATAACGATGGATTTTTACTATTTCTTGAAAAAAACACAAAAATATAGTAAATTGATAGTAAGAAAATTCAAAGGTTATGTAAAAGGGGACAGAGATATGAAAAATTATAAAAAAGTATTATGCAGTCTTATGGCCGGGCTTATGATTGTAACAGCAGCACCGGTTGCAGTGCCGGAGATCGGTACAGTGACAGAAGTTCAGGCAGCTTCTTTTGGAACTCCGAAACTTGTTTCAGCAAAAGCTTATGGAAAGAAAAAAGTTACTGTTAAATGGAAAAATGTCAAAGGTGCAGCCGGTTACCGTGTACTTAGAAAAGAAGGTAACGGAAAATGGCAAAATGTAAAAGATGTTTCCGGAGCCAAAAAGACTTCCTGGTCAGACAAAAAAGTAAAGACAGGTGAGAAGTATACTTATACGGTACGTGCTTACAAAAAGGGTAAGAAGGCTTTCAGCAAATACAATAAAAAGGGTATTTCCGTGATCGCCGGTCTTGGCACGCTGAAATTAAACAAAGCCAAAATCACAGTTCCTGCAGGCAGCGCATATGACCTGAATATTAAAGGTACAAAACTTAAAGCAAAATGGAGATCCAGCAACAGTAAAGTCGCTGCTGTAAGCCAGACAGGAACAGTGACAGCGAAGAAGGCTGGAAAAGCGATAATTACAGCCACTCTTGGAGGAAAGAAATTTACCTGCAAAGTGACTGTCGGTAAAGCTTCACAGTCCCAGTCGCAGATTGCACAGAATTATATAAAACTCAAAAAATATATTGAAACAAAGGGAAAGACAGACACAGACGGAAACAAAGTAGTACTGGAAACACACCAGGAAGGCAATGATTTTTATGTGGTTGGATTTAAATATTTCAAAGCCAGAGATCTTGTAAACTTTGGGGTAGGTTATAAGGATATGGCAGAAGATGTAAGCAGTACAATAGATGTTTTTGCCAACTGTGCAAAAGATAATACAGTTCAGGCTCAGTCAGTTCTGACTTATCAGAAAGACAGTGTCAGCACACTGGTAAACTTCCCTGCGTCTACATATACAAAAGCAACAAATCTTGTGTTCCGCTATGAAAACGGAACAAAGGCAGAAAAAGAAGTTCAGGAAGCAGCCAATGCAATGATGCAGGAAGGCTTTCCGATTGTAAACAACAGTCTTAAAGAAACAACAGGACTTACACTGAAAGACCTTGGATTTACCTCATATAAATAAAACTGAATAAATAATACAGAAGAGATGTCGGCTTGATCTTTTTAGGACTGGCATCTTTTTGTATATAAATTACAAAAAAATATTGTAAAAAGTGAAAGGATTTCACAAAAAAGGCCTTTATATAAGGGATAACATATAAAGGGGAGTGGCACCAGATGATTACAGAAAAGAAACGGCAAAATACAGAAAACCCCAAAAATACAAACAGGTCACAGGTAAAATGGTACCGCAAAAAATGGCTCAGGATAACAGCTCTCTGCCTGGCGGCAGTGCTTGTCATATCTGAACTTGTGATCCATTATACTTCGCAGCAGACAGTGCAGGCAGAACTTGGACCACAGATGCTGATGGACGCTCAGGTGCAGGAAGTACTGAAAGATCCATTAAGGCTTCTCAGGGCATTTAAAGAGGCGAAGGGGCAGCTTCAGGATAAACAGCAGAAATTACTGGAAGCCTGTGATCAGGCAGAAAAACTGATCAAAGAAGAAAAATATGAAGAAGCGATTGAGCCCGTGGATTACCTTCTGAAAGAAATGGATCTGACAGAAGAAGAAACCATACAGATGAAGATGACGAGAACAGCACTCTGCTTTTCCAGTGGACGGTTTGATGAGGCGATGGAGGGCTGTACAGAACTTATAGATCTGGACCGGAGTGAGAACGGATATTATTATTTCATGAGGTCCATATGCAGCATACAGAAAGAAGATTACAGACAGGCAAAACAGGATCTTCTTGAAGCACTTGATCACGGATATGAAGATGAGGCACTTTGCTATGTACATCTTGCTTTCTGTGATAATTACCTTGAAGAATATAATGATGTTCTGAAATATGCGTCACTGGCTGAGAAAAAAGGAGCAGATGAGATTTATCATCTGACGCTGGTATACCTCATGGCAGTGGCTAGTCTGAAAGAGGAAAAATTTCAGGACAGCATTTCCTATATTACGGAACTGTTGACAACAGATCAGTACAGAGAAAGTGGAGATCTGTATTTTTACAGAGGAGTCAGTGAGCTTACACTTGAAGAATATCAGAAAGCTTATGATGACTTTCAGGAAGCTATGAAGTACGGATTAACAGAGGCAGAAGGAACAGGAGGTGAAGGGAAAAAAGAAAGTGATACTATGCTTTACTACAACAGAGGTGTTGCAGCTCTCGGACTTAATAAGACTGAAGAAGCTGTCGCAGATCTTCAGAAGGTAGTAGAGCGAAATGATAATCAGGAACTGACAGATGCAGCAGAAGAACTTCTTGACATGCTACAGTCAGGAACGCTTGATGGAGCTGAAAACACAACTGACAGTTCACAGAACATTTAAAACTGAATAAAAAGAAAGTAGCTGTGCATATTGGATGGACAGTTACGAAAAGAAAGGAGGTGTATGGATGAAACTGCGCAGCTTAAGGAAAAAGACCATAACATTTGTTCTGGCAATGTCCTTGTGTGCAGGTGGATCGTTCACGGTACTGGCAGCGGAAGAAAGTGCTCCGGAAGCACTTGAAGCAGCCGGTACTCAGGAAGAACCGGCACCCGCCCCAGTGGTGGAAGAACCGGCGCCTGCTCCGAAAGCAGAAGAATCAGTGCCTGCTCCGGCAGTGGAAGAACCGGCACCTGCTCCGGCAGTGGAAGAACCGGCACCCGCCCCAGTGGTGGAAGAACCGGCACCCGCTCCGGCAGTAGAAGAACCGGCACCCGCTCCGGCAGTAGAAGAACCGGCACCTGCTCCGGCAGTAGAAGAACCGGCACCCGCTCCGGCGGTAAAAGAACCGGCATCTGCTCCGGCAGTAGAAGAACCGGCACCCGCTCCGGAAGCAAAAGAGGCGGCGGCACAGGAAAGTGTACAGTCAGCAGGTAATGATTCTTCAGATGCAGAATCGGCTGATGTAGATACATCAGTACCGGAAGAAATTCCGGAGGGCAGTGCCCAGGTTGCAGAAACAATTGTAAACGGCAAGAACACAGCTGGTTCCGCAGAAACTGTCAAAAATGAAACAGGTAAGAATGCTATTCAGAAAGCTGTCGATGCAGCACTTAAGGCTGCAAAAGAAAATGCAGGAATAACAGATCTTACGATTGTTGTCGATGACGGTGAATATGATGGAGATGTCAATATCTCCTGGGGATCAGAAGGTGCCCCGAAGTTTTTCAGGACTCTTTATATTCTTGCCCGAGATTCTTTCAAAGAACCATCGGCCGGTGGTGTGATCGACAAATCAACCATTAACAGTGGTGCCGGCGGCGGAGCAAAAGTAAATGGAAATATCATTATTGACGGAATCAATGTAGTACTTTCCGGTTTATATTATTCGCTGAACACAACGATCACATCGAAGAAAGCTTCAACAACTGTTTATGGTACAACGAAAGATGACAATGTTCAGGTTGAACTGGAAGACTCAAGTCTGAAAGTAGTATCCGGCGACGGTCAGGATAATATCCGTGTCAAAGGAAGAGGCGGAGAAGATCAGAAAGTTGACCTGGATGGCGGAGGCAGCAGTGACGTCTATACAGTAGATGTTTCTACAGGAACTACAGTAAATATCAATGATCAGGATGGAGGAAGACTTCATCTTACAGGTGATCTTAAGAAGGACAGCAATCTGACAGGAAGTTATGACAGTACGAAGCAGGAAGCTTCTTTTACACTGACAAACAGTGCCGGAAAACTTCTGAAGATATTTACAAAAGGCATTAACGCATTTACAGATGAACTGACAAACAAAAACCAGATCGAGATCAGAAAATCAGATCTGAAATCCGGTGTCTATGATGCAGGTAATATAAGTTTCAGTGATTTTGTATACAATCCTCAGAATGACGAAGCAGTTTCACTCATTGTTAAGGGAAAAGGTTTTATGAATTCTCTTATCGTCAGCAGTAAAAATCTGATGATCCAGAAGATCCAGGCAGCAGAAATGAATGTCCGCCTGAAAGGTCAGATCATTACGCTGAAAGGAAGTATTGAAGCGCTGAATGTTATGATCGAGGCGAACGATGATGACACACTTATCAGTGTGGACAATCCACTTCCCGGAAGTATCTCAGATAAAATCTCTCTTGGAGATAAAATTGATGCTTCTGTTATGGATGTTGTAACAAATGCAAAAATTCTTCTTGAAAAAGGCAGCAGCATAAAAGCAGGCGGCTCTGTAGTAATGAAAGCAGTCAGCAGCCAGAAAAACAACCTGATTCCTTTTGTAGAAGGCGCGAATATCGTCAATGTAAAAATCGGAAATGCTGTGATCAGCATTCTCGGGAACATAGAAGCAGGCGGTGCTGTAGAAGCAACAGCTTCTTCCACAGTAAACATTGCAGCTTCTAACGAAACTCTTGCAAAATATTTCATCCCTCTGGCAGCAGGAATCCTTGTATCAGAAGCCAGAGTGGAAGCAGGTAAAGATTCAGTCATCACAGCAGGAGGAGATGTGAAACTTTCTTCTGTAAGTGATGTGACACTCACTACTCTTTCAACTGTAGGCGCACTGCCTATATCACTTGCATTATCTGTAGTAGTGAACGATTCTCATGTGCAGGTCCTTGGTAAGATCATTTCCAGAAATGGAGATATCAGTCTTGATGCAAAAGGCAGTTCAAAAGTGACTACAAAGTCAACGAATAAGACGCCAGAGACCTCAGAAAATGCGGTAAATCCGGGAAATGGCAGCAGTACCCCTACAGGCAGCGGCAGTCTTTCCAATAAATACGGTGGATTTTTCGCAGCGTCAATCGTAATTCAGGATGTAGATGCATCCGTGACAGGAAACGGAAGTCTGAGTGCGGTGAATGGTAATATCGCCATTAATTCTCAGTCTTACGAAAAAGTAGATACACAGGCGGTTTCCGTTGGAGGTTCCAAAGATCAGAATGACCAGGAAAGTCAGACTGTGGGAGGAATCAAAGATAAGATTACAGCTCTGCTTAAGGGTGTTACCGAAAAACTCACTGCAAGTGCAGATGGAGCTAAAAATTCGGCAATCAGTAAAATTAACAGTGCACTTGGCAGAATTGAAGGAAGCAGCGGAAATAGCATTACTTCACAGGAAAATGAACATGGCACAGTTTCTGCACCGGCAAGAGCAGAAGTAGGACAGAAAGTCACAGTAAAAGCCACACCGAATACTGGCTATAAACTTAAAGGCCTGACTTACACCTATCTTCCGGCAGGATCATCTTCTTATGTAACAAAGTCAATTGATATATCATCTGGAATCTATACGTTTGAAATGCCTGCATCAGAAGTAATTCTTGTCGCAGTATACGAAAAAGATGTACAGAGTGGAACAGAAGATACAAGTATCGGAGATTTGTTTGATAAAGATGACGATGATGATCTTGGTCTTGGAGATCTTTTTGACGAAGGAACCGGCGGGGCCAGAGAAGATGCGCCGACACCGGCACAGCCGACAAGAGTCGGACAGTTCGACGTCAAGAATTTTGAGAAAAAATCTCTTACAGGAAAACTGGAAGGAGCCATTCTTTCAGACCATGTGAAAGCAAACACAGGCGATACGATCAAACTGACTGTAAATCCGGCAGAAGGTATGAAGCTGAAAGATGGAAGTCTGAAAGCGGTTTATACCAATGCAGCAGGAAAGAAAATCACTTATACAGTACCGAAAAACAGCGCAGGAGCATATGTATTTACAATGCCTGAACTGAAAGCAGGAACAGTACTGGAATTAACAGCTGATTTTGAAAAAGGTACAGCAGAAACAACCGGAAAAGGCAGCACCTCTTCCTCACAGGCAACCGGAGCACTTGCCATTAGTTTTGTCTTCAACAGAAATGATGCATTCATTGATACTGACGGGGATATAACAGCAGGCGGTGAACTGAGCATAACAGCAAACGCAGACACATATGCACATTCAAATGCAGATGGTTCCAATTTTGATGAATCTTCCGCAGGACAGGTAACTCCGACAAATCCGGCAACAGGAGAAACAGAGGACAATGACGGAGAGATTACCGGCGAGCAGAAACACGGAAGCGTCATCATAGCAGCGACAACAAACGGAACAATCTCATTCAAATCCAATAACCAGACACCTCAGCCAGGAGAAAAAGTGGCTGTAGCAGTAACTGCCAGAGAAGGCTATAAGCTTACAGACGGATCCCTTGTATTTGCTTACCAGAAAGTAACGAAAGATACACAGGGCAACGTAATAACTGATAAAAACGGCAATCCGGTCATGACCCAGGGAACAGGAATCCTGACCTATGACGGAAAGACAGGTAATTATTATTTCACAATTCCGGAGGATATGGCCGACGGAACGCAACTGGTGATCAGAGCTTCTTTTGAAGGTGATGTACACAACATCAAAGTTGCAGATACAGATACTTCCAGAGGAAGTCTTGGAATTTCTTCTTCCACACCGAAAACCGGTGATACTGTTGTGATCAATATAACAGCAGCCAACGGTTACAAGGTTTCAAAGGTATATTATTACGATACAGCTGATGGAACAGAAGAAAAGAATATTATTGAACTGAAAGCCAACGCAGATGGAACCTGGACACTGAAAATGCCTGGAAGAGATATTACTCTGAAAGCAGTTTTCATCGAAAAAGGATATGTCATCGTTGTTAATGGCAATGCAACTGCAGACAAGTCAAGAGCGGATGCAGGAGAAACTGTTAAGATCATAAGTTCCATAGCAGGACAGAATCCTGGAAAAGTCAGAGTTGAGTACGGGTATGAATCCATGTTCAGCGAACCGGATGACCGTTCTCTGGATTACTCAGATGTATATGGCGAACTTATCTACGATGCGGCAACAGGAACTTTCGTACTTCCGGAAGGTGTAATCCTGAAAGACGGTATGATCATTCTGGTAACCGTAGACGGCACAACACAGAAAAAATATGAAGTAAAGATTGATGTCACAAATGCTTCTGCAGCAAAAGCCGGCGGAACAGTTTCAGTTCCTGGCAGAGTTGATTCAGGAGATGTGATCACAGTCAATGTAACACCGGATGCGGGGTATTCACTTGTTACAGGTTCACTGAAAGTAATGATTACCAGAAAATCCGGAACAGAAGAAATAAATGAACTGGTTGATCTTATTGCAGCGGAAAACGGAAGTTACCGTTTCACGGTCCCGGAAGATCTGGGTAATGATGCAGTGATCACCATTCTTGCAAAATTTACAGAAGGAACTGTAGAACAGCCGAAAAAGAGCCTGTCACTTGGTGTTGGTGTAAATGTATCCTATACAAAGCACAGCAACAATGCTTACATTAAGAAAGGCAATATTACAGCTGGTTCACTGAAACTTTCAGCAGTTTCCGGAAGCAAAACTTCGCCGGTTACTTCAATTGCAGAATCCTATGGTGGATATTCTGAAGGTGAGATCGGACTTGGCGGAGCAGTTACAGTTCATGTTGTATCAGCCAGGACAACAGCAGTTATTCTGAAAGGTGCAACCATTAATCTGGCAGACGATGCTAAGTTGGAAATTACCGCATCTTCTACAGAACGTTTCCATACAATAGCAGATGCATCCAAAAATGATAAGGCAGGTAAAACTGGTGTAGGTGCCGGCATTGCAGTTGCGATCACAGGTGTGGATGTTATCTCAGGAATGGATGACAATGTAATAGTTAAAGGTACAGATTCTGTTGTTACAGATCCTGCTACAGGAGAGGGAAAACCTTCCGGTATCAAGGACACTGTTAACCTGGATTCTGTAACAGTAAAAGCAGATCATTCAGCAGAAGAACGTGTTACTGCAAAAGCAGGAAGCGCAGGCGGAGTATCTGTAAGTCCGGTACTGGCACTGAATGTATCAGGTATGCGTACAGAAGCTTACATCGGAAAAGCAAACTTAAGAAACCGTTCTCAGTGGCAGATCAGAAACGACCTGACAGTTTCTTCAAACAGCGTAATCAATCGTGAGATTGCAGCTGACGCAGCAGCGGCAGGCGGATCAGCAGGTATCGGAGCAGCTCCGGTGATCACTGTTTACAATGACAGTTCCAGATCCAGCCTTAGAAGAAATATAAAAGCAAACAATGTAAAAGTTCTTGCAGAGAGTATCAGCAAGCTGAAATCAACAGCAAGAGCTGGAGCAAACGGTGCACAGTCCGGTTCATCTGATAAAGGTTCTGGTGGAGAATCGGGCGGATCTTCCGGTGATGACTCCGGGGAGAGTGCCTCGCAAAAAGGAGATACGGACAAACAGGCAGACAAGAGTATTGGCGGAGCATCTAAGATTGCAGGAAAAACCGGAAGCAGTAATCTTAAACCGGGTATGATCAGCAATCTGACAGAAAACCGTCAGACTTCACAGACCAGTGAAGGTAATGTGCAGGTTGCAGCAGCTTTCAATCTTAATATCATGAAGAACAGCAGTATTGCAGCAATTGAGGGTGATATTGCAGTAGAAGCAGCAAACGAACTGGAAGTATCTTCTATTGGTCAGACAGTAGCAGAGATTTATGCAAATGCATCAGCAACTCAGTCAAAAACCGGCGTAGGAGTAGCTGTGGCATTGAATATTGTTTCCTATATTAATAAGGCATACATTGATCTGGCAACAGTAAAAGCAGGAACACTTAAAGTTCTTGCACAGATGCCTGAAAAAGATGCCGGAGAAAAAGAAAAAGCAGACAGCGAAGATTCATCAGAAGATGAATGGATTAAGAGTCTTGTGACAGATCTTGTAAATGATGCAGCAGACAAGATGGGGCTCAAAGATCTGATCGGTGAAGAAAATACAGAAAAGCTTACCGCTCTTCTGGCAGGAACCGCAGATCAGGTAACTTATGTTGCTAAGACAACCATGTTAAAAGGAACACCTCTGGAAGGAATGAAACTGGAGGATATCCGAAGCAACCCGTCAAATCTTCTTAAATTCAGAGAACTGATCGGTTCAAACATAAGTGAGACTCTGAAGACAAATGCAAAGACAACATTAAGTGAGCTTGGAAGAGTACTGACGACAGCAGCACTTGATGGTCTCTTTGGTTGGCTGGATGTGGATTTGAAGGAAACTGAAAAAGATCCTTCTAATGTATTTGTTACAGAAGCGGTTTCCGGTGCAGGCGCTTCCAATGTGGGCGTGGCAGGCAGTGTGGCAATCGCAGTGATTAACGGTACAACAAAAGCTTATATTGGCGATTCTGCAAATGCAGTTACAGCAACAGGCGATATCATCATTGATGCAGATGCCAGACAGAGCGGATCTACAACAGGCAGTGCAGCAGTTGGAAATGATGGAAAGGCAGACAAAAACCTTTCTGAAGGCAGTTCCGGTACAGCAAGCGATTCTACAGTGGAAGAGGATCCGTCGAAACTTCACGACATCGTGATCCGTCCTCTGAATTCTTCCGGAAATGTAAATGATACAGTTGGAAATCTTTTTGTGACAACACCATCCAAAAACGGAGAAAGCAAAGATTTCTCCAAAGCAAAGTTTGAAGACAAAGTACTTGTCCGGGTAGCTCCGGCAACCGGAATGCAGCTGAAAGAAGGTTCACTTGTATTTGTCTACACATCAGGTGGAAAGAAAGTCACAAAGAAGATCGTTACCTTTGAGAACAGAGGTAATAATGTCTATGCATTCTATATGCCGGATTTCGATGTTTCAATTGAAGCAACGTTTGAACCGGTACCGGCAGGAACAGTTACAGTACCGGCGAAGACCGGTAATGGAAAAACCATCGGTGTGGGTGCTTCTTTTGCACTTGATGTGATCAGTGTAACAGTGGAAGCCGGAATTGGATCATCACGTAATGTAACCGGAAATTCTGTAGAGGTAAAAGCAGGTGCAGAACACGAACGTACAACAGCATCTGTATCAGGTACAGATCCGATCAGCGGTGACAAATCCAATGATACAAATCCAAAAGATGTTTCAGTAGATGCATCTGTAGCAATCGGACTGACAGATATTAATGTCAAGTCCTATGTGAAAAAAGATACAGTCCTTAAGGCATTTGGAGATTTTATTCTGGAAGCAGTTTCAAAAGGAAAATCACTTACTCAGGCAAGTGGATTCGCAGCAGGAAATGAGACAGCAGTCGGTGCGGCAGTTGCGATCAATATCGCAGATTCTGATGTGAGGGCACTTTTTGAAGGAACAGGAATTATTTCCGGAAATGCATCGCTTAAGAGCTATACTTACAATGAAGATGACAGCAAGGCTCTGGCAACAGCAATTGGTGCAGACATTTCCCGTTATCTGGCAAAATTCAAAAATGCAAAAGAAGCGACTGAAGAAAATGCCAACAAGATCATGAACGGGGACTACGAAGGACTTGAAGCAGAAAATGATAATAAAGACAACCAGACAGCCAGCAGGATCAACGGCAAACTGGACGCAAACAGCAACAGCAGCAATCAGAGTGGAGAAACTGCCGGAAAGACCGATAATAATCTGTCGCTTTCAGCAAATGCACTGAGATCTCAGGGCGTTGCAACAGAAGATACAGGTTCCGGTTCGAAGGTGGGAAGTGCTTCAAAAGAAGCAAATGACCAGGCACAGGCAAACACTTCCGGTAAGGGTGGAAACACCATGAATATGAATGGTCCTGGCAGAAAATCAATCCAGGCAGCGGCAGCAGTCGGACTGAATATTACCGGACATATGGCACAGACTTCTGTAAACGGAAATATCACAGCAGGTAAAATGCTGGAGATGCTGTCCGATAATGACGGTAACTTCCGTACACTGGGAAGCGGTGCAACCATGACCTTAGGTCAGGCAAAATTCTCTCTTGCAATGGGAGTAGCTGTTTCTGTAAATAACAACAAAGCAATCGTTGCAGCAGGCGAGACAGCCCCTGTTACTGTAGAAGGTAAAGACAAAGTAATCATTGCATCTGAACTTTCTCAGAATATGGACGGCAAATACAAAGGATATCTTGGTGCACAGGCTCTTGCAGGTTCTGTAACAGGAACAGCAGACGCAGCAATTGCAGGTGCGGTATCTGTTCTTGTATCAAAAGCAGAAACAAGATCTACCGTAGGAAACGGCTCTGAGATCATAGGCGGTGATGTGGAGATCACAGCAAAAGACAAGAGCAAACTTGCAGTACGTGCAGGAGGATATTCCGTTGCAACAAAAGGTGCCAAAGTTGGTGTTGGTGCATCTTATGCATTTATTTACGGCTATAATCAGATCCTTGCCCAGGTAATGGACAATGTGAAGATCACAGCTGCATCACTTAAGGTACAGGCATTGAAAGAAAAAGTATCTGATTCCGATTATGAACTTCCGATGGGACTTGAAAGTCTTATCTCAAGAAGCGAAGGCGATGCAAAGGTTCCGGATTCACAGAAAGGTATTATTCATCTTACAAGAAATGGCAATAAATCAGAATCTTCCTATTCTGTAGAGATCAACCTCAGCACAGATACAATCCTTGAGGGAATCGACCTTCTGAATTTCCTGAGCTCTGTGAATTATTATGCAGAAGCAATTTCCGGTGCAGTATCAGGCGGAAAAGGAAACTTCTCAGGAGCCGGCTCTTTTGCAATGGTATTTTTCTTCAATGATACACAGGCAGTCATCGGAAAGAATGTACAGATTGTTCTGACAGGTGATGCGCTTATAGAAGCTGTTAATAAATCAAATGTCCGGATTATTGCAGGTTCACTTTCTGCCAGCCAGTCAAATCTTGGAGCAGGCCTGACATTAAGTTTTCTGTATAACGAGGATAAAGTAAAATCAGCTGTTTCTGATGGAACAGTTATCCGTACAAACGGAAGCTATACACAGAAAGCTGAATCTTCAGCAAATGCCCTGGTGATCACAGTTGCAGCTGCAGGAAGCAGCAATAATGCAGTTGGTGGAAATCTTGGTGCAATTGTTATGAAGAACAGAAGTGATGCACTTATCGGAAAGCAGGTATCTCTTACTGCTGACGGTGATGTAACCGTAAAAGCTCTGCAGAACAGCGAACTTTTCCTGATCGCAGCCAGTGCAGCCGTATCCGGAAGCAAGGCAGCATTGGGAGGAACACTAAATGTAACAGTAAACGGAACAGAAGCTAATGTGATCGTAAATGATGGAACAACGATCCGCAGTGAAAAAGGTTCTGTTCTCCTGAATGCAGATACAAAAGAAAAACTGGTCAGTGTACTGGCAAGCGCAAGCGCTGCTCTTGGCGGCACAGGCGTGGCAGGTGTACTCAGTGTTCTGGTATCTGGTTCAAAAACAGTTACAGATATCGGCAAAGTAACAATATATGCAAAGAAAGATGTACAGATTCTGGCAACAGCAGTATCAAAACTTTTCCAGATCAATGCTTCCGTCAGCGGAGCATCCCAGAATGCAGTGGGTGCAACAGTGAGCGTAAATGTTCTGAACAGAAAAGTTCTGGCAACTGTAGCTGCTCCTTCAAGCATTACGGCAGAAGAAGGAAGCGTACTGGTTCAGGCAACTGGTGACGAAGCAGTCCTTCTCGTGATCATGGCAGCAGGTGCGGCAGGAAGCAATGCACTGACAGGTGTGGTTCCTGTAATCGTAAATAACAGCACGATCCTTGCAGAAGTGGAAAATGGAACAGAAACTTCTCATTCCAGAATTACAGCAGGTGACAGTATCGGAATCATTGCAGCAGCAGATTCTGATATCTATATCATTGCAGGCGGTCTTGCAGCAGCAGGTGCAAACGCAGTAGGCGCTTCCATCAATACAGCAGTCCTGAAAAATGACATTCAGGCTCATGCAGGAACATGGACAGAGCTTATGACGACTGCAACACCGGCAGTACAGACTTCAACAAACGGCATTAAGATCCCGAACCGTAACGAACGCAGACGTGGCATTATCATTTTCGCAGATGGAAATGAAGATGTAGTCATGGTATCTGTAAGTGCAGGTGCAGGTGGAAGTAATGCCATAACCGGTGTTATAAGTACACTGGTAGCAAGAAACACAGTAAAAGCAACATCAAGAGAACATGTGACCATTTCTGTGAAAAAAGCCTCCGGTTCGTCTGCAAACGATACCGACCCTCTTCCTGGAGTCTATATTGAGGCCCATGATAATACGGAACTTCTGAATCTGGCAGGTGCTCTGTCAGCAGCAGGAAGTGCAGGAGCAGGCGCAACAGTAGTGGCACTGGTATTCAACAAAACCGTAACAGCAGAGACAGGAAAAGAGCACAAGATTCTGGCACCTGGAAAAGTTCAGGTTATCGCAGATGCAAAAGACACTCTGTGGCTGCTGGCTGTAAATTTTGCAGCAGGAGGAAGTGCAGGTGTGGCTGGCGGTGCCAACGCACTGGTATTCCAGAATCATATCACTTCCGCTCTCGGTGGAATTGTAGGAGATGCAAGAAATTCTGTACAGTCTGTAAAAGTATCTGCAAACTCTGACAGCAGCCTCTACAATCTTGCAGCGGCAGCAGGAATTGGTGGAACAGCAGGTGTGACAGCAGTAGCAGTTGTTACTTACTTCTATAATGAAACCTTAAGTTATGTAAAAGAAAACAGCAGGATTTATGCAGCAGGTGCTGTAGACATTCTGGCAGATTCAAAAGAATTTGTCACAGCAGATGCAGCAGGTGCAGCAGGCAGCGGAACCGTATCTGTAGGAGGAACACTGGATGTGATCGTGACGAAAGTTGTTACGAAGGCATACACAGAGAAAAATGTTCTTATCCGTGCAAGAGGAACCGCAGCAGATGTTTCCGTAAAAGCAACCGATGATTATAAACTGATCGCAGTAGTGGGAACAATTTCCGCTTCCGGCGTGGCAGCAGTGGCAGTCAGTGTACTGACAACTGTTTCCTATAATACGGTCAGTGCCGAGATCGGTGCAGGAAACAATGTAAATGCAGACAGAGATATCGTCATTCAGGCGAAATCCGATCGTCTGATCCAGGGCTATGTATTTACAGCAGGTGCCGGCCAGGCCGGTGTTTCCGGTTCTGTTATGGTGATCGTGGCAGGAAGCCTTCTTACAGATGATGCACATAATGCCATTTACGTTACCAATAACAAAGACGGCAAAGAGTATGGATCCATGGATCCGCAGGCTCAGACAGATGCTGTTTTTGCACAGGCTCACAATGAAGCTCTTTCATCAAAACCGGAAGATGATCTTGGTGATCTTCTGAAAGGTGACGGATCCTCCGCAGAAAATACTGCAAATGGAAACGGAGCTCTTGACTATGATAATTATGGTCAGGATACCTCCAAAAAGGATAACGATGAGAGCAGCAGCTCAAATATGAATGATGAAGCATACGACAGCGCTGCAGACACAATTAAGAAAGAAGGCACAAAAGGTGCCGTTGTAAACGGAACAGAGCTGAAAGATTCCACAACAGCTGTTGTCCGTGGCGGAACAGACAAAACAACTCTGACAGCCGGACGCAATGTTGAAGTATTATCCAGTGACAGCTTAAGTGCTTATATGGCAAGCGGCACACTGGCAGCGGGTGTTTATGCAGGCGTTGGCGCAGGTGTTTCCGTAGCAGTCCTTTACTCTAATGTTCAGGCTGTTGTGGAAGACAATGTTATTATCTCAGCAGGAAAAGATGTTATTGTCAAAGCAGTTTCCGGTTCTTCTGAACAGACTAAAGCCGATCTGAAATATGATGCGGCAAAAGGCACAGACGGAAGCAAGGTACTGAATGACAAAGTAAAAAAATCTGATCCTGACAATGAAGCAGCAACAGGAGAAAAATCTACAATTCTTGTGATCGGTGTAACAGGAAGCGGCGGTATTGCAGGTGTATCTGTAACAGTAGCTTCACTGAACCTGATGAATAAGACCTATGCCAGAATGGCAGGAAATATTGTAGAAGCAGAAAATGTAACCGTAACAGCAGAAACCCAGTACGGAACCGTGCTTGCCATTACTCTGGCAGCAGCAGGCGGTATTGCAGGTGTAAGCGGATCAGTTGCAGTAACAGATTTTGAATCAAAAACAGAAGCTTCCATAAGTGGAAGGGCAGCACTGGAAAACATTTCAGGAACCATTAAAGTCAGCACAGACGGAACCACAAATGCAACAGCTGCAGCAACAGCGGTAAGTGCAGGTGCGGTGGGCGTTTCCACAACTACAGCAGTAGCAGTAAACCGCAGCAGATTTGATGCATTTATAGGCCAGGGAGTTACTATTAATGCGACTTCCGCAAAGATTGATATGAAAGGTTATCTGAAAGCAGATGCAAAGGCGATCATTGTCAGCGTATCAGGCGGCCTTGCAGGTGTGGGAGTATCTGTGGCAGTAGCAGTAAACCGTCCGGTATCCATGACATACATCGGAATTACTCCGAGCGGAGATGTTATTGATACTTCAAAATCTGATGTACGTGGACAGATCACAGTATCTTCCGCAGATATCAGAAACACAGTTGACGGCTCCACAAAAGTGACCGGCCTTGGTCTTGCAGCAGGCGGTGTTGCGGTAAATGGTGCAGTAGCACTCGGATTTAACCGTGCGAAGAGCTATGCAACAGTAAATAAGGCAAATATAACAGCAACAGGCAATCTGACTGTGGAAGCAGCCATGGATGGAAATACTACCGTTTACATTACTTCAGTTGTAGCTGGTTCTGTAGCGGTTGGAGCATCTGTAGCAGTTGCTCAGATCAGAAGCGAAAACGTTGCACTTATTGATGTAACAGGTGGAACTGTAAAGGCAGCTAATATTTCTGTACTTGCAGGAACAGAGGCAAAGCCTTATGACACAGAAGCGCTTGCAACTGTAGTCACAGGCGCAGCAGGTATAACAGCAGTTGCCCTGAACTTTGCAGTAGCGATCAACAGATCTTTAAACAGAGCACAGGCTGGTGGTACTTCCGGCAGTCTTATTGCAGAAAAAGAACTGAAGGTACGCACAGATGGCAGAACGAAGGCTTACGGAATTGTATTAAATGCAGCAGTTGGCGGAATTTCCGCAAATGTATCTATGGCATGGGCAACTCTGTCAAGCATTCAGGAATCACTTCTCGAAGGTGCGGCTACTGTTACAGCAGGAAGTCTTACTGTAGAGTCTGTACAGAATAACAGTGAGACCACAAAACGCAAAGATCCTGTTACAGTAGTGATTGATACAGCGAAGAAATTCACGAAAACGATCACTCCGGATTCCATGGCACAGGCATTTATCTTCAGTGCATCCGCATCAGCAGTGAGCATTACAGCAAATGCAGCTGTTGCAACAGCAGATGCAGTATCAAGAGCGAAAGTAAATGTAAATAACATCAGAGTATCCGGAAACATCAAAGTAAACAACAAAGCAGATTCTGTGGCAACAGTAACCGTAAACAATCTGGATCCGGTAAATTTTGTAAATGCAGGACTTATGACTGGATACGCTTATGCAAAAGGTACATTTGAAGCAGTATTGAGCGGAAACGGAACAGTTCATGGAGACGGTAATGTAGACGTTACCAATACATGGAAAGGAAATTCCAAAGTAAAACTTGTACCTGCAGCAGGCGGAATTACAGTGGCTTATTACAAAGCCGGTGTAAATGTTGCAATCGCAGAAACAAGCACAAAAGCATATGCTTACATCAGTGGAAAACTGAACATTTCAGCAAAAGGCAATATAAATGTAAAGGTAACAGGAGCCGCAGATTCCGGTGCAAGAATCGACGGTGCTGTTATTGAAATCAGTAAAGTGGCAGTTGCAGTCAATGTTGTAACTTCCAGAGTAAAAGCTGAACAGAAAGCATACATCGAAGGTGCAGGCAAAAATTCAGCCGTCTATACAGGAATTGTTTCCGAAAATGGAAGCATTACTGTAGAATCAGTACTGAATGTAAATGCATCAGGTGTGATCGGTGGAAACAGCGCAGGAAAAGGTGTCAGTGTTTCCGGTATTAACGGAAAAGCATCTTCAGCAACTGCAAAGGCAGAATCCGTAAATATGGCTTATGCAGATAATGCAGTTCTTGAAGCAGCCAGAGGAAAAGCAGCAATCAGTGGAGATACTGTATCAAAAACAGACGCACAGGCACTGGCTCCGAACTTCAGTCTTTCACTGGCAGAAATGAATATTGTAAATGTTTACACCGATTCCAATGACAGCGTAGAAGCTTATGTAACTGGTGCAAGCCGTGTAAGTACACTTAAGGCTGATATCCTTGCAAACGGGACAGCAGAAGTAACAGCAACAGGAGCAGTACCGGGAGTAACAGTCAGTCTTGTGAACGGAAATGCAGTGATCGTTACTGCTACGGCAGCCAGAGGCACAGACGGCAAAGTAACAAAAGCATATATCGGAAAAGACTCCGAAGTATATGCAAACGGCGTAACAGAAAACGGAAATACATTACACAGCCTGAAAGTTTCTGCAGATTCTGATCTGACAGTTACGGCAAAAGTTCCTGAAACAAAGAGTATCGGAGCACTGAAACTTGGTGTTTTCCTGGTAAAAACTGTTACAGGTAAGACAGACACACTGGCAGCAATCTTCGGAAAAGCAGAATCCACAAATGATATTTTTGTTCTTGCAACAGATAAGATCAGAGAAACTTCAAATGTGGAACTGTTCAGTGCAGGACTTGTTGCAGGCGGCGCTTCCAGTGCAGAAAATACCGTAGGAAGCCAGAACGCATCTGTTCAGATTGGTGACGGAGCAGTTCTGAAAGCCTGGGGCAACATTCAGGCAAAGGCTGTTACAAAAACAAATGCACAGACACAGATACAGGATGCAGCTTATGGCGGCGGAACCAACTGTTCTGTGGAAAGCAAAAACAATATAACAAGAAAAACTTCTCTTGTGATCGGCAATAATGTAAATATTGCTTCTGTGATCGGAAATATTGAACTTCTTGCTGAAGAAGACAAAACAAGCCACATCGAAAGCATAGCAACAGGTTCTTCAGGATCTGTATATGCAGGCGGCGGCCCGAAAGCAGAGATCAATTACAACTCCACAGTAACTGCAACTGTAGGAAACGGTGGAAACATTGATGCCAGATATGGAACACTTGATATCAAGGCCATTGCAAATACAGATCTCTATGCAGATGCTTACAGAAAAGCAGCAGCAGCGGCAGGTTCCAACAAGAGCGAGGCAAACATTAACAGCAATGTAACAGTAGTTACAAATATCAGCAAAAACGGAGCAAAAACCAGAATTCTCAGTGAAGTGACCACAATTGGTGCTTATATTGAGAAACAGGTCATCCTGGCAAAAGCAAAATCCTATACTGCATCTGCAGGCTCAAAGACAGAAGCATACGCAACTTCCAATGTAAACAATAACGTTTCAACAGGAGTTGACAATGCATGGCTTGGCGGAACAGAAAATCTGAATGTTGAGGCACTTGTAGTATCTCAGAATATCAGAAGTGAATCTTATGCAGAAGTAGTCGGATTTACCGGACACGTATATGCAACATCAACAGTGGCCGGAGGCAACAATGTAAATGTAAAAGTAACTTCCAATGCAGAACTTGCCGGAAAGAATATTTCCGTAAGAGCAGATGCTCCGGAACTTACCACACAGGTCATCAGCCGCAGTGCAACAGCTGTTGCAAACACCGTGGTCAATTATGTATGGACCAAGGTAAAAACAGTTGTAACAAAGATCGTAGATAAGATTTGCAAGATCCCGCTGATCGGAAAACTGATCAAGAAGATCGTGAAAAAGGTTGTTGAATGGGTTGATAAACTTGTTGAGGTTATTCTTTATTCAGATGCAGAGGCAAAAGAAACCGGTGAATTCAAAAACGCAGGAAATATCATCTTTAACGGAACTGTTCATGTAGGCGGTGGTGCAGCCGGTATGTTCGTGGATATTTTTGACGGACTGACTGCGTACACAGGACTTGATGAGGATCTTACAGACAGCCTGAAAAAGCCTGATAAATTCCTGGAAACTGTTGGAAATATAATTACTGTCAAGAAACTTTACAACAATGATGTGGGAAGTCTCAGACTGGAAGCAGGCGTTGGCAATCTCTCCGGCAAAGGAACGATCATCACAAACTCCTATCTTCCGGATGTACAGATCACTAACCACACTGACAAAGATCTGATTCTGAAAAACATCAAAATGTCAAATTCCAATGCTCTTGCACCGGATATCGACACATCAGCAGAAGGAAATGACGGCTTCAGTTATCAGGTCAGCGAAGAAACACCGAATCTTATTATCCGGACAGAAGGAAAAGGCAATATTACTTTTGCAGACGGTTCTTCTGATGCGGATGGCAGGGGATTCATGGAAACAGATCTGGGCGAAGGCGTTCTTACTATCGAGATGAACGGCGGAACACTTAAGACTTCCGGAAAGGCATTTGTAGCAGCCAACAAGCTGTATATCAGCGGAGCAGGAAGAATCGGTGATGGTGTTAAGAATCCATTCCGTGCTTATATCTTTGACATCAGCAGTTATCCTGGAATCGCTGGAATGGCATCTGCAAAACCGGCAAGCCCGAATGAAGTAAAAGTAAAAGCCGGCGGAGATATTTATCTCAGTCTTACTCTTGTTAGAGAGTGGATGACCCAGAAACAGATGAATGATGCGAAGAAAGGCATCGGTACAAAAGCAGCCCTCAATCTCAAAGAGATTATCGGAGGTCAGAACAGCACTGTTTATGTAAGTGTTGAGGCACCGAAGGTGGTTTGCGCAGGAAAACCGGATTCAGCAGATGATTACTTCATTTCTGTTCCGAGAACTGCAATGGAATTTGTGACACTGCCTGGCGTAAAGGGCAAAACTTTCCAGAAAGTACAGCTCAGGGATGCAAATGGCAATGATACAGATTTCTGGCTGACAGATGACGGAATGCTTGTAAACATGAGTGAGGACATCACTTTTGTTTCAGATGCATACCTTGTATCCCAGACATCGAAGTATGATACTTATCTTCTTCCAAATGGCGCAACTGTTGTAGTAGACAGAGTGTCAAAGAAACTTGTAAGAATCATTAACAGGCTTCATGATGAGAAATCTGAAGATTACAGCGGCGGAATCTATGATCTCTCCAATATGAAAGTGGAAACAGATTCCAATGGAAATCTGACTATTACCATTAACGAGAACGGAAACACATTCAACCAGAAGATCACCTTCAAAAACGGCACAGCCTATATGGAGATCGGTCAGAATGGTGCGACAACTTATATTGAGTCATCAGGTCTGGAAGAAGGACTTGGCTGGCGCCTTCCGAACGGAATCGTTGTTTTCTACAAACAGGTATTCCTGGACGAAAGAACAAATACAGTTGTCAATGGTACTCCGATCATGGAGACAAAAGACGGACGCTGGATCCTCCTTGAAAGTATCACAGAAGCAGGAAGAACGAGATACCATGTGGTACATGTAACCGGAACTGACGGTCATTATGAATTCCAGGAAGGATACATTTATGACAGAGCAGATCTGGAAGCTAAGATAATATCACTGGATCAGTCACTGAAAGAAGCAAAGAAAGCTGTCAAAAATGCACTTGGAAACAGCAAAGCCATCACCAGTATGGTAGAAACGGCACTGAAAGGAGCCGGTGTACAGACAGAACTTTCCGGATATGCAGATGCCATTCGCAATGCGATCATGGATAAGCTGAAAGGAAAAGTCACACAGAATATCATTGTTGATGTGCTTGTAACCCTGTCCCAGACAACAAAGACAGAGAAATATGATTACACAGGCAAAACTCTGGAATATACAACTTATAACACACCGTGGAAGTTTGTGGTTTCTCTGAAAACAAATGATGGTGACAAAGAAGTAAGTGAAACTGTTTATAATGAGAAGGGTTCTGTTTCTGAGAGAATCAATGCAGGCAGCAGTGACAAAGCACTGGAAATCGGCAGTGAGGTAACATCTTCGACAGCCGGAAACAGTCAGAACGGTACAAAAGCAGCAGATTCCTACACAGTTTACCAGGACAGCGCTGATTCAGATATCTATTACAGATATGATGAAGATACAAAGAACTGGACAATAAACGTAAAAGGAAAAGACCTGCTGGATAAGGACTACTGGTTCACATTTGACCTGAAACAGACTAACGGTGAATGGTATCAGGCAGAGGAAGGCATTAAGCTTGTCAAGAGACATGCAGCTTATGAAACAGTGAAAAATCTGTTTATCCGCATCTCATCTGCACCCGTAACGGTACTGAAAAATCAGGCAAAAGGTGGTTATAAGACTACTGATAAGACTGTAACTTTCCTGGATAATGACGGAGATGAAAAAGGTATTCTGCTGATTACTGACCGTGTGCTTGCCCTGTTCCCGGATGGAACTTACAGTTTTGTTGCAGTCCGCAAGGACGAAAATGCGACAGATACCGGAAGTACTCCTGGAATGAATGAAACAGTGGCGATCGCACCTGGAATGCAGCAGAAAAAAGATGAGAACGGAGATCTGGTTTACGCAAAAGTATTCCTTTCTCTTCAGAAAAATGACGGATCAGGAAGCTGGCTTACCGGAGATGATGTGACAGGTGCATTCAGTTCCACACTTGCAGGGATGATCAGAAGTCACATTCAGAACGGTGTTGTCATTCTGAATCCACAGGCCGATAAAGACCTTATTGCAGCCATTAATAAAGAACTGAGCGGAAGATATGATATCAGTCTTATTTCTTATTACACAATGGCGGCAGACGGCAAAAAACACTATGCATATGACACTTCCAGTGACAGAGTATATGTACTCGAAACAGATGTGACAGATGCAGAAGGAAGAAAGCAGTACAGAGTTGACGGATTTACTGGCAGAAGTCTGTATTACAGAAAGAAATCCGGATTATTTATCGGAGCAAGTGATGATATCGGTACTGTAGAGGTAGTAAACGGATATGTTTATCTTACTGATGAAGAAGCGGAACGTCTGGCAAGAGGTGCTTACACCAGCAAGCGGGACGCAAGATTTGAAACTGGGGTAAAACGTTCGATCTCCTTTACAAAAGTAACCGGTTATATACCGGGAACGATCATCATCAGCCCGATCGAAAAATCAGATACTGACAGCAGTAACAGTGCATATCTTTACTTCAAGAATGCGACAGAACAGTTTGCTGCTTCACGTGACAGCAACGGATATGCGATCATTGACCGTTACCTGAGAGTTGTAGATAAAGCAATGGAAAATGCTTCCGGTCTTCCGACAGGAACAATCCTTTTCCTGGATGAATCCGGCCAGATCGCAGCATATCTGAAACCAGACGGAACTTTCCGTGTATATGAGATTTCTTCCGGAAAATCCGAAAACGGATCCACACAGTATGTGGAAGTAACTAAGGACGGCACAACAGAACGTGCATATTCAGAATATACTGTTGACAGCAGCGGAAAACTGAATACAACAATCTCAAAAGGAACTGCAACTTATCTGATGGCCCTTTCACAGGATGTTTATACAAGTGTTTACGGGCTTCATAAGAATCCACCGGCAGACAGTCATTATGACTATGACAATGCACACTACTTCGGTTACAGCGAAGACGGTATACTGGTAGAACTTACAAAGACAGATGAGAAGTACAAATATGTTGAAGCAGATGGTGATTATCTGCTGGCACGTGATGATGAGAACGGAACAGAAAATGGTTTTGGTTTAAGCAATGGAAAACAGAAACTTCTTTCTATTCTGAATAACACAGTGAAACACCCACTGTCAGACAGAAACAATAAAGCAATTTATATCATGACAGATAACAGCACCATTGATTCTGATGGTAATCTGTCCAGCCTGACAGCAGATACAGCAAGAATCTACACAGATCTTGAAGGTGACACAGACCTCGTTCTCGGAAAAGTAGAGGGCGGAGAAGTGATCATCGAGGTTACCAGCCCGAAGAACGGTACTGTTCAGGTAAAAGGTGACCAGGAAACAATCAAGATCGTTTCAGATCTTCTTGTCCTTCTGAGCAAAGGTGAAGGAACCACCAGATATGGTGACTCCGAAAAACCGATGGAAGTGACACCTTCAAAAGAAAACGGAACCACAAATGTGATCTTCCGCAGAGAAGCAGTTGAGGATGCTGAAGGAAATATTTCCTATGAAGGCGAATTCACAGGAACCGCATATGTGAACTTCAATGGAAATGTCCGGTTCAGAGATTCGGTGCTCAAAGACAACGCACTGGTAGATGTAAAAGTCAATTCAGGCGATGCGGAATTTTTCAATATGGGATTCAGAGACAATGCAAATATGACTCTGAAAATCCTGAACAAAGGTAATGTAAGTTTTGACAGTATTTCTGTACAGGGAACTGAAAGTACAGATAAGCCGAAACTTGATGTCAGTACAGTTGATGGAGATATTGTTTCCGGAGATGTTAATGCAAATGCACAGTCAGAAATTCTGCTGACAACGAAAAAGGGAAATATCCGGACTGGAAATGTCAGTGTAAGTGCACAGTCAGAAATTCTGCTGAAAGCAGAAAACGGAGACATCCGTACAGATGATGTAAAAATCAAAGACAATGCTGTATTAAAATTAAATGCCACAGATGGCAACGTAACTGTCAAAAAAGCAGATGTTTCTTCTTCAGGCAGCAGTCATGCATCACTGATCGTTACAACAAGAGACAAAAACCAGAAGAAAGGAAACCTGACTATTGGCGAAACATTAAATGCACAGGGCAAAGTTGTTCTTGATCTTTCAGGAAGCCTTCTGGCAGAAATGCAGGAAGATGGAAAAGAAAAGACCAGCACACTGATCCTTGGCAAAGATGCTTACAACAACGGTTCTTCCTTCTCCTTCGGAGGAGACATCGGTTCCAGAGAAATTCCTCTGGTTGTAGATGTTACAGAATCAGATGTACCATTTAAGATCATTACTGTAAGAAATGCCTTTATCAGAGGTGCAGAGCATTACAGACTGACAGAAGATTATGATTCTGAACCGGAAGAAAAAGACGGTCAGCTGGACATCATTCCTGGACTTGATTCAGAAAAACTTAATGGTGCCCTGGAAGCATACAGAAAACTTCTGGAATCCGAAGAAAGCTCTGATGAAGAACTGACAGCTGCAAGAGAGGCTGTTGAAGCAGAACTTGAAAAGATCGCAGCAGAGAAAAAAGCAGAACTTCTTGAACAGCTGAAAAAAGCAACTGAATCTGGACGCCCGACAGGCATACCGAAAGATCCGGTTTCCATGGTTGTTGAGATCGGTACCTCCACAGGAACTACTGACGGAATCAATATCAGCAACTACGGAGATATTACAGTGCTCCAGAAAGACGGAGATCTTCATATCGGCCGGCTGGAAACCAACCGCAGTGATCTTACACCTGGAAACATCGCACTTGGTGATGTAACAGTAAAAGCACTTGGAGGAAGCGTCATCGGTATTAACCAGAATGGTACAGATTCCGAAGAAATCGCCAATATAACTGCAAACAACATTACACTGGAAGCAAAGAAAAATATCAGCAATCTGCTGACAGATCTGATCCAGAAAGAATATCAGGTATCTGGTAAACTTCTGACAGAAAAAGACGGAGACGAACTGGAAGACCCGAAAATTTCCTTTATCATGGTTAAGAAAGAAAACGAGACCGTTGACGAGGAAGGCAATACGGTTACAGTTACTGTATGGGAACCGAAGTTTACTGTATCAGGTTATGGGGATTATACCGGAAACTGGGTATTTGATTCAAAGAAAGAAGGCATTCTGAATGCATCTTCCGAAGAAGGAAATATCCAGATAAAGGAAAAAGAAGGAAACATCGGTCTCGGCGTGATCACAGCACCAAATGGAACTGTAGAGATCGCAACAGATATGGATTCCGATATTCTTGACAGAAGATCAGAGGATCAGAAAGAAGCAGGACTGGTAAATATCACAGCAGGTGATGGAAACAGCAGCCTTGCAGGTAAGAGAATTGGAACAGAAACAGATCCGATCACAGTTGACATCAAAGGAAAACTTCTTGTAGATGCGATCGAAGATATCAGACTGGAGGCAAAGAACAGTCTGGACGCACAGACTGACAGTCAGACGGGTAAAGTTTATGCTTCAGCCGAAAAAGACCTCACACTGTCCAGCAGTAAGAAGTCCAACGGCGGAACTGGTGACCTGTATGTAGTGAAACCAAAAGCCGGAAGAAATCTTACTCTTGAGGCAGCAGGAAATCTTTACACAGATGATCTTACCGCTTCTGGAAATGTAACTGCAAAAGCAGACGGAAACATTACTGTTGATACAGTAAATGCCGGAAAAGATGCTGCTCTTGAAGCTGGTGGAGATGTACTGGCCAGAACAGTGAAAGCCGGAGAAAATGCTTCCATAACAGCAGGTAGTTCTATTCTTGAAGGCGAACGCGGTGATGAACCGGCAGCAGTAACTGCAAAAAACATTACACTGATCGCTGGAAAAGAAGTCGGAACAAGAGAAAATCCATATGAAGTGGATACGTCCACAGATGGAACTCTCACTGTAAAAGCAGACAGTGCAGTGATCCGTGAAATCAGCGGAGATCTTACATTGAAACAGATAGAAACAAAGAAAGATTTTGTTCTGGACGCAGACGGAAGTGTATACGACGGAAACGGAAACCTGCCTGACAAAGCTGCGGATGCAAAAGCAGATGTTGATAAGGCACAGGTGAAGAAAGACGCCGCAGAAACAGATAAACGTGTCCATGAAGAACTGATCCTTCCACCTCTTCGTGATAAGAAAGATCAGGCAGAATCAGCAGAATCCAAAGCTGAAAAAGCAAGAGATGAAGCGCAGAAGAAGTCTGATGAACTGAAACAGAAGATCCAGGATATGGAAAAACTTCAGAAAGACCGTGAAGAGCTGCTTCAGAAAGCTGTTGATACAGCAAGAGATCAGCTCAGAAAAGAACTTGAGAAGAAACTTTCAGACACGGATCAGAAGATTCAGGATATCGAAGCAGAAATAAAAGACCTGGAAGCAAAAGAAGACCTTACACCGGAAGAAACTGAACAGCTTGAGAAACTGAACAGCTCCAGAGACGAACTTAACGGACAGAAAACTGAGCTGAATGAACAGCTTCAGAATCTGAACGATACAGAAGGTTCTGCGGAAGAAATGCTGAACAGAATTCAGGATATTCAGAACAGACTGGAAAAAGGTGAGCTGACAGAAGAGGAAGCTGAAGAACTTCTGAAAGATCTTCTGCCGGCAAAAGACCTTCTGGAAAGCGGAGATATTGAGAAACTTGCAAAAGACCTTGATGCAGCACGGGAAGAATTTGCAAAAGCAGAAGAAGACCGCAAAGAGGCAGAAGAGAACTATGCAAAAGCTCATGAGGAAGCAGAAAAAGCCAGACAGGAATATGCAGCCAGTGAAGAAGAACTGAATCAGCTGAATGAGAAATTAAGAGAAGCTGAGGAAGAACTTAAGAAAGCAAAAGATGCATACGAAGAGGCTAAGAAGAAAGCTGAAGAGGGAACTGCAACAATTATTACCGGTGGAAATCTTGAGCTCACAGCCAATGGCGAAGTGGGAGAAGAAGACCATGGTCTTTCCGTCAAAGTTGATGGAACTGTAAAGATAAAAGCAGAAGGAGATGTTTCTCTTACATCACCGTCTGATCTTACAGTAGATAATATCAACAGTAACGATGGAAACGGAGATGTTACGATCCGGGTAAATGGAAATCTGAAAGATGTTCCGGGAAAAGCTCCGGCAGTTAAAGCAAAAAGAGCAGATCTGTCCGCAGCGGACGGTGATATCGGAACACCGGATAATCCATTCAGTGTCAGTGTTTCTGAAGTCAAAGCAAGCGCAGATAATATTTATCTCGAAAATGACAGAGACCTTACTGTGGATGAGATCCACGGAAAGAGAGATGACGGCACTGTAGAGCTCAAAGTTGATGGAAACGTAACAGGAAAGAATCCGGATTCAGTGATCAGCGGCAGCCATCTGGAAGCTGAGATCAACGGAAACTTCGGAACACCGGATGACAGAATGACAACAGATATAGACAGTATCAAAGTGAAAGCAGACAACATTTATCTGAATAATATTTCAGATAAAATGAAAATTAACGGAATGACAGCAGAGGACATTGACATTATCGCGAGAGGTGATGTATCTGGAAAAGATGTTAATTCCAGTAATCTTGTGATCCGTTCCAACGGTCATACCGGTTATGAAGATGATCCTCTTCTGATCCATGTCAGCGGAAACGTAGATATCAGTTCTGTATATGGTGAAGTTCATTATGTCAACAGTTACCGCAAAGCGAATCCATCTGAGGATACAGACAAGAATACCGGTCAGGATCAGAACTCGGCAAAAGAGCCGGAAGTGAAACCGGATAAAAAACCTCAGCGGAAACCGTCTTCCGGAAAAGAAGATGAGAAGAAGCAGCAGGGTGAAAATATTCCGGAACAGAAGGCAAAAGGAATTCTGCTTCCTGTAAAGACTGGAGATTCCACTCCGACAGAAGCAAATCTGTATCTGGCATTACTTTCTCTGGCAGCAGTATTTCTTCTGCTTAAAGAAAAAAGAAGAAAGAACAGATAATAAAGTCGGAAAAATATGAAACAAAAAGAGACTGTCCCAAAGGCCGAAAGGCCCTCGGGGCAGTCTCTTTTTTATAAAATAAAAACATATGTAAGATCAGTCTTTTTTCAGTTTGATTTTTTCTTTTAAGACAACGCAGCACGCAAGGTCACCGATAACATTGACACAGGTTGCACCCATGTCGCAGAGGGTGTTGATGCTGATATATACCCCCATAATACCCGCAGGAAGACCGGCCATAGTGGCAAGGGCTGCAAAAGATGCAATTGCTCCACCTGGTATTCCAGGCGTTCCTACAGAGAGAAGTACATTCGCAAGGAGGATAATAACCATCATAGAAATGCTTACATTAATTCCGCAGGCGTTTGCGAAGAACATGATCATGAAGGACATCAGGATAGAAACAGCGTCCATATTTACAGTTGCGCCAAGTGGAATGGCGATACTGGTGATCTGGTTGGAAACACCCATATCTTCTTCCATACACTGTTTACTGATCGGGATTGTTGCAGAACTGGAACAGGTACCGAATGCATTCAGTGCCGCAGGCATAATAGCCTTGAAGAAGCGTACAGGGCTTTCTTTTCCAATAATTTTTACTGCAAGACCATAAACAACGATTGCAAATCCGAAGAATGCAATATAAAGAATGATCAGCTGTGTGGCAAGTGAAATAATGGTTTCAGTTCCGTTTGCTTCAACTACAGGAACTATGGTACAGAATACACCGATCGGTGTAAAGTACATAACAGTGCTGATTACTTTCAGGCAGACTTCGTTGAGAGAGTCGATAACTTTTACAAGCGGATTGCCTTTTTCACCGACTGCGATCAGTGCAAATCCCACGATAACGGCAAATACAAGAACCTGAAGCATATTTCCGTTTGCAAAAGCAGCGATTGGATTGGACGGAATCAGGTTTTTGATAGTGTCCAGGATATTGCTCATATCTGTGGCCTGAATATCTGAAGTTGCCATTTCAAAGGAAACACCTTTTCCAAGATGAATCAGTCGTGGAATGATCAGACCTGCCAGACTTGCGAGGGCTGTTGTAGTGAGAAAGAAAATCATGGCAGAACCGGTGATCTTACCGGTAGTACGTATGTTTCCGATGCTGCAGATTCCCATAACGATAGAACAGAAGACAAGTGGAAAAATCATAAGATTCAGGGCATTCATATAGATACCTCCCAGAAGACTGGTAACAGTCAGAACCGGGGCAAAGCGTCCTGCCAGAAACAGTCCGGTACAGATACCGAGAATGAGTCCTGCAAAGATAGCACCGGTGATGTGTTTCCGGTACCAGGCATAAAATTGTTTCATTTTGTTCCCTCCTCATAAATGTAAATAAATGATGCATATATAGCATAAATATGCACGAAATATGTTGAGGATTATATCACGTACCGTCATATGGTGTCAAGAAAGCCCATGAAAACAGAAATCTACCTGTTTAATTTTTTTTACGAGTATGCTATTATACTTTTTATGGTATTTATTACCGGGGAAAAGGTAATAATTATGAGGAAGGCTGGGGGAGTAACTGTGAATAGCAAACCATTACAAAAGAGAGAACTGGATTATTTTTTTGTTGAAGAATCATATGGAGGAAATCAGGACCTGTTTCCGGATCCGCTTATGAGAGACTGCGGCTGTGGCGCAATAGCAGCCTGTGAAAGCAGTGTGTTTTTTGCGAGACGTGCGGGAATGGACAGGCTGTATCCTTACAGGAAAGATGAGATCACCTGGGAGGAATACCATGAATTTTCATATCTTATGAAACATTATCTCTGTCCGGGACCAGACGGGATTGACACTCTGGAAATGTTTATGGACGGATTTGGAGAATATCTTGAAGATGTCCATGAGCAGAGGGTAAAGATGAATCCATTTCATGGAAATCATACATATGAAGAAGCAAGGGAAGCGCTGTGCAGACAGATAGATAATGACTGTCCGATTCCCTATCTGCTTCTGAAGCATCAGAACAGTAAGGGCTATCTGGAAGATTATATCTGGCACTGGTTTATTGTTGCAGGATACGAAGAAAAAGAAGATGATCTTATGGTAAAGGCAGTTTCTTATGGGGAATATAAATGGTTTCCTTTAAAAGAGTTATGGGATACAGGATATGACCGAAAAGGCGGCATGATTTTGTTCCATATAGAGCAGTGACAGTTTTTTGATTCCGGAGGTATTTATATGGAAGCGAGAGAGATATTAAACAGATTCAGAAACGGTGAGATCACAATAGAAGAGGCTGAGCATTATTTCCGTAAAGAGCCTTTTGAAGAAATGGGTGAATATGCAAAACTGGATTCGCACAGGGAGATACGATCAGGTTTTCCGGAAGTCATTTTTTCAAGTGGAAAAGCAGATGAACATTTTGTCCATATTTTCAAAAAACTCTATGAGGATAATGGAGAAGTTCTTGGAACGCGAGCTTCCAGACATCAGTATGAGCTTGTAAAAGACCTTCTTCCCGGAGTGGAATATGATGAACTCTCACATATTATCAAGATTGAAAAAAAGGATAAAGAACATATAGGAAAGATTGCGGTCTGCACAGCAGGAACAGCAGATATTCCGGTAGCAGAAGAGGCTGCCCAGACAGCAGAATATTTCGGCGCACACGTAGAAAGAGTCTTCGATGTCGGAGTCAGTGGCATTCACAGACTGTTTTCAAGACTGGAAGTGATCCAGGATGCTACCTGTGTGATAGCGGTTGCAGGGATGGAAGGTGCGCTTGCAAGTGTGCTTGGAGGACTGGTAAATAATCCGGTAATCGCTGTGCCGACATCTGTTGGTTATGGCGCCAGCATGAATGGACTGTCTGCACTTCTGACGATGGTCAATTCCTGCGCAAACGGAATTGCAGTAGTGAACATAGATAACGGATACGGAGCAGGGTACATGGCAACACAGATCAACCGGCTTGCAGTAAGAGACTGGAAAAAATAATACAGGAGATATACATGGGAAAGACTTTATATTTAGAATGTTATTCAGGAATCAGCGGAGATATGACAGTTGCGGCACTCCTGGATCTTGGCGCAGATCAGGGAAAACTTGACAGAGCACTGAAAAGCCTGCCTCTTGACGGATTTTGCACAGAAATTTCCAGAGTTACAAAATCAGGACTTGATGCATGTGATTTTTCTGTGATCCTGGATCAGGATAATCATGATCATGACATGGAATATCTTCATGGAAGAGGACAGCACCACAGCCATGAGGAACATGAACATCATCATGAAGGACATGAACACTGTCATGAGGCTGCACAGAATCATCATCATGAACATATGCACAGAGGCATAAAGGAAATCAGGGAAATACTTAATGGCGCTGCTCTTACAGAAAGAGCACGAAATACAGCACTTAAGATATTCAGTGTGCTTGCTGAGGCAGAATCAAAGGCTCACGGAGTGCCGGTGGAAGAAGTACATTTTCATGAGGTAGGTGCCGTGGATTCGATTGTAGATATCACGGCTGTGGCAGTATGCCTTGATGATCTTGATATCGAGGAAGTGATCGTGCCGGTTCTCTGGGAGGGCACCGGGTTTATCAGATGTCAGCATGGAATGATTCCGGTACCTGTACCCGCTGTTTCCAATATCGTATCTGCAAATCACCTGAAACTGAAAATTACAGATGTTCAGGGGGAGCTGGTTACACCTACAGGCGCAGCAGTGGTGGCGGCCATCCGCACTTCCGAAAAACTGCCGGAAGATTTTACAATAGAAAGAACCGGCCTTGGAGCTGGCAAAAGACAGTACAGCTGTCCTGGAATTTTAAGGGCGATGCTGATTCACACGGAAACTGCCGGTGATACTGAAAGAGACACGGTCTGGAAACTGGAAACAGACATAGATGACTGCTCAGGGGAAATCATGGGAAGGGTAATGAATCTTCTGATCAGAAACGGTGCAAGAGAAGTGCACTATACACCTGTCTATATGAAAAAAAACAGACCGGCGTATGAACTGACCGTGATCTGCAAAGAGGACAAACGAGCTAAACTTGAGCAGATCGTTTTTGAAGAGACAACTACCATAGGTATTCGGAGAACACTAATGGACAGGACAATTCTGAAAAGAGAGATTCAGGAGATTAAAACATTTATGGGAAAGGCTGTTCTGAAGGTGTGTGAATTACCAGATGGAAAGAAAAGAGCTTATCCGGAATATGACAGCGCAGCTGCACTTGCAGATGCAAACGGAATAAGCTTCAGAGAAGCATATAACAGAATTCTGGACTGCTGGGAGACAGGAAGGTGAGACGGAAATGAAAACAGGACTGGTTTTGGAAGGCGGTGCCATGCGAGGCATCTATACGGCAGGAGTACTTGATGTGCTGGACGAGCATGGAGTACATTTTGACGGAGTGATCGGTGTTTCAGCAGGGGCACTTCATGGCTGCTCATTTGTATCAGGTCAGAGAGGGAGAAGCCTTCGTTACTTTAAAAAGTACAGAAATGACAAACATTTTATGAGCCTCTGGAATCTGATACATACAGGTGAAGTGGTAGGTACACAGCTGTGTTACCATGATATTCCGGAGAGACTGGATCCATTTGATCATGAGGCATTTCTTAAATCAGACACGGATTTTTATGCAGTATGTACCAATCTTGAAACCGGAAAAGCAGAATATATCAAAATTACAGATATGATGAATCAGATTGATGTCATGCGTGCCTCTGCTTCAATGCCATATGTTTCAAAGACTGTTGAGTATAATGGAATGAAGCTTCTGGATGGTGGCTGCGCAGACAGTGTACCGGTGCAGAAATTCCGTCAGATGGGATATGACCGTACAGTTGTAGTCCTGACAAGAGAAGATGGTTATCAGAAGAAACCGCAGAATGCTGCTGTAGCAGAACTCAGATATCACAAATATCCGAATTTTGTGAATGCGTTGAAAACCAGACATGAAGAATATAACCGGACACTGAAAGAAATAAATAAACTGGAAAAAGCCGGAGAAATTTTTGTGATCAGACCAAGCGAAAAACTGACTATTGGCAGAATGGAAAATGACATAAATGAAATACAGAAGGTTTATGATATTGGCAGGAAAGATGCAGAAAAACAGGTAGAAAAACTTAAAATCTGGCTGAAAGGATAAGACCGTGCGAAAAATAAATCCAAATGAGATGAGGATAATCGCAAGAATTCATAATGACTTTCCGACAAAATTTGGAATACCACATCAGAGTAACCGTCTTGATGCGTTGAAGGCAACAATTGTTTTTGAAAAAGAATACCGTGTCCGTGATGCTGTCAGAGGACTGGAAGAATACTCCTATATATGGCTTCTCTGGCAGTTTTCAGAGGCTGTCAGAGACGAATGGTCTCCGACAGTAAGACCTCCGCGGCTGGGGGGAAATACGAGAATGGGCGTATTTGCCACAAGATCTCCGTTTCGTCCTAATAATATTGGTCTTTCTTCTGTAAAACTGGAAAAGATTGAACAGGATCCGGTGCTTGGACCTGTACTTCACATATCAGGAGCAGACCTTATGGATGGAACACCAATCTATGACATCAAACCATATCTTCCTTATGTGGACAGTCATCCGGAGGCGGCAGGCGGTTTTACGGACCGGATAGAGGATTATCGTCTGGAAGTGGAATTTCCGGAGCCGCTTATGGAACAGATTCCAAAAGAGCAGAGAGAAGCGCTTCTGGAAGTACTGGCAAATGATCCGCGGCCACGATATCAGAATGATCCTGACAGGCTTTATGGAATTGCTTATGGACAGAAGGACATTCAGTTCAGAGTGAAGGACAAAAAGCTCCAGGTAGTAAATGTACGGCCATTTAACACTCTTTTGCGTTAAACTGAAAAAATGTTTTGACAAACAAATTACAGTGTGTTAGTATGTACTTACTTAGTTAGCGCATACTAACATGAAACCGGAAATCAGGCGGCATTGAAGCCGCTTTTATTTAAAAACATAAGTTAGTTTAGAATAACAAAGAGGTGAGCGTATGAGTATAGTAATCGTAGGCGGAAATGAACGCATGGTATGTCAGTATGAAGATATCTGTAAAGGATTTGGATGTAAGGCGAAGGTATTTGCAAAAGAAAAAGGTGCCATGAAGAAAAAAATCGGTGCGCCGGATCTTCTGATTCTTTTTACAAATACAGTTTCTCACAAGATGGTGAACTGCGCTGTAGAGGAGGCAAAAAGAAAATCAATTCCGGTATGCAGATGTCATACAAGCAGTGCAACTGCACTGGAAGGTATCCTTCGTCAGTACTGTGCGTAAGAAATTTTAAAGAAACACTTGCAAATCTTTCTGTTTTTCAATACAATAGATAACAAAGTTTTATTACTGTAGCAGAGGAAAGTCTGCGGATCAATAAAAACAGAAGGGTAAGAAGTGTTATTATGAAAAAAGTTGTAAAATTCGGCGGAAGTTCTCTGGCCAATGCAGAACAGTTTAAGAAGGTCGGAGACATCATCAGAAGTGAAGAAAGCAGACGATATGTAGTGCCATCTGCACCTGGTAAAAGATATGCAGGAGATACAAAAGTCACAGATCTTCTGTATGCATGTTATAACAAGGCTGAGTCTGAACAGGACTTCACAAACATTCTTAAAGAAATCAAAGAACGTTATTATGAAATTATCCGGGGCCTGAAACTTGATCTTTCTCTTGAAGAAGAGTTCAAACAGATTGAGTCGAATTTTAAAGCTCATGCAGGAAGTGAATATGCTGCTTCAAGAGGTGAGTTCCTGAATGGTAAAGTAATGGCCGCTTATCTTGGATATGAATTTGTAGATTCTGCAGAAGTAATCCGTTTTGATAAAAATGGAAACTTTGATGCCGATAAGACAGACAAACTTCTGTCAAAACGTCTTCAGAAATGTGAAAAAGCTGTAATTCCGGGATTTTACGGCGGTAAAGAAGATGGAACAGTGAAGACATTTTCAAGAGGCGGTTCTGATGTAACGGGTTCTCTGGTTGCGAAGGCAATTCATGCTGATGTTTATGAAAACTGGACAGATGTATCAGGTTTCCTTGTAACAGACCCGAGGATTGTTGAGAATCCGGCAGTGATCGAGACTATCACTTACAGAGAACTGAGAGAACTTTCCTATATGGGTGCTACTGTGCTTCATGAGGATGCAATTTTCCCTGTCCGTAAAGAAGGTATTCCGATCAATATCCGTAATACCAACCGTCCGGAAGATAAGGGTACATTTATTGTAGAAAGCACCTGCCGCAAGCCAAAATATGTGATCACAGGTATTGCAGGAAAGAAAGGCTTCTGCTCTATCAATATTGAAAAATCCATGATGAACAGTGAGATTGGATTTGGAAGAAAAATTCTCCAGGTATTTGAAGATCAGGGAATCAGTTTTGAACATGTTCCTTCAGGAATCGATACAATGACTGTATATGTTCACCAGGATGAATTTGAGGAAAAAGAACAGCAGGTAATTGCAGGAATCCACAGAGCTGTACAGCCTGATTTCGTGGAAATGGAATCTGACCTTGCACTGATCGCTGTTGTAGGCCGTGGAATGAAATCCCAGAGAGGAACAGCAGGCCGTGTATTTTCAGCACTTGCCCATGCCCGTGTAAATGTAAAAATGATCGATCAGGGCTCCAGTGAGCTGAATATTATTATCGGTGTGGAAAACAGAGATTTTGAGACTGCTGTAAAGGCTATCTACGATATTTTTGTAATGACACAGATCTGATAAGGAAAAATCCAAATAAGAGATTCGTACAGAAATCAATAAAAAAAGCGCCAAAAAAATCATAACTCCTGAGTTAAATTTGTAAAAAGTATCGAAAAATATGAAGAAAATTTAAACTCTATTGACAGGAGATTCACAAAGTGCCAAAATACGCATAAATCAAAATCAGGAGGTTGAAGGATATGATTGAAAAGCAGATCAGACTGAACGCCACAGAAGACGTAAAGGAATTTGTAAACGAAGCAACAAAGTGCGAGTTTGATATTGATATTTCGTATAACAGAATCATTATTGATGCAAAATCACTTTTGGGCATCCTGAGCATGGATCTTACGAGAGAACTTACTGTAAGATGTTACGGAGAGAGTCAGAGATTCAATAAAGTGATGGAAAAATTTGCCACAGCATAATAATATATGATACCAGTGTAAATTTGGGGCATTTGCCCCGGACTTCTGAAAAGGCGCATATCCGGACTGGAGATATGTGCTTTTTTGCTTTATACACATTACTCTGTAATGTCCTATAAAGAAAAAAAGTTGTATAATAAGAATAGAGGTGTTACTGCTCGCTGGTAACATAATAGTAATAACAGGAAAGGCAAAAAAATGGAAAAACCGGTGATACGTATTTCAGTCCGTAATCTGGTGGAATTTATTCTGAGAAGCGGAGACCTGACAGGCAGAAGCGGAACTGCTGCAGACAAAGAGGCCATGCTGAAGGGGAGCCGCATTCACAGAAAAATACAGAAACAGATGGGAAGCAATTATCAGGCAGAAGTTTCCCTGAAAAAAGATACTGAATATGAAAATGTTATTCTCCGGACAGAAGGCAGGGCAGACGGGATTTTTACGGAGGAAGACAGAACATGTATTGATGAGATCAAAGGTGTATACAGAAATATAGATCAGATGGAAGAACCTGTACCGGTACATCGGGCACAGGCTTTATGTTATGCGTGGATATGGATGGAACAGCAAAAACTTGATGAGATTGATGTGCAGATGACATATGTGAATCTGGATACAGAAGGCATCCGACGTTTTCGTGAAACAGTTTTACACGATGAGCTTAAAAAATGGTATCAGAATCTTATGGATGCCTATTACAGGTGGATCAGTTATCAGATCACCTGGCGAAAAGAACGGAATGCCTCAATGGAAAACCTGGAATTTCCTTTTCCATACAGAAGCGGGCAGCGTGATATGGTTGCCGGGATTTATCATGCGCTTTCAAAAGGAGAGCAGATTTTTGTGCAGGCACCAACCGGAGTCGGAAAAACCATGTCATCTGTTTTTCCGGCAGTACGTGCAGTTGGAGAGGGCAAAGGTGAAACAGTTTTTTACCTGACAGCCAGAACAATTACCAGAACAGTAGCTCAGGATGCCTATGAGATTCTGCGAGAAAAAGGTCTGAAATTTAAGGTGATCACACTTATTGCAAAAGAAAAACTCTGCTTCTGTGAAAAAACAGAATGTGAACCGGAAAAATGTCCCTATGCAAAAGGCCATTTTGACAGAGTAAATGATGCAGTCTATGAATTATGGACAGAAGAGCAGGCATTTGACAGGGAAACGATACTCAGACAGGCGGAAAAATGGAAAGTCTGTCCTTTTGAAATGAGTCTTGACCTTGCCGTGTGGATGGACGGGATCATCTGCGATTATAATTATGTGTTTGATCCTAATGTCTGTCTGAAGCGTTTTTTTGGAGAAAATAATCCCGGAGAATATATTTTCCTTATTGATGAGGCACATAACCTTGTTGACAGAGGGAGAGAAATGTACAGTGCAGTTCTGTGCAAAGAAGATATAGAAAGTACCCGAATGAAAGTAAAAAAATACAGTCCGAGACTTGGGCGTCTTCTGAATAAAACAAAGAAACAGCTGGAGACACTGGAAGAAGACTGTATCAGCTGGAAAGTACTCGACAATGCAGGGGCGCTTCCTGTCGGCCTTCTGAGTGTACAGGGTGAAATGGATAAACTTCTGGAAGAACCTCCTTCGCAGGAGTTTACAGATGATATACTGGAATTTTATTTTCAGGTACGTGATTTCCTGAATATAGCAGAACTGGTAGATGAAAATTATGAAGTTTATGTTTCTTATGGAGAAGATGGAAAATTTCGCATGAAATTATTCTGTGTAAATCCCGCAGCCAACCTTCAGCGATGTCTGGACAAAGGCAACAGTACTGTGTTTTTTTCTGCAACGCTTTTGCCGTTAAAGTACTATCGTAAAATGCTCAGCACGAGATCTGAAAATTTCGGTCTCTATGTGAGTTCACCTTTTGAACAGAAAAAACGCTGTCTTATGATCTGTACAGATGTAAGCAGTAAATATACGAGACGTGGATATGAAGAATACCGGAAGATTGCGGAATATATTGCCAGGATGGCATGGCAGAAAAAAGGCAATTACATGGTATTTTTCCCATCTTATAAACTGATGGAAGATGTATATCAGATTTATCAGGAAGAGTTTGCTGTCAGCTGGGTAAGGTGCATCTGTCAGAGCAGTGCCATGACAGAGTCTGAGAGAGAAGAATTTCTGCAGGAATTTCGTGAACAGGAAGATACACTTCTTGGTTTCTGCGTTATGGGAGGTATTTTTTCGGAAGGAATCGACCTTATGGGTGATCGACTGATCGGTGCCGCTGTTGTGGGAACCGGACTCCCGCAGGTGAGCGCAGAAAGGGAAATCCTGAAAAACTATTATGACAGAAAGGGAGAACAGGGTTTTGACTATGCCTATCGTTATCCGGGAATGAATAAGGTCCTTCAGGCGGCGGGAAGGGTGATTCGCACAAAAGAAGACCGGGGAACCATTCTTCTTATGGATGAACGTTTCTGTCAGAGAGAATACAGGACGCTTTTTCCACAGGAATGGCAGGAGATAAAATACTGCAGCCTGGAAACTGTAGAAGAACATATTCGTGATTTTTGGAATAGTTTTACTGAGGAGGAAAACAGCCGGACTTGACAGAAGAACAGATCAACGCTACTATGAACACAACAAAAATCAGCACAGCTGATAACAAAGGAGAATGGAATGAAATATGAAACCTGTTATCAAAAACTGGGGATTCTGATCATGAGCCTGTGTCTGGCAGCAGCAGAACCTGCTGTAACCGTATCAGCGGATACAGACAGCCTTCTTTCCGTTACAGATGAGGCACAGATAAAACCAATGGAAGATGGTTCAGGAAAATATCTTCTGAAAAGTGACGGATTTTACTGCCTGAAAGAAAACGGGGCAAAAGACACACAGAGTGCGGTTCATTATTTTGATCATATGCAGATTGACGGGACTGTAATTGACGGGTTTTATTATCATGATGAAGCAGGAAAATTTCAGGCAGGAAGTCCTCATATTATAAAAATAAAAAATCTCACCTGTAAAAAAAATACCACAGATGCTGATACCGGAATACAGACTACAGAAGAAGTTACCTTTGACGGCTGTTATATGGTAAATAACCTTGGAAAACTTTCAGCAGCACCGCAGGTCCGTTATATAGATAATCTGACCATTGATGGAGTGAATTACAATGGATATTATTATTTTGATGAAAACGGTCGCATGGTCACAGAAAACGGCATGCATCAGCTTGATATGACCTCCAATGGCAAAAAATTTTCCGGAACATATTATTTCGGAGGAGTAAATGGTGTACTGACCGAAGAAAACGGAACAACTCCGGAAGGTTTTCCTGTAGATGAAACAGGAAAAGTCCAGAATCTGGATAATCTGGGGATGGATACGTTGAAACCGCAGCTGAAATCCATGCTGCAGGAATATGATGGTCAGTGGAGCGTATATGTAAAAAATCTGGATACGGATGAGGAGATTCTACTGAACAATACACCTTTATATTCAGCAAGTCTCATAAAAGCATTTGTTATGGCAAAAACTTACGAAGACATGGATATGGTTCTTGCAAATGAGGCTGCATTTATGAAAACAGATGTAGATAATACAGCAGTTTCAACCAAGGTGAATGATCTTCTCTGGAATATGATCACAGTCAGTGACAATGAGTCCTGCAATGAATTAGGAAGACTTCAGTCCGAAAAACACGATTTTCTTGAAGGAGCAAAGGAGGTAAACAGGTATCTGAAAAAAGAAGGATATAAAGATACCAGTTACCAGAGTACACTGCATCCTTCTGCTTCACCGAAACTTTCTCTTGGAGAACATAATACAACAACAGTTGCAGACTGCGGACTTCTTCTGGAACGAATTTACAGAGGAGAATGCGTAAGTAAGGAGGCTTCTGCAAGTATGCTGGATTTTCTGAAAAACCAGCAGAATACTGTGAAAATTCCGTCAGGGATCAGCGATGATGTGGTAATAGCAAATAAGACCGGAGAAACTGATGAAGACCAGCATGATATTGCAATTGTATATGGACCAAAAACTACATATATTCTCTGTGTAATGTCGCAGGACTGGAAAAACGGAAATACAGCAATCGAAAATATCCGTACGATTTCCAGAACTGTATACAATTATCTGAATTTGTGAGATTATTGACCAAGTTGCTGTGAACGGAGTGAACAGTAAACCTGTCAAGGTTTCGTGAATGGAGTGACCAGGTAACTTACGTTGCTTTTTGGCTGAGAATCATGTATAATAGCAATCTGTAACAGTATATAAAAATCAGGAGGAAGAAACTACATGCGAGTCGATACGGATGATTTTGCCCGACCTTGCAGGTGCGGAAAAACGCACCAGATAGATGTAAAAGAAATTTTTATTGAAGAAGGAGCAGTGGAGAAACTGGAAGAAGCCATGTCAGAAGGTTTCCTGAAACAGTATATTTCTCCTTTGCTTATCTGTGACACCAACACATGTCAGGCTACAGAAGAAAAGATGGAAGATATCTATGACAGATGTCAGGTCCTTGTTCTGGACGCAGATGATCTCCATGCTGACCAGCATGCAGTGGAGATCGTAGAAAATTATATGGACGAGGATATTGATCTGATCCTCGCAGTAGGTGCAGGAACAATTCATGATATCAGCAGATATATTGCTTTTCAGTATAAGATTCCTTTTATTTCTGTTCCGACAGCAGCAAGCGTTGACGGATTCGTATCAACAATAGCGGCAATGAACTGGAATGGTATGAAGACAACAGTTCAGGCACAGCCGCCGATCGCAGTTTTTGCAGATACCGGGATATTTGCACATGCGCCGGAGCGCCTGACAGCTTCCGGAGTTTCAGATCTCCTGGGAAAATATATCTGCCTTGCGGACTGGAAAATCGAACATATAATTACAGGTGAATATATTTGTGAAGAAATCATTGAACTGGAAGAAAAGATATTGAAGACAGTACGTTCCTGTCTGAGGGACATTGCTGAGGGCGATGAACCGGCCTGTGAAAAATTAATGTATGGTCTGATCTTTGCAGGACTGGCCGCGCAGATGGCAGGAAATTCAAGACCTTCTTTTTCAGCGGAACATCATCTTTTGCAGCTTTGGGAGATGGAAGTGATCAATGGCAGGCAGGAAGTTCTTTACGGAGAAAAAATTTCTGTTGCAACCATGCTTGTGATTCAGGAGTATAAACGCATTGCAGCAGCGATACGTGAGGGTAGATGCAGAGTCAGGTCATATCCGGAGGATGTAAGCATACTTATTAAAAAAACGTTTGGAAACAAAGACATTTTTGAAAAAATAAACGAAGAAAACCAACCGGATCCTCTTGAAGGGATCAATCCGGCCAGACTAGAAGAATGTCTTACAGAGATTGCGGATGTGATTGATGAGCTTCCGCAGGAGGAAGAACTGCTTCAGGCAATGAAGAAAGCCGGATGCAAATACAGTGTTTATGATATCGGTCTTACAGATGAAATTATTTCACTGAGTCTGAAACTGGCACCCTGTGTAAGTAGAAGACTCAGCCTTTTAAGAATCAGTAAAATGCTGGAGATAGAAGGAGAATCATTATGAGAGTAGGAATGGGATATGATGTACATAAGCTGACAGAAGGCAGGGATCTTATTCTGGGAGGGGTAAATATTCCTTGGGAAAAAGGTCTTCTCGGACATTCAGATGCGGATGTACTGATCCATGCGGTAATGGATGCTCTTCTCGGAGCAGCTGCACTTGGGGATATCGGAAAGCATTTTCCAGATACGGATCCTGCATATAAGGGAATTTCAAGTGTAAAACTTCTGCTGCATGTAACAGAGCTTCTGAAACAGAACGGATACAGTATCGGAAATATTGATGCAACGATTATTGCCCAGAAACCCAAGATGGCACCTCATATTGCACAGATGCGCAAAAACATGGCAGAAGCAATGCAGATACCGGAAGACTGCCTGAATATCAAGGCAACAACGGAAGAGGGACTTGGATTTACGGGAAGAGGAGAGGGAATCGCTGCCCAGGCGATCTGCCTTCTTATCTGAAAGAATGGGTTTATATAAATACAGAAAGCGGAGGAAAGAGAAATGAGACTTTTTAATACAATGACACGAAGAAAAGAAGAATTTGTACCTCTGGAAGAGGGAAAAGTGAGAATGTATGTATGCGGTCCTACTGTATACAATCTCATTCATATCGGAAATGCGAGACCGATGATCATTTTTGATACGGTACGTCGTTACCTGGAATATAAAGGCTATGAGGTAAATTATGTATCCAACTTCACAGATGTAGATGACAAGATTATCAAAAAAGCCATTGAAGAGGGAGTAAGTGCAGATGAGATATCTCAGCGATATATTGCTGAGTGCAAAAAAGACATGCAGGGTATGAATGTAAAACCTGCAACAACTCATCCGCAGGCAACACAGGAAATTGACGGCATGATCGAGATGATCCAGACACTGATCGACAAAGGTTATGCCTATCCGGCTGCAGACGGAACTGTATATTTCCGTGTAAAAAATTTCAAAGAATATGGCAAACTTTCACACAAAAATCTTGATGACCTTCAGTCAGGATTCCGTGCACTGCAGGTATCCGGTGAAGAGCAGAAAGAGGATCCGATGGATTTTGTTCTCTGGAAACCGAAAAAAGAAGGAGAACCATACTGGAAATCCCCATGGTGTGACGGAAGACCGGGCTGGCATATTGAATGTTCTGTAATGTCCAAAAAATACCTTGGAGAGGAAATTGATATCCATGCAGGTGGAGAAGATCTTGTTTTCCCTCATCATGAAAATGAGATTGCACAGAGTGAATGCTGCAATGGAAAAACATTTGCAAGATACTGGATGCATAATGCATTTCTGAATATTGATAACCGAAAGATGTCCAAGTCTCTTGGCAATTTCCGTACAGTACGTGAAATCAGTGAACAGTATGATCTTCAGGTCCTCAGATTCTTTATGCTGAATGCTCATTACAGAAGTCCGCTCAATTTCAGCGCAGATCTGATGGAATCTTCCAAAAACGCTCTGGAGAGAATTACAGAGGCTGCGGCAAGACTTCATGACCGTAAAGAAGCTGCCGAAATAAAAGAAGCAACAGAGGCAGAAAAAGCGCTCATTAATGATGAACAGGTTTTTGTTGCAAAATTTGAAGAAGCCATGGATGATGATTTCAATACAGCAGATGCACTTGCTGCAATCTTTGAACTTGTCAAATTTGCAAATACAAATGTTCAGGAAGGAAGCTCTGAAGAATTTGCAGCATCAACACTTGCTCTTCTGGAAAAACTCTGTGATGTTCTCGGGCTGATCGTGGAGAAAAAGGAAGAAATTCTTGATGATGAGATTGAAAAACTCATTGAGGAACGTCAGGCTGCCAGAAAAGCAAAAGATTTTGCAAGAGCAGATGAGATCCGTGGAGAGCTCCTTGAAAAAGGAATTGAACTGAAAGATACACGAGAGGGTGTTAAATGGAAACGAATCTGATAAAGCTTAAAGAAGCTTTTCATCTGAAAGACCAGGATATGCGAAGTTATTCGCCACTTACTCTGGCTTATATCGGCGATGGAGTGTATGAACTGATCATCCGTACGATCCTTGTAAAAAAGGGAAACTGTCCTGTAAATCAGCTTCACAAAAAGGCCAGCAGTCTGGTGAAAGCTTCTGCACAGTCTGCCATAATAGATAATATTGAAAGTGAACTGACAGAAGAAGAATATGCTGTTTATAAAAGAGGAAGAAATGCCCATTCTCCTACAATGGCAAAGCATGCCACGATGGCAGATTACCGGAGGGCAACCGGATTTGAGGCGCTGATGGGATATTTATATCTGAAAGAGGACTATGACAGAATGATCACCCTGGTCCGAAAGGGAATAGGAGAGGATAAATTATGAGTGAACAGATAGAAGGACGTAATGCGGTGCTGGAGGCTTTTCGTTCAGGCAAGTGTGTGGACAAACTTTTTATTCTGGACGGATGCCAGGATGGCCCGGTACGTACTATAGCAAGGGAAGCACGCAAAACAGATACGATCATCAATTATGTGTCCAGAGAAAGACTGGATCAGCTCAGCGAAACAAGATCGCATCAGGGAGTTATTGCACAGGTCGCTGCTTATGAATATTCAACAGTAGATGAAATTCTGGCAAAGGCTGAAGAAAAGGGCGAGGCACCATTTCTGATTCTTCTGGATAATGTGGAAGATCCGCATAATCTGGGTGCAATTATCAGAACAGCAAATCTTGCAGGAGCACATGGTGTGATCATTCCGAAAAGACGTGCTGTCGGACTCACATCCACTGTTGCAAAAACATCAGCCGGAGCACTTAATTATACACCGGTTGCAAAAGTAACAAACCTTGTAAAAACAATAAAAGAGCTGAAAGAAAAAGGTATCTGGTTTGTATGCGCTGATATGGATGGAGAAACAATGTACAACCTGGATCTTACAGGACCTATGGGACTTGTGATCGGTAATGAAGGTGAGGGAGTCAGCCGACTTGTGCGCGAAGCCTGTGATTTTACGGCCTCCATTCCTATGAAGGGAGATATAGATTCTCTGAATGCATCTGTTGCTGCAGGCGTTCTGGCATATGAAATTGTCAGACAGCGTATTCAGAAAAAATAGAATCAGGGGAGTTGTTATGAGCCACTATGATGATTACAGTGACGAGGAACTGATTTCCAGACTTCGCAGTGGAGAAAGCGAAATTTCTGATTATCTGATGGAAAAATATAAAGAACTGGTCCGTTATAAGGCGAGAGCCATGTTTCTGATCGGGGGAGAGACAGATGATCTGATACAGGAAGGGATGATAGGCTTATTTAAGGCTGTGCAGAATTATCAGCCCGACAAAGATACATCGTTTCAAACCTTTGCAACATTGTGCATTGACAGACAGCTGTACAGTGCAATACAGAATTCCAACCGTCAGAAACATATGCCTCTTAATTCATATATATCACTAAGCGAAGAAGAGCAGGAGGACATTGAAGGAAACTGGATGGAAAGTCCGGAGGCGATTATTATCGATCAGGAAAGTACCAGGGCACTGGAGCAGGAAATACAGAAAGTCCTGAGTCCTATGGAAAACAAAGTCCTGAATTATTATCTGAGAGGATATAACTATATAAAGATTGCCAAACTGATGGACAAGACACCGAAATCAATAGATAATGCACTTCAGAGGATACGTGGTAAAATAAGAAACTTTCCCCTTTCTTTTCTGTACAAAAAGTAGTACAATATTTTTAGTTTTTATGAGTGAAAAGGCGACATGTCTTTGAATTTGAAAGGAGCAGCGATTATGGCAAAGTTAAACAAATACTGGGGACTTGTAGCTGTAGGAGCAGTAGCGGCAGCGGCAGCCGGAGCAGTGGCAGCACTGGTACTTAAGAAAAATCCGGAAGAAAATTTTGATGAAGATTTTGATGATTTCGAAGAATCTGAAGAAACCGAAAAAGAAGACAAAAAAGATGAAGCTCAGGAGAAATTTGCTGAGTGGGAAGAAGCTGAAGAAATGGTAGAAGAAGCCGTTGAAGAAGAAACAGCTTCCGATGAAGAAGAAACAGAAGAAACTGAAGCGGAAGAAGATCCGGAAGCAGCTGATAAAGAACAGTAAAAACAGTAAAAAAACAGCACACCTCACAATGAGGTGTGCTGCTTTTTTATGCTTTTGGTAAACGGAAAGAACTCTTCAGAGAAACGATTCTGTTAAATACAGGAGCGCCCTCTTTTGAATCATGGATATCTGCACAGAAGAAACCGTTTCTTACAAACTGGAAGCTGTCATAGCCTTTTGCCTCCATAAGAGCAGGCTCAACATATGCTGTAACAGTAGTAAGAGAATTAGGATTTACATTCAGGGATCCGTCGTCTTTGTTATATACACCCTTTTCTTCATCTACGATGTTTTCGTAGAGACGTACAGGAACCTGTCCGGCATGAGAAGCTTCTACCCAGTGGATAGTACCTTTGACTTTGCGTCCATCCGGTGCATTTCCACCTTTTGTAGCAGGATCATAAGTGCAGTGAACGACACGTACAGTTCCGTCATCATCTGCTTCAAAACCGGTGCATGTTACAAAGAATGCATTCATAAGACGTACTTCTGTTCCGATAAAGAGTCGTTTGTATTTTTTGGGAGGATCGATCATGAAGTCTTCACGTTCGATATAAAGTTCTTTTCCGAATGGAATCTTGCGGGTTCCGAGTGCTTCATTTTCCATGTTGTTCGGAGCTTCCAGATATTCAATCTGCCCTTCTGGATAATTATCAATTACAAGTTTGATCGGATCAAGAACTGCCATCATACGTGGACGTTTTAATTTGAGGTCTTCACGGATACAGTATTCAAGCATTGCATAATCAACAGAACTGTTGGCTTTGGAAACACCACAGAGGTCTACAAACATCTTGATGGATTCCGGTGTGAAACCACGACGGCGCAGAGCTGCGATTGAAACAAGACGAGGATCGTCCCATCCGTCTACAATACCGTCTTCTACCAGCTTTTTGATGTATCGCTTACCTGTAACAACATTTGTTAGATATAATTTGGCAAATTCAATCTGTTTTGGCGGCTGTGGGTATTCCAGTTCGCGTACTACCCAGTCGTAAAGCGGGCGGTGGTCTTCAAATTCCAGTGTACAGATGGAATGTGTGATTCCTTCGATTGCATCTTCAATAGGATGAGCAAAGTCATACATCGGATAAATGCACCATGTATCACCTGTTCTGTGGTGAGTCATGTGTGCAACACGATAGATAACCGGGTCACGCATATTCATATTCGGAGATGCCATGTCAATTTTTGCACGGAGAACCTTTTCTCCATCTTCGTATTTGCCGGCTTTCATTTCTTCAAAAAGCTGAAGATTTTCTTCGACACTTCGATTACGGTATGGACTTTCTTTACCAGGTTCTGTAAGAGTTCCACGGTATTCACGTATCTGATCTGCTGTCAGGTCACAGACATAAGCCTTACCTTTTTTGATAAGTTTGACAGCAGCTTCATACATCTGACCAAAATAATCTGAAGCAAAGAAAAGTCTGTCTTCCCAGTCCGCACCAAGCCATTTGATATCTGCTTTGATGGATTCTACGAATTCACTTTTTTCTTTTGTAGGGTTGGTATCATCAAAACGCATGTTGAATTTACCATTATATTCTTTGGCCAGTCCGTAATTTAAAAGAATGGATTTGGCGTGTCCGATATGAAGGTATCCATTCGGTTCCGGTGGGAAACGGGTGTGAACAGTGTCATATACACCTTCTGCCAGATCCTTGTCAATAATATTTTCTATAAAGTTTTTTGAAACGGTTTCGTTCTCCATCTCATTTCCTCCTGAATTATTTGCTTCTATATGAAATAATAAATAATGATACCATACTCTTTAGAATTTTTAAAGTTTTAGTGGGAAAATAATGAAAAAAGAAAATTTAAATTTTTAGTTGACAATTCATACATCTTCTGATAACATATTCAAATGTGAGCGATAAATGTCTCATTAACAGATAATTGCTGCTGTGGCTCAGTCGGTAGAGCGTCGCCTTGGTAAGGCGGAGGTCACGGGTTCGATTCCCGTCAGCAGCTTTATTTTAAAGTTCTGAGTTTTTTATATAAAATATATTTACGATGGCACTGCTCCGGAAATACTCGGATTAAGTGCTTTTTTGCTTTTTATGACATTATTTTGTAATGTTCCGATAAAGCAAAAGTTTCTGGCAGGGATTATACTTGTGGTATTTATGACGATAATGGTCAATTATCCCTCTAAGTTACATTCTTACACATATTCACATACCAAACGGTACACAGAAGCAGTGAATGAGTTTACCACTCTGTACAACGAAAAATACAGCAATATAAAAACCGTCCTGGCTGTAAATAATAATGCTGTCATATATAATAGTTTTGGGGTCATTCCCTGGGACAAATATGATGCTAAGATAAAAGAATGTCTAAATCAAAACTATAAGTTGGCTGCAGAAAAAAACCATATGGAAATGTATATCAAAAAGGAGTGAAAATATGTCATCGCTTTATATTATAATCCCCGCATATAATGAGTCAGAAAATATAGAAAATACTATTAATGAATGGTATCCAATAGTAGAATCTCATAATGAAGAAGGAAATTCTCGTCTGGTCATTATTAATGATGGAAGTAAAGACAATACTTATGACCTGACTTGTGAGCTGGCAAAAACACGTCCGCTGCTCGTTCCGCTTACAAAAATCAATGGTGGGCATGGTTCTACTGTCCTCTACGGCTACCGCTATGCTCTCCAAAACCATGCCGATTACATTTTTCAAACGGATTCCGATGGACAGACAAATCCTGGAGAATTTGAGCCTTTCTGGGAAAAACGGAATTCTTATGATGCAGTTATAGGTAACCGCCGTGAGAGAGGAGATGGAAAATCCCGTAAGTTTGTGGAAAATACTGTCTGTTTCCTTCTAAGGCTTGTTTTCGGGGTGAGAATTCCGGATGCCAATGCGCCGTTTCGACTGATGCGTGCAGAACTGGTGGCACGATACATAGGAAAGCTTCCTGAAAACTATAACCTTCCTAATATCATGTTTACCACATACTTTGTGCATTATAAGGAAAAGGTTGTTTTTCTTCCTATTTCTTTCCAGCCAAGACAGGCGGGAACCAATTCCCTGAATCTTAAGAAAATTACAAAGATCGGGATCAAGGCTGTCAGGGATTTTTATATGCTGAAAAAAGATATGTGACATTGGATAACGCGCGGTTGATCTTCTGGTGTGAGATACAGCCGCGCAGTTTTTTTGTTTATGCAGTTGCGTCTTTTGCCGGAAACGGTTATACTGTGAGCAGTTACCAGAAATATACAAAGGAAGTCGGATATGAGAAAGATAATTTTGGCTTCTGCATCACCAAGAAGAAGAGAACTGCTGACAAATGCAGGAGTGATTTTTCAGATATGCAGAAGTAATGGAGAAGAAATAATTACGAAAGAAAAGCCGGAAGATATTGTTAAGGAACTTTCTCTTCAGAAAGCCATGACAGTGGCTAAGGAGCGTAAACAGGAAGATGGAACCATTATAATCGGAGCTGATACGATTGTATCCTATGAAGGCAGAATCCTTGGCAAGCCGGAGGATGAGATTGATGCGATAAGAACGCTCTGCATGCTGGAAGGTTCCACTCATCAGGTGTATACAGGAGTTACTCTTCTGTGCAAAAAGAAGGGAATATGGGAACCAACGGTATTTGCGGAAAAAACAGATGTGACTTTTTATCCTGTTACAGAAAAAGAAATCCGGGAATATGTCAGTACAGGAGAACCTATGGACAAAGCTGGAAGTTATGGCATACAGGGGAAATTTGGAATTTATGTGAAAGGGATTGACGGTTCTTATACAAACGTTGTCGGTCTTCCGGTGGGCAGACTTTTTTATGAGGCAAAAAAATTAGGAATTGAACTGAGAGGAATTGAAGATGATCAGAGCATGTATATTTGATCTTGACGGAACTCTGGCAAATACACTGGATTCCATGGCATATGTAGCCAATGAAATATTAAGAAATATGGGACTTAAGGAGCAGCCGACAGATAATTTTAAATATTACAGCGGAGAGGGTGCCGACATGCTGGTCAGAAGATGTCTCATTGATGCAGGCGACCCTGAGCTGGTGCACTATGAAGAAGTCCGTAACCTGTACCGCAGAAAATTTGATGAAGACCCTTTATATAAAGTGGTTCCATATGATGGCATTATTACAATGCTTCAGCAACTGAAAGATCATGGTGCAAAACTTGCAGTATGCTCCAACAAACCCCATGAGGCTGCGATAAAAGTTATTGCAAAAATGTTCCCCGGATATTTTGATCTTGTGATTGGACAAAGTGATCAGATACGTCGTAAACCGGCTCCGGATGGCCCTCTTAAAGCAGCAGGGGAATTCGGGGTAAAACCGGAAGAATGTATGTATGTCGGAGATACCAAAACAGATATGCTCACGGGAACAGCAGCAGGTATGTTTACGGTAGGAGCATTATGGGGATTTCGTGACAGAGAGGAACTGGAAAGCAACGGAGCACAGATCATTGCAGAAAAACCTCTGGATCTGCTGAAAATATATGAGGAGCTGAATCATGATTAAACTGGTGGCAAGTGATCTTGACGGAACACTTCTTCTTAATGGGGCACAGAGCCTTCCGGAAGAACTTTTTCCACTTATAAAAGAGCTGAAGAATCTTGGAATCCTTTTTGTGGCTGCAAGTGGCAGACAGTATGCCAATATGAAAAGGCTGTTTGCACCTGTTGCAGATGAGATGGCTTTTATAAGCGAAAATGGCGGGCTGGCAGTGTTTAATGATGAAGTACTGTATCAGGACAGTTTTCCCAGAGAACTTGTTCTTGAAATTGTAAAAGCAATAGAAGATAAAAACGGGGCAGAATTCACCTGTTCGACAAAAGATTATTATTATATCAGACCGAAAACAGAACATTTTGAAGATCTGATGCTGAATGTTGTCAAAAACAACTGCAGGATCATAAAAGATCTTTCAGAAATCAAAGAACCGTGTATGAAGCTGGCAGTATATGAAAGAGGCGGAATCCTGGAAGATTCTGTCAGTTACTGGAAAGAACGTTTTGGAGACAGATGTACGGTAGTCACTTCCGGATTTGCGTGGGTGGATTTCGTGCCATTCACGACAAATAAGGCCAGAGGACTGAAAGAGTATCAGGAGCGTCTGGGAATCCGGCCGGAAGAATGTGTGGTGTTTGGAGATGAATATAATGATATGGCAATGCTGAAGGCTGTACCTTACAGTTTTGCTATGGCACACGCAAAGCAGGGAGTACGGGAATCTGCATCGTATGAGACAGACCGGGTGGAAACAATATTAAAAAAACTGATAAAAGCAAAGGGTAATATTGAGGAGGTAATCTGAATGTATACAGAAGAATGTGTAAATACTTTTCTTAAAGAACAGGGAAGACTTTATGATGAACCTGTGGCAGAATCTTATGAGGAAGCAGAGGAATTTCTGGAGGACTGTATGGCCGTTGAAGTAAGATCCCTCAGAGAAGTGAGAAAGTATCTGGATGAAGCCGGGGCAGACGTAAGCGGTATGTCTGACCAGGATCTGGAAGATGCATGTGAAGTATTCAGGCTTCCTTCCGGTGGATATCTGATTGTGGAAGGATAATAACAGTTCGACTACATTGCTGTAAAACATTCTGTTTTAGCATTCTGTTCGGCAGGAAGTTAGACAGAATGTTTTTTTATAGGAAATTACTCTGTAATGTTTCAATACAGTTTTATATAAAAAAATGACAGCAGAAAGTTACGGAAAATAGAAATTACATTACTGATGGGGCGTATGTTATAATCACTAACAGATAATTGAAAAAACAACAGGATTTATAAGAGATGAGGCAGGTAAACAAGATTACTGTGAGCAGTAACAAAATAAGTAAAGGAGGAGAAAAAATGAGAAAAAATAAAAATATCCTTGCAATACTTATGTCATTATTCATGGTTTTATCCATGCTTCCGGTATCAGCTCTTGCAGCAGAAACTGTGACACTGGATGGCAAACTTAAGATTCATGGAACTGCAATGACAGAGAGTACTTTAAGTGCTGAGTTCAAGGAGGTAAAGCCGGAGGGTCTGACAGAAGACAGTGTCAGTTATGTCTGGAGCCGGCTGACACCCGAGAATGAAGCAGCTGAAAAGGCAGGAGAAACACCGGAACTGAAAGAACTTGGCAAAGAAAAAACCTACAAAATCACAGCTGATGATGTTGGTTCAAAGATAGTGCTTACAGTTACGGGAATTGAGGATAAAGGTTTTACAGGTACTTTGAAAGCGACAACAGATACGGTAGTTGAAAAAACTGAGGCAACACCATCTGAAACACCGGTGCCAGATGCAGCAGAAGAAACTGCTTCCGGGGAAAATACGGAGGCAGCACCTGCAGAAGATACAGAACAGACTTCCGACAGTACAGCAGAAGATCAAAATCAGGAAGTACAGGAAAATACAGAAGCACAGCCGGATGAGGCTCAGCAGGAAATTCCGGAGGCAGTACCTGCAGGAGATACAGATACAGAATCCGGAATGACAGATCAGAGCCAGGAAGTGTCAGAAACTGAAGCGGCAGATCAGAGCCAGGAAGTGTCAGAAACTGAAGCGGCAGATCAACAGGAAACTTCCGAAAATACAGATACAGGAATTCCGGAAGCCACATCTGATGATAATACAGATGAGACAGCTGGAACTACTGCTGTCGATGGAATTCCGGCAGCTACAGAAGACGGTACTTACGGGAATTCTGCAGAAGAATCAGGACAGGAAGATGCTGCTGCAGATGAGACTAAACAGAGTGATGCCGGTTCGGAAGAAGCAGCAGTGTATTATCAGGCTTCAGCAGTAGTCGGAGACGGAACTGCAGAAGTTATGGATTTCGGTACAGTTACAGAAGGACAGGAAACATCAGCGGAAGGTCAGTTTGTGACTGTGACAAATACAGGTACAGGTACACTTAATTTTACAGGAATCGCGCCTGAGAACTTTGCAGTACAGGATATCACTTCACCACTGGAACCAGGTCAGAGTGTCCAGCTTTGGGTAAGTCCGCGTGAAGGCCGTGCTCCTGGCAGTTATGAAGATATTATTACTTATACAAGTGAAGAAGGCGCAGAAGCTTCTTTTAAAGCGAAAGTTACAGTAGAAGCAACGCAGAGTTCTGATTCTCAGGACAGTAACGGACAGGATAATAATGCAGAACAGCCTGAAGTGAAACCTGAGACTCAGCCAGAAGAACCGGCAGGTACAGATGAAAATACAGTAACATTACAGGCGTCTTCGGAATCTGTTGACTTTACTGACAAAGCACCAAAGCCAGTAACTATCAAAAACTCTTCAGAAACTGCACTTACAGTAAATGCAGCAGCACTTAATGGGAATGTGACAGTAACTCCGGCTTCTCAGATGATCGCCCCTGGTGAAAGCTTTGATTATACAGTGACTCCGACAGAGGGACTTAATATAGAAACAACATATGAAGACAGTATTTCTTTTACAGCTGCTGAAGATGAAACAAAGGCTGTAGCGGTAAAAGCTTCCATAAAGATTGCGGCGCCGGTACTTACAGTGGATAATCCGAAACTGGAGTTTGGAAAGGCTGTGGTCGGATATGCGGAAGCACCGAAGGAACTGTCTGTGACCATTACAAATACAGGAAGCAAAGATGCAACAAATGTTGCAGTGACAAATTCAGTTACCAATTTTGAATTTACACTGAAAGATACTGTTATACCGGCAGGCCAGAGTACAACACTTACAGTGCGTCCGGTAAAAAATCTTCCGGCCAAAGGAGATGAGTATACAGACTCATTTGAAATCAGTGATGCAGAGGGAACGAATGCAGTTGTAACAGCATATTTTACGGTAGAAGATGCGAGCCACCTGCTTAATGTTTATCCTGAATCTCTGGACTTTGCAAGTGCAAAAAAAGGATATGGACAGATATCCGTCCAGGAATTTACAGTTACCAACAGTGGAAATGTGGCAGAGACTCTGATTCAGCCGACTGCAAATAATTTCCAGATAAGCGCAGTCAGTGCTGATGCTCTGAATCTTAATCCGGGAGAGTCTGTAAGTTTTACAGTTGCACCCAAAACCGGACTGGACACAGGAGATTATTCTGAGACGGTTAAAATCATTTGTTCTACATCAAATGCAGAAGGATCTCTTAAGGCGGATTTCCAGGTCGTAAAGGGAACTGCATCGATAACAAAGATCCAGCAGCCGTCAGAAATCAAAAATCTGGCGAATGGAACCAAAAAGGAAGCAAATGCCCTGAAACTTCCATCTACAGTAGTGATAGAAACTACAAATGGAAACATGAAGGCATCTGTCACCTGGGACATGAAGAAATGTTCTTATGATGCATCCAGCACAAAAGCCCAGTCGTTTACTGTGACAGGAGCAGTGACACTTCCGGAAGGCGTGGATAACGATAATAAAATTGCGCTTACCACAACCGTGAAAGTCAGTGTTAATGCATACTCTGCAAAACTTGCTTCTGCAGATAATAATAAGATTACGGGAATTGAGTATAACGGAGTGTATACAACACAATCCAAGATTTCATTTACCGCTATAGGAGCAGGAATGGATAATGGCAGTCCGAAAGAAGAAGATACCCGTTATGTTCCGCTGAACTGGACTGTGATAAATACCAATGGCTGGAACGCAGCACCGTACACTGCTTCTTTTGGACTTGCACAAAGTGGTTCTTATACACTGAAAGTAACATTTAAACAGCAGAAATATTCAGGAAATACGTGGACTGATACAGAAAGCTATGATACCAAACAGGTGCCGTTCTCTGTGACAAAAGCAAAAGTAACTGCACCGGGACTGGATATTACACCAGCGGCTAATCAGAAAAAACCGGTCAAAACTGGTGACAATACACCGATTGCACCATTTGTGATTATTCTGATCATTGCGGCAGGAGCAGCCTGCGGAGTTATCGTATACAAAAAGAAACGCAAATAAAAGCTGTATTTGAATTTATATGAAACAGTACTTGACAGGAGAGGGTCCATACAGGAGCCTCTCTTTTAATGCCATAGTATGCAAGAAAATTTATGGCTGCAAGTTCTCTGTACAGCAGAAACTGTTAGCACTCAAATTAAATGAGTGCTAAAAAATCCTTGACTTTTGTGTGTAAGAGGATTAATATATAGAAAGATGCTAAAAAATGAACCAAAGGAGTGGATAATATGGCTGAAAAGCATGGAAATTTGTCAATTAACAGTGAAAATATTTTCCCAATCATAAAGAAATGGCTGTATTCTGACCATGATATTTTTGTGAGAGAACTTGTATCTAATGGCTGTGATGCGATCACAAAACTTAAAAAACTTGAAGTAATGGGAGAGTATACTTTCCCGGATAATTATAAACCGGCAGTACAGGTACTCGTTAATTCGGATGAAAAAACTTTGAAATTCATAGATAATGGTATCGGTATGACTGCTGATGAGGTAGAGGAATATATTACTCAGATTGCTTTTTCAGGAGCTACGGAATTTCTTGAAAAATACAAAGATAAAACAACAGATGATCAGATGATCGGTCATTTCGGACTTGGATTTTATTCTGCGTTTATGGTAGCAGACGAGGTACACATTGATACTCTTTCCTATAAAGAGGGGGCTGTGCCAGTACACTGGACCTGCGATGGCGGTACAGAATACGATATGCAGGATGGTAATAAAACTACACCTGGAACAGAAATTACTCTGTTTTTGAATGATGAAAGTCTTGAATTCTGTAATGAATATCGTATGAGAGAGGTAATTGAAAAATACTGTTCTTTCATGCCGGTAAACATTTATCTTGCCAAAGAAAATGCAGAGCAGGAATATGAGACCATTGATGAAAAAGATTTACGCGACGATGATGTTGTTGTAGAACATATTCATGAAGATGCAAAGACAGAAGAAAAAGAAAATGACAAAGGTGAGAAAGAAACCGTTGAGGTTTCACCTGCAAAGGATCTTGTTAAAATCAATAAACGTCCTGTATCATTAAGTGATCCAAATCCACTGTGGATGAAGCATCCAAATGAATGTTCAGATGAAGATTACAAAGAATTTTACCGTAAAGTATTTATGGACTACAAGGAACCTCTTTTCTGGATTCATCTGAATATGGATTATCCGTTTAATCTGAAGGGAATTCTGTATTTCCCGAAGATTAATACAGAATATGATTCTATAGAGGGAACTATTAAACTGTATAATAATCAGGTGTTTATCGCAGATAATATCAAGGAAGTAATTCCGGAATTTTTGCTTCTTCTGAAAGGTGTTATTGACTGCCCGGATCTTCCGCTTAATGTATCAAGAAGTGCTCTTCAGAATGACGGATTTGTACAGAAGATTTCTGAATATATTTCAAAGAAAGTTGCAGACAAGCTGACCGGAATGTGCAAAACAGACCGTGAATCCTATGAAAAATACTGGGATGACATCAGCCCGTTTATCAAATTTGGCTGTATAAAAGACAGCAAATTTGCAGAAAAACTTCATGATTATATTCTGTTCAAAGATATTGATAACAAATATCTTACTCTGAAAGATTGTATAGAGGCAAACAAAAAAGAAACAGCAGAAGAAAAGACAGAAGAAAATGCTGAAGAGAAAAAAGACGAAAATAATGAGAAAGAACCGGAAAAAACTACTATTTTCTATGTGACAGATCCGGTACAGCAGAGCCAGTACATTAATATGTTCAGAGCAGCAGGCAAGAATGCGGTGATTCTTTCACATAATATTGATACGCCATTTATTTCTCATCTGGAGCAAAAAGACCAGACAATCCAGTTTAAGAGAATTGATGCGGATCTTACAGATGAACTGAAGGGCGATGGCACAGCAGATGAAGAAACTGCAAAAACCCTTACAGAAATGTTCCGTAAGAATCTGAATAATGACAAACTGGAAGTAAAAGTAGAAAATCTTAAAAATGAATCTGTCGCAGCAATGATGACTCTTTCTGAAGAAAGCCGTCGTATGCAGGATATGATGAAGATGTATAATATGTATGGAATGGATCCGGGAATGTTTGGTGGACAGGAAACACTTGTTCTTAATGCAAACCATCCTCTGGTTCAGTATCTTGCGAAGAATCAGGGATCTGAACATGCACCGGTGATCTGTCAGCAGTTGTACGATCTTGCTATGATCAGCCATAAACAGCTGTCTCCGGATGAAATGACAAAATTTGTTCAGAGAAGTAACGAGATTCTTATGCTTTTGACAAAATAAATAAAAAACAGATAAATATCAGATAAATATTAGATAAATATCAGGCTTTCTTTGCCGAATTTGCGGTAAAGAAGGCCTTTTTTGCATAAATATTGACAAAATCGATTGGAATTTATATATTATTATTTAAGTAACCGTCAGGAAAAGAATGGCTGTGATTTTCCGGGCAGTTATGGAATGAACATTGATTTTGGCGAAAACTAAGAGAGATTCTTCCCCGACTGTAAGGTTAATGTGAAGGAACCTGAAAAGTATATCAGATGTGAGAACAGAATGATCCGTGAATTGTCGTAAAACGGGAAAGGCAGGAGGGAAGGAAAGTATGAGAGAAATTTATCGTGTAATAAGACATATGGGGATAACGGCAAAATATAAAGGATATTATTATGTGTCTGAAGCTGTGAATATGACAATAGAACAGCAGGGAAAACCAATCAGGATAACAAAGGATATATATCCACGTCTGGCGAGAAAATTTAAATCAACCTCTGTAAATGTGGAACACGACATTCGCACAGTTGTAAATGTCTGTTGGCTTACAAACAGAAAAATACTGGAAGAGATTGCTGGTTATCCTCTTCAATACAAACCTACAAACAGCGAATTTATAGACATGCTGGCATATTATGTTTTTCAGGCAGAAGAAGAAAAACGAAATATTTTTACAGGTTATGGTAGTCAAGTTGATTTTTGCGGAGGTAGCTTTCAATAAGAGAATCCCACAGAGATTCTGATGATTTATCCAGAGTGAAAGTGCTGAATGCTACGCCCGTTGTGCAGATGAGTTCCTGGTTTTTGTATTGTATATTAAAAACAAAATTCTTAACTGCGGGATCAACATGGAATTTCTGTGCATACTGACAGACAGAAACTGCATGCAGGGGACTGATGCAGAATACATATTTAAACTGCAAAGGTGGAATCCGGCCTTTGGTAAGAGAATAACAGTAGGATTTCAGTTCTTTCCATAAAGAATAAACACGCCCGGATTCTGTCAGAGAATTACGCATATCTGTATCAAAAAAGTCCGGATGAAGTGTACCATCAATAGAAAAATGATTAAAAGTAGTGATAGATGCCTCGATCAGAGAGAAGGAATCAAAAGTATTTCCTATAAGTAACTGATGCATAAAGGTTTTGACATTATTGATTTTTATTGCGAGCATTTGGAACTCCTTTTTCAGATTGCCATTATTATGTTGCGGTAAATGACGTGGACAGTATCCCTATTATAATGCAGAATCTAAAAAAAAAACAGAGTTTTTGCAAAAAGTCTTTTCAAATATGTGGCTATATGGTAATATAGATGTGGTATTGAATACTACATATTATGGAAAAGAGGACGATATATTTGAGCTACAAAATTATCATAGACAGTTGTGGGGAGTTATTAGATCAGTGGAAAAAAGATCAGCGCTTTGAGTCAGTTGCCCTGACTCTGAATGTCGGTGGTGAAAATATAATAGATGATGATACATTTAACCAGAGCATTTTTCTGAAAAAAGTTGCAGAGTGTTCAGAATGCCCCAAATCCGCATGCCCTTCACCTGAACGTTATATGAGAGCTTTTGACTGTGATGCAGATCACATTTATGCAGTTACACTTTCTGCAGAACTGAGCGGATCGTATAACAGTGCAGTTCTTGGAAGGAATCTTCTTCTGGAGGAGAAGCCGGGCAGAAAGATACATGTATTTAATTCGAAGTCCGCATCAGTTGGACAGACTCTGATAGGAATGAAAATACAGGAATGTGAAGAAGCAGGATATACTTTTGAAAAAGTGATCGAAACAGTAGATGCATATATTGAAGAGCAGCATACATTTTTTGTGCTGGATAATCTGGAAACACTTCGAAAAAATGGTCGCCTTAGTAAGGTGAAAGCACTGGTAGCCAGTGCACTTAAGATTAAACCGGTAATGGGCTCTACGGATGAAGGCGCAATTTGTCAGTTGGATCAGGCAAGAGGAATTAATAAGGCTCTTGTAAAAATGGCTCAGCAGATTGTGGAGAAGACACAGAACAGCGGAGCAAAGGTTCTGGCAATTTCACATTGTAACTGTAAAGAAAGAGCACAGCTGCTTCAGAAAGCACTGCAGGAAAGAATGCCAATGAAAGATGTGGTTATTCTTGATACAGCCGGTGTCAGCAGCATGTATGCAAATGATGGCGGTGTAATCGTTGCTGTGTAATAACAAATACTTCCCTTTTGAACGAGTGTGTGGTATAATCAAGGGATAGAAAGCGATTTAGATACAGCAAAGGAGATTCAGATATGAGTCAGAAAAAAGTAGACAAATATAAAGCAGGGAAGTATGACAGAAACAGAACTTCCAAGAAAGAAAGACTGATAGACAGACTTGAGATTCTGGCATGGGTTGTGATCTGTGTTGCGATGATCGGCTGGATTGGTTTTTCCGCATATTCCAAGATCGCCCAGAAAGATGCCAGCACTGTACAGGAAACGGTTATGGATACTTCGGCAGTTGATAATTATGTTTCAGGTCTTTCAGCTGCTTCCAGCGATGCTGAATAAACAGGTAAAATAAAAAGTCCCCGGCTTAGCCGGGGGCTTTTGTTTTGTCCGAAGACCTGAAGTGTCAGAAATTAATTATAATTTTGTAACGTTAGCAGCCTGCATTCCGCGAGCGCCTTCTGTTAAATCATAAGTTACAGCCTGTCCTTCATCCAGTGATTTGAATCCTTCACCATTGATTGCAGAAAAATGAACGAATACGTCAGCGCCGTCCTCTCCTGTGATAAAGCCATAGCCTTTTTCTGCGTTGAACCATTTTACAGTTCCCTTGTTCATGATGTTACCTCCATAAAAATAAAAAGTTAAAAGTCCATCTGACGAAAAAAATCACCAGATTTTACAGACTATATCATGTAATATATAATCTCTAAAAACTAGTGATTTTATATTAAGTAATCAGCGGTCTATGTTTGGATTATATATCCAAGGGGGTAAATTGTCAAGGTATATATAAAAAAACACTTTATTAAATGGTATATTTCGTGTATTATGTTGTAGAAAGAATAGTTACTGTGAACGGAGTTAACAGTAACGAAAAGTAACAAGTTTCAGGAGGAAGCAGTTATGATCAATAAACTTATCGAAAAGATCCGTAAAACAAATGCACCAATCGTAGTAGGACTTGATCCGATGTTAAATTATATTCCAAAGCATATCCAGGAAAATGCATTTGCGGAATTCGGAGAAACACTGGAAGGGGCTGCAGAAGCAATCTGGCAGTTCAATAAAGGAATCGTAGATGCAACTTATGATCTGATTCCGGCGGTAAAACCTCAGATAGCAATGTATGAACAGTTTGGAATCCCAGGACTTGTGGCCTACAAAAAAACAGTAGACTACTGTAAATCAAAAGATCTTGTTGTAATCGGTGACATCAAAAGGGGCGATATTGGTTCCACTTCTGCAGCTTATGCTGTAGGTCATCTTGGAAAAGTTCAGGTAGGAAGCAAAAAGTATGCAGGATTTGACGAGGATTTTGCAACTGTAAATCCATATCTTGGTTCAGATGGTGTCAAACCTTTCATTGACGTATGTAAAGAAGAAAAGAAAGGTCTTTTTATCCTTGTAAAAACTTCCAATCCATCCAGCGGAGAATTCCAGGACAGAATTATTGAGGGACGTCCTCTGTATGAGTGGGTTGGTGAAAAAGTAGCTCAGTGGGGCGAAGACCATATGGGTGATGAATACAGTTATATTGGTGCAGTTGTAGGCGCTACATATCCGGAAATGGGTAAAGTCCTTCGTAAACTTATGCCGAAAACATTTATTCTTGTTCCGGGATATGGTGCACAGGGTGGCAAAGGTGCTGATCTTGTACATTTCTTTAATAAAGACGGACTTGGTGCAATTGTTAATTCTTCCAGAGGAATTATTGCTGCATACAAACAGGAAGCATATGCGTCTTATGGAGAATTGAATTACGCAGATGCTTCACGTAAAGCTGTAGAAGTAATGATCGAAGATATCAGCGGTGCACTTTCCAATCGTTGACAGAAGAACAGGAGGAGAGAAATGCGTGAGAAAACAAAAGAAAGCCTGAAGATTGTCAGTCAGGAAGAAATAGGAACAGGGATTTTCAGTCTCTGGCTTCAGGCAGATCATATGGCTGCAAATGCCAGACCGGGACAGTTCCTGTCTCTTTATACAAGAGATGGAAGTAAACTTCTTCCACGTCCGATCAGTATCTGTGAGATAGATAAAGAAAACGGAAGAATCCGTCTGGTTTACAGAGTTACCGGTAAAAACACCGGCACGGAAGCTTTTTCCAGACTTCATTCAGGAGTTGCCATCGAAGCAATGGGACCTCTTGGAAACGGGTTTCCACTTGAAGAAGCAGAAGGCAAAAAAGTATTTCTGATTGGTGGTGGAATCGGAATTCCTCCAATGCTTGAAACTGCAAAACAGCTGAATGCAGAGAAAACAGCAGTACTCGGCTACAGAGATGAACTGTTTCTTAATGATGAATTTAAGAAATATGCGGAAGTTTATGTTGCAACAGAAGATGGAAGTACAGGAACAAAAGGAAATGTTCTGAATGCGATCAGAGAGAATGCACTTGAGGCAGATGTGATTTTTGCCTGTGGTCCAACACCGATGCTCCGGGCACTGAAAGAATATGCAGAAGAGAAAAACATTACATGCTGGATTTCCATGGAAGAGAGAATGGCATGCGGAATTGGGGCATGCCTGGCCTGTGTCTGCAAATCAAAAGAAATTGATGCACACTCACAGGTACACAATAAACGTGTGTGCAAAGATGGCCCGGTATTCCTGAGCACGGAGGTGGAATTATGATCAGAACAAGTGTAAATCTTGCAGGAGTAGAACTCAAAAATCCTGTAATGACAGCTTCCGGAACTTTTGGTTCCGGTGCAGAATACAGTGAGTTTGTTGATCTGAATCGTCTCGGTGGAGTTGTGACAAAAGGTGTGGCCAATGTACCGTGGCCGGGAAATCCGACACCAAGAGTGACGGAAACCGCAAGCGGAATGCTGAATGCGATCGGACTGCAGAATCCGGGAATTGATCTTTTCTGCAAAAGAGATATTCCGTTTCTTAAACAGTACGATACAAAGATAATTGTTAATGTCTGTGGAAAATCCACCGAAGACTATTGTGAAGTAGTAGAACGCCTGGCAGATGAACCTGTAGATCTTCTTGAAATCAATGTGTCCTGTCCAAATGTAAAAGAAGGCGGCATTGCTTTTGGACAGAATCCACAGGCACTGGAAGCTATAACAAAAGAAGTAAAGAAATACGCAAAACAGCCGATCATTATGAAACTCAGCCCGAATGTGACTGATATCACAGAAATGGCAAAAGCAGCGGAATCCGGAGGGGCAGATATTCTTTCTCTTATTAATACTATTACAGGAATGAAAATTGATATTTACAGAAGAACATTTGCACTGGCTAACAAGACGGGCGGAATGTCCGGACCGGCAGTTAAACCGGTAGCTGTACGTATGGTATATCAGGTTGCACAGGCTGTATCACTTCCAATCATCGGAATGGGCGGAATTGCCACAGCAGAAGATGCACTTGAGTTTATTATGGCAGGTGCTACAGCAGTGTCTGTTGGAACTGCAAACTTCTTTAATCCTTATGCAACAGTTGAAATTGCAGAAGGAATTGAAGAATTCATGAAACAACAGAAAGTTGAAGATATCAGTCAGTTGATTGGTATTGTTAAATAGGGTAATACACATCACAGGAAAAGGCGAAAGCTTTTTCCTGTTTTTGGGAAACGAGGTCATTGTGGAAAAGAACAGAACAAATGATATGACTGTTGGAAATCCTGTGAAACTGATCATTCAGTTTATGATTCCTATGTTTCTTGGAAATGTTTTTCAACAGTTTTATAATATAGTAGATTCAATTGTAGCTGGACAGTTTATCGGTGTAGATGCACTGGCCGCAATTGGAAGCACCGGTTCACTGATGTTTTTCGTGACCGGATGGCTGAATGGTCTGAGTAGTGGGTTTGCAATTATCGTGGCGCAGCGGTTTGGTGCACGTAAATATGATGAAATGCGCCATTATGTTGCCATGTCGATTTATCTGATGGCAGCGTTTGCTGTAGTTATGACGGCAGGATTTCTGGCTTTGAATGAACCTATACTGAGACTGATGAATTCACCAGAAAATCTGATGAGTGATGTAAAAGGCTATATGGGAATTATTTATGCCGGCCTTCTTGTAACAGCAGCCTATGATATACTTGCTGCTGTTCTACGGGCACTTGGGGATTCAAAGTCACCGTTATATTTTCTTATTATTTCGGCAGGAATCAATGTGTTCCTTGATATAGCACTGATCTGCGGACTTGGAATGGGGGTAAATGGCTGCGCATATGCTACTGTTATTGCACAGGGAATATCAGCAATATGCTGCCTTGTTTATATCAAAAAGAAATATCATATCCTGCATCTGGAAAAGAAAAATTTTCAAATCCGTCTGAACAGCTTTTCGAGACTGATCACACTTGGGGTACCTATGGGACTTCAGTTTTCGATTACTGCTATCGGAACCATTATTGTTCAGGGTGCAGTTAATATTTACGGAACAACATATATGGCAGGTTTTTCGGCAGCCGGAAAGATTCAGAATATCATTACGATGATCGCAGTATCCATGGGAGCGACAATTGCTACTTATGTAGGCCAGAACCGGGGCGCAGACAGAATGGACCGTGTAAAACAGGGCGTAAATTACTGCTGGATCATGCTTCTTATCTGGAGCGTTATAGAAATGGTGCTGATGTATTTCTGCGGAAGATATTTCACCTGGCTTTTTGTCAGTCCTTCCCAGACAGATGTGATCAACGTTTCAGTGACATATTTTCATACGGTTTTCTGGGCTTATCCATTTCTGTGTACAATTTTTCTCTTCAGAAATGCGCTGCAGGGAATGGGATATGGCCTGGTGCCTATGATGGGTGGAGTGTTTGAGCTTGTCGCAAGAACTGCAATTGTTGCTTTTGTTGCCGGGAAGACAAGTTTTGCGGGAGTCTGTCTTGCAGATCCGATGGCGTGGATTGCAGCGCTGATCCCGCTGATACCATATTATTTCCATATTATGAGGAAAACATTTTCGGTCAGAAAATAATAAAAAATGTCAAAACGCTTCAGGAAATATTGATGATAACCATTAATAAAAATATGCAATATTATGGACAAAGAAGCAATTTTATGTAAAAATAATAATTGATAAGGTGCATGAAGGAGGAAGAGAAAGCATGAAGAAATTACGCGCTTTCCTGATCATACTGGCAGCAGTTCTGACTGTACAGATCGCTGTGCCGGTTATCAGACAGGAAGTTCAGGCAGCAAGCACCAGAACACAGAAGAAAAATGGTTTTTATGAGGAAAGAAAGGGGAAGTACTGTTACTACAAAAAAGGTAAAAAGCTAAAGAAAAAATGGAAAAAGATTAAAGGCTCTTATTACTATTTCGGCAAAGATGGATATGCATATACAACGAACCACAGTGTCAACGGTGTACGTTATCTTTTCAGGGAAGACGGACGTCTCTATAAAAAGAACCCGTCTGCTTTTGTAAAAGTCAGAGGTCGTACTTATTATGTAAATAAAAGAGGAGAAGTAAAACTCGGCTGGTTCCATGTGGGAAAATATATGTATTATGCTGACTCTCACGGGAAGATCAAACAGGGCGGAAGTTATCAGGGCGTGAAATTTAACTCTAAAGGCCGGGCGAAATATTCTTATTCCCTGGAAGTGAGAATGAAAGTGCAGAACGTTCTGGATTCTATTACGACCAACAAAATGTCAAAGGGGCAGAAATTAAGTGCCTGCTATAATTATCTGGTACGTAACGGTGGTTTTGGGTATTCGACTGCGTATTATCCGAATCTGAGGGCCTCCAAATGGTATCTGGTAACAGCAGACAGAATGCTTACCCTGAAAAGAGGAAACTGTTACAGCTTTGCATGTGCATTTGCAGCCTTTGCAAAAGAACTGGGATACAATCCGTATCTGATGTGCGGACGTGTTCCGGGGAGCAGAGATGGAGCAAGTGACGGATACACGAGACACTGCTGGGTAATGATCGATGGAAGACATTATGATCCGGAAGGTGCTTATGCAGGCTGGGGTGGCTGCTTTGGTTCGGCCGGTTTTACAACATCTTATACGCTTCAGCAGAGGACGTTATTTAAGTATTAATATGCGTTATAGCAGGAGGAAAAAAGTATGAAAAAGAAAAAAAATATTGTATTTGCGATACTATTCATGTTCTGCCTTACATTTATAAGCGTATGCAATGTTCAGGCAGCAGCAAAAACCAATTGCTTTTCAAAAAATGCAAAAGGTGATGTTTTTTATTTAGATGCAAATGGCAAAAAATCAAAAGGACTTGTCACTGTAAATGGAAGGAAATACTACTTTTCATCAAAAGGTATTCAGAAGACCGGCTGGCGTTGTATCAACAGAAAATATTATTTTTTCAGACAGAGTAATGGTGCCGGCGGTTATATGAAAACATCTACAAAAGTAAATGGAATCCGACTTAAAAAAAATGGCACTGCTTCATATAACAAAAAGCAGCTTCGTAAACTGAAAGTTATGGTTTATGCCAGCAAAGTAGTGGACAGCATTACAAACAACAAAATGTCAAAATCACAGAAACTGAGGGCATGTTATAATAAGGCACTTACTTTCCGGTATGGTGATGGCGGTACCTTTTATTACAGTTCTACCTGGGATGTAGATTATGCAGAAAGAATGCTTCTCAGAGGAAGAGGCAACTGTTATGCCATGGGAGCAGGATTTGCGTATCTTGCAAATGCAGTGGGATATAAGGCGTATACCGTTTCATCAGGCGGACATGGCTGGGCGGAAATAAAAGGAAGGGTTTATGATCCGAACTGGGCAAAAAGTACCGGGAAAAAAGACTGGTATTATGCAATGAATTACAATCTCAGTGGAAGAGAAGGAAGGCCGAATTACAAACCGAACAGAAAGTATGTCAAAGGCATCTGATGATATTGTAATAAAATATTGAAATGTTATAATAATACAAAAAAGAAAGGAAAAAGAAAAATGAAAAAGAAAAAAACATGCAGATTTTTAATGATCGCACTGGTTCTATGTAGTCTTGTTGCAGGAATGGTTCCGGCAACAGTATCAGCTGCAAAAAAGACAGGCTGGGTAGAAGAAACTAATGGATATTGCTATTATGTAAAAGGAAAAAAGGTTAAAAACAAACTCAAAAAAATCAAAGGTAAAACATATTATCTCGGATCCGATGGTGTGCGCAAAACAGGCTGGTATACAGTTAAGACAAAGAGCAAAGGCAAAACTGTATATAAAGCAATGAAATTTAATGTCAAAGGCGCTTACACAGGTAAATCCCAGTCTGTAAATGCAAAAATGATCAAGAAAGCAGACTCTGTTATTAAGAGCCAGAAGATCGGGACAGGAGTTACAACAGCAGAACAGAAAGAAGCAGCTCTTGAGAAACTTTTTAATTATACAAAGAAATATGGTTATGGACGTGTGATGGGTCTGAACAGCAGAAGCTTCAATAAGGGAAAGATCACTGACAGTGCCTACAAAATGATGAGTAAGAAAAAAGGTAACTGCTATTATTATGCATCTGCGTTTGCCGTACTTGCAAAACGTGCAACAGGTCTTCCGGTACGTGTATGCTGGGGAACGAGCACAGTATTTAATGAAAAGAGAGCGCAGGAACATGCATGGACAGAGGTAAAACTCGCTGACGGTAAATGGCATGTTTATGATCCGAATGCAGCACGTTTTTCTGCAAGAAAAGATGTCGGAACATATGCACAGGAGATATCTTCTGTAAAATCCGTATACAAAGCAGCGAAAAAATGCGAAGTGATTCTGTAATATAGAGGTATAGTATGAAAAAGTGGATGAAAGTACTTGCAGTAGTACTGTGTCTGTGTTTCCTGCAGACACCTGTAATGGAAGGCGTTACTTCTGTAACTGAAGTACAGGCTGCAGTCAAAAAAGGACTCAAAAAAGAAAAAGGAAAATATTATTATTATGTCAGAGGCCGAAAAGTAAAAAACACCTGGAAAAGCGTTAAAATAAAAAACAAAAAAACACATAAAAAAGTGACCTACAGATTTTACTTCGGTAAAAACGGAGCTGCTTATAAAGGTGGAAGTAAATGGGGAGAGTCATACCTTACCATCAAAACCATCAAAGGTAAAAAATATGGCTTTGACAAATACAGCCATATGGTAAAAGGCGATTACGTTTCCAAAGGCAAATTCTGGTGCTTTAATTCTAAAACCGGAAAATACGATGCAAAACGTACTCAGAAACTTCGCAGTGTATCAAAAGAACATTCCAGTGCTGCAGCTCTGTTTGCACTGATCGGCAGTCCGCTTAAGAGAACAGCAGTTGACGGCTGTTATGGAGATGGACAGGAATATCAGCTTGATTATGCAAACTATCGTGTAGGCACATTTGTAAGCCGTGCCACAGGACAGGAAACAGTTATTGAAGTAGTATCAAAATAAATAAAAAGAACAGGTAGAGACAACCATGGTTTTTAGTTCAATGGTGTTCCTGTGTGTCTTTTTACCGGTAGTTTTTGGCTTGCATCTCATATTGCCCGGGATGCGGGCCAAAAATATACTGCTTGTAATTGCAAGTCTGGTTTTTTATGCATACGGTGAACCAATTTATGTAATAGTGCTGATCCTTTCGGCTTTTGGAAACTATCTGTTTGCAAGGCTGATCGCAGCATTACCTCAAAATAAAAAATGGATTATGACAGCAGCTGTGATACTGAATATCGGACTGCTGATCTTCTTTAAGTATCTGGGTTTCCTGGCAGATTCTCTTTATGCTGTTACGGGACTGAGCGTTTCAGTTCCTGATATAAAGATGCCGATAGGAATCTCATTTTTTACGTTCCAGGCATTATCTTATGTGATCGATGTATACAGAGGAACGGTTGAAGCACAGAAAAATTATGGCAAAGTGCTTCTTTATATTTCCTATTTCCCACAGCTGATCGCAGGGCCGATCGTCAAATATCATGATGTGGAGCTGGAGATCAATAACCGTAAACAGACAGTAGATGAAACTGGCAAAGGTATCCGCCGTTTTGTGGCAGGTCTGTCAAAGAAAGTACTTATTGCAAATACAATGGGAATGGTGGCAGACAATATTTTTAATGCATCAGCGGGGCTTCTGTCAGGTGCGGGTGCATGGATTGGCGCATTTTCCTATATGCTTCAGATCTATTTTGATTTCAGTGGTTACAGTGATATGGCACTGGGACTTGGAAGGATGTTTGGATTCCATTTCAAAGAAAACTTTGATTATCCATATGTGTCCTCCAGTATCCGCGAATTCTGGAGAAGATGGCACATCTCCCTGTCCGGCTGGTTCCGTGAATACCTGTATATTCCGTTAGGAGGAAACCGGAAGGGTAAATTCCGCACAGTTGTGAACAAGATGATCGTATTTCTTGTAACAGGTATCTGGCATGGCGCATCTCTGAACTTTCTGTTCTGGGGAGCCTATCATGGATTTTTCCTGATGCTGGAAGAATATGTACCTGCAATAGCGAAGAAAGGTGGCTGGCTGAAGAGTATTTTTCAGCATATTTATGCGCTCCTTGCAGTATGTATCGGATTTGTATTTTTCAGGGCTGATACTATGGCACAGGGCGGGCTTTTTGTGAAAAAAATGTTCACGGGATTTAATATGAGTGCGGGTGCACTGAGTCTTGTAATGCAGCAGCTGACACCTGTTTATATCCTGACGTTTGTATGTGCTCTGATCGCATGTACACCGGTACATAAGATACTGAGCAGAAATGAAACTTACAGTAAACTGACATATGTGTTCAGCCTCGGAGGGTTTTTACTCTGTATCCTGAGTCTTGCCGGTGGAACTTATAACCCGTTTATTTATTTTCGCTTTTAGGAGGAACTGGTATGAAAAAATTACAGGTGCTGTATATTGCGGCATTTTTTGCGGTCTGCCTGGTTCCTTTTGCGGGAATGGCTGTGACAGGCCAGGAAAGTTCTTCCGAAAACAGAACGCTGGCAGAATTTCCACAGATTAAGACAGAAGAGGGCATCAATGTACAGTGGCTCAGTGATGCTGGAGAATATTTTCAGGATCACTTTGCATTCCGTAATGAACTGGTTACGGCAAATGCCCTTATTAATGGTAAAATACTGGGAACATCTACTGCTTCCGGTGTGATCCAGGGGACAGACGGTTGGCTTTATTACAAAGACTCTCTTGAAGATTATCTTGGAGAAAATCTTCTGGAGGACAGAAGCCTTTATAATATTTCTCATATTCTGTCTCTGATGCAGGAATATCTTGCAGAAAAAAACGTTCAGTTTGCATTCACCGTTGCACCGAACAAGAATTCCTTATATGATGCAAATATGCCATATTATGACAGCTGCAAAGTATCTGATAATAAAAATCTCATTAACCTTCGGAAATATCTGAAAAATGAAAATATTTCTTACGTGGATCTTTATGAGCCACTTGCAAAAGCAGATGAGATTTTATATCATAAAAGAGATTCACACTGGAATAACAAGGGTGCTGCCTTAGCATCAGATCTTTTGCTGGAAGGGCTTGGAAAAGAGCATGAGTCCTATACGGACGAAACTTACACAGTAAAGACTGACTTTACCGGGGATCTGGATGAGATGCTTTACCCTCTTGCGACAACACCGGAAGATGAAATATATTATGACAGACAGACAACATTTGCTTATGTTGGTGAAGTGGAAAGTAATTTTGATCCAAGGATAACCACAGTAAATCCTGTAAAGACAGGAAGTCTTGTCATGTACAGGGATTCTTTTGGAAATGCACTTCTTCCGTTTATGGCTGATGTATATGGAAATGCTTATTTTTCAAGAGGAATTCCGTATCAGCTGACAGATGTTGATACAATGGCGGCCGATACGGTTGTTGTAGAAAGAGCAGAGCGTTTTCTTCCGGAAATGGCAGAGAGCGCACCGGTAATGCCTGCACCTGAAAGAACAGTCAGCACAGGTGAAGACAAGGCTGATCCGGAGGCAGTAAAAGATCTGGAAATTATCACTCAGGGAAATTACCTGAAGATCAGTGGAAGAATAGCAGAAAAATATCTGGATACAGAATCAAGAATATATGTAAGAACAGATGGCGATAAGGTATATGAAGCCTTTCCAAATGATGTGACACTGGATGACGGTTCAACAGACTGTGGAGGTTTTACCCTGTATCTTCCTGTGGGAACAGCCACAGAGAAAAGTAATCTGGAAATTCTTACAGGTAATGATGAAAGTGCAGATATTATTTTTACAAAGGACTGACAGAGGAGGAAACAAAAATGAAAAGAAGAGTAATTGAAACAATTTTAAGCCTTGCACTTACAGTAGCGGTGGTTACAGGAGCTCCTGCAATGACATTTGCAGCAGAAGATACTGCTGCTGAGCAGAGTGAAACAACTGATGGGGCAGATGAAGCTGCGGCAGAAGATTTTCAGGTTGGAGATATTATAGTTAAAAATACTACAACTGTAAAAGTAAAAAATGCAGAAATAAAAGAAGGCGTCAAAGAAACAGCAGACAGTATAGCTGCAGCAGAAGAAACAGCAGAAGAAACAGCAGAAGCTGATTCAAAAGAAGAAACAAAAGAAGAAACAAAAGAAGAAACAGAAGCAACAGAAGAAAAAATCAACAACCTTGTACTTACAATGGAAGACGGAACAGAACATATTTTTGAAGATGTAAAAACAGAAGACTGGAACGAGCCGTCTCTTTATGAAGAGTACGGTATGCTTTATATCAGCTACAAAGATGCAGCAGGCAAAGATCAGGAAGCCACAGAGAAAGCTGATGAAAAAGCTTTTGATGAAGAAAAAACAGTCTATGCAACAACAAAAGTAAATGTGCGCGAAGAGCCTTCCACAGATGCAAAAGCTGTCAAAGTTGTTGTACTTGGTGCCGAGTTCAAGGCAACAGCAGTATGCCCTGGCTGGATCAAGGTAAAAGGCGAGACAGTAGAGGGATATGTATCTCATCTCTATGTAACAGAAGATAAAGAAAAAGTTGACCAGCTTGTTGCTGAACAGAAAGCAGCTGAAGAAGCAGCAGCTCAGGCAGCAGCGGCAGCGCAGGCAGCAGCGGCAGCGCAGGCTCAGGCAGCAGCAGAAGCACAGGCGGCAGCAGCAGCGCAGCCTGTAACAGAAGTAAGCCGTCAGGCATATGATGACTGCGATGGAAGCGGACATGGATATTATGAGATCACTTATTCAGACGGAAGCGTCGGATATGAAGATTATTAATGAATGGATTTTGACCAGGCTGCTGTGAACAGCAACTATATAACAATTGAAGAGTACACTGAATCAGAAGTACCTGCCGGCAGATAATGAGAACTTATGCCGGCAGGTATTTTTTAAACAGGTTTGTAATTGTTATTTTTTCTGTAGTATGTTAAAATGTGAAAGAATATAAGTCCATCAAAAAATAAAACAAAAGATATACTTACGGAGGTTTGAATATGGAACAGTATAAACAGGAATTTATAGAGTTTATGGTAGACAGCCAGGTGCTGAAATTTGGAGAATTTACACTGAAAAGTGGAAGAAAATCTCCTTTCTTTATGAATGCAGGCGGCTATGTGACAGGCTCCCAGCTGAAAAAACTCGGAGAATATTATGCAAAAGCTATTCATGATAAATATGGAGATGATTTTGATGTACTGTTCGGACCGGCGTACAAGGGAATACCGCTCAGTGTTGTAACAGCAATTGCATTCAGTGAATTATATGGCAAAGAAATCCGTTACTGCTCAGACCGTAAAGAAGAAAAAGACCATGGTGCAGATAAAGGAAGCTTTCTCGGAAGCAAATTAAAAGATGGTGACCGTGTGGTTATGATCGAGGATGTTACAACTTCCGGCAAATCAATGGAAGAAACAGTTCCGAAAGTAAGAGGAGCAGCAGACGTTGAAATTGTTGGACTTATGGTATCTCTGGACCGTATGGAGATCGGTAAAGGCGGAGTGAAATGTGCACTTGATGAAGTGCATGATCTTTATGGATTTGAAACAAACGCCATCGTTACAATGTCAGAAGTTATTGAACATCTTTATAACAGAGAATACAAAGGACAGATCATTATTAATGACGAGCTGAAAACAGCTATTGATGCTTATTATGCACAGTACGGAGCTAAATAAGCAAAACAGAACTGTAACTGTGTATATTTGACAGGAGGCCTGAATTTTGAACGAAAAAATATATAAAACAATGTCAAGAACTGGTGCGTGCAGTGTTGCTGTAGGAATTGTAACACTGGTAACAGGAATTGCCGCAGGTGTAATGATGATCATCAGCGGTGCCAGACTTCTGAAAAGAAAATCAGATATTTTAATATGATTTTGGTTAGGGGCAGACATTGAAAGATAATACGAAGCGTAAAATCAGACGACTGAGCATTCTTCTTTTTGTGCTGTATATATTGCTTCTGGTATACTTTCTGTTCTTTTCAGAAGAATATGGACGTATTGCAACCGAGGAGCGGATGTATCGATACAATCTGATACCATTTGTGGAGATCCGGAGATTCTGGGTCTACAGAAAACAGCTGGGCGTACTGGCTGTTTTCACAAACATATTCGGCAATGTGATCGGATTTATTCCATATGGATTTATCCTGCCGGTAATCAACAGAAAATGCAGAAATGGTTTTTTTATTATATTGTCAGGATTTATGCTCAGTCTGTTTGTGGAGACTGTTCAGCTTATTACGAAGGCAGGCTGCTTTGATGTGGATGATCTGATTCTGAATACACTTGGGGCAGCAGTTGGTTATCTGGCTTTTGCTGTCTGTAATTATCTGAGGAGAAAGCATTATGGCAAAGCGATATAGATATGCAATAATAAAGAAGAAAGAATCATCAAAAGGGAAGCTGTCAGTGGGACTGGCGATTGCTTCCCTGTTGCTGTTTGTAGCGGCTGTAATAACCGCATATTTATTAAACGGTACTTATGGATTTGTGATAGGAGGAATCTGTCTGTTTGCAGCACTTTTATCCGCATATGGTTTTATACTTGGACTTTCGGGTTTTTCAGAGGAAAACAGACTGCACCGGACGAGTATCGTGGGTTCGATTTTGAATGGAATTATTCTGGTATGCTGGCTGGGATTTTTCCTGATGGGGGTATGATATGAAAGACCGTTTACAGAAACAGATGGATTTTATTGTTGAAATTGACAAAGTCAAAAAAATCATGCGTCAGACATATCTTGCAGATGCAAGCCGGAAAGAAAATGATGCCGAACATTCCTGGCATCTTGCGCTGATGGCTGTCCTTCTGAAAGAGTATTCCAATGAAGATGTAGACCTCTCGAAGGTGATTCCGATGGTTCTGATACATGATCTTGTGGAAATTGATGCAGGAGATACATATGCTTATTCCGGAGAGGATCCGGAAGAGACGGAGGCAAGGGAGCGAAAAGCAGCGCTGAGAATATTCGGAATGCTGCCGGAAGATCAGGGACAGTGGCTCAGAAGCCTCTGGGAAGAATTTGAAGCATATGAAACTCCGGAGGCAAAATTTGCGAGAACGCTGGATAACTGTCAGCCGCTGCTTCTGAACGATGCTTCAGATGGAAAAAGCTGGAAAGAACATGGCGTTCATAAAAGTCAGATTTATAAAAGAAATCAGCATACTGGTGAGGGATCCCGGGAAATCTGGGAATATATGCAAAAACTTATAGACAGACATATTCAGCTTGGGCATGTAACAGATGACTGAAAGGAGATGTGCATTTGGACGAATTACTTAGAGAACGCTATCAGCTGGCAGAAAACAGAATCCGTGAGATTTGTACGGAAAGAACAGTACAGAGCAGATTTATTGATTTTTTTCAGCAGACAGCGAAATTTTTGTGTGAAACAGCTGACATTATGGAGAAAGATGTTCGTACAGAAACACTGGAAGAACTCAGACAGGAAAATCACAGACTGTATGAGGAAATTCTGAAAGATAACTATGAAACATCTTATGGAAATCCGGCATATGCCGAAAAACAGCTTGGAGAATACGGAAAGGTTTTCAGCTTTCTTTACAGTGAACTGAGAGGAACGGTTGTATATGCCTACGAGAAAAAATTGTGGGATTATACTGTAGCGGCAGAATTATTTCTTGAGGTGTATGCGTCATTTGAGAATGAGGAACTGCCGTCTGTAAAAAGTACAGAAGATATCCTGAAATCTTATGTGAATGATTACTGCCAGGATATGATGGAGGACAGAATTGCAGAAGCTGTCGATCCTTCGAGAAATTTTGCAACAGATATTATCATGAATTCAGATCTTACTGATCTGAGATATCTGTACTTTTTCGGAGAATATATTTCAGAAAATGAAACAGGAGTTGCTGAATATCTGAACACACTTTCACAGGAAGAGATAGACAGTATGGCGAGAACTTATACAGAGGGTTACCGCATTGGATTTGTTAACGGAAGAAAAGATCTCTCAGTCAAAAAAACTGTTAACATTCGATACAATCTCGGATTTGAGAGAATGGTGCGTGCTGCGATCATACAGTTCAGAGAAATGGGACTTGAGCCGGTGATCTACCGCCATGCAACCCATGCAGTAAACAAAAGAGGTGTCTATCGTATCGGATATACAGGCGCGGTTGCCAATCCTCAGTATGATTACGATCACAGACAGGACTGCGCTCTCTTTATGGACAGTGATTTTGTTCAGAGAAAACTCCGTTCCATGCAGACGGCCTATGAAAATTATAAAGAACTGTCAAAAGTTCATGGCGGTCCGGCATGCATAGATACTTTTGGAGAGGAACCATTTTCACCGGTGAACAAACCGGAAGCCTGGGCGCTTACAGAAGTACAGCAGAAACTGGAAGTTGAAATGAACAACGAGTCCGGTCAGATTGTCAATCGCTATATTCCGGGAGACGAAAGAAGTTTTACTATCATTGCATATCCTGTACCTGAAATAGGAGGAAATTACCCGGAGATTTTTCACGAGATTGTAAAGATCAACACACTGGATTATAAACTTTACGAAAAAATACAGCAGACGATCATTGAAACTCTGGACACCTGTCAGTGGGTTGCAATCAAAGGCTGTAATGGAAACGAAACAGACCTGATCGTGCATCTTCATGAGCTGGAAGATGTGAAGAAACAGACAAACTTTGAAAACTGCGTGGCTGATGTGAATATCCCGGTAGGGGAAGTATTTACGTCTCCTGTTCTGGCAGGAACCGGAGGAATCCTTCATGTAAAAAAGGTTTACCTTAATGGACTTCAGTTCCGTGATCTCAAGCTGGTATTTGACTGTGGGCAGGTTATTGATTATTCCTGCAGCAATTTTGAGACAGAAGAAGAGAACAGGGCATATATAGAAGACAACATCCTTCATCATCATAACAAGATCCCTATGGGTGAATTCGCAATAGGAACAAATACTACTGCCTATGTTGCAGCAGAAAAATATGGCATTGCAGATAAACTTCCAATCCTTATTGCAGAAAAGATGGGACCACATTTTGCAGTTGGCGATACGTGTTACAGCTGGTCGGAAGACACTCCGGTATATAATCCTGATGGAAGAGAAATTATTGCAAGAGATAATGAGATCTCTGCTCTTCGTAAGGAAGATATCAGCATGGCTTATTATGGCTGTCACACGGATATTACAATTCCGTATGAAGAACTGGGAAGTATTCAGGTTATTGATGAAGACGGAGAGGGTACTTCCATTATTGAGAACGGCCGTTTTGTACTTCCGGGGACAGAGGAACTGAACAGACCTTTTGAAAAATAGAAAGATAAATATACAAAAACTGTTTGCTAGTCAAAATATTTCTTTTCTGAAATTTGGTTGACACAAAATTAGAATCTTAGTAGAATCAACCTGGATATAAGAAAAAGGAGGCCACCAATGAAAAAAGTAGGAATTGTAATGGGAAGCGACTCAGATATGCCGGTTATGAGCAAAGCGGCAGCAATTCTTGACATGCTGGGCGTTGAATACGAAATGAAGATCATCTCTGCACACAGAGAACCGGACGTGTTTTTTGATTATGCAAAAAGTGCAGAAGAGAGAGGATTTAAGGTTATTATTGCAGGTGCAGGAATGGCAGCACATCTTCCGGGAATGTGTGCGGCAATATTTCCAATGCCTGTTATTGGTATCCCGATGCATACGACATCTCTCGGAGGACGTGATTCTCTGTATTCCATCGTACAGATGCCGTCAGGAATCCCGGTTGCTACAGTAGCTATTAATGGCGGAGCAAACGCAGGACTTCTGGCAGCAAAAATTCTGGCAACATCAGATTCTGAACTTCTGGACAGACTGAAAGCTTACAGTCAGGAACTGAAAGAACAGGTAGAAGCAAAGGATGCCAGACTTCAGGAAGTTGGCTATAAAGAATATTAAGTGACTTTACAATAAAATACCGAGAAGAGGAGAAGAGATATGGATTACAAAAAGGCTGGCGTTGATATAGAAGCAGGTTATAAATCAGTTGAATTGATGAAAAAACATATTGCAAAGACGATGAGACCGGAAGTACTTGGAGGAATCGGCGGATTTTCAGGAGCTTTTTCCATGAATGCATTCAAGGGGATGGAAGAACCTACACTGGTATCCGGTACAGATGGTTGCGGAACAAAAGTTAAACTTGCCATGCTCATGGATAAGCATGATACTATCGGAATTGATGCAGTAGCCATGTGTGTAAATGATATCGCCTGTGCAGGCGCTGAACCTCTGTTTTTCCTGGATTATATTGCCTGTGGCAAAAATTATCCGGAGAAAATTGCCGAAATCGTAAGCGGTGTTGCAGAAGGATGTGTACAGTCCGGTGCAGCACTGATCGGCGGGGAAACAGCAGAACATCCAGGACTGATGCCGGAAGATGAATATGATCTTGCGGGCTTTGCAGTAGGAGTTATTGATAAAAAAGATATTCTGACAGGTGAGGAACTGAATCCTGGAGATGTGCTTATCGGAATGGCCTCCACAGGTGTACACAGCAATGGATTTTCACTTGTACGTAAAGTATTCGAAATGACAAAGGAGTCTCTTGACACCTATTACGATGAACTTGGAACAACTCTTGGCGAGGCACTTCTTGCACCGACAAGAATCTATGTAAAAGCGCTGAAGAGTATTAAAGATGCCGGCGTTCGTATTCATGCATGCAGCCATATCACAGGCGGTGGATTCTATGAGAACATTCCACGTATGCTTAAAGAAGGAACCAGAGCTGTAGTTGAAAAAAACAGTTACCCTGTACTCCCTATTTTTGATCTTCTTGCAAAAAAAGGTGATATTGAAGAAAAAATGATGTATAATACATTTAATATGGGTCTTGGAATGGTTATGGCTGTTGATCCGGCAGACGTGGACAAAACAATGGAAGCAATCCGCAAAACAGGTGATACACCATATGTAGTAGGACGTATTGAAGCAGGCGAAAAGGGAGTGACCTTATGTTAAAACTTGGTGTGCTTGTTTCCGGAGGAGGTACAAACCTGCAGGCAATCCTTGATGCCATAGATGCAGGAACAGTCACAAATGCCGAAATTGGCCTGGTGATCAGTAATAATGCAGGAGCATATGCCCTGAAAAGAGCTGAAGACCATGGAATCAAGGCAGAATGTATATCTCCGAAAGATTATAATGACAGAGAACAGTTTCACAGAGCGCTTCTTGAAGAACTTAAGAAAAACCAGATAGATCTTGTTGTACTTGCAGGATATCTGGTTGCTGTTCCACCGATGATCGTAGAGGCCTTTCCTGACAGGATCATTAACATTCATCCGTCACTGATCCCGTCTTTCTGTGGTACAGGCTTTTATGGACTGAAAGTTCATGAAGGAGTACTTGCAAGAGGGGTTAAAGTCACCGGCGCTACAGTGCATTTTGTAGATAACGGGACAGACACCGGACCGATCATACTGCAGAAAGCAGTAGAGGTGCAGGAGGGAGATACACCGGAAATTCTCCAGAGAAGAGTTATGGAGCAGGCGGAATGGAAAATTCTTCCGCGTGCTATAGATCTGATAGCCAATAACAGAGTAACAGTACAGAACGGAAAAGTTATAGTTAAGGACGGGAGAAAAGCATGAAAGTATTGATTGTTGGAAGCGGCGGAAGAGAACATGCCATTGCATGGAGTGTGGCAAAGAGCCCAAAGGTAGATAAAATTTACTGTGCACCGGGAAATGCAGGAATTTCTGAATATGCGGAATGCGTCCCGATCGGTGCAATGGAATTTGACAGACTGGCTGATTTTGCCGAAAAAAATGCAGTTGATCTTACAATCATAGGTATGGATGATCCGCTTGTCGGTGGTGTAGTTGACGTGTTTGAAGAGAGAGGTCTTAAGGTTTTCGGACCGCGTAAGAATGCCGCAATTCTTGAAGGATCCAAAGCTTTTTCCAAAGATCTTATGAAAAAATATGAAATTCCTACAGCTGCGTACGAAAACTTTGACGATCCGGAAAAAGCTCTGACATATCTCAGAACCCAGGCAAAATTTCCAATCGTTCTGAAAGCAGACGGACTTGCACTTGGAAAAGGCGTACTGATCTGTAACAGCCTTGAGGAAGCGGAAGCCGGTGTTAAGGAAATAATGGAAGATAAAAAATTCGGAAATGCCGGGAATACCATGGTTATTGAAGAATTTATGACAGGAAGAGAAGTTTCCGTACTTTCTTTTGTTGATGGAAAAACAATCCGGCTGATGACTTCTGCTCAGGATCATAAGAGAGCAATGGATGGTGACAAGGGACTCAATACAGGCGGTATGGGAACGTTTTCTCCAAGTCCGTTTTATACAGATGAGGTAGATGAGTTCTGTAAGAAATATATATACCAGAAAACAGTTGATGCCATGGCGGCAGAAGGACGTCCTTTTACAGGCATTATCTTTTTTGGACTGATGCTGACAGAAGACGGACCGAAAGTGCTTGAATATAATGCGCGTTTTGGAGATCCTGAAGCTCAGGTAGTACTGCCAAGAATGAAAACAGATATCATTGAAGTGATGGAAGCCTGTGTAAACGGAACACTGGATCAGGTGGAACTGGAATTTGAAGACAATGCAGCTGTCTGTGTTGTTCTGGCAAGTGACGGATATCCGGTAAAATATGAAAAAGGCATTCCGATGTACGGGTTTGAGAATTTCAAAAATAAAGACGGATATTACTGTTTCCATGCAGGAACAAAATTCCAGGATGGACAGATCGTCACAAACGGAGGCCGTGTTCTTGGAATCACCGCAACAGGCAGTGATCTCAGGAAGGCCAGAAAAAATGCTTATGAGGCAACAGAATGGATTCAGTTTTCCAATAAATATATGAGACATGATATTGGAAAAGCCATTGATGAGGCCTGAAAACGTAAAGAAAGAGGAACTTAAATGGGAATTAGTGTAGAAGAAGCAGTAAAAGAAATTCAGGGAAGGGAAAGTGTATTTATCGTTTATTCTCAGGCAACAAAACTTCCCTATGTGACCTGCGGAGAAGAAACATATAATGATCAGGTTTGGTTTTTTGCAAATGAAGATAAGCTGAAAGAGTTTGGAAAGAAGAAAATCGAAGAAAAAAATCTTGTAATGGGTATGCGTTACGATAAAAAAGATTTTCCCAGAATGTATGGACTTCTGTTTTCTATCGGAGCCAATACAGTAATCTGGAACAGAGATGAAGAGCAGATAGAGGTTGACCTGGAGAAAATTGTCAGAAAACCGGATCTCGAAAAAATGGAACCCGCAAAGCGTCCGCTGATCAATCCTACACTTCAGCTTTCAGGAATATATTTTATGCAGCAGCTTCGTCGTCCGGTAGATGAGGAAGAACGCAAGAAAATCAATCTTCGTGAACTGGAAGAGGAACTTATCGTAAATCTTAAAAAATCAGAATTTCTGGTTGCGATGGAACCTGATCCGGAAGAGCCAAAAAGAATCAGGATTCCATATCTGAAAAATAAAGAAGGCAAGATCCTTCAGCCGGTATTTTCAGATGTAATGGAATTTGAAAAATTTGCAAAAGGCAGAAAGCTGAGAATTTCAAAACTTCCATTTGACAAACTTCCACAGATTCTTATGGAACAGGCAGAAGCTATAGTTGTCAATCCTATGGGATTCAATCTTCTCCTGAACAAAGAACAACTCAAAAAAATACTCGGTTAAATTGACAGGCGGCCAATGAGGCTGCCTGTTTTAAATTTTTCTTGCAAAATTCCTGAATTGTGCTACCATATGTATAACATCGTTACCAAGGAGGCTGATTAAATGGTCATTGAAATTGATTTTAACAGTGACGAAGCGATTTATGTTCAGCTGATGAACCAGATTATAATGGGAATTGCCACGTCGAGACTTCACGAGGGAGATCCTCTCCCGTCAGTCCGTCAGCTGGCAGATACCATTGGTATTAATATGCATACGGTCAATAAGGCATACTCTCTTCTAAGGCAGGAAGGCTTTGTTACGATAGACAGAAGAAGAGGGGCGATTATCGCAGTAGATGTGGACAAAATCAAGGCGCTGGAAGAAATGAAAGAAAATCTTATGGTTGCTCTTGCAAGAGGCTGCTGTAAAAATGTTACCAGAACAGAAGTTCATGAGCTGATCGATGAGATTTTTGATGAATATGGAATAGACGGATAAGGAGGACAACATATTAGGTATGCAGGCAAAATTTACCAGACAGGCTGAAAATGTATTAAAACTGGCAAAAGAAACCGCACAGTCCTGTGGGCATTCTTATATTGGAACAGAACATATACTGATAGGCTTTTTAAAGGAAGAAGAAGGTACAGCAGGAAAGATCCTTGAAGAATTCGGTGTGGACCCCGACAAACTTCAGATTTTGATTTCAGAACTGATTGCGCCTTCAGAAGTACTTACAACAGAGAAAACACTGGAGTACAGTCCAAGAGCTAACAGGATTATCCTGCAGGCGCAGAAAGAAGCTGACAGTCAGAAAGTCCGCCAGGCGGGAACGGAACATCTTCTTCTGGCAATGCTGAAAGAAACTGACAGTGTTGGAACCAGACTGCTGTATACAATGGGAGTTAATATTCAGAAACTTTTTACAGCAGTGCTGTCTGCAATGGGCATCGAAAATGAAGGAAATGCAGAGAATTTTTCCCAGATGAAACCAGAACGTAAACAACAGAATGGAACTTCTACGCCTGCACTGGATCAGTACAGCAGAGATCTGACTGCAATGGCAGCAGAAGGAAAACTTGATCCGGTTGTAGGAAGAGGTAAAGAAATCACAAGACTGATCCAGATCCTGAGCAGAAGAACCAAAAACAACCCATGCCTGGTAGGAGAACCAGGAGTAGGAAAGACTGCAATTGTTGAGGGACTTGCGCAGAGGATTGTTTCCGGAATTGTGCCGGATACAGTAAAAGATAAAAGAGTTGTTGTGCTTGATCTTTCAGGAATGGTTGCAGGAAGCAAATACAGAGGTGAGTTTGAGGAACGCATCCGTAAAGCAATAAATGAAGTCTGTGCAGATAAAAAAATCCTTCTTTTCATAGATGAACTTCATACGATAATCGGTGCGGGAGGTGCCGAGGGAGCCCTGGATGCTTCTAACATTCTGAAACCGTCTCTTTCAAGAGGAGAGATACAGCTGATAGGAGCCACCACGCTGGAAGAATACCGTAAATATATCGAAAAAGATGCGGCACTGGAAAGACGTTTCCAGCCGGTGACTGTAAATGAACCTTCAGAAGCTGAAGCTCTGGAAATCCTTAAAGGACTGCGTCCATATTATGAAGAACATCACGGCGTTGTGATTGAAGATGAGGCTCTGGAAGCAGCGGTAAAAATGTCAGAAAGATATATTAACGACAGGTTTCTTCCAGATAAAGCAATTGATATTATTGATGAATCTGCGGCAAAAGTACAGCTCAGAGGCTATAAATCTGTTCCGGAACTGGAAGAGCTGGAGGAAGAAATCCGCGAGATACAGAAAGAAAAAGAAGAGGCTATCAGGAACGCAGATCTGCCATATGCAAAAGAACTGCAGCAGAGACAGAGAGACGCTGAAGCCAGAATTAATGAAATCAGGCAAAAAGAAGAAAAGAAGAAAAAACGTAAACATATGACAGTAACTGAGGCATCAGTTGCTGAAACTGTTTCAGAGTGGACCAGAATTCCTGTACAGAGGCTGACAGAAGGTGAAACAAAGAGACTGGCACGTCTTGAGAAAGAACTTCATAAACGTGTGATTGGACAGGATGAAGCTGTAAAGGCTGTTTCACAGGCTGTAAAAAGAGGACGTGTAGGACTGAAAGATCCGATGAGACCGATTGGCTCATTCCTGTTTCTGGGTCCGACCGGAGTGGGTAAGACAGAACTTTCTAAGGCTCTTGCGGAAGCTGTATTTGGAAGTGAACAGGCAATGATCCGTGTAGATATGTCAGAGTATATGGAGAAACACAGCGTTTCCAAGATGATAGGTTCGCCGCCGGGATATGTAGGATATGATGAAGGCGGTCAGCTCAGTGAAAAAGTCAGAAGAAATCCGTACAGTGTTATTCTGTTTGATGAGATTGAAAAAGCACATCCGGATGTATTTAATATTCTTCTGCAGGTACTTGATGACGGTCATATTACAGATGCGCATGGAAGAAAAGTTGATTTTAAGCAGACAATCATTATCATGACTTCCAATGCAGGTGCTCAGTCAATTATTGAGCCGAAAAAACTGGGATTTCTGAACAGCCCTGATGAAAAACAGGATTATGAACGTATGAAATCCAATGTTATGGAAGAAGTCCGCAGAATTTTCAAACCGGAATTTTTGAATCGTATTGATGAGATTATGGTATTCCAGCCATTAAACAAGGCTCATATACGTAAAATTGTGGGAATCCTTCTGAAGACACTTGAGAAAAGATGCCTTGAACAGATGGAAATTGAACTCAAAGTTACCGGATCAGCGAAAGAGTTTCTTGCGGAAGCTGGCTTTGACAGTAAATATGGTGCACGACCGTTAAGAAGAGCTGTTCAGACGAAACTTGAGGATCCTCTTGCAAATGAAATCCTGGAAGGCAGGATACACAGGGGAGATGTCGTGAAGGTACAGCTGCATCAGAAAGAACTGAAATTTGTTTCTGTAAAGAAAGAAACAGATGAAAAGGATAAAATTCTAAAAAGATAAAATTCTAAAAAAGATGTTAAATCTTGATCAGGATACTGGTCAAAAAAAGGGCCGGATGTTATAATAAAATAACTCAGTCATCTGTAAGAGATATACAGGTGTAAGGGCAATAAACACAAGAAAAGTCTTAGGAGGACATAAGATCATGGCAGTAGTTAAGGAACTGATCCGAACAGAAGAAAATGGCAGCATAAGTTTCGGCAATTATGAATTGTCACATAAATCAAAAGTATCAGATTATCCTCATCAGGGAGATATGTATAAAGTAAAAACATTTCAGGAAATTACCAAGCTGGAAAGAAATGGAATGTTTGTATATGAATCTGTACCGGGAACAACTGTTTTTTCTCTGGAACAGGATGGCTCCAGCATGAGCTTTGATGTAGAAGGTGCTGAAGATGCACAGATTACTGTAGAAATGGAAGCAGATACAGAATACAGTGTTTCTATTGATGGCGAAGATACCGGAAAAATGAAAACTAATCTTGGCGGTAAACTTTCTTTCAGTGTTGAACTTGGAGGAGATAAAGCCGTAAAAGTAGAAATCAAAAAATGTTGAAAAATCAAAAAATAATTTATTTCTGTCAGGAATGTGGATATGAATCATCTAAATGGATGGGACAGTGCCCGGGCTGCAGAGCATGGAATACTTTTGTGGAGGAAACCGTTTCTTCTAAAAAAAGTCCGGCTGGAGGCAGAGCAGCAGGTACATCAAAGAAAAATGATCCTGTAAAACTCAAGGATATCCGTTTATCTGAAGATGAACGACGTCTGACAGAGATTGGTGAGCTTGACAGAGTGCTGGGTGGCGGTATCGTCCCCGGCTCTCTTGTATTAGTGGGTGGAGATCCGGGAATCGGAAAATCCACCCTTCTTTTACAGGTGTGCAGAAATCTCGCACAGTCAGGAAATGCAGTTCTTTATATTTCAGGAGAAGAATCTCTGAGACAGATAAAACTGAGGGCAGACAGACTGGGCGAATTCAATGAGAATCTGCAGATACTGTGCGAGACAAATCTTGAAACAATAAGAGAAGTGATTGAACGAAAAAAACCAAATACGGTAGTGATCGATTCTATTCAGACCATGTTCCATGAAGATATCAGTTCTGCACCGGGAAGTGTATCGCAGGTAAGAGAATCTACGAATATCCTCATGCAGATTGCGAAGGGGCTGGGGATTTCTATTTTCATAGTCGGTCATGTCACAAAAGAAGGTAATGTTGCAGGGCCGAGAGTCCTGGAACATATGGTTGACACAGTTCTTTATTTTGAAGGTGACAGACATGCTTCTTACAGAATTCTGCGGGCTGTCAAGAACCGTTTTGGCTCAACAAATGAGATAGGCGTATTCGAAATGAGAAGCACAGGCCTGGAAGAAGTAAAAAATCCTTCAGAATTCATGCTGAATGGAAAACCTAATGGAACATCAGGTTCTATAGTCGCCTGCTCAATGGAAGGAACACGGCCGATTCTGGTGGAAATACAGGCACTTGTGTGTCAGAGCAATTTTGGTATTCCGAGACGTACGGCAGTTGGAACGGATTTTAACAGAGTAAATCTTTTGATGGCAGTGCTGGAAAAAAAGGTTGGTATTCATCTGGCAGCCTGTGACGCATATGTCAACATCGCAGGGGGAATGAAAATGACAGAGCCTGCGATTGATCTGGGAATTTCCCTTGCAGTGGTATCCAGCTGTAAAGATATTGTGATTCCGGATGGAGTAATGGCATTTGGAGAGATTGGTCTGAGCGGAGAGGTCCGTGCTGTGAGTATGGCGGGGCAGAGAGTAGCAGAGGCAAGAAAACTGGGATTTGATACAGTTATTCTTCCCGAGGTGTGCAGATCCGCAACAGAGAAGATTCAGGGCATACGTCTGGTATATGTATCCTGGATTCAGGACGCAATTAAATTTATTATGAACAAATGAAATGAAGAGGTAAGGTATGAAAGCTGTTGTTTTTGATATGGATGGGGTGATTTTTGATTCGGAAGCCCTGGCTATCGAAATGTGGAAAGTTGTTGCAGATAAGTATCATATTCCTGATATTGAAATTCTTTACAAAGATTGTCTCGGAACAAGTGAAGTGGTCACCAAAGAAATGTTCCTGAAATATTATGGACAGGATTTTCCATATGATGAATATAAAGCAGAAATGTCAGTACTTTTCCACGAAAATGCAGCAGGAGGGAATCTTCCGCAGAAACCAGGTCTGAAAGAACTGCTGAAATATCTGAGATCACACGGGATAAAAACAGCAGTTGCGACTTCTACCATACAGGAAACTGCGCTTAAAGAACTGGAAGAGGGCGGACTCCTGGAATATTTTGATGAAATCGTATGCGGTGACATGGTAAACAGAAGTAAGCCAGCACCGGATATCTATCTGGAGGCACTCAGAAAGCTCCAGATTGAACAGAAAGAGGTTTTTGCAATAGAAGATTCCTATAATGGAATACGAGCTGCCAGCGCAGCAGGACTGCGTCCGATCATGGTACCGGATCTTTCTGCACCGACGGAAGAAATGAAAAATCTTGCCGAATGTATACTTCCATCACTGAATGATGCAAAAGACTATTTTCGAAATATTATCGGACAGAAACTTAAGAAACAGATTACCAAAAGTGATGCTGTAGCTTTGACCCATAACGGAAAATTTCATGCGGATGATGTTTTCTCAGCAGCTCTTTTAATGTATCTGAATCCTGAAATCAGAATTATCAGAGAAAACAGGGTTCCGGAAGAGTTTGACGGAATTGTTTTTGATATTGGAAGAGGTACATATGATCATCATCAGAAAAACAGCAGAGTCCGTGACAATGGTATTGGATATGCTGCTTTTGGACTTCTTTGGGAGGATCTGGGACGGGGAATACTTGGAGATGAGCTGGCAGAACAGTTCGACATAAGCTTTGTGCAGCCTTTGGATAATAATGATAACACAGGTGATAAGAATGAGCTTGCATCTCTGATAGGAGGATTTAATCCGACATGGGATGCGGAGGATAATAATGACACCGCATTTTTTCAGGCAGTGAATGTGGCAGGACTCATTCTGGATCATAAATTTGAAAGATATCTTGGAAATGAGCGTGCAGATAAGAGAATAGATCAGATGCTGGAAAAGCATGATATGGAGCTGGGGAGTCTGACAGATGAGGACAGACGGATTCTTGTACTGCCGGAGTTCATTCCATGTCAGAAGCGCCTTTCAGAAACTGATATTGCGTTTGTGATATTTCCATCAAATCGAGGGGGATATTGTGTTCAGCCGCAGAAAAAAGAGTATTCCATGAACTATAAATGTTGTTTCCCGTCAGAATGGCTCGGACTGGAAAGTCGGGAGCTGGCAGAGGCAACAGGACTGAAAAGTGCCGGTTTCTGCCATAAGGGCGGATTTTTGATGACGACAGGAACACTGGAAGATGCAGAAGAAGCATGCAGAATAAGCATCAGATGTTTCAGTGATGAACCTGTTATAGTGAATCTGGGAGGCGGAGAAGAAGCAGATTTCCTTCTCAGACAACTTCCGCATATGAAAAATTCAAGAATACAGCATATAGCCCTGCCAGCCTTGCCAGAACTGGAAACAGATGGGATTTATGGAGACATAACTCTGGATAAGCCTCAATGGAAGGCGATGATAAAAGATCAGGTAAAAAAGATTCTGAAATACAAACCGGAAGCAGTATATGTGGAAGGCAATGTATTTGAAACGTATCCTGTCGTACATGCGCTTCGCAAGAAACATATACCAGTTCTTACAATGGTGCAAAGTGATAAAAAGAAGATGATTATGAGGATACCTTCGGGTTCCTGATAAATATTTTGAAAAAAATAGAAAAAAGTGTTGACAGCCCGGTTAGAAAGTGTTATTCTAATTAAGCTGTCGCAAGAAATTGTTTCTTCTGCATCAACAATTTGAAAAGTTTTGAAAAAACAAAAAATAGTTGTTGACAAAGAGAAATGAGTGTGATAAGATAGCAAAGTCGCTTCGGTGAGGCGGCAGGCCAATCCAAAAAACTTCAAAAACTTTTTGAAAAAGTTCTTGACAAGTTGAAAAAGATTTGGTATTATAGATGAGCTGCTTGAGAGAACGGCGAACAAAGAACATTGATAACTGAACAGTGAAACACATACGATTCTCGAAAAATTCACAATGAACACTTAACGAACGCGAGTGAAAACGGAGCGTGAGTTTAGTGAGAATGCGGTTCGAAGGAACTTGATGAAAGTGAGTGGAAACGAAGCTTGAATCTAGTGAATCGAACTTCATTGTTTCTTTTTTAAGAACAAACCTTAAAACAGTAAAACGGGAAGATAGCCAAGTGTTGTCTGACCGGAATCAAACATTTTATCA